>NZ_QLAD01000006.1:428277-429873 GCF_024355235.1 Pseudomonas sp. S12(2018)
GCTTGTTCGAATAATGCGCAACCGAGTGTTTGTGCAATCGCCGCCAGAGGGCGTCATAGCTGTACTCGACCTTGAGCTTGTCGTCACTGTGGCTATCGTGGATATCGGTCAGTTGCCCGGCAGCATCGGGCTAACCGTCCGGCCGGGTTCCAGGCCTGGGTCTGCATCAGCCTGTTGCCCTGATGGCGCACCACTTCACGGTGCAGGTCATCGCACTCGTAGCTGAGTATTTCGTGATGGTCGAGCTTCATGACCGTGCGATCGTAGGCAAGCTCTCGGACTGCGACTAATCAGTCAGGTGAGTCGTACGTTCGGCCAGCCACGCAGGTCAATATTGCGTTGACCGCACTACCAACAAGGCATATCCCGCATATTTTCGATAAACACTAGACGCCCATGATCACCCACCAAGCGTTCTAATCTGTTAAGAAAATAATCTATATCATGGGAAATCAAATCAAACGCCCCCCACCCGTGCTCTTCCGAGTGCTGTAAAATCCCAAAGTACTCGCACGAAGACAGCAAGTGTTTATATAGTTCATTTTCGAGGCGACCACCATCCCTCATAAACTCAGCCAGCATGGAAGGCAGAGGCACTTCAATATGCTTATGCCGGGAAATGATATTATATTTTTTTAAACTCAATACATAACGCTCATGCTCCACCAACAAACCATTGAACGCACCACCTTTATCTTTGAAAAAATAATCTGGCATTCCACCCTCACGCCGTTCTCCTGGGTGGAAAATAGTGTCAGGAGCATCAAGGCAATAGCACTCGCAAAGTAACGCTTTCAGGATACTTCGCGCCGCTGGACTAACGTTAAACCCCAACAACCCATTTGTACCACGAGCCATAACAGCAGCAAACTCATCCTCATCACTCGCTGGCAAAGAAGATATAAGATCACTGCCTCCTTTCTTGAAATATTTGAATTTCGACCTGTGAACCAAGATATCCAACATTTTCCCAATCACCCTGGATAAGTAATCACTAATGTTTCGCCTTTTTTGTTTCTTGCGTGCACGTGCGGCCCATTATGATGCTCAGGAAATACTTCCCCCACCATGTGAGGGTGCCCATCTGGGTGATCAAAAACTAGCGAAGTATCATTTCCTCTTCGCCCAAGCATACTTCCTCTAGCGCACAGGCAAGCATAATTTTTTCCTTTACTCTCATCCCTAAGGATATCTGTAGTGATTTCCTTACCTCCTCGACCAACCCTCGGAACTTGAGCATGCTGCTGTGCAAGCCTCAACGCATGCGCACGGCTTCTCGCAGCAACAACTTTCTCCAGTCCGAGTGGGTCCGTCCATTCGACAGGGTTTGCTGCATACAGGTAAAGATTTAATCCACCCGAATAACTAATCGGGTCGTTGCTAACAAACCGCCCAACCCCCGGATCATAGTACCGATACCGGTTGTAATGCAGCCCAGTCTCCCGGTCGTGATACTGCCCCTGAAACCGTATTGGGTTACTTAGCCCAACCTGCCTTGCCCAGCCCGACCGCTCCTCATGCACCTCCCCCCACGCCTTGTACTGCCCCGCCCACGCCACCGCCCCATGGTGGTCAGTCAGTTCCATCGGCGTGCCC
>NZ_QLAD01000007.1:0-1347 GCF_024355235.1 Pseudomonas sp. S12(2018)
CTTGCGTGGTACCAGTGCGACCACTTGGGCACGCCAATGGAGCTGACCGACCACAATGGCGAGATGGCGTGGGCGGGGCAGTATAAGGCGTGGGGTGAGGTAAGAGAGGAGCGCTCGGGCTGGGCCAGGCAGATTGGGCTGAGCAATCCGATACGGTTTCAGGGGCAGTATCACGACCGGGAGACTGGGCTGCACTACAACCGGTATCGGTACTATGATCCGGGGGTGGGGCGGTTTATTGGGCAGGACCCGATTAGCTACTCGGGTGGCTTAAACCTGTTTATGTACGCACCAAACGCTGTCGAGTGGACAGATCCACTAGGCTTGGCAGCGACTGGGCAACTGGGTACATATGGAGACCTCACAGGCACAGGTAACGCTGGCGATAAGTTAGATGCACATGAATTGGTGAGAAATAAGGCCCTAGAACAGATGGGTTGCAAGGGCGGCGGGAGAATGGAAGGCAACCCGTCTATTGCATTGACGAGAACTCAGCATGTCAATGTACATAGACAAGAAGCTGCCCTTTCCAAGGTGCACTTGGGCACTAACGGGAAAAATGAGTTTGAGCTTGGTGAGAATGGTAAGCCAACTAAGCGTCAGATGGATGTGTGGCAGGGGGCGCTTAGAAAATCTGGAATGAGTGCAGCTCAGGCAAAACGTTTGCGAAAAAAATCGAATGCGTTCTTACAAAACAGCTGTTGTTGCTAATTGGGAGAGTTATTTGAAAAATTTGAAAGTCAACGCGACCGTGGCCAGATTAACTGAACCTCACATGGCAGGCGGATGCCTATTGACGCAAGATATAGAATGGCCGGTCGACAAGCATGGGCATCCACTGCTTCACCTTTTGACAATGCCGGCCGAATGGGTGGAGCTTGGCGCTCAAGGGTGGATATCATTGTTTTCGCCATACTATCGAGAGGATACATTTCTTCACTGGGAAGAATTGACGGCTGAAAGAGAAAATTGTTCAGTAGTAATTTATCATGATAACGATGGGGGTGAAAGGAATGAGTATAAGGAGTTTGCATCGTCTCCGTGCAAGGTCTTAATTGAAAATGACATAGAGTGTGATTCTTCTAACAATTTCAGCTCAAGAGTCTGTGGTGTTGTGTCTTGGTTACAGGACGAGGAGTCAGTGGCAGGTGCAGAGTGCCGAATAATGTTGAATGGAGATGATTTTGATATCGCTTTTCCAGACGATGTCGGTATTTTCTCTGGCGGAGTAGTTTATGTGTTTTTAAACGAAGGATTTAGTGAGAAATCGCGGCCTAGCGTGCAAGGCGTGATGACTTTTCAGTTTACCTAATGTGCGGTTAGTTTGTGCTTGAATATTTTACAATT
>NZ_QLAD01000007.1:2330-256200 GCF_024355235.1 Pseudomonas sp. S12(2018)
AACGCACATGCAGCCGCAGGCGTTTGACGCGCTTGCGTGGTACCAGTGCGACCACTTGGGCACGCCGATGGAACTGACTGACCACCATGGGGCGGTGGCGTGGGCGGGGCAGTACAAGGCGTGGGGGGGAGGTGCATGAGGAGCGGTCGGCTTGGGCGAGGCAGATCGGGCTGAGCAATCCGATACGGTTTTACCGTGAGACTGCGCTGCACTACAACCGGTATCGGTACTATGATCCGAGGGTTGGGCGGTTTATTGGGCAGGACCCGATCGGGTTTTCAGGCGGTTTGAACGTATATCAATACGCACCCATCCCAATACATTGGGTTGATCCACTTGGCTTGACGAAAAAATGTAATTTATGCACTGATCAAGAAAATAAAAAAGAAAAACTACAGTGTGATGAAATATACGATGATTACAATCAGGCAATGAATGATGCCCTTAGCTTCACGCATATCACAGCTAAAGGTAGCGTTCCGAACCCAGCAAAATTTGGATCGCAACCGTTTAACGGAAGAGTAGTTCGTGGAGAGTATCGAGGTTTTCGGGTGGAATATGATGAAAGACATAAATCTCACATCAATGCGTTCAATAGAAAGAAAAATGTGCGAACCATTTGCTTTGATGCTTCAGGAAAAACCGTGACCAAAATAGTAAAGAGATTTAATCCATGGGTTTCTCAAAAAAATGTCAAGAGTTTATCGAGTTGCATGCATGTAGCGATCACGAAGAGGTAGATGTTTTTAAAGTTATAAATGACAACTTCCCCATTAGCTGTTCCTCCATTGACTGGAATCGTGTAGAAAACAAAACAACATATGAAAGTGTTTCGCGAAGCGATCTTAAAAGAGAACTAATTTCAATTTTGGAAGCTATAGGTTTTCAGTCATTCCATGATTTTTTTGTTATGCATATGGATAATGCAATCCCCTTGTTGAAAACAGGTATTTACGAGTGGCTAGACTTTGTGGATGAACTGGATTTTGTTGATACATTATTTTTGTCGGTTGACAGAAAATTAGTAATTCATTGGGACTTCTACAAGAATTTGCATGTAAGAATAATCGGGTAAGGCAGCCGTTCCAGGCATCCAATGCCGCAAGCAAGCTGCACTGACTCCAGAGCGAATCCGGTATCTGTTGAGGCGATGGTACAACACTACTATTTTTTTTGCCGGAATAAGAAGTAAATGAATTTTCCTAACGTTATGAATCCGCAAGCATTGACTACGATATATGGAGGGATGCCAAATTTTCTAGGGTCAGATATTACAGAGGTTAATTTCAGGCGGGATGAACCAAGGTTATCTATTAAGCTGGTTACTCGAGAAAAGCCTGAGAATAGCCCTGTGAAGTGGCCAAGAAATTATGATGCGGTCTATATTGAACTATCATTTATAGGGAGTAAATGTATCGATTTTAGCGAGTGGGGCTATGAGAATGTTATTTGTGAAATTTCGTTTGATGTCGTGGATGAGGCCGTCGCTATAAAGATACGCTGCGTTGATAATAGTCGACTGAAATTTACTTGTGATTTGGTTCGTGTCGAGAGCGTGCGGCATGGTCTCACTGGTACCCCTTGACGAGCTAACTCCACGCAGATCGGCTCGCGCAGCATCGACCTGCGTTCGACAGCATGGAGATTTCACCCTACAACATCCTCTCCAACCCCACCGCCTTGCTCACCCACGCATTGAACCGTCGCCACAGCCCACCTGGCTCTGTCGTCAACGTGTGCAACTGCCCATTGTCCTCGGTCACCCACACCAGCTTGCCGTCGACCAGCCGCGGCTCATAGCTCAGCGCCGGGGCCATGCCCTGCAGTGCCAGGTCGCGGGTGTACTCGGCCAGTTGCGGGCTGTCCACCAGGACGCCGACCTCGGTGTTCCACAGCACCGAGCGCGGGTCGAAGTTGAACGAGCCGATGAAGGTCTTCTGCCGATCGAACACGATCGCCTTGCTGTGCAGGCTCGAGTCCGATGCACTGCCGAAGTGATGGATACGCCCGCTGCTGGGGTCGCCGGGCTGGCGGCGCAGTTCGTACAGTTTTACCCCGTGTTCCAGCAGCGCCTTGCGGTACGGCGCATAGCCGCCGTGTACCGCCGGCACGTCGGTGGCCTCCAGCGAGTTGGTCAGCAGGCTCACCGACACCCCGGCGTCGGCATGGCTGGTCAGGTACAGCAGGCCGGTCTCGCCAGGGACGAAGTAGGCCGATACCAGGATCAGCTCATGGTGCACGTCGTTCAGGTCGGGCGCCAACTGCTGGGTCAGCAGCAACCGCGGGTCTGGCTCGGCCTGGGCCAGCACCTTGCTTGGCGCATCCCACAGCGCCTGGTTGTGTGCCCAGATCAACTCGTTGCGCCACGAATCCAGGCGCGGGTGGGTCTTGTAGGCCATCAGGCGGTCGTACAGTGCCTTGCGCTTTACCCTGGCCTCGCTCAGCGAAGCCTCCAGGCGCTCGCGGCTCACACGCAGGTCGTCGGCGTTCGGCGTGCTGAACATGAAGTCGCCAATGGGTCGGCTCAGGGCGCTGTTCCAGTACTGGTCGAAGCTGTGCCCCAGCTGTTCGGCCACCGGCCCCACGCCCAGCATGTCGATGTCGGTGAAGTTCAGGTTGGGCTCGGCGTCGAAGTACTCGTCACCCAGGTTGCGCCCGCCGACGATGGCCATGCTGTTGTCCACCAGCCACAGCTTGTTGTGCATGCGCCGGTGCTGCAGCGACAGGTTGAACAGCCTGCCCAGGGCACGGGTCACGCCGGTGCTGCGCCCCAGGTGCAGCGGGTTGAACACGCGAATCTGTACCTTCGGGTGCGCCGCCAGGGTGGCGATGACCTCGTCCAGGCCGTCGCTGGTGGTGTCGTCGAGCAGGATGCGCACGCGCACGCCGCGGTCGGCAGCCTGCAGCAGTTCGTGTACCAGCGCGCGGGTGCTGAGCCCGTCATGCACGATGTAGTACTGCAGGTCGATGCTGCTCTGGGCGTTACGGATCAGCTCGGCGCGGGCGTGGAACGCCTCGGTGCTGTTGGGCAGCAGGCGAAAGCCGGACCGCCCCTCATGGGCGCTGGCCTGGCGCTGCACCGAACGGCCAAAGGCCGAGTCGCTGGCGGGCAGGGCCTGGGTCACGGTACGGGGCGTGCTGGAGGTGGCGCACCCGGCAAGGGTGAGCGCCAGCATCAGTAACAGCGCGAAGGCCCTGGGTTTGGTCAAAGGGGCATGTCCTTGAGCAGGAAGGCAGTTGGGGGTTGGACCACGCGGGGCGGCGCAACGTTACCCGCCGCGCTCATCCTCGGCCAGTAGACGAATGGCGGTTTCGCCGACCTTGCGCACGGCCGCTTCGATTTCGGCAGTGGCGCGGGCGGCAAAGTTCATGCGCAGGCAGTTGCGGAACTTGCCCGACGCCGAAAAGATGCTGCCCACCGCAATCTGCACACCTTGCTCTAGTAAAGCCCGGTTCAGGCGCAAGGTGTCGAAACTTTCCGGCAGTTCCACCCACAGCACGAAGCCGCCCTGGGGCCGGCTGGCGCGGGTGCCGGCGGGGAAGTAGCGGCTCACCCAGTCGATCATCTGATCGCGGGCGCGCTGGTATTGGCCGCGCACACGGCGCAGGTGCGGCTGGTAGTGGCCGCCCTCGATGAAGTCGGCAATCGCCAGCTGCGGCTGGGTGGCGGTGTAGCCGGTGCTGATGTACTTCATGTGCATCACCCGCTCCAGGTAGCGCCCCGGCGCCACCCAGCCCACCCGCAGGCCGGGCGCAAGGGTCTTGGAGAACGAGCTGCACAGCAGCACGCGGCCATCGTCGTCGAACGACTTGATGGTGCGTGGGCGCGGGTAGGTGTAGGCCAGGTCGCCATACACGTCGTCCTCCAGGATCGCCACGTCGAAGCGCTGGGCCAGGGTCAGCAGGGCGCGTTTGCGCGCCTCGGGCATGATGTAGCCCAATGGATTGTTGCAGCTGGGGGTCAGCTGGATCAGCTTGATCGGCCACTGTTCCAGGGCCAGCTCCAGGGCTTCGAGGCTGATGCCGGTGAGCGGGTCGGTGGGGATCTCCAACGCTTTCATGCCCAGGCCCTTGAGGGTCTGCATGGCGCCGTGAAAGCTCGGTGATTCGACCGCGACGATGTCGCCCGGCTGGCACACCGCGCGCACGCTGATCGACAGGGCTTCCTGGCAGCCGGTGGTGATCACCAGGTCTGCCGTGCTCAGGCTGCAGCCCGAATCGAGCATCAGCCGCGCCACCTGCTCGCGCAGGGCTTCGGTGCCGGCGACGGTGTCGTAGTACAGGCCGGGCATGTCCTGGCGCCGGCTCAGCTGCGCCAGGCTGCGCAGCAACGGCTTGAGGGTGGGGCTGCCGACATCGGGCATGCCGCGGCCCAGTTGCACCACGTCCTTGCGCGGCACGCTGCGCACCAGCTCGAACACCTGGTCCCATTGCGAGATATCCACAGGGCGCTGGGCCGGGCGGCTGACGTCGGGCAGGGCGGGTAGTGGGCGATGGTCAGGCACGAAATAGCCGGACTTGGGCCGGGGCGCCGCCAGCCCGTGATCTTCCAGCACCCGATACGCCTGCTGCACGGTACTCAGGCTCACGCCATGCTCGACGCTCAGGGCCCGCACCGACGGCAGGCGGTCGCCGGGGCGGTAGAGGCCCTGCTCGATGCGTGCGCCAATCAGCTCGGCGAGGTTGACGTAGAGGGTCATGGCGTACTCCTGGGCGGGCAAGCGGCTGGCAACCGGTACAGATTGGGCAAAAATACAGCATTCAGCGCCGTTATCGACACATCTGTATGGAAATAAAACCTGGCGGTTGAATCTGTAATGCCTTGCAGCCCCCGCGCATCATGGCTGCACGGTTACCCACCCTGGAGGAATGAAGCGATGAACGGCGCGAGCGATGCAGGCCTGCCACTGTGCACCAAAGGCGAGGTGGCGCGACATGAGGCGCCCGCCAGCCCGAGTCGCTGGGCTGTGATGATGCGGCGGTGGCGTTCACGCCATGCGCTGCTGCAGCTCGATGCCGAGCAGCTGCGCGATATCGGCCTGACCCGCGAACAGGCCGTGAAGGAAGGTCTCAGGCCATTCTGGAGACCCTAGGCCAGTGCCTTGAGGCGGTGCCACAGCATGCCCAGCGCCAACAGCGGCGAGCGCAGGTGCTTGCCGCCAGGGAAGGTGATGTGCGGCACCTGGGCGAACAGGTCGAAGCGCCCGCTCTGCTGGCCGCTGATCGCCTCGCCCAGCAGCCGCCCGGCCAGGTGCGTGGCGTTGAGCCCGTGGCCGGCATAGGCCTGGGCGTAGTAAACGTTGGGCCGGTCGCGCAGGCGGCCGATCTGCGGCAGGCGGTTGGCGCCGATGCCGATCATGCCGCCCCACTGGTATTCGATGCGGGTGTCGGCCAGTTGCGGGAACACCTTGAGCATCTTGGGCCGCATGTAGGCGCCGATGTCCTGCGGATCGCGCCCCGAGTAGTGGCAGGCGCCACCGAACAGCAGGCGCCGGTCGGCCGAGAGGCGATAGTAGTCCACGGTCACCTGCTGGTCGCACACCGCCATGTTCTGCGGCAGCAACTCGTTGGCCAGGGCTTCGCTCAGCGGTTCGGTGGCGATGATGTAGCTGCCGGCCGGCAGCACCTTGCCACTGAGCTCGCGGTCCAGGTCGTTGATGTAGGCATTGCAGCACAGCACCAGCGTGTTCGCCCGCACCGAGCCCTTGGCGGTGTGCACATGCACCTGCGGGCCGTGCTCGATGCGGGTGACACGGGAATGCTCGAACACCTGCACGCCCAGCTGGCGCGCGGCCTCGGCCTCGCCCAGCGCCAGGTTCAGCGGGTGCAGGTGCCCCGAGCCCATGTCCACCAGGCCGCCGGCGTAGCGACGCGAGCCGACCACCGTGTGCATCTGGTCGGGCTGCACCAGGCGCAGCTCATGGGTGTAGCCCAGTCCGCGCAGTTCGTCGATCTCTTCGCTGAAGCCCTCGAATTCCCGTGGCTTGTTGGCCAGGTCGCAGTAGCCCCAGGTCAGGTCGCAGTCGATGGCATGGCGTTCGATGCGCTGGCGCACGATGTCCACTGCCTCCAGGCCCATCAGTTTGAGGCTGCGCACTCCCTCGCTGCCGATCACCGGGGTGAACTGGTCCAGGCCGTGTCCGACCCCGCGAATCAGCTGCCCGCCATTGCGTCCACTGGCGCCCCAACCGATCTTGTGCGCTTCGAGCAGCACCACGCTCAGGCCGCGTTCGGCCAGTTCGATGGCGGTATTGAGGCCCGAAAAGCCGCCGCCCACCACGCACACATCACAGTTCAGCTCGCCTTGCAGGGGCGGGTACGCCGGTTGCCCGGCGCTGTGGGCAGCGTAGTAGGAAGTGGTATGCACGTTTGAAGGATCCTGGTAGGGCTGTGTGGAAAATTTGACACAGCATAGGCGGTGCTTTGATCGGCAGGCAACCGTGGGGCAAAATGGCGCTTCAGCCTTTCCCGCCACGAGTCTGCCATGAGTTGCAACAGTCACAAGATCCGCTTCCTGCGTGAACAGATCCCGTCGTTCGCCTGCGTGCCGGGCTGCCACGATTGCTGCGGCCCGGTGACCACCTCCAGCGAGGAAATGGCGCGCCTGCCACGCAAGAGCGCGGCCGAGCAACAGGCCGCGCTGGATGAGCTCAACTGTGTGCACCTGGGCCCCGAGGGCTGCACGGTGTACGAGGAGCGGCCGCTGATCTGCCGCCTGTTCGGCACTACCCCGCGGCTGCCGTGCCCCAATGGTCGCGGCCCTGCCGAGATGATCGACCCGCAGGCCGAGCGCCTGGTGCACCAGTACATCGCCAGCACCCGCCAGGTGCTGGTGTAAGGCTCAGTCCGGGATCGGCAGGTTGAGGCTTTCCTTCACCTCTTCCATCACGATGTAGCTCTTGGATTCGCGCACGTGCGGCAGCTTGAGCAGGATGTCGCCCAGCAGCTTGCGGTACGAGGCCATCTCCGAGATGCGCGCCTTCACCAGGTAGTCGAAATCGCCCGATACCAGGTGGCATTCCAATACGTGGGGCAGCTTGAGCACCGCGCGGCGAAACTCTTCGAAAGTGTCCCCCGACTTGTAGTCCAGGCTGATCTCGACGAACACCAGCAGGCTGCCCTTGAGGTGCTGTGGGTTGAGCCGGGCGTTGTAGCCCATGATGATGCCTTCGCGCTCCAGACGCCGGACCCGCTCGGTGCATGGGGTGGTCGACAGGCCGACCTTCTCGCCCAGTTCGGTGAACGAGATGCGCCCGTCGGTCTGCAGGATGCGCAGGATGTTGCGGTCGATCTTGTCCAGTTCACGTTTGCTTTGATGCTGGGTTCTCATAGTGGATGCCCCTCCGTAAAAGCCGACCCTGCCGAGAATTCTCGCCAAATATAGGCTTTTATATAGTGAAAAGCACTGCCTCTACCTTCCTATACTGCGCCCATCCATGCCTTAAACAACAAATGTGTGCGGTACGCCGCCTCGAGGGATAACAACATGCGCGTTCTGGTACTTGGTAGCGGCGTCATCGGGACCGCCAGTGCCTACTATCTGGCTCGTCAGGGGTTTGAAGTGGTGGTGGTCGATCGCCAGCCGGCGGTGGCCATGGAAACCAGCTTCGCCAACGCTGGCCAGGTATCGCCGGGTTATGCCTCGCCCTGGGCTGCACCCGGTGTGCCGCTCAAGGCCATCAAGTGGCTGCTCGAGCGCCACGCCCCGCTGGCCATCAAGGCCACCGCCGACATCGACCAGTACCTGTGGATGGCGCAGATGCTGCGCAACTGCACGGCCAACCGCTATGCGGTGAACAAGGAGCGCATGGTGCGCCTGTCCGAGTACAGCCGCGACTGCCTTGACGAGCTGCGTGCCGAAACCGGCATTGCCTACGAAGGCCGTACCCTGGGCACCACCCAGTTGTTCCGCACCCAGGCGCAACTGGACAACGCGGCCAAGGATATCGCCGTGCTGGAACAGTCCGGTGTGCCCTACGAGCTGCTCGACCGCGACGGCATTGCCCGCGTGGAGCCTGCCCTGGCCAATGTCACCGACATCCTCGCCGGTGCCCTGCGCCTGCCCAACGACCAGACCGGCGACTGCCAGCTGTTCACCACGCGCCTGGCCGAAATGGCGCGCGACCTGGGCGTGGAATTCCGCTTCGGGCAGAACATCGAGCGCCTCGATCACGCGGGCGACCGGGTCAACGGCGTATGGATCGACGGCAAGCTGGAAACCGCCGATCGCTACGTGCTGGCCCTGGGCAGCTACTCGCCGCAACTGCTCAAGCCGCTGGGCATCAAGGCCCCGGTGTACCCGCTCAAGGGCTACTCGCTGACCGTGCCGATCACCGACCCGGCCATGGCCCCAACCTCGACGATTCTCGACGAGACCTACAAGGTCGCGATCACCCGCTTCGACAACCGCATCCGCGTCGGCGGCATGGCCGAGATCGCCGGTTTCGACCTGTCGCTCAACCCGCGTCGGCGCGAAACGCTGGAGATGATCGTCAACGACCTTTATCCTCGCGGCGGCGACCTGAGCCAGGCCAGCTTCTGGACCGGCCTGCGCCCGACCACCCCCGACGGCACGCCGATCGTGGGCGCCACGGCGTTTCGCAACCTGTTCCTGAACACCGGCCACGGCACCCTCGGCTGGACCATGGCGTGCGGTTCGGGTCGCCTGCTGGCCGACCTGATGGCGCGCAAGAAGCCGCAGATCAGCGCCGAAGGCCTCGACATTTCCCGCTACAGCAACAGTCAGGAGACTGCAAAGCATGTCAATCCAGCGCCAGCTCACCAATGAGCGCATGAGCCAGATCGTTACCCACAACGGCACCGTCTACCTGTCGGGCCAGGTGGGTAATGACCTGAACGGCGACGTCGGCCAGCAGACCCGCGAGGTTCTGGCCAACATCGAGCGGCTGCTGGACCTGGCCGGTACCGACAAGAGCCGCGTGCTGTCGGCGACCATCTACCTCAGCGACATCGACACCCAGTTCCAGGCCATGAACACGGTGTGGGACCAGTGGCTGGCCAAAGGCAATGCCCCGGCCCGCGCCACCGTTCAGGCCCGGCTGTGCAATCCGCAGATGCTGGTCGAGATCTCGATCGTCGCCGCCCTGCCGTAATCCGTTACCCAACTCACCCGACTGCCAGAAGGCTGCCGTCATGCGTCCCGCCCGTGCCCTGATCGATCTCCAAGCGCTGCGCCACAACTATCAACTCGCCCGCGAACTGACCGGCGCCAAGGCGCTGGCCGTGATCAAGGCCGACGCCTACGGGCACGGCGCGGTGCGCTGCGCCCAGGCGCTGGAGGGCGAGGCCGACGGGTTTGCCGTGGCCTGCATCGAAGAGGCGCTGGAGCTGCGTGCTGCCGGCATCAAGGCCCCGGTGCTGCTGCTCGAGGGCATTTTCGAAGCCAGCGAGCTGCCCCTGATTGCCGAGCAGGACCTGTGGTGCGTGGTGCATTCGCTGTGGCAGCTCGAAGCCATCGAACAGGCCGGCCTGACCCGCCCGATCACCGTGTGGCTCAAGCTCGACACCGGCATGCACCGCGTCGGCCTGCACCCCAAGGACTACCACGGCGCCTACCAGCGTCTGCTGGCCAGCGGCAAGGTGGCGCGCATCGTGCTGATGAGCCACTTCGCCCGTGCCGACGAACTCGACAGCACGGCCAGCAGCGAGCAGGTGGCGGTGTTCGAAGCCGCGCGCCAGGGCCTGAGTGCCGAGGTCAGCCTGCGCAACTCGCCGGCCGTGCTGGGCTGGCCGCAGGTGCCCAGCGACTGGGTGCGTCCGGGCATCATGCTGTATGGCGCCACGCCCTTCGAGGTGCCGCAGGCCCAGGCTCAGCGCCTGCAGCCGGTGATGACCCTGGAATCCAAAGTGATCTGCGTGCGCGAACTGCCGGCCGGCGAGCCGGTGGGCTACGGTGCGAAATTCATCAGCCCGCGCCCCACCCGCGTGGGTGTGGTCGCCATGGGCTATGCCGACGGCTACCCGCGCCTGGCACCCACCGGTACCCCGGTGCTGGTGGCCGGCAAGCGCAGCCAGCTGATTGGCCGCGTGTCGATGGACATGTTGTGCATCGACCTCACCGATGTGCCCGAGGCCGGGCTGGGCAGCCCGGTGGAGTTGTGGGGCAAGCACGTGCTGGCCAGCGACGTGGCGATCCAGGCGGGCACCATCCCGTATCAGATCTTCTGCAACCTGCGTCGGGTGCCGATGGTGTACGGCGGCAATTGAGGCGCCAAAGCGGACGGGCTGCGGGTCGAAGTGTTGTAAATACTGAACGCTGTTGCGATGATACCGTTCAATTTCGACCCCACGTGTTCGTTTAGGAGGGCCCAGGCCTTGGACGTCGGTGAACGACTGCAAGCCATTCGCAAGCTCAAAGGCCTGTCTCAACGCGAGCTGGCCAAGCGGGCGGGCGTGACCAACAGCACCATCTCGATGATCGAGAAGAACAGCGTGAGCCCTTCGATCAGCTCGCTGCGCAAGGTGCTGGGCGGTATTCCGATGTCGATGGTGGAGTTCTTTTCCGAAGAGCTGCAGCCCGAGAACCCGACCCAGATCGTGTACAAGGCCAACGAACTGATCGATATATCCGACGGCGCAGTCACCATGAAGCTGGTCGGCAAGGCCCACGCCAGCCGCGCCATTGCCTTTCTAAACGAGATCTACCCGCCCGGTGCCGACACCGGCGAAGAGATGCTCACCCACGACGGCGAAGAGACCGGCATTCTGCTCGAAGGGCGCCTGGAGCTGGTGGTGGGGCTTGAAACCTTCATCCTCGAGGCGGGCGACAGCTACTATTTCGAGAGCACCAAGCCGCATCGATTCCGCAATCCCTACGATGAGCCGGCCCGGCTGATCAGTGCCGCCACCCCGGCCAACTTCTGAGCCCACGCGCGTCGCCAATGCGCGGCGGATTGTCGCGGCTAAACCCCTTTGGTCTTTAGGGTTGTTTCGGTGAGGCGGGGTTCCCGCTATACTTGCGCGGCCTGCGAAACCGTGGCCGCGGGCGTGACTAGCCACCATGAGGGTGTACGCGTGAATCTAATCAAGACAATGCTGGCCGTACCAGCAGCCGTAGTAGCCCTATGGGCCGTCAACGCCCAGGCTGTGACCAATGACGACATCGCCAAGCGGCTGGAGCCGGTCGGTCAGGTGTGTGTACAAGGGCAGGAATGCAAGGGCATGGAAGTGGCCGCCACTGCCGGCGGTGGCGGTGCCAAGACCCCGGATGAAGTCATCGCCAAGCACTGCAACGCGTGCCATGGCAGCGGTCTGCTGGGCGCACCGAAGATCGGCGATACCGCCGCCTGGAAAGAGCGCGCCGACCACCAGGGCGGCCTGGACGGCATCCTGGCCAAGGCCATCACCGGCATCAACGCCATGCCGCCAAAAGGCACCTGTGCCGACTGCTCGGATGACGACCTCAAGGCCGCCATCGAGAAGATGTCCGGCCTCAAGTAAGCCCGACGCTGCAGCTACAAGGCCCGCCACGTGCGGGCTTTGTCGTTTCTGACGCTGGCCATTGCAGCAAACGCGGGGCATGCTCGGTCCAACCCTGGAATCACGGATGCCTAGGAGGCCGAGATGGCGCACCGCTGTTCGATCGAGATCGCCGTGGACGAAGTGCTGGCGCGTTTGCCGGCGCACATCCACATGGGCCTGCCACTGGGCCTGGGCAAGCCCAACCGCTTCGTCAATGCGCTGTATGCACGGGTGCGTGAGCTGCCCGAGCGGCAACTGACCATCTACACCGCACTGAGCCTGGGCCGCCCGGACCTGGGTGACGGCCTGCAGCGGCGCTTTCTCGAACCCTTCGTGGAGCGCGTGTTCGCCGACTACCCCGAACTGGAATACCTGCAGGACCTGCGCCGCGACCGGTTGCCGGCCAACATCCGCGTCGAGCAGTTCTTCATGCAGCCGGGCAGCATGCTGCACAGCCACATGGCCCAGCAGGACTACGTCAGCAGCAACTACAGTCATGCGGCCCGCGACATCAATGCCAAGGGCCTGAACCTGGTGGCGCAGATCGTTGCCGCCCACCCCGAGCGCACCGGGCACCTGAGCCTGAGCTGCAACCCCGACATCACCCTCGACCTGCTGCCAATGATCGCGCGCCGGCGTGCAGCCGGCGAAACCATCCTGATGCTGGGGCACGTGCACGACGAGCTGCCCTACATGCCGGGCGACAGCGAACTGGCGCAGGACGATTTCGACCTGTTGATCGACGCCCCGGAAACCACTCGGCTGTTCTCCACGCCGAACATGCCCGTCACCACCCAGGACCACTTCATCGGCGTGCACGCCAGCACCCTGGTGCGCGACGGCGGCACCCTGCAGATCGGCATCGGCGCCATGGGTGATGCGCTGGCCGCCGCGTTGCTGGCGCGCCAGGGGGACGCGCCGGAGTACCAGGCGCTGCTCGCCGACCTCGACCTGGCGCCCTGGCAGGTGCTGATCGAGCGTGAAGGCGGCACTGCGCCGTTTGCCCAGGGCCTGTATGGCTGCAGCGAGATGTTCGTGAACGGATTGCTCGCGCTGGCGGAGGCGGGCGTGGTGCGCCGGCCGGTGGCCGACGGGGTGCTGGTGCATGGCGGTTTCTTCCTCGGGCCGCAGGCGTTCTACCAGCGCCTGCGCGAGATGCCGCTGGCGCAGCGCAAATCCTTTGCCATGCACGCGATCAGCTTCATCAACGAGCTGTACGGTGACGAGGCCCTCAAGCGCGAACAGCGCCGCGATGCACGCTTCATCAACACGGTGTTCACCATGACCCTGATGGGGGCGGGGGTGGCCGACCAGCTCGAGGACGGTCGCGTACTGAGCGGGGTGGGCGGGCAGTACAACTTCGTCGCCCAGGCCCATGCGCTGGAAGGCGGGCGTTCCATCCTGCTGCTGCGCAGCTGGCGCGAAGCCGGCGGGGAGGTCAGTTCCAACCTGCTGTGGACCTACGGGCACTGCACCATCCCGCGGCATCTGCGCGATATCGTGGTGACCGAATACGGCATTGCCGACCTGCGCGGGCAGACCGACGCCGAGGTGATTGCGCGGTTGCTGGCGATCAGCGATTCGCGGTTCCAGCCCGGGCTGATGGAGCAGGCGAAAAAGGCCGGCAAGCTGGCGCAGGATTTCGAGCTGGATGCGCGCTTCACGCAGAACACGCCGCAGCGGCTGGAGGCATTGCGTGGGCGGCATGCGCGGTTGTTTGCCGAGTATCCGCTGGGCAGCGATTTCACCGCTGAAGAGAAGGACCTGCTGCGCGCGCTGAACTGGCTCAAGAGCAAGTTCAAGTTGAGCGAGGCGCTGGAGCTGGGCAAGGCGGCACTGGATGCGCCGGGGCCGGAGCGGTATCCCGGGCATCTGCGGCGCATGGGCCTGAGCGAGCCGGACGGGCTGAAGGAGGACCTGTACCAGCGGTTGCTGCTGGCGGCTTTGCAAACTACCGCGTAGAACGCTTTCGCCGGCAAGGCCGGCTCCTGCAGGCGGTGGAGCACCTGTAGGAGCCAGCCTTGCTGGCGAAGCGGTCGGTAAGCCTTACTCGATAAAGCTGACCACACCACCGTCCAGCGACTTCACCCGGGCCAGCGACTCGACGCGATAGCCCTGGCTGTCCAGCTCGGCACGTCCGCCCTGGAACGACTTCTCGATCACGATGCCCAGCCCGGCCACGGTTGCGCCGGCCTGCTTGATGATCGAGATCAGCGCCTGCGACGCCTTGCCGTTGGCCAGGAAGTCGTCGATCACCAGCACGCGGTCGCTGCTGTTGAGGTGACGCGGCGAAATCGCCACGGTGTTCTCGGTCTGCTTGGTGAACGAGTACACCGAAGCCACCAGCAGGTTCTCGGTCAGGGTCAGCGACTGGTGCTTGCGGGCGAAGATCACCGGCACGCCCAGCTTCAAACCGGTCATCACCGCCGGGGCAATCCCCGAGGCCTCGATGGTGACGATCTTGGTCACGCCCGCATCGGCGAACAGACGGGCGAACTCGTCGCCAATCAGTTGCATCAGCGCAGGGTCGATCTGATGGTTGAGAAACGCATCGACTTTGAGAACCTGATCGGAAAGCACGATGCCTTCTTCGCGAATCTTCTGGTGCAGTGCTTCCACTGGTGTAATTCCTCGATGTAGCCAAAAGGCCCCGGCAACAAGCCAGGGCAAAGGTGGATTATCTATCGTTTGAGCATGGCGCGGATATCGGCCAGGGCCGTATTGCCACGCACGGCTTTGACTTCCGTGGGTGTATCGTCCAGGCCTTCCCAGGCCAGGTCGTCATCGGGCAATTCATCGAGGAAGCGGCTTGGCGCGCAATCGATGATCTCGCCGTACTGCTTGCGCTTGGCGGCAAAGGTGAAGGCCAGGGTCTGGCGTGCGCGGGTGATGCCCACGTAGGCCAGGCGCCGCTCCTCCTCGATGGTGTCGGCCTCGATGCTGGAGCGGTGCGGGAGGATTTCCTCTTCCATGCCCATGATGAACACGTAGGGAAACTCCAGGCCCTTGGAGGCATGCAGCGTCATCATCTGCACGCCCTCGGCGCCTTCTTCCTCTTCCTGCTGGCGTTCGAGCATGTCGCGCAACACCAGCTTGCCGATGGCTTCCTCGATGGTCATGCCGCCTTCCTCGTCCTTCTCGAGGGTGTTTTTCAACGCCTCGATCAGGAACCAGACGTTGCCCATGCGAAAGTCCGCGGCCTTGTCACTGGAACTGTTGGTACGGATCCAGTTCTCGTAGTCGATGTCGGTCACCATGCTGCGCAGCGCGGCGATCGGGTCTTCCAGCGCGACCTGCTCGCGTACCTTGTCCATCCAGCGCTTGAAGCGCTGCAGGCGATCGGTGAAGCGGCTGTCCAGATGCTCGCCCAGGCCCAGCTCCTCGCTGGCGGCATACATCGACACCTTGCGCTCGGTGGCGTAGTTGCCGAGTTTTTCCAGGGTGGTGGAGCCGATTTCGCGGCGCGGCACGTTGATCACGCGCAGGTAGGCGTTGTCGTCGTCCGGGTTCACCAGCAGGCGGAAGTAGGCCATCAGGTCTTTTACTTCCTGGCGGCCGAAGAAACTGTTACCGCCCGACAGGCGGTAGGGGATCTGGTGGTGCTGCAGCTTCAGCTCGATCAGCTTGGCCTGGTAGTTGCCGCGGTAGAGGATGGCGAAGTCGCTGTACGGGCGGTCGGTACGCAGGTGCAGGCTGAGGATCTCCATGGCCACGCGCTCGGCCTCGGCTTCCTCGTTCTTGCAGCGGATCACGCGGATCTCGTCGCCGTGGCCCATCTCGCTCCACAGCTGCTTCTCGAAGGCGTGGGGGTTGTTGGAGATCAGCACGTTGGCGCAGCGCAGGATGCGGCTGGTGGAGCGGTAGTTCTGCTCGAGCATCACCACCTTCAGGGACGGGTAGTCGTCCTTGAGCAGCATCAGGTTTTCAGGGCGCGCGCCGCGCCAGGCATAGATCGACTGGTCGTCGTCGCCCACCACGGTGAACTGGTTGCGCGTACCGATCAGCATCTTCACCAGCAGGTATTGGCTGGCGTTGGTGTCCTGGTATTCGTCCACCAACAGGTAGCGCACCTTGTTCTGCCACTTCTGCAGAATGTCGGGGTGGTCCTGGAACAGCTTGACCGGCAGCAGGATCAAGTCGTCGAAGTCCACCGCGTTGAACGCCTTGAGCGTGCGCTGATAGTGCGCATACACGATGGCGGCGGTCTGCTCCTTGGGGTTGCGCGCGTTCTCCAGGGCCTCGGGCGGCAGGATCAGGTCGTTCTTCCAGGCGCCGATCATGTTCTTGATCTCGTCGACGCCATCGTCCCCGGAGTATTCCTTCTGCATGATGTCGGTCATCAGGGCCTTGACGTCGGTTTCGTCGAAAATCGAGAAACCCGGCTTGAAGCCCAGCCGTTCATGCTCCTTGCGAATGATGTTCAGGCCAAGGTTGTGGAAGGTCGATACCGTCAGGCCGCGCCCCTCGCCGCCGCGCAGCAGGGTGCCCACGCGCTCCTTCATCTCGCGCGCCGCCTTGTTGGTGAAGGTCATGGCCACGATGTACTGGGCACGGATGCCGCAGTTCTGGATCAGGTGGGCGATCTTGCGCGTGATCACGCTGGTCTTGCCGGAGCCAGCACCGGCGAGCACCAAAAGAGGGCCGCCGACGTAGCTCACGGCTTCCTGTTGCCGGGGGTTGAGTCGGGACATGACGTTAACCGGGGGTCGCTGAAAAATAGCCGGGCATTTTAGCAGGCGCAGAGCAATTGTGCCGCGACCGTCTGACAGTGTGACGTACCACGCGATCTTAATTTGCCGCTTTTGATACTTTCCCGCAGGATGCGTGGCGAAATACCGCGGGATCAGGACGAAGGAATGTCGTGAGTTAAAGTGAAAACCATTTACATTTGATGGTTCAGGATCGAGCATCCCGCCCACATCGTCATTGACCGCGTTCTCGTGCTAAGGAGCCAGCTTGTCTACGCTTGTCGAACCGTTGCGTCTGCTTCTGCTGGCGGACGGGCCGCACTGGGCCGTTGCCCTTGGTGAATGCCTGCTGCCGCTGGGCGGTGGCGCGGTGCTGGTGACCGCACCCGGCTGGGACGCGGTCGACAGCCTGTTCGCCCGCGACCGCAACGCGCTGGTGCTGGCCACCCCGGGCTTGCAGCCGGCGCCCGGGCGTTGCGACCTGCCCATGGTGCTGCTGCTGGAGCAGGAGCCGCCCGAGGCGCCGCCGGGTGTGAGCGACTGGCTGGTGTTCGAGCAGCTGAGCGGCGACATGCTGCGCCGCTGCCTGCGCCATGTGCGCGAGCGGGGTGTGCTCGAAGCCACCCTGCAGCGCCTGGCCGAGCAGGACCCGCTGACCGGCATTGCCAACCGCCAGGGCTTCCAGACCCTGCTGGCCGCGCGCCTGGCCGAAAACGACGGGCGTGGTGTGGCCCTCGGGCACCTGGACCTGGACAACTTCCGCCACGCCAACGATGCCCTCGGCCACCAGGCCGGTGACCGCCTGATCCTGCAGGTGGTCAGCCGGCTCAAGCGCCAGCTCGAGGCAGGCGATCAGGTGGCGCGCCTGGGCAGCGACGAATTCGCCCTGCTGATCGACACCCGGCGCGAGCCGCAGCGTGCCGAGTGGATGGCCGAGCGCATCACCGAGGCCCTGGCCGAACCCTACTGGATTGACGGCGAAAGCCTGCTGCTGGGGTGCAGCCTGGGCGTGGCGCATGCCCGTGCGCAGGCTGGTGCCGACCCGCTGATGTGGCACGCGCACATCGCCATGCAGCAGGCCAAGAGCACCCAGGGCTGCACCTTTCACATCTTTAACGAGCGCATCAACCGCAACGCACGCAGCCTGGCCGACCTGGAAAGCGAGCTGCGCCGAGGCCTGCGCCGCGACGAACTGGAACTGCACTACCAGCCACGCCTGGACCTGAGCGACGGGCGCATCGTCGGCCTGGAGGCACTGGTGCGCTGGCGCCACAGCGAGCGTGGCCTGCTGCCACCGAGCGAATTCGTGCCGCTGGCCGAGCAGAGCGGGCTGATCGTGCCGCTGGGCTACTGGGTGATCTCGCGTGCCCTGCGCGACATGCAGGCACTGCGCGAGCAGGGGCTGGCGCCATTGCACATGGCGGTCAACCTGTCATTTCGCCAGTTTCAGGACAGCCAACTGCTGGCAACGCTGGGGCGGCTGATCGTCGAGCACGGGGTGGATGCGGGCTGGCTGGAGTTCGAGCTGACCGAGACCGCAGTGATGCGGCGCAACGACCTGGTCAAGCAGACCATGGACGCGCTGGGACGCTTGGGGGTGCGGTTTTCGCTGGATGACTTCGGCACCGGCTTTTCGTCGTTCGTGCACCTGAACAGCCTGCCGATCGCCCTGCTCAAGGTCGACCGCAGCTTTGTCGGTGGCATGGAGCAGCGCGAAGAGAACCGCAAGCTGGTGCACGCCATGATCAACCTTGCGCACAACCTGAACCTGGAGGTGGTGGCCGAGGGCGTGGAGACCGAGGAACAGCTGGCGTTGCTGCGCAGCTTTGGCTGCGACCAGGTGCAGGGCTTTCTGATCAGCCGGCCGTTGCCGATCGAGCAACTGGTCGAGTATCTGGTGCAGGGGGCGGGGCAGGGCGCAGTGGCGCTGTAGCCCCCGTCGCCGGCATGCGCGAAACAGGGTAGGAGCCGGCCTTGCCGGCGAACAGGCCCTCAAGGTTGTACAGAAACCTGTGCCATCTGCGAACTGCCCAGCAACCGCCGCATCCGCCACTCGAACGCCACCGTCAGCCCGATTGCCGCACACGCCAACCCCAGCGCCAGCCCCCACCACACGCCTACCGCGCCGCCGCCCATGGGAAACGCGAACACCCACGCCGCCGGTGCGCCGATCAGCCAGTACCCGGCCAACCCCACCAGGAACGTGGTCTTGGCGTCCTTGAGCCCGCGAATAGAGCCCATCGCGATGGTCTGAATACCGTCGAACAGCTCGAACCACGCCGCCACCATCAACAGGCTCACCGCCACCCGGATCACATCGGCGAAGGCCGGGTCCTGGCGGTCCAGAAACAGCCCCACCAGCGCCTCGGGCATCAGCCAGAACAGCAGCGAGAAACCGAGCATCATCGCCGCGCCAAAACCGATGCCCACGCGCCCGGCCTGACGCGCCGCCAGCAGGCGGTCGGCGCCGTAATGCAGGCCCACACGCATGGTCACCGCGTATGACAGGCCCGCCGGGATCATGAACGCGGTCGACACGATCTGCAGGGCGATCTGGTGCGCGCCCAGGTCGGTGGTGCCCATGGTGCCGATGCACAGCGCTGCGAAGGCAAACAGCCCGACCTCCACGGTGTAGGTGCCACCAATCGGCAGGCCCAGGCGCCACAGCTCGCGCAACGCCGGCAGGTGCGGGCGGCTCAGGCCCTGGCGTATCGGGAAGTCCGCGTAGGCCGGATGGCGGCGGATGTACAGCGCCAGTGCGATGGCCATGGCATTGGCCACCAGCGCGGTCACCAGGCCGATGCCCATCAGGCCCAGCTTCGGCAGGCCGAACATGCCTTCGATCAAGGCGTAGTTGAGCAGGAAATTGACCACGGTGCCGACCAGGCTGATCACCATCACCGGCGTCGAACGCCCCAGTGCACTGGTGAACCCGCGCAACGCCATGAAGCTCAGGTAGCCGGGCAGGGCCAGCGGCAGCACCAGCAGGAACTGGCTGGCAAAAGCCACGTTGCCCGGTGTCTGGCCCAGCATCAGCAGCACCGGCGACAGGTTCCACAGTACCAGCGCGGCGACGATGGCCATGCCCCAGGCCAGCCATAGCCCGGCCTGGGTCAGGCGCGTGGCACCGGGGTTGTCGCCCGCACCCTGGCGAATCGCGACCAAGGTACCGACGGCGGCAATCACTCCCAGGCAGAAGATCGACACGAAGGAATAGCTGGCCGCGCCCAGCCCGCCACCAGCCAGGGCCTCGGGGCTGATTTTGGCCATCATCAGGGTGTCGGTGAGCAGCATCAGCATGTGCGCCAACTGCGAGGCGATCAGCGGCCCGGCCAGCCGTAGCAATGCCTTGAGTTCGGTAACGGGCGCAGCCTGCATGATGCAGCTCCTGAAAAGGGAAGGGTAAGCCGTGGATTCTCGGCCTTTGCGGGCCATTGCACAAAAGGATAAAAACGATCATTGGCATGATTAAAACTCATGTGAGTATGATCCGTGCCAACCCGTATTTCATTGCTGGAGCACGCCCGCATGTCACGCCGTTTACCGCCTCTCTACGCCTTGCGGGCGTTCGAGGCCGCTGCCAGGCACAGTTCGTTCACCCGTGCCGCCGATGAGTTATCGATAACCCAGAGTGCGGTCAGCCGGCACATCCGCACGCTGGAGGAGCACTTCGCCTGCCGGCTGTTTCTGCGCAATGGCCGCACCCTGCAGTTGAGCGAGGCGGCGCGCCTGCTGTTGCCCGGTGTGCGCGAGGGTTTCGCCGCACTTGAGCGTGCCTGCAACACCCTGCACAGCGAAGATGGGGTGATCCGCATGAAGGCCCCTTCGACCCTGACCATGCGCTGGCTGCTGGCGCGCCTGAGCCGTTTTCGCCACTTGCAGCCGGGCAACGAGGTGCAGCTCACCAGTGCCTGGATGGACGTCGACCATGTGGATTTCAACCATGAACCCTTCGATTGCGCAGTGCTGTTGGGCGACGGGCATTTTCCGCCGGACTGGGAAGTCAGCCCGCTGTTCCCTGAACTGCTGATACCGGTGGGTGCGCCCGCGCTGCTTGATCAGACGCCCTGGGACGTGGAGCAGTTGAAGGCCTGCGAACTGCTGCATCCCACGCCCGACAAGCGCGACTGGCGCAGCTGGCTGGCGCAGATGGGGCTGACCGAACAGGTCTCGCTCAAGGGCGGCCAGGTGTTCGATACCCTCGAGCTGGGCATGATCGCTGCCGCGCGAGGGTATGGTGTGTCGATGGGGGACTTGCTGATGGTGGCCGAGGATGTCGCCCAGCGGCGCCTGAGCCTGCCCTGGCCGACGGCGGTGGCCAGCGGCCTGAATTACTACCTGGT
Source organism: Pseudomonas sp. S12(2018) (assembly GCF_024355235.1). Lineage (NCBI taxonomy): Bacteria > Pseudomonadati > Pseudomonadota > Gammaproteobacteria > Pseudomonadales > Pseudomonadaceae > Pseudomonas > Pseudomonas sp. S12(2018). The sequence continues at coordinate 22,843 of NZ_QLAD01000007.1, forward strand.
GTGGCCACGCACGCGTCCCGGTGGCGAGCGTCTGCGCCGGCTCAGCGACTTCCTGCAGGGCGAGGCCCGTGCGATGGACCTGCCCAAGGTGCAGATACTGGGGGCAAATGAGCCCAACATCGGCGATTGAACGTTTGCGCAGAATATCCCTGTGATGCACTCAAGTAATCGATGACGCCGCCGAATCAGTGGGGTCGAGAGCCGCAACCAGAATGGCTCCACTTCCCCATGCCGACGGTGCAGCGTGATCAGGATGATCCGGCCCCCATTGCCAGGAGCTTCCATGTCCCAACCCCGTGCCCGAATTGCCTCGCAACTCGGTATTGCCCTGGCCGCCGTGCTGGCGGTCGTCATTACCGGCAGTACGCTGTTTGCCCTGCGCTCGCTCGACAGCGCCAACCTGATCACCCGCCAGGAACACCTGGCCAGCGAGGCACGGCTGCTCGCCGACCAGCTCGACACGTTCCACAGCACCTTGCGCGAGAGTACCCAGCGCCTCAGTGGCCTGTTCGAAAAACGCTTTGCCGGCGGGCTGCGGCTTGCCTCCGACCAGTCACTCAGCGTGGCCGGAGTGGCCACGCCGGCGCTGTACCTGGCGGACCATGCGCTGAACAACGATTTTCGCGAGGTTGACGACTTTCGCCAGATGACGGCGGGTGTTGCCACCGTGTTCGTGCGCAGCGGTGAGGACTTCATTCGTATCAGCACATCGCTGACCAAGCAGGACGGCAGCCGCGCCATCGGCACTCAGCTCGATCACCAGCACCCGGCCTACGCGCGGCTGATGGCCGGGCAGCCCTACGTGGGGCGTGCCGTGCTGTTCGAGCGCTCGTACATGACCCAGTACACACCGGTGCGTGACGTGTCGGGTCGGGTCATCGCGGTCCTGTTCGTCGGCTTCGACTATACCGACGCGCAGAACGCCCAGTTCGACAACCTCCGGCGCTTCCGTATCGGCCAGACGGGTTCGCTGGCGCTGCTGGACGAACAGCAACACTGGTTGGTGGCGCCGGCAGGTGTCAGCGACACGGCACTGGCTGCCCACCAACTGGGCGGGTTTGCCGCGCATGCAGGGGAAGGGCGCTTCTGGAACGATGGGGTCGAAACCCTCTATAGCGTGGCCATGCCCTTTGCCGACGGCCCGTGGACAGTACTGGCAAGCATGCCCAGGGCCGAGATTCGTGCCGTGACCTGGAGCGTGGGCGCAAGGTTGGCCATTGGCAGCCTGCTGGCCATGATGCTGGCGGTGGGCGCCACCCTGTGGCTGCTGCGCCGCAAGCTGCGGCCGCTGGCCGACCTGGTGCGTCAGGCCCAGGCCCTGGGCGCGGGCGACCTGAGTGCCCGCCTGGCGGTGGCCAGCCACGACGAAATCGGCCAACTGGCGCGCAGTTTCAATCAGATGAGCGAAGCGCTGGCGAGCACTGTGCTGCACATTCGTGATGCCTCGCAGCAGGTCAGCCAGCGTGCTCAGGCGCTGGCGGGGCTGTCGTCGGGTGCTTGCGAGGGCATGGAGCAGCAGTCGGGCGAAATCACCAGCATGGCCGGTGCAGTCGAGGAGTTCAGCGCCACCTCCCTGAACATCGCTGACAACATGGGCAGCACCGAACGCATGGCCCAGGACAACGCGCAGCAGACGCGCATTGGCCGTGCATCGATGGACGAAGCGTCCACCTCGTTGCAGCAGATCGCGCAGGCGCTGGGCAGCACCGCGACAGTGATCGATACCCTTGGGGTGCGCTCGAAGGAGATTGGCGGCATTGTCGGCACCATCACCTCGATTGCCGAGCGGACCAACCTGCTGGCGCTGAACGCGGCCATCGAGGCGGCACGGGCGGGCGAGCAGGGGCGCGGGTTCGCCGTGGTGGCGGACGAGGTGCGCAACCTGGCGGCGCGCACCCGCGAAGCCACCGACGAGATCTCCGGCATGATCGCCAGCATTCAGCAGGAGACCGGCAACGCCATCAGCACCATGGAGCAGGGCAACCGCTTGATGGAGGACGGCTTGCAACGCAATGCCAAGGTCGCCGAGGCCTTGGCGCGCATCGACGAGCAGAGCCGGGCGGCGGGGCAGCAGTTTGCCGCGATCACCACCGCGACTCAGGAGCAGAGCAGCACGGCGACGTTGCTGAGCAGCAACTTGCAGAGTATTGCGCTGGCCAACAGCGAGCAGCGCGAGGTGGCAGCCAACCTGGCGGCTACGGCGCGGGAGCTGGAGGGCTTGGCGGGGCAGCTGCGGGCAGAAGTGGGGCGGTTTGAGGTGGGGCATTGAGGGCCCCTTCGCCGGCAAGGCCGGCTCCTGCAGTGTAGGAGCCGACCTTGCCGGCGAAGCTGTTAAATCAGCCCAGGCAGGTTCAACGCCTGCGCACACGCTGCCAGCGAGCGCCGCTCGCTCTCGGCATACAGCGCCAGCTCATCCTGCACCGACTTGCCCAGAGCCTGCTCGAACGCGTCGCGGTTGGCATTGCTGCCGTACTCGCTCTGCGCGCCTTCGCCCAGGTTGGACTGGAAGATCCCCGCCGCACTCACCGGCAGGAAGTCCTCGTAGACCAGGGCTTCGAAGTGCACATGCCCGGCTTCGATCAACGCGTTCAGCGAGGTCGGCCGCTGCGCTTGGTCGCGGGCACTCAGGCCGGCTTCGGTCGGGAAGTAGCGGAAGTACGCCAGCCCCTGCTCGCGCATCTGCGCCAGGTCGTCCGGGAAGGCTTCGAAACGCTTGCCCAGCAGGCTCATGTAGCGCTCGGCATTGGCCTCGGCCGGCACGCCGCCCAGGTCGGCCCGCGCTGCGTCCAGCAACTGGTCGTACAGCACGCGACCCTTGGGGGTCAGCGCCGCGCCGCGTTGCTCGATCTCGCCGAAGCGTGCGGTATGGCTGCCCCCTTCGCTGCCCTGCTGGTCGGTGAATGCCACGCGCTCCTGCAAGGCCTTGAAGCTGGTCTGACGCAACAGGATCGGGCAACAACGCGGTGGCGGGCCCTCGATCACGGCCTTGGGCGGAATGCCCTTGGCCGGCATGCCGACCTGGATCGCATCGATGTCCAGGGTGCGCGGCGTCAGGTGGTTGATGTGCGGGCCCTTGAAGGCCACCACATCGGCGATCAGGCGGTGCTGGTCGTGCAGTTGCTGGTACTGCTCGGCCGTGACCGTCGCGTCGTGGTGCCAGCGGAAGGTGTGCAGTGCTTCATTGACGAACGCCTCGGCGTCGGCGGCATTCAGGCCTGCGTCGGCTTCGAACTGGGCAATCAGCTGCAAGGCACGCGGGGTGAAGATCTGCCGCTTGGCCAGGATCGATGCGGCCAGCTCGCGCAGGGCCGGGTTGTCGATCAGCTCCAGGCGCAGCAGCGAGGTGAACACGCGGAACGGGCTGATGTGCAGCGACTGCTCGTGCACCGCGCGAAACGCGGTGGAGTGCACCGGTACGCCGGCCGAGCTGAGGTCGTAGTAGCCCACCGGGTACATGCCCATCACCGCGAACAGGCGGCCGATGGTCGCCAGTTCCTGGGCGGTGCCGACGCGGATGGCGCCGTGGCGTTCCTGGTCCAGGCGTTCGATCTCGCCGGTCCAGCGTAGCGCCTCGGCCACCTTGGGCTGCTGGGTCATCACCTGTTGATTGATCTCGCTCACCAGTTCCAGCAGGGTGCCGTAGAGCGGCACCTCCTGCTTGTACATGAGCGACATGGCCGCGGAAAACTGCGCGCGAATGCTGTCCGGGCTGACGAAATCTTGAGCGGGCATCGAAAGCTTCCTGGTGGTAAAAGTCACCCTTACATGAAAGCGAGGAATGCAGGCCGGGCACAAGCGAAAAAAATTCGAGGGATCATTCCTGTAATTCAGGACCTCGGCGCGGTCGCCTGTTCACGGATCCATTCCACCAGGCTGCGCACCTTGGGTACCTCGGCGGCATGCTCGGCGAACGCCACAAAGTACGCGCCGCTGCTGCGCATCGCGTAGGGCCACGGTATCACCAGCTTGCCCTCGGCCAGTTCCTGCTCCACCAGATAGCGCGGCACCAGCGCCACGCCGCAGCCCGATAACGCGGCGCCCACGCACATATAGAAGGTATCGAAGCGCGGGCCGTGGTAGCTGTTGGCCGAGTGCAGGCCCTGTTCCAGAAACCACTCGTGCCAGGCCTCCGGGCGCGAGGTGCTTTGCAGCAACACGCGCTCGGCCAGCTCGCCGGCCTCGGTCAGGGTATGCCCCTGCAGCAGTTCCGGGGCGCACACCGGCACAACCTCGTCGCCGAACAGCTCGATGCACGTGGCCCCTGGCCAGGTGCCCTGGCCATAGAAGAACACCACGTCGGCGGTGTTCTGCAGCAGGGCGAAAGGCTCCATCTCGTTGCAGATATCCAGGTGTATATTCGGGTAGCGCTTGCCGAAGCCCTTCAGGTGCGGGATCAGCCAGCGCACGCCGAAGCTCGGCTGGGTGGCCACCTTGAGCACTTCGGTCTGCTGACCGTAGGACAGGATGTAGCGGCTGGACATGTCGACCTGGGTGAGGATCTTGTTCACCTCGGCCAGGTACAGCGCGCCCGCCGGGGTCAGCTGCAGGCGTCGGCGGATCCGCAGGAACAGATGATGGCGCAGCATGTCTTCGAGCTGCGCCACCTGCTTGCTCACCGCGCTCTGGGTCAGGTGCAGCTCTTGCGCAGCGCGGGTGAAGCTCAGGTGTCGGGCGGCCGCCTCGAAGCATTGCAGGGCGGCCATCGACGGCACCAGACGTTTGGACATAGCGGTATCACTCACCCGTCGAATCATTACCTGGCGGAATGATGTGCAGAATAAAGGTCGTTTGTAGCGCCAGAGTGATCGGATTAATACTGATCCCATCACCAATTACAACCACTCACCGCCTTGCAGGAGAAGAATAATGGTTGATGGATTGCTCGACCGCCTGGGTGTACCGGCCTCTGCCTACACCCATGGCAACCATCCCGTTCACACCCCGATCGACGGCAGCGCGATTGCCTCGGTGCACCTGGAGTCCAAGGCTCAGGTACTGGGTAAGATCGAACAGGCCGAACAGGCCTTCCTGGCCTGGCGCAACGTGCCGGCGCCGCGTCGCGGTGAGCTGATCCGCCTGTTTGGTGAAGTGCTGCGTGAGCACAAGGCGCAACTGGGCGAACTGGTATCCATCGAAGCCGGCAAGATCACCCAGGAAGGCCTGGGCGAAGTGCAGGAAATGATCGACATCTGCGACTTCGCCGTCGGCCTGTCGCGCCAGCTGTATGGCCTGACCATCGCCTCCGAGCGCCCGGGCCACCACATGCGTGAAACCTGGCACCCGCTGGGTGTGGTTGGCGTGATCAGCGCCTTCAACTTTCCGGTGGCCGTGTGGGCGTGGAACACCACCCTGGCGCTGGTATGCGGCAACGCCGTGATCTGGAAGCCATCGGAAAAGACCCCGCTGACCGCACTGGCCTGCCAGGCGCTGTTCGAAAAAGCCCTGAAAGCCTTTGGCGAAGCGCCGCAAGGCCTGGCGCAGCTGATCATCGGCGACCGCGACGCCGGCCAGGCACTGGTCGACGACCCGCGCGTACCGCTGGTTAGCGCCACCGGCAGCACCCGCATGGGGCGCGAAGTCGGCCCACGCGTGGCGGCACGCTTCGGTCGCAGCATCCTCGAGCTGGGTGGCAACAACGCAATGATTCTGGCCCCGAGCGCCGACCTGGACCTGGCCGTGCGCGGCATTCTGTTCAGCGCCGTGGGTACCGCCGGGCAGCGCTGCACCACCCTGCGTCGCCTGATCGTGCACCGCTCCATCAAGGACGAAGTGGTGGCCCGCGTCAAAGCCGCCTACGCCAAGGTACGTATCGGCGACCCGCGCCAGGACAACCTGGTCGGCCCGCTGATCGACAAGGGTTCGTTCACCGCCATGCAGGACTCCCTGGCCCGTGCCCGTGATGAAGGCGGCAGCGTGTTCGGTGGCGAGCGCCAGTTGCAGCAGCAGTACCCGGATGCCTACTACGTGAGCCCGGCGATCGTCGAGATGCCTGGTCAGAGCGACGTGGTGCGCCATGAAACCTTCGCGCCGATTCTCTACGTGCTGGCCTATGACGAGTTCGACGAAGCGCTGCGCCTGAACAACGAAGTGCCACAGGGCCTGAGCTCGTGCATCTTCACCACCGACCTGCGTGAGGCCGAGCGCTTCCAGAGCGCGGCGGGCAGCGACTGCGGCATCGCCAACGTCAACATCGGCACCAGCGGTGCCGAGATCGGTGGCGCGTTCGGTGGCGAGAAAGAGACCGGCGGTGGCCGTGAGTCGGGTTCCGATTCGTGGAAGGCCTACATGCGTCGTCAGACCAACACCGTGAACTACTCGCGCGAGCTGCCGCTGGCGCAGGGCATCGTGTTCGACTGATAACCGCGTCGGCCCCTTCGCCGGCAAGGCCGGCTCCTACCGCAACCGTGTAGGGGCCGGCCTTGCCGGTGAAGGGTACTTCCCGTTCCAAGGCCAACCAACGGAGGCGGCCATGACCGACCTGCGTCAAGAATGTCTGTGGGAGTTCGTCACTCCGCCTGCGGCGCCTGCCGCTGCACTGACGGCACAGATCAAGGCCGATGTGTGCGTGATCGGCGGGGGTATCACCGGTCTGTGCACGGCCATCAACCTGCTCGAGCAGGGCAAGTCCGTCGCGCTGCTCGAAGCCCGTGTCATCGGCCATGGTGGCTCGGGGCGCAACGTCGGGCTGGTCAATGCCGGCACCTGGATCCGCCCCGACGATGTCGAGGCCACCCTGGGCCAGCAACAGGGCAGCCGCCTGAACAAGGTACTGGGTGAAGCCCCGGCCGAGGTGTTCGCCATGATCGAACGCCTGGGCATCGACTGCCAGGCACGCAACGAAGGCACCCTGCACATGGCGCACAACGCCAACGGCGTAGCCGACCTGCAATCGCGTCACCAGCAATGGAGCCGACGCGGTGCCGATGTCGAGCTGCTGACCGGTGCGCAGTGCCAGGAATACTGCGGTACCGACAAGATTTCCGCCGCGTTGCTCGACCGCCGCGCCGGCACCATCAACCCCATGGGCTACACCCGTGGCCTGGCCGCTGCGGTACGCCGTCTGGGTGGGCAGGTGTTCGAACAGTCCGCTGTCACCGGGCTCACCCGCGAAGGCAGCGCCTGGCTGGTGAAGACTGCCCATGGCGCGGTCAGCGCCGACAAGGTGGTGATCTCCACCGGTGCCTACACCGAGGGCGACTGGACCGCGTTGCAGAAGCAGTACTTTCGCGGCTACTACTACCAGGTGGCTTCCAAGCCCCTGCAGGGCGCTGCGGCCGACAACGTGCTCAAGCACGGCCAGGGCTCGTGGGACACGCGCACGGTGCTCAGCAGCATCCGTCGCGACGACCAGGGCCGCCTGCTGCTGGGCAGCATGGGCCGGGTCGACAACAAGCCGGCGTGGTTCGTGCGCAGCTGGGCCGACCGCATCCAGGGGCACTACTTCCCGCAACTGGGCAAGGTCGACTGGGAAATGCACTGGACCGGCTGTATCGACTTCACCCCGGACCACCTGATGCGCCTGTTCGAACCGGCCCCGGGCATCGTTGCGGTCACCGGTTACAACGGCCGTGGCAACACCACCGGTACTGTGATCGGCAAGGCCTTCGCACAGTACCTGCTGCAGGACGATCCGGATGCACTGCCGATCCCGTTCGCCCCGATGAAACCGGTATCGGCCCCGTTGCTGCGCACCGGCTTCTACGAAACCGGCTTTTCGCTGTACCACGCCGGGCAGTGCCTGCGCGTGCTGCTGTAACCCCCGCTCCAGTGCGCGGCCATCGACAGGGATGCCCTGGTCGATGGCCTTCGGCATTGCCCGCATGCCGTCCACCTGCCCGCATTTTCAACGCCCCGTACCGCTCGCGCCCGGTCGAGAATCATTAACACCCGCGATTTTTTCAATTGGACTGGATCCAATCGGTAGTGTCGTTTAGCCTTCGCCGCCATCATGAGCGCCTTTGCGCTGAACGCGCTCGCTAAAACGGACTTGAAGGGTGCCACTTGCACAACATTCCCCATATTCGCCTCCACCTGCGTGACCTGGTTCGTACCGAGTCCTTCGCCGAGCTGAACAGCTATTTCGATACCCTGCAGGCCGAGTGGAGCAGCGCTGAGCCTGGTACCCACCATTATCTGGACACCGCCCGCACCGGCACGCTGTTCGACTTCAGTGTGACCCCGGCGCCGGAGATCGCACGCTTTCTGCAGGCGTGGGTCGCCGCCTGCCCGGATGCCTTCCATCCGCGCCTGTTCCTGGGCAACTACTGCTATGGCCGCGCCGGCAATATCCGCGGCAACGGCTGGGCCAACAGCGTGACCGACGACTGCTGGCTGGGCGCGGCGCTGGCCTGTGAACTGTCGGCGGTGCACCTGCTGGCGGCGCTCGAACGTTCGCCGCAGCCGGTGGCTGCAGGCGTCACCCTGATGGAGCTGTGCGCGCACTTCCATGAGCCGGCGTGGCTGAACGCGCTGTTCGGTGGCGAGCCTGCCAAGGGCATGGCCAGCGACAACCAGGACCCCGAACTGCTGGAGATGGCGGTCGAACACCTGGCCCACTACGGCCTGACGCCCTTGCAACAGGCCCCCACGGCGCTGCCGGCCGGCCTGCCGCAACGCCAGGCGCACGAGATGGACCAGGGTCAGGATTACTGGCTGCACCGCGTGATGGAGTGGCGCCCGGACTGCCTGGAAGCGCTGCTCAACTATGCCAACTACCTGTTGCCGCGCTGGGGCGGCAGCTACGAAGACATCGAAGGCTTTGCCAGCGGGCCGCTGTGCGCCGCGCTGAGCGAGGCGCAGCGCAATGCGATCCGCTGGCTGGCGTTCTACGACATCCACGAGGATTACCCCGCCAAGGAGGAATTCAACGCTGCACGCGAGTACCTCGAGCACTTCGAGGCCTGGCTGCAGCGCGACCTGCTGCCAGCCTACCGCGGTTATGCGCTGGGTTACTTCGGCCAGTTCTGCAGCTATTCGCTGGACAACCAGCCACGTGCGATGGCGATGCAGGTCGCGAGCGTGCAGGCCTTCCCCGAAGGCGAATACTTCCGCCATGTCGAGGGGCCGTTCCACAGCTTCGTCTACCTCACCATGGTGGCCAACATGGCCGACGAAACCGGTGCCTTCAAGGTGGCGGTCGAGCGCATGTGCGCGATGAACGAGTTGGGCGTGCCGGTGGCGATCAAGGCTGTCGGTCACCAGTTCGGCCTGTGGGGTTTCGACAAGGACCCGCAGTGTGTGCCGGCCTTGCTGGACCGCGCGCGGGTGCTGGGCGAACACGACCTGGGGGACTCGGGCCTGGACATCGTCAGCCTGCCGTCATTCCTGTGGGACGGTGGGCGCCACGACGAGGGTTACTTCCTGGCGGTGCAATGGGGCGAGCGTGGCCTGCCGGGCGCGGCCTATTTCCTGCACGAGGTACACACCGGTGCCCGTGAAGAGGCCCCGCAACGCTATGTGGACGAGGGCGAAAGCCTGCGCTGGCTGGAGCGCGGTGCCCAGGACGGCTGCCCGCAGAGCATGTTCAACCTGGCCTGGAAAAAGCTTTTCGACGACGAGCTGGACATGCGTGTGCGTGCCAACCTCGACGAGGTGCTGCGCCTGTTCGAAGGCGCCCGCCAATCGTCGCGGGCAGAACAGCGCGCGCGCATCCGCATCGGCATCCTGCTGCGCGACTTCGGCACTGCCGAAGAGCAGGAAACCGGCGTGAAGTACCTGCGTTCGCTGGTCGACTGTGACGATGACTGGGTCTCGGCGCGTACCAGTGCCGAGATCGCACTGGCCTACCTGCGCGGGCAGGGCGTTCAGCAAAGCCGCTTCGCTGCCATCGAGTGGGCGCAGCATGCCGTGACCCAGTTGCCCGACAACGAAGGCATCCAAGAAGTCCAGTACGAGGTGCTCAACTCCCACAGCCTGCTCAAGAGTGTCACCAGCGTGTTCGGTGCGTTCCTGGGGCGTGGCAAGGTCGGCGCCGACGACCTGCCGCCCAAGCCGGCGCAGTAACGCCCATGGCCGCACTGCAACGGTTGCGACTTCGTGCCTGGCTGCTGCTGGGCAACGGCTTTCTGCTGGTGGGCGGGCTGGCCCTGTGCGCGCTGCCGCTGGCGATGTGCATGTGGCTGCCCGGTGCTGCGGGGCTGCTGGCCGGGTTCGTGACCCTGCCAGCGGGCATGTTCGGCTACAGCATGCTCAAGCTGCCCTTTGCGACGCGTGCCGATTCCAGCGAGGACGGCATCGCCCTGCAGGCAGTGGACGCGCCGCAGCTGTTCGAGGAAATCGAGCGGTTGCGCCTGGCACTCGGCGCGCCTGCGCTGGATGCGGTGTACCTGAACGACGACTTCAACGCCAGTATCCGCCAGCACCACGTACTGTTTCGCAGGACGCGCAACGTGATGTGGCTGGGCCTGCCCTTGCTCGACACGCTGTCGCCGCGGGCCTGTGCGGCGATCCTGGCGCATGAGTGCGCGCACATCGCCCAGCGTCATGGCCGCTATGCCAGCCGCGTGTATTTCGCACGGCTGCAATGGCAGGCGGCGAGCGAGCGGCTGGAGCGCCATCGCTCGTTGTCGAGCGCGCCGCTGCGTCTGTTCGTGGGCTGGTACGTGCCGCGTTTTCTGGCCGTGAGCATGGATTTTGCGCGGCGCTGCGAGTACCAGGCCGACGCCGAGGCGGCGCGGGTAGGCGGGGTCGAGGCGATGCGCGAGGCGCTGGTCGGCCTGGCCTTGCAGGGGCGGGCACTGGAGCAGGCGTTCTGGCCGAAGGTGTTTCTTGACGGCAGCGCCACGCCATTGACCGACCTGGCCCGCAGCGGTGCGCCGAGCCTGCCGCAGGACATTGCCGAGGCCCGCAGCTGGCTGCATGGCGCACTGTGCAACGAGACCGACGACAGCGATACCCACCCGGCGCTGGCCGACCGCCTGGCGGCGCTGGGGGGGGCACCCGATCAGCCCGATGCGGCACTGGTGTGGCAGCGCAGCCAGCCCAGCGCGGCGCAGGCCTGGCTGGGTGAGCAGCACCTGCCATTGGCGCAGCGCCTGGACGAACAGCAGGCCGATGACAATGCCCGGCATTGCCAGCGCGCCCGTGACGAGCGCGAGGCATTGGTGGCCGAGCAGCACGACCTGCAGCGCAAACGGCGTATCCGTGCGCTGTCGGGCCACGAGATTGCCCGGCTGGCCTGGCTGTACCGCACCCTTGGCGAGGCGGGCGATGAGGCGCAGCGTTTGCTGGAAGACGCACTGCAGCAGGCGCCGGACGCGGCGGTGCGCTATCAGCTGGCCGAGTGTCATGCCCAGGCCGGGCACCCGGACGCCGCAGCAGCACTGTGGCGGCAGGTGGCCGAGCAGCGCGGGCCGTTGCAGCTGTACAGCCTGCGCAAGCTCAGCGTGCTGGCCCTGCGCAGCGATGACCGCGGCGCGGCCGAGCACTATCGACGCGAGGCCGATGCCCTGCAGCGTGCCGATAGCGACGATGACGGTGAAGACGGCGAGTGGGTGCCCCACGACCTGGTGCCCGTGGAGCGCAACAAGCTGATCGAGACGCTCACGCCGCTGCTGAAACTGGCGACCGGCGTGTGGCTGCTGCGCGAGACCGGCACACGGCGCTACATTTTGCTGGTACTGGCGCGGGACTCGCTGACTTTCCGCCTGGTCAGCCGCCTGACCGGCGAAGACAGCTACCTGCGCCGGGATTGCCAGCAGATGCTCAACCGCCTGCTGCCGCGCATTCGCCTGGACCTGGTGCCCGTGGTGATGTCGGCCGGGGATGCGCGGCTGGTGTTCTGCTCGCAGGCGTCGCAGCTGCGCTTGAGCGCGTTGCTGTAGCGCTCAGTCTGCATCCGACTCGAACAGCCGCGCCAACTCCGCCCGTGCTTCCTTGGCGTTCTGCATGACCTTGGCGCGGTCATTGCGCACCAGGCCCTGGGTTTCCAGCACCTGCTCGTCATGTTCGGTGAAGCGCTGGATACGGTCTGCTGCCTGCGCTTCGGAAAGCCCCAGCCCCACCAGGGCGCGACGGGTCATTTCCAGGCTTGAGTAGAACGTCTCGCGGATCGGCACCGCGCCCACATCGGTCAGCTTGTGCACATGCTGGCGGTTACGCGCACGGGCGAGCACCTTGAGGTGCGGGTACAGGCGCTTGACCCGTTCAGCGGTGCGGGTCGTTACTTCGGGGTCATCGGTGGTGATCACGAAGTACTCGGCCTCGCCCACCTTGGCGGCATGCAGCACTTCTGCTCGCAGCGGGTCGCCGTAGAATACCGGTGCCTGCTCGAAGGTGCGGGTCAGCTCGATGGCGTCCACCGAGGTGTCCAGGGCAACGAAGGGAATCTTCTGGGCACGCAATATGCGCGAGACGATCTGGCCCATGCGCCCCATGCCGACGATTACCACGCGCGGCGCGTCGGTCTGGATCTGCCGGTACTGCTCGGGCACTTCACGGGGTGCCTGGCGGTGCTTGAGCAGGCGCGTGCAGGCCAGCAGCAACAGAGGCGTGACGGCCATCGACAGGGTGATGGTCATCAGCAGCAGGTCATAGGTGTAGGTGTCGAACAGGCCCTGATCCTTGCCCAGCTTGAATACCACGAAGGCAAATTCGCCGCCTGCCGCCAGTACCACCCCCAGGCGCAACGCATTGCCCGCGTTCAGCCCCCCGATGCGGCCGACCAGCATCAACAGTGGCAACTTGACTGCCACCAGCAACAGGGTCAGGCCCAACAGCAGGCCCGGGCTCTGCAGCAGCATGCCCAGGTTGGCCCCCATGCCCACGCTGATGAAGAACAGCCCGAGCAGCAGGCCCTTGAAGGGCTCGATCTGCGATTCGAGCTCATGGCGGTACTCGGAGTCAGCCAGCAGCAGGCCGGCGAGGAAGGCGCCCAGTGCCATGGAGATGCCGGCTTCTTCCATCAGCCAGGCGGTACCGATCACCACCAGCAGCGCGGTGGCGGTGGAGACTTCCGGCAGCCCGGTACGGGCGACGATGCGAAACACCGGGCGCAGCAGATAGCGGCCGCCGACGATTACCACCGCGATGCTGGCGAACACCTTCAGGCCATGTGCCAGGCTGTCGCCGTGGCTGGTGTCCGGGCCGCTGGCGGCCAACAGGGGCACCAGGGCGATCAGCGGAATGGCCGCGATATCCTGGAACAGCAGCACGGCGAAGGCCAGGCGTCCATGGGGGGCGTTGAGCTGCTTGCTTTCGGCCAGGCTCTGCAGGCCAAGGGCGGTGGACGATAACGCCAGGCCCAGGCCGACGAACACGGCGGCGGGCATCGGCTGGCCGAAGCCGAACAGGGCAATGGCGCCGATCACGGCGCCCGTCAGCAGCACCTGCGCCAGCCCCACGCCGAACACCGATTTGCGCATCAGCCACAGGCGGCGCGGCGAAAGCTCCAGGCCGATGATGAACAGCAACAGCACCACACCCAGCTCGGAAATGTGCGCGACGCTTTCGGTGTCGCGGATCAGCCCCAGGACCTGGGGGCCGATGGCGACGCCTGCGAGCAGGTAGCCGATCACGGCGCCCAGTTGCAAACGCTTGGCCAGGGGCACCGCAATGACCGCGGCAAGCAGGAAGATGACGGCTGTTTGCAAAAGGCTGCCTTCGTGTGGCATCGCTCGGCTCCAGGGGGCTGCTACGGCGGCAGCGTTGAACAGTGAGGGCGCATGATGAGGCTGCGCCCGGCATTGCACAAACCGATGGGCGTCAAGGCACCTAAGGCCCGGGGCGGTACTGCAGGGCCTCGGCCAGGTGCACACGCGCAATGTGTGCGGCCTTTTCCAGATCGGCCAGCGTACGCGCCACCTTGAGCAGGCGGTGCGCGGCCCGTAGCGACAAGGTTAGTCGTTCGCACGCGGTTTCCAGCCATTGCTGATCGTCAGCGGACAGCGCGCAGTGCTGGCGCAGGCCGGGCAGCTCGAGAAAGGCGTTGGCACAGCCCTGGCGCTGTTGTTGTCGTTCGCGTGCGGCAGCCACCTGCCCTGCGATGTGGGCACTGGCGGGGCCGTTGTCGGTGCAGTGCGAGAGCGCCGTGGCTTCACGGGCGACGGTCAGGTGCAGGTCGATGCGATCAAGCAACGGGCCGGAGAGCTTGTTGCGGTAGCGCTGGATCTGGTCGCTGCTGCATCGGCAGCGACCGGTGGGGTCGCCATGGTAGCCGCAGGGGCAGGGGTTCATCGCCGCCACCAATTGGAAGCGGGCCGGGAAGCGGATCTTGTCCTTGGCCCGGGCGATCACGATTTCGCCCGATTCCAGGGGCTCGCGCAGCACTTCCAGCACGCGCCGCTCGAACTCCGGCAACTCATCCAGAAACAGCACGCCATGGTGGGCCAGGGTGATCTCGCCGGGTTGCGGGCGGCTGCCACCGCCGACCAGTGCGGCCCCCGACGCCGAGTGATGCGGGTGGCGAAACGGACGCTGCGGCCAGCTGTTGAGCGGCAGCGGGCTGGCGACCGACTGGATGGCCGCCACCTCCAGCGCTTCGCGCTCGTTCAGCGGTGGCAGCAGGCCGGGCAGGCGGCTGGCGAGCAGAGTCTTGCCGGTGCCGGGTGGCCCGCTGAACAGCAGGTTGTGGGCCCCGGCCGCCGCGACCAGCAGGGCACGCTTGGCGGCAAGCTGGCCCTGCACCTCGTTGAGGTCGGGGTAGGGCTGGCTGTGTAGGACCAGGCCGTTGGCCTTGTAGGGTTCGAGGGGCTGCTGGCCGTTGAGGTGCGCGACCAGTTCCAGCAGGTGGTCTACGGCGTACACCACCAGGCCCGAAGCCAGGCAGGCCTCCTCGGCATTCTCCCGTGGCACCACCAGGGCGCGCCCGGCTTCGCGGGCGGCAAGGGCGGCAGGCAGCACGCCCTGCACGCAGCGCACCGCCCCCGACAGCGCCAGCTCGCCCAGGCATTCCACTGCGTGCAGCGAGGCGATCGGCATCTGCCCGTTGGCGGCCAGGATGCCCAGGGCTATGGCCAGGTCGAAGCGTCCGCCATCCTTGGGCAGGTCGGCGGGGGCGAGGTTGAGGGTGATGCGCCGCGCGGGGAACTCCAGGCCGGAGTTGAGGATGGCGCTGCGCACACGGTCCTTGCTTTCCTTTACCGTGGCTTCGGGCAGGCCGACCAGGGTCAGGTTGGGCAGGCCGTTGGCCAGGTGCGCTTCGATGGTGACCGCAGGGGCCAGTACGCCCACCTGGGCGCGGCTGTGGACAAGGGCGAGGGACATGCACACTCCATGATCGGGACAATGCCGCGTCCTGCGGCTGGGGCAAGGATAGTGGTGCGCGCGCAGGGTGCGCGGGGGAGAGTGAGTCGAGGTTTTGCAGCGGTTGACGGGGCCAGGAGCGCTGGTCAAGATCACGGCGCCCCGGTGCAGCCTTCGGGCCGCGACGGCGTGCGTGCCAATGGCTTCTATCGCCGCTTGGGGGTGGGAGGTGGTGGCGCAGTTGGAGGAGGGGGATGTGCGGTATGAGAAGGTGAGGCAGGCCCCTGCATGACCCTGCAGGCGCCGGCCCCGCCGACGAAGGCTGCGCTGCGCTCTACTCGGCAGCCGCCGGGTTCAGCCGCGCTTCCATCTCTTCGACCTTGGCCTCCAGCGCCTCCAGGCGTGCGCGGGTGCGGGCCAGCACTACCATCTGGCTGTCGAACTCCTCACGGCTGACCAGTTCCAGCTTGCTGAAACCACTTTGCAGCAGCGCCTTGAACTGGCTTTCCAGTTCGCTGCGCGGCTGCGCGGTGTCACCGCTGAACAGGCGCGAGGCCTGGTCGCTCAGGGCATCGAGAAAGGCTTTGGGCGCGAGCATGTTGGTCCGTCCGGTAAATGCAAAGAGGCGGCCAGTGTAACACGCACCCCACGCCCGCTCGCCCCGCACGCTTTTCGCGCATTCCCCCGATCGGTAGCGCACCATTTTTGTGCGTGTTTGCCCTGCTGGCGACTGGCCAATTCCAAGCAAGGCACGCAAGCCGTTGTAATTGGTGGCTTTGGCAGACATGGCAAGGTTTCTGCTTAGAGCCAAGTGACTCATGCACTGGTGTCGGGCCTTGGGATTGAGGCCGACGAAGCGTTACAAAGCCAGGCACTGCGCTTAGACTTGAGACGGGTTTGTTTTCCTGGGGCAAGTCCACCAATTCGGGAGAGAGTTTCATGAAGCTAGTCACTGCCATCATCAAGCCATTCAAGTTGGACGACGTGCGCGAGTCGCTGTCCGAAATCGGCGTGCAGGGCATTACCGTCACGGAAGTCAAAGGCTTCGGACGGCAGAAAGGCCACACCGAGCTGTATCGCGGTGCTGAATACGTAGTCGATTTCCTGCCCAAGGTGAAGATCGATGTCGCCATCGACGACAAGGACCTGGACCGGGTCATCGAGGCGATCACCAAGGCGGCCAACACCGGCAAGATCGGTGACGGCAAGATTTTCGTGGTCAATCTGGAACAGGCCATCCGCATCCGTACCGGTGAAACCGATACCGACGCGATCTAAGTAACGCCGCCCCAAACCCCAACGCCCCAGGAGATAACAATATGACTCTGCGTCAGTTCGCAGGGCTAGGAGCCCTTTTGTCCCTCGTAATGCCTGGCATGGCCATGGCAGAGGAGGCAGCCGCCCCCGTGCTCAACTCCGGCGACACCGCCTGGATGTTGACCGCCACCGCGCTGGTGCTGTTCATGACCATCCCGGGCCTGGCGTTGTTCTACGGCGGCATGGTGCGTTCCAAGAACGTGCTTTCGGTGATGATGCAGTGTTTCGCCATCACCGGCCTGATCAGCATTCTGTGGATGGTCTACGGCTACAGCCTGGCGTTCGATACCACGGGTATGGAAGAGGGCGTGGTCAACTTCAATTCCTTCGTCGGCGGGTTCTCCAAGGCCTTCCTGGCCGGCGTCACCCCCGCGAGCCTGACCTCGTTGTTCCCCGAGGCGGTGTTCATCACCTTCCAGATGACCTTCGCCATCATCACTCCGGCCCTGATCGTCGGTGCCTTTGCCGAGCGCATGAAGTTCTCGGCCATGCTGATCTTCATGGCCGTGTGGTTCACCCTGGTCTACGCACCGATCGCGCACATGGTCTGGTCCGGTGCCGGCGGCCTGATGTGGGACTGGGGCGTACTGGACTTTGCCGGTGGCACCGTGGTGCATATCAATGCGGGTATCGCAGGCCTGGTGGCGTGCCTGGTGCTGGGCAAGCGCAAGGGTTTCCCGACCACCCCGATGGCCCCGCACAACCTGGGCTACACCCTGATGGGCGCGGCCATGCTGTGGATCGGCTGGTTCGGCTTCAACGCCGGCTCCGCAGCCGCTGCCAACGGCACCGCCGGCATGGCCATGCTGGTGACCCAGATCGCCACGGCCGCCGCTGCGCTGGGCTGGATGTTCGCCGAGTGGATCACCCACGGCAAACCCAGCGCCCTGGGCATCGCCTCCGGTGTGGTGGCGGGCCTGGTGGCGATCACCCCGGCTGCGGGCACCGTAGGCCCGATGGGCGCGCTGGTGATCGGCCTGGTATCGGGTGTGGTGTGCTTCTTCTGCGCCACCAGCCTCAAGCGCAAGATGGGCTATGACGACTCCCTGGACGCCTTCGGCGTGCATGGCATCGGCGGCATCGTCGGCGCGATTCTCACCGGCGTGTTCGCGGCCCCTGCACTGGGCGGCTTCGGTACCGTCGAAGATATCGGCGCACAGGTCTGGGTGCAGGCCAAGGGCGTGGGCTTCACGGTGATCTACACCGCCATCGTCACCTACGTGATTCTGAAGGTGCTGGACCTGGTGATGGGCCTGCGGGTCAACGAAGAGGAAGAAGCGGTCGGCCTCGACCTCGCGCAGCACAACGAGCGTGGCTACAACCTGTAACATGCTCGAAAAAACATGCCCGGCTTGCCGGGCATTTTTTTGCCTGGATTTTGTCCATCCAAGGGCACGCAAACGGTTTCCACGGGGGCATTTGCAGGCGCTTGACGCTGTAATGGCCATCAAGCATAAAACTTACAGCGAACAAGGATATTTAGGCACTTTGCTTTTTCACACATCACGCTAGAATGCGCGCCGTAGGGTGCGGATGACCTGTCCGCGCACTTCGATACCCTTTGCTAGGCTTGGCATTGAACAGGCCGCTCACGGCGGGGTCAGCTGGTGAAGCAATGCCGGCAGCTCTTTCTTTTTGTCGGGCCCTGCACGGGCCCGCACGGTGCTCGCCAGGCGGTAGGGCGGGCGCCGCTGGCCGCGGGCTACCCGTGGCCCTGGATTTTTCCGGCAGTGGCCGCACCTGGCGCTGTTGGTCTATAACTTATCTGCTTTTCGCAAGTCATGAGGTAGAACATGAGCGACGATGATCTGGAAAACGACGACCTCGAAGTGGGCGACGAAGACGATACCGATGAAGGCCTGGAAGCGGCTGCCGACGACGTTGCCGATGACAGCGGTGACGACAGCCCCGCACCGGTAGCCAAGGGCAAGTCCAAGGCTGCGGTCTCGGTCGACGAAATGCCCAGCATGGAAGCCAAGCAGAAGGAGCGCGACGCGCTCGCCAAGGCGATGGAAGAGTTCCTGTCGCGTGGCGGCAAGGTGCAGGAAGTGGAGGCCAACGTGGTCGCCGATCCGCCCAAGAAGCCAGACAACAAGTACGGTAGCCGTCCTATCTGAGGGGTGCCGTCGAACAGAAGAGCCCGCCGTCGCTGCGGGCTTTTTTGTGGGTGGCGTTATCGGTTGCCGCTGCTGACGCTATGGCGGGGCAGGCGCGCTCCTACAACGATCACCGCAACCCTTGTGGGAGCGGGCTTGACCCGCGATGGGGCCAGCGGGGCTAACGCCAACTGAGCAACAGCTCAGGCAGCTGCGACAGGCGCTGGATCTCGGCATCCGGCTGCCCCTTGGCCGTCCACGCCTTGCCCTGCGGGTTGAACCATATCGCGCGCAGGCCGGCCTGCTGGGCTCCGGCGATGTCGTCGCCCGGGTGGTCGCCGATATGCACGGCATTGCCGGCCTCGGCCTGGCCCTGGCGCAATGCTTCGAGAAACGGCTGCGGGTCGGGCTTGCCGATGCCCAGGTCCTCGGCGCACAGGGCGAACCTGAAATAGTCGGCCAGCCCCAGGCGCCTCACGTCGGCATTGCCATTGGTAACCACGCCCAGGGTGTAGCGATGGCGCAGCACCTCCAGCACTGGCTGCACCTCGGGGAAGATATCCACCTGGTGGCGCGCATGCAGGAACACTTCAAAGCCCTCGTTGGCCAGGGCGTGGGCCCTGGCTTCGCTGTAGCCGACGTCGCTCATGGCATGGAACAGCACCTTGCGCCGCAAGGCGCTGATGCGATGCCGCAGGCCCGGCTCGGCCTGCACCAGGCGCTCGCGAATGGCATACAGGTGCTCCACCGGCACCGCGCCCAGGTCGGGTGCATTCGCCGCCAGCCAGTCGCGCAGCACGGCCTCGGCACTGACAATGACCGGGGCGGTGTCCCACAGGGTGTCGTCCAGGTCGAAGGTGATCAGCTGAATGCTCATGAGTCACTGTCCTTGCTGCGTTTGGCCCTTGGGTGGGCGCTGTCATAGACGCTCGCCAGGTGCTGGAAGTCCAGGTGAGTGTAGATCTGCGTGGTGGCGATGTCGGCATGCCCGAGCATTTCCTGCACCGCACGCAGGTCCTGGGACGATTCGAGCAGGTGGCTGGCGAAGGAGTGGCGCAGCATGTGCGGGTGCAGGTTCTGCCCCAGCTCGCGGCTGCCCGCCGCCTGGACCCGCAGCTGGATCGCCCGCGGGCCCAGGCGCCGGCCTTGCTGGCTGACGAACACCGCGTTGTCCTGCGGGGCGCTGATGCCGCGCAGCGCCAGCCACTTTTCCAGTGCCTCTCGGGCTTTGCGGCCTACCGGCAGCACGCGGGTCTTGCTGCCCTTGCCATGCACCTGCACCAGGCCGGCTGGCAGGTCGAGCTGATCGAGATCGAGGCTGGTCAGCTCCGACAGGCGCAGGCCCGAGGAGTAGAACAGCTCGAGCATGGCCTGGTCGCGGCGGGCGAGAAAGTCGTCGTCCACAGCGCCTTCGAGCAATTGCAGCGCGCGGTCGGTATCGAGGGTCTTTGGCAGCCGGCGCTCGCCCTTGGGCGCGGCCAGGCCGTTGGCCGGGTCGTGGTCGCACAGGCCTTCGCGGTTCAGGTAGCGGTACAGGCCGCGCACCGCCGAAAGCATGCGCGCCAGGCTGCGCGACGACTGCCCGGCATGGTGCTGGCGCGCCACGAACTGGCGCAGGTGCTGGATCTGCAGGGCGCTCCAGCTGGCGATGCCGGTTTTCCCGCAGTAGGCCAGCACGTTGGCCAGGTCACGCCGGTAGGCCAGCTGGGTATGCTCCGACACCTGGCGCTCGTTGCGCAGGTGCGCGATGAACGCGTCCAGCTGGCGCTCCATCAGCGTACCGGGCGCAGGGTCTGGGTAAAGCGCGGTAGCACGCGGCCGAGCACTTCGGCGATGTAGCTCAGGAACAGGGTGCCGACGCTGCTCTTGTAGTGCTGCGGGTCGTGGCTGGCGATGGCGAGCACGCCATGCAGGCCCTGATAGTCGAGCGCGGCGACGGCACTGGAGCCGACTTCGGGGCGCTGGGCCTCGCCGAACAGGAAGTCCAGCTCGTGGTCGCGCAGGGTGCCGCTGACCGTCTTGCCCGCGCACAGCAGGCCGCCGATGGCCTGTTGCGCTTCGGTCGGGTTGACCCAGCGGCCCACGGGGGCCACGGTATCGCCGAACAGGATCAGGCTCACGAACGGCACCTTGAACTCCTGGCGCAGGCTGTCCTCGACGGCCATCACCACGGCCTCGAGGCTGTCGGCGTCGAGCAGGTCGAGGATCAGCCGGCGGGTCTTCTCGAACAGCCGGTCGTTGTCGCGGGCCACGTCCATCAGGTGCGAGAGGCGGTGGCGCATCTCGATGTTGCGGTCGCGCAGCAGCTTGAGCTGGCGCTCCACCAGCGACACGCTGTCGCCGCGCTGGTGAGGGACCTGCAGCTCCAGCAGCAGGTCGTCATGCTCGGCGAAGAACGCCGGGTTGGCACGCAGGTAAGCCACCACGTCCTGGGCCCCGACGCTGGGCGTCGAGCCCTGGGCGTCGGAGGCGTCGGGCTCTGCGGTGGGCGTGTGGGGCTGGTCGGTCATGGCTGGTACTCACTCATAGGCGAACCTGTCCTTCATACACGCGTACGGCAGGGCCTGTCATCACTACAGGCCGGCCCGGGCCGCCCCATTCGATGGACAGGCGCCCTCCGGGCAGGTCGATCAGCAGCGGCGAATCCATCCAGCCCTGGCTGATGGCAGCCACCGCCGCGGCGCAGGCACCGGTGCCGCAGGCCTGGGTTTCCCCGGCGCCGCGCTCCCACACGCGCAACTGGGCGCGGTGGCGGTCGATGACCTGGAGGAAGCCGACGTTGACCCGCTGCGGGAAGCGCGGGTGGTTCTCGATCTGCGGGCCGAGGTCGTGCACCGGGGCGCTGTTGATGTCGTCGACGCGCAGCACCGCATGGGGGTTGCCCATCGACACGGCAGCCAGGTTGACCGTGCGACCGGCCACTTCCAGCGGGTAGCTCAGGGCCTGGGCGGGGGCGTCGAAGGGGATCTCGGACGGCACCAGGCGCGGTGGGCCCATGTCGACGCTGATCTGCCCGTCGCCGCGCACATCGAGTTCGATGATGCCGCTCTTGGTCTCGACGCGGATGCGCTTTTTCGCCGTCAGGCGCTTGTCCAGCACGAAGCGCGCGAAGCAGCGCGCACCGTTGCCGCACTGCTCGACCTCGGACCCGTCGGCGTTGAAGATCCGGTAGCGAAAGTCCACGTCCGGATTGCTCGGCGCCTCGACGATCAGCAGTTGGTCGAAACCGATGCCGGTGTGCCGGTCACCCCATTGCTTGGCGTGCTTGGGCAGGATGTGCGCGTGCTGGCTGACCAGGTCGAGGACCATGAAGTCGTTGCCCAGGCCGTGCATCTTGGTAAAACGCAGCAGCATGGGGTCACTCCGGCAGCAGGCTTTCGCCGGCAAACAGCTCGGCCACGGTTTCGCGACGGCGCACTTCGAAGGCCTGATCGGCATCCACCAGTACTTCGGCGCAGCGACCACGGGTGTTGTAGTTCGAACTCATGACGAAACCGTAGGCACCGGCCGAATGCACGGCCAGCAGGTCGCCTTCGGCCAGGTTCAGCGCACGGTCCTTGGCCAGGAAGTCGCCGGTCTCGCAGATCGGGCCGACCACGTCATAGCTGCGCGGCTCGCCATCACGCGGCTGCACGGCGGTCACGTCCATCCAGGCCTGGTACAGCGCCGGGCGGATCAGGTCGTTCATCGCCGCGTCGACGATGGCGAAGTCCTTGTGCTCGGTGTGCTTGAGGTACTCGACGCGGGTCAGCAGCACGCCGGCATTGGCCACGATGTAGCGGCCCGGTTCGAATACCAGCGCCAGGTCGCGGTCGCCCACGCGCTCGCGGATGGCCTTGATGTAGTCGCCGGCCAGTGGCGGCTCTTCGTCGCGATAGCGCACGCCCACGCCGCCGCCCAGGTCCAGGTGGCGCAGGTAGATGCCGCACTCGCCGAGGCGGTCGATCAGCGCCAGCAGGCGGTCGAGGGCATCGAGGAAGGGCTCCAGCGTTGTCAGCTGCGAACCGATGTGGCAGTCGACGCCGACGATTTCCAGGTTCGGCAGCTGCGCGGCGCGCACGTAGACTTCTTCGGCATCGGCAATGGCGATACCGAACTTGTTCTCTTTGAGGCCGGTGGAAATGTACGGGTGGGTGCCGGCATCGACATCCGGGTTGACCCGCAGCGAGATCGGCGCGCGTACGCCCATTTCGGCGGCAACCACCTGCAGGCGCTCCAGCTCGTCGGTGGACTCGACGTTGAAGCAGTGCACGCCCACTTCGAGGGCGCGGCGCATGTCGTCGCGGGTCTTGCCCACGCCGGAGAACACCACACGGTCGGCGCGCCCGCCGGCGGCCAGCACACGCTCCAGTTCACCGCCCGAGACGATGTCGAAGCCTGCGCCCAGTCGTGCCAGCACGTTCAGCACGCCGAGGTTGGAGTTGGCTTTTACGGCGAAGCACACCAGGTGCGAAACACCCTGCAATGCATCGGCGTAGCTACGGTACTGGGCTTCGATATGCGCCCGCGAGTACACGTAGGTAGGCGTGCCGAAGCGTTCGGCAATCGCCGACAGCGCCACGCCTTCCGCGAACAGCTCGCCGTCGCGGTAGTTGAAAGCGTCCATGGGGATCCCTTAATCAGTGCTGGTGCGATTGCGACTTTTTGCCGTCTTTGCCGTCTTCAGGCAGGTACAGTGGGCCTTTCTGACCGCAAGCGGAGACGAGGCAGGCAATCGCGACTAGCGCCGCGAGGGAGGAAATCAGGCGCTTCATGGCGAAATCCTTTGAATTTAAGCAGTATTGCGCCCGAGTATACCGAGCGCCCGGCGCCTTGCCTATGTAGCCGCTGCGCCGTCGGACAGGCGCCCGTGCAGGGTGTCGGCTGCGGGCGTTAACCTTTGCATTCGTGGCGCGGCGCTCGTATCTTGCCCGGCTTGCGTGTGTGCAGACATTTTCGAGGTTCTTGCAATGAGTTTGAGCGAAGCGCGTTTTCACGACCTGGTCGACGCGACCCAACAGGCCCTGGAAGACCTGTTCGATGAAACCGACCTGGACCTGGACATGGAGAACTCGGCGGGCGTTCTTACCATCAAGTTCGACAACGGCAGCCAGTTGATCTTCAGCCGCCAGGAGCCGCTGCGCCAGCTGTGGCTGGCCGACAGGTCGGGTGGTTTCCATTTCGACTATGACGAAGCCAGCGGCAAATGGACCTGTGAGAAGACCGAGGAACTGCTCGGCGAGATGCTCGAGCGCATCGTCTGGGAGCGGGTCGGCGAAAAGCTCGACTTCGACGAGATCTGAGATGAGCACTGCTGCCAAACCGGCCAAGCCGCTGTACAGCAATGTCAGCCCGGCGGTGCCGTCGCCCTGCATCAGCCTGTGCCGGCTGGACGAGGCCAAGGTGTGCCTGGGCTGCTTTCGCCATGTCGAGGACATTCGCCAGTGGCGCAGCGCCGACGACCAGCGCCGCCGCGAGATCTGCGCCCAGGCACAGGCACGACGCCAGGCGGCCGGCTAGGCTGCGACGGCGAGCCTCTTGTGTATTTATTGTGCTGTGGTAGTGTCGAGGTTGATCGGCCTGGCCGAAAAACATGCAAACCCCGCCCTTGGGCGGGGTTTTGCTTTATAACGCCCAGCACTTTTACCCATGAACAAGGAGTCTGACTGGATCATGAGCACCAAGCCTTCCCTTATCCTCACCCGATTGGACGTACAGCGTCTCGAGCGTCTGATCGATGGCCTCGATGAAAAGACGCAGGACTCGCCGGGTGTGCTCGCCCTGCAGGACGAGCTGGACCGCGCCGAGCAGGTAGTGAGCCACGAGGAGGTTCCGGCCGGTGTCGTGACCATGAACTCGCGCGTGCATTGCCGCGATGAAGTCAGCGGCAAGGACTACCACCTGACCCTGGTGTACCCGAAGGACGCCGGCGCCGAAGGCACGGTCTCGATCCTGGCGCCGATGGGCAGCGCATTGCTCGGCCTGTCGGTGGGCGAGCAGATCGACTGGCCGGTGCCCGGCGGCAAGACCCTCAAGCTCAAGCTGCTCGAAGTCGAGTACCAGCCCGAAGCCGCAGGCGACTTCGACCTCTGATCAGGCCGCTTCCAGCGCCTGGTTCAGCACCCGCTCCAGTTCCTGCTTGTAGCGCAGGTACAGGATGCTCGAGCCCTGGCCTTCGGCAAGCAGGTCGGACAGGTCCAGGTCGGTGATGTAGCAGCGGTAGCGCTGGGCGTCACGGCGCTGGCCGACGATCTCGCGGGCGACCACCGCATACAGCTGGTCGCCATACTCGAGCTCCGAAAACTCCTTCTGGTTGCAGTACAACGTCACCTGCAAGGCGTCTTCGACGCCTGCCTGGATGATCGCCTGCACTTCGTAGGCGGTGCTGCCCAGCGTGGTGGGCGGTGCCTGGCGCGGCTCCAGCTGGCGTGCCCGGCCGATACCGGAGGGCGACAGCTGATAGTAGAGGATGTCCAGCGCGCCCTGTGCCGGCAGCTCTTCCAGCGGCAGCCGTGCGTTGTGCCGGAACACCACCGATTGCAGAAAGCGCTGCAGCGGCAGCAACAGGCTGCTGTCGTCGTGGTAGGGCAGGCGTTGCTGCCACAGCGCATTGAATTCATCCAGCACGTAGACGTCGGCCCAGTTCTCCTGCACCCGGTAGAACACCTGCAGGCACTGCGGCTGGCCCTGGGGCAGCACCAGCGCCAGGTCGTGGTCTTCCAGCACGTTGGCGTCCAGATGCAGCGGGGTGTACTCGGCACGTTCCTCGCCCAGGTACGCCAACAGTGCATCCTGACTGTCCAGGCTGACCAGGTTGACCGCCCCGTGGTGCAATTCCAGTACATGGGTGTGCTGCTGCACCTGTATCAGGTAGCGATGCCCCAGGCCTTCGGCAAGCAGCGCCTGAGCGGTGGCGAACACCTCTTCGACCCGCTGGGCGATGGCCTGGGCGCGGTTGTGGCAGAAGCAGCGCACGTTCAGCGTAGGCAGGTGGCCCTTGCTGCCCAGGCTGTTGAGGTAGTCGCGCAGGTTGCGCATCAGGGCGTGCTCGCCGTCATACCGCTGCACCAGCACTTCGTTCCAGCTGTTGAGGGTCACCTGGTCCAGGGTCAGCACCAGGTTCTCGCGCACCCCGGCGTAGCTCAGCGAGTCGGTGCGCTCGGTGGTCATCAGGATGTTGAGGTCGCGGTGATGCTGCAGCGGGTCGATGCCGACGTTGACCAGCAGCAGGATCTCGTCCGCCACGCTCGGTTGCAGCAGGCGCGCCTCGCTGACTTCCTTGAACGGCAGGGCCACGCTCTGCTGCAGGCTGCCCAGCAGGTTGAACAGCTCGTACTCGCTCAGGTCGCTGCTGCCGGGGTTGAGCGCCAGGCGCGTGGTGCTGTCGATCACCCCGTTGCGGTGCGCCCAGGCCAGCAGTTCGAGCAATTCGCGGCAGCGCTTGAACGGCACGAACTGCTCCCACTCATGGGCGTTCAGGTTGCCGCTGTACAGGCTCCAGTGGGTTTGCCCAGGCTCCTGGCGATTGGGTGCCTGGACCAGGGTCAGGGTGTCTTCGGCCAGGTCCGGGGCGATGCCCGGGTTGATGAACTCGACCTTGCCGGCGCGCCGCTCGAAGGCGGCGTAGAGGCGTCGGCCCAGCACGTTGAGGTCGCGCTGGTCGAGGCGCGTGGCAGCTTGAGGGTTGCGTGCGAACTGGCCGAGAAAACGGTAGCTGTGGTTGAGTTCGGCCACCAGGATGCGCCGTTCGGCTTCCACCTGGCGCACCTTCCACTGGCTGCGGCTGTCCAGCAGCATCAGCTGGCGCTCGTCCCAGCCCCACTCGCGGGTCAGGCGCTCGAGCAGGTCGCGCTGCCAGCCGCCGCTGCGCTGGCGCGCCAGCAGGCTGATCTTCTTGTTCACCTTCAGGTACAGGCTGCGTCGCACCAGTTCCAGGCGCTGGGCCTCGCCGCGGTGCAGCAGGTACTGCTCGATACGCCGGTACACCATCATGTACGGGTCCAGCTCGTCGAGGTCGAGGCGGTTGGCGAACACTGCCTGCTTGAACTGCAGGCTCAGGCACTGCACGTGCGGATGTTCGCTGGCATACACCTCGGTCAGCAGCAGCTTGAGCAGCGACTTGTAGGGTGACTCGATGCCCTTGAACAGCTGCCACAACCCGGCGCCCACGAACTCGCCGGGCGGGATGTGGGCCAGGTGGCCGAGGTCCAGGTTCTCGTCGGCGCGGATGAAGCGCTTGGACAGCAGGGTCTGGGTGTAATGCGCGTAGCTGCCTTCCTCGTAGACCGGCACCAGCCACCACAGCGGCGTGCGCCCGGCCAGCCACAGCGCGGTGCGGTAGAACTCGTCCAGCAGCAGGTAGTGCTGGGTGGTGCCGCAGTCGTCGGAACTCAGTGCGGTATTGCGCTCGCCGGTGACGAAGCGCTCCGGCTCGATCAGGAACAGGTGCAGTTCGGCGCCCTGGGACGCGGCCCAGACCTCCAGCAACACGCACTTTCTGCGCAGCTCGCTCAGCTCGGCCTCGCTGAGCCCGGGGGCGTGGCACAGCCACACGTCCATGTCGCTTTCATCGGCCTGGGCCAGGGTGCCCAGGCTGCCCATCAGGTACAGCCCCAGCAGCGGGCGCGGTGGCTGGCCGTGGCGCTTGCGGTAGGTGAACGAGCGGGTCAGGCGCTGGGCCTCGGCGAGCGCCTCGACGTCGGGCTCGTAGCACGAGATTCCCGCCGGAGTGGTGCCCGATACGTAGCCGGGCAGCAGCGGGTGATTGACGTGGAAGAACAGCGCCAGCAGGTTGAGCACCTGCTGCTGGCGGCTCGACAACCCTTCCATGGCGCGTGCCAGTCGACCCTGGTTGATGGCCAGGAAGCGCTTGCGCAACTGGCTGAGCACCTTGCGATCGATGCCTTCGTCGAGGTCGGGTCGAATTTCGTGGGGGTGGTTCATTGCAGGGCTCTAACTGGCCATCACGGGAGCAATGGCGAGTTTAGCCGCTACGGGGCGAGGGGCTGAAATCTATTTGGTTTCTGGCGCCATTTTGTCAGCGCCTGACGTATTGACCGGTTGTGGCCTTCGCCGGCAAGGCCGGCTCCTGTACCGATCTGCAGGAGCCGGCCTTGCCGGCGAAGGCTTCAGCGAAGCTCTCAAGCCGGCTCGGCGACCGTGTTCAGGATGATCAGCAACTGCTGTACGTTCTGCGCCGCATCGCGGCCCAGCGGGGTCAGGTAGCCGCCGTCTTCCTGGGTGATCAGTTCCTTGGAGAACAGGCGCTTGGCGGCGGCAATCGCCTGGGGTGCTGCGGTGGCATGGACTTTCAGTCCTTCCTGCGTGCTGTCCAGGTTGAACAGCGCGAGTATTTCCAGTTCGGCAATCAGCTCGGGGGTAAACGACATAGATACTCCGGACTTTCCTGAAGTGGAGGGCAGCACCCTTGCAGGGGTACATGAAGTTGCAGTGTAGCCACGCCAGCCGGTAATTGCTTCAGTCCTTTTCGGGTGGCAACTCAGGCAGCGCACGCAGGGCGGTTTCGTACCACTGCGTATCGAACGCTCGGTCGTCCTCGAGCATGGCGTCGATCTCGCAGGCCAGCACGTGGGCCATCAGGTTGAGGATGTCCTCGCGCTCGTAGCCCACCAGCGTCAGCTTGTTGAACGTGGCCTTGGCCGCTGGCGGGTTGTCGTTCTCGATCTGGTTCTCGATGGCCTGGATCAGGGTCGATTCGGCGAACGCTTCTTCGTCATTGTCGATATCGGTGGGCTCGCTCATGGGCGCTCTCCTCGGAATGGGCATCCAGTTTGCCATGCAGTGCACGCCAATGCCTGGCTATCGAGCAACTGCATGATGCTGGTCAGTGCCTGCGGTAGCGTCTATAAAGGCCAGGCCAACCCCTTTCGGCCTGGAGGCATGTTTCATGCTCAAGCTTCACGGTTTTGCAGTCAGCAACTACTACAACATGGTCAAACTGGCGCTGCTGGAAAAGGGCGTGCCCTTCGAAGAGGTGCTGTTTTTCGGCGGCCCCGGCCCCGCATCACTGAAGATCAGCCCCTGCGGCAAGGTGCCGGTGCTGGAGACCGAGCACGGCTTTCTCAGTGAGACCAACCTGATCCTTGACTATATCGAGCAGACCCAGCCCGGCAAGGCGCTGCTGCCCGAGGGCGTGTTCGCCCAGGCCAAGGTGCGCGAACTGGCCAAGGAGATCGAGCTGTACATCGAGCTGCCGGCCCGAGCCTGCTACCCCGAGGCGTTCTTCGGTGCCCAGGTGGACCCGGCCATCAAGCAAAAGGCCAAGGCCGAGCTGCTGGCGGGTCTTGCCGCCCTCAAGCGCAACGGTGCCTTCGCTCCCTATGTGGCGGGCGAGCAGATGACCCTGGCGGACATCCTGTTCTGCTACAGCGTCGACCTGGCGTATGCGGTGGGCAAGAAGGTGTTCGATATGGATGTGCTGGCGGACTTCCCGCAGGCCAAGGCCCTGCTCGAACACTTCAAGCAGAACCCCAACGTGCAGAGAAACGCCGCAGACAAGGAAGCCCAGATGCCGGCCTTCCTCGAGATGGTGCGTACCGGCAAGCGCTGACTTCAGCGCAGCCAGGCCCGCCAGACGGGCCTGGCGAATGCCTCAGCGGCTGGCCAGCAGCGCCTGGCCGCGGGCCACGGCTGCACGTACCTGGGCCGGTGCGGTGCCGCCGATGTGGTTGCGAGCGTTCACCGAGCCTTCCAGGGTCAGCACGGCAAACACGTCCTGCTCGATCTGGTCGCTGAACTGGCGCAGTTCGTCCAGGCTCATCTCGGCCAGGTCCTTGCCGGTGTCCACGCCGTACTTCACCGCGTGGCCGACGATCTCGTGGCAATCACGGAACGGCAGGCCGCGGCGTACCAGGTAGTCAGCCAGGTCGGTGGCGGTGGAGAACCCGCGCAGCGCGGCTTCGCGCATGATCGCGTGCTTTGGCTTGATCGCCGGGATCATGTCGGCAAATGCCCGCAGCGAATCGCGCAGGGTATCGGCGGCATCGAACAGCGGTTCCTTGTCTTCCTGGTTGTCCTTGTTGTAGGCCAGCGGCTGGCCCTTCATCAGGGTCAGCAGGCCGGTCAGGGCGCCGAACACGCGGCCGGTCTTGCCGCGTACCAGCTCGGGGACGTCGGGGTTCTTTTTCTGCGGCATGATCGAGCTGCCGGTGCAGAAGCGGTCCGGCAGGTCGATGAACTGGAACTGCGCGCTGGTCCACAGCACCAGCTCTTCGGAAAAGCGCGACAGGTGCATCATCGCGATGCTGGCCGCCGCGCAGAATTCGATGGCGAAGTCACGGTCGGACACGCCGTCCAGCGAGTTGCCGCCCACCGCTTCGAAGCCCAGCAGCGAGCAGGTCAGTTCACGGTCGATCGGGTAGGTGGTACCGGCCAGTGCGGCGCTGCCCAACGGCATGCGGTTGGTGCGCTTGCGGCAGTCCACCAGGCGCTCGTAGTCGCGGCTGAGCATTTCGAACCAGGCCAGCAGATGATGCCCGAAGGTCACCGGCTGGGCGGTCTGCAGGTGGGTGAAGCCCGGCATGATGGTGTCGGCTTCGCGCTCGGCCTGCTCCAGCAGGCCTTTTTGCAGGCGGGTGATCTCGGCCAGGATCAGGTCGATCTCGTCGCGCAGCCACAGGCGGATGTCGGTGGCCACCTGGTCGTTGCGGCTGCGCCCGGTGTGCAGCTTCTTGCCGGTGATGCCGATGCGGTCGGTCAGGCGTGCCTCGATGTTCATGTGCACGTCTTCGAGGTCGATGCGCCAGTCGAAGTTGCCGGCCTCGATTTCGCCCTGGATGGTGGTCAGGCCGTCGATGATGCTGTCGCGCTCGGCATCGGTGAGCACGCCGACCTTGGCCAGCATGGTGGCGTGGGCGATCGAACCCATGATGTCGTGGCGGTACAGGCGCTGGTCGAAGGTGACGGAGGCGGTGAAGCGGGCGACGAAGGCGTCGACCGGCTCGCTGAAACGGCCGCCCCAGGACTGGTTGGTCTTGTCGGTGCTCATGGATTCACTCGTGTAAGGCGTGAACGGAAAAAGTGGCGCAGATGATAGCAGGGTTGCCGGGGCTCACGGGGCTCGGCGGTCGGCGCAACTGCGGGTTTGTGTCGCAGCCGGGGGCCACGACAGGGGCGATGCAAAAGGATATTTATCGATTGAACGGCAGCGTGCCTGCAACCGTCTACAGTTGGACAGAGGATTGGCAGGTTTCGCCCTCCCAGTGAATCTTTAGCCCTCGTGCGAGTCTGAGCGTGGATCGCCGTGACGGTCGTCACTTCACCTGTCTACGCTATCCTTGTGCGAGACTCACGCAGGAATCCAGCGCTATATGAATGTCCTGATCGTTGATGACGAACCCCAAGCCCGGGAACGCCTGAGCCGAATGCTCGGCGAGCTGGAGGGCTATACCGTGCTGGAGCCCAGCGCCACCAATGGCGAAGAGGCCCTGGCATTGATCGACAGCCTCAAGCCCGAGGTGGTCCTGCTCGACATCCGCATGCCCGGCATGGACGGGCTGCAGGTGGCGGCCCGGTTGTGCGAGCGCGAAGCGCCACCGGCCGTGGTGTTCTGTACGGGGGATGACGAATTCACCGTGCAGGCGTTCAAGGACAGCACCCTGGGCCATCTGCTCAAGCCGGTTCAGGCCGATGCCCTGCGCGACGCGCTGCGCAAGGCCGAGCGCCCGAACCGCGTGCAGCTGGCGGCGCTGACCCGCCCCGGCGCCGAAAGCGGCAACGGGCCGCGCAGCCACATCAGCGCCAGGACCCGCAAGGGCATCGAGCTGATTCCCATCGACCAGGTGATCTACTTCATCGCCGATCACAAGTACGTGACCTTGCGTCATGAGGGCGGCGAGGTGCTGCTGGACGAACCGCTCAAGGCTCTGGAAGACGAGTTCGGCGAGCGCTTCGTGCGTATCCACCGCAACGCGCTGGTGGCCCGCGACCGTATCGAACGCCTGCAGCGCACGCCGCTGGGGCATTTCCAGCTTTTTCTCAAGGGCCTCAATGGCGATGCCCTGATTGTCAGCCGCCGCCATGTGGCCGGCGTACGCAAGATGATGCAGCAGCTTTAGGGCGGGGCGGGAGCACTGCTTGACCAGGGACGGTCGACCCCTCCACTGACATAGATCTGCTAGCAGCCCGGATTGAGCTGTTATCATCCCGCGCATCTATCTCGTACGGATCGATCCATGTCCACTCGTGAAATCCGCATTGCCACGCGCAAAAGTGCCCTTGCCCTGTGGCAGGCCGACTATGTAAAAGCCCGCCTCGAACAGGCACACCCCGGCCTGGTGGTGACCCTGGTGCCGATGGTCAGCCGCGGCGACAAGCTGCTCGACTCGCCACTGTCGAAGATCGGCGGCAAGGGCCTGTTCGTCAAGGAGCTGGAAACCGCGTTGCTGGAGCAGGAAGCCGACATCGCCGTGCACTCGATGAAAGACGTGCCGATGGACTTCCCCGAAGGCTTGGGCCTGTTCTGCATCTGCGAACGCGAAGACCCGCGCGATGCCTTTGTCTCCAACACCTATGCCAGCCTCGATGCACTGCCGGCAGGCGCCATTGTCGGCACCTCCAGCCTGCGTCGCCAGGCGCAGTTGCTGACCCGCCGCCCCGATCTCGAGATCCGCTTCCTGCGCGGCAACGTCAACACCCGCCTGGCCAAGCTCGATGCCGGCGAGTACGACGCGATCATCCTGGCGGCTGCCGGTTTGATCCGCCTCGGTTTCGAAGACCGCATCACCGCCAGCATCAGCGTCGACGACAGCCTGCCAGCCGGTGGCCAGGGCGCGGTAGGCATCGAGTGCCGCACCACCGACGCCGAAATCCATGCCTTGCTTGCGCCGCTGCACCACGCCGATACGGCTGACCGCGTGGTGGCCGAACGGGCCATGAACAAGCACCTCAACGGCGGCTGCCAGGTACCGATCGCCTGTTACGCCGTGCTCGAGGGCGAGCAGCTGTGGTTGCGCGGCCTGGTGGGCGAGCCGGCCGGTGGCCTGTTGCTCAGCGCCGAGGCACGTGCACCGCGCGCAGACGCGGATGCACTGGGTGTACGCGTCGCCGAAGACCTGCTGAACCAGGGCGCCGAAGACA
The DNA here is from genome assembly GCF_024355235.1 of Pseudomonas sp. S12(2018). NCBI lineage: Bacteria > Pseudomonadati > Pseudomonadota > Gammaproteobacteria > Pseudomonadales > Pseudomonadaceae > Pseudomonas > Pseudomonas sp. S12(2018). The sequence continues at coordinate 55,512 of NZ_QLAD01000007.1, forward strand.
TTCTCAAGGCGGTGTATGGCGAGGCCGGCCACCCGTGAACGGCTGGCGCCTGCTGCTGACCCGGCCGGCCGACGACTGCGTGGCACTGGCCGCGACCCTGGCCCAGGCCGGGGTGTTCGGCAGCAGCCTGCCGCTGCTCGAGATCGAAGCGCTGCCGGTGACCGATGCGCAGCGCAGCACCGTGCTCGGCCTGGCCGACTATGCTGCGGTCATCGTGGTCAGCAAGCCGGCAGCCCGGCTCGGCCTGGCCCTGCTCGACCAGTACTGGCCCCGCACGCCGGCCCTGCCGTGGTTCACGGTGGGGGCGGCTACCGCCGCGATCCTGCAGGCCCATGGCTGCGAAGTGCACTTCCCGCCACAGGGGGATGACAGCGAAGCCCTGCTGCAGCTGACCCGGCTGCAGGAAGTTTTCGCACAGCCCCAGCCGCGCTTTCTGATCATGCGCGGCGAAGACGGTCGCGAGCTGTTGGCCGAGCGATTGACCGCGCAGGGTGCTAGTGTCGATTATCTGCCCCTGTACCGCCGCTGCCTGCCCGAGTACCCGGTCGGCACGCTGATGCGACGCATCGATGCGGAACGCCTGAACGGCGTGGTGGTCAGCAGTGGGCAGGGTCTTGAACACCTGCGCCAGCTGGCTGGCAGCGACTGGTCGCGACTGGCCGCGTGGCCGCTGTTCGTGCCGAGCCCGCGTGTTGCCGAGCAGGCCCGCGCCGCTGGCGCACAGAATGTAGTGGATTGCCGTGGTGCCAGTGCCACGGCTTTGCTGGCGGCGTTGCAGGAAACCCCTGCGCCCGCCTCCTAAGGCGCTAAGCTGTCTGGCGAGGTGCCCCAATGCAAAGGATGGATACGTGAGCGAAACTGCCTTGCCCAACGATGATCTGCAGCCGGCGCCAGAAGCGCCCGCGCAAACGCCCGCCGCCCCTGCCAAGCGGGCCGGCACCGGTCTGGCACTGTTCGCCCTGCTGCTGGGTGCGGCAGGTGTCGCAATCGGTGGCTGGGGTGTCTGGCAGGTACGCCACCTGCAGGGCGCCAACCAGCTCCAGAGCGAACAATTGCAGGCCTTGAATGCCCAGGCCCAGGCCTTGCAGCAGGGCGAGCAGCGACTGTCGTCACGCCTGGCCGACCTGCCACCGGCCGCCGAGCTCGAAGAGCGCCGGCGCCTGGTGGCGCAATTGCAGGGCGACCAGCAACGTCTGAGCCAGCGCCTGGAGACCGTGCTCGGTGCCAGCCGCAAGGACTGGCGCCTGGCCGAGGCCGAGCACCTGCTGCGCCTGGCCAGCCTGCGCCTGTCGGCATTGCAGGACATCACCAGCGCTCGAGCGCTGGTCGAAGGCGCCGACCAGATCCTGCGCGAGCAGAGCGACCCGGCCTCGTTCGCTGCCCGCGAACAGCTGGCACGCAGCCTGGCCACCCTGAACAGCGTAAAGCAACCGGACCGCACCGGGCTGTTCCTCAAGCTGGCCGCGCTGCGCGAGCAGGTAGTGCAGCTCACCGCCATGGCCCCCGAATTCGAAGAAGGCGGCGAACCGCTGTTCGGCCTGGCTGCCGACGGCGACGGTGCCAGCCGCTGGTCACAGTGGTGGGCGCAGCTGTCGCGCTACTTCCGTATCGATTTCAATGCCGACAAGAACGTCAAGCCGTTGCTGGCCGGCCAGGCCCTGAACCAGGTGCGCCTGGCCCTGAGCCTGACCCTGGAGCAGGCGCAGTGGGCCGCGCTCAACGGCGAGCCGAAGGTCTATGCCCAGGCGCTGGATGAAGCGCGCAGCGTGCTGCTGGCCAACTTCAACCACGACAACGAGCAGAGCCAGTCGATGCTCGAACAGCTCAACGCGGTGGCGAACGAGCCGGTGTCGGTAGTGACGCCGGACCTGGCCGACAGCCTCGGTGCGGTCCAGGCCTACCTCGAGCGTCGCCACCTGCCCGCCGAAGAATCGATCACGCGCCAGCCGGCGGCACAAGGTCATGAGGAGGGCACCCCATGAAACGTGCCTACCTGTGGGTGGTGGTGGCGATCGTCGCCGCGACCCTGCTGGGTATCGCCGTGGCCCGGCATAGCGGATACGTGCTGATCGCCTACGACAGCTTCCGCTACGAGTCGAGCCTGTGGGCGACCCTGGCCCTGCTGCTGGCCGTGGTGCTCGTGGTGCTGATGGTGCGCTTCGTGCTGGGCCTGGTGTTCACCTCGGGCGGGGTGGTCAACCCATGGTCGCGGCGCAACCGCAGCCGGCGTACACGCCTGGCCATCGAGCAGGGGCAACTGGACCTGGCCGAGGGCCGCTGGGCCAGTGCCCAGCGCCATCTGCATCGCGCTGCCGAGGCCGAACGCCAGCCGCTGCTCTATTACCTCGGGGCGGCCCGCGCTGCCAACGAACTGGGGCGCACCGAGGACAGCGACAACCTGCTGGAACGTGCCCTGGAACGCCAGCCGCAAGCCGAGCTGGCCATCGCCCTGACCCACGCGCAGTTGCAGGTCGACCGCGGTGACACCGAGGCAGCGTTGGTGACCCTGCAGGCGATGCACGAGCGCCACCCGCACAACGTGCAGGTGCTGCGCCAGTTGCAGCGTCTGTACCAGCAGCGTGGCGACTGGAGCGCGGTGATCCGCCTGCTGCCGGAGCTGCGCAAGGACAAGGTGTTGTCTGCCGCGGAACTGGGCGAGTTGGAGCGGCGGGCCTGGGGCGAAAACCTGAGCCTGGCCGCACGCCGCGATCAGGACGACCAGACCGCACAGCAGTCCCTTGAACGTGCCTGGCAGCAACTGACCTCGGCACAACGCCAGGAGCCGCAACTGGTGCTGGCGTATGCCGAGCAACTGCGCCAGCTGGGCGCCGAAAGCGACGCCGAGAAGGTCCTGCGTACGGCCCTGCAGCGCGAATACGAAAGCCACCTGGCCCGGCTGTACGGGCTGGTGCGAGGCGGCGACCCGGCGCGTCAGTTGCAGACGGCCGAGGGCTGGCTCAAGCAGCACCCGGACGATCCCAGCCTGTTGCTGACCCTGGGTCGTCTGAGCCTGCAGAATCGTCTGTGGGGCAAGGCGCGCGACTACTTCGAAGACAGCCTGCGCCGGCAGCGCAACCCTGAGGCCTGCGCCGAGCTGGCCCGTCTGCTGGCCGGCCTGGGCGACACCGAGCGCAGCAACCAGCTGTTTCAGGAGGGCCTGGGCCTGTTGGATGAGCGCCTGCTGGCCTTGCCTCTGCCTGAAGCCGTCCGGGCCTGACGTCGTACGGGTTTAGCCCCAGGTTAAACCCGTACTGTTTGGCTGGTTGCGGGGGTGGGTAACTTTTCGCTGAGTTACAGAGGAAATATCCACCTCAACTCTTCGACACTTCCCTTATGTTTCAGCGATTTATCGCGCCTGTCGTGCCTTGAAACAAGGCTCGATTTTCCTCTACCGTTGTTACATGTCTTTCCCGCACCTGGACTTGCCATGCCATTGGCCTGTTTGCGCTCATTGTTCTCCCTGGCTTTCGTCGCGTCGTTACTGATTCTCGCCGGTGCGTTTTACCTCGAATTCACCAAAGGGCTGGTGCCTTGCCCGCTGTGCCAGAGCCAGCGTGTATTGCTGGTTGTGTTTGCCGGTGTCTGCCTGGCCGCGCGCCTGCATGCACCGGGTCAGCCGGGTGCGCGTCGCTATGCGGCTGCGGCGTTGGGCCTGGCGCTGGGGGGCGGCTTGCTGGCGGTGCGCCAGATCTGGTTGCAGGGCAGCGGGGTGGCGGCGGGTGAGGCCTGCTCGATGCCCCTCGGTGCGCTCATCGAGCAAGGCAGCCTTGCCGACGTGCTGCACGCCATGCTGCTCGGTTCGGCCGATTGCGCTTCGATCACCTGGAGCTTTCTGGACCTGAGCCTGCCGGAGTGGAGCCTCCTGGCCTTCCTGCTGCTGGCGGCGCTGGCGTTGGCGCGGCTGCTGTACGTGCAGCCAGCGGCCACGGGCAAGTCATTGAAACCCTGACGCTTGCCGGCGGGGGCCAGGCAATCGACCGATGGCCGCGGGTGCGGCGATTAAACACTTGTATGAAACTTGTCGCCTGCGTACCTTGAAGGCAAGGGCGTGCGGGAATAATCTCCCTTGCACGCATACCCAAAACACTGCTGCTCGATGCCGTTCTGCTGCTTTCTCCCTTTGTTGTGCATACCTCGCACGACGGGGCGCAGCGGCATGACCCAGAAGGGAAGACACCGCCATGTTAGATAGTTGTCAGAATGCTCAGGAACGCTGGGGTGGGGTTCACAAGCTGATTGACCGCTGGCTGGACGAGCGGGCCGAACTGGTCACGGCCTTTCGCGCATTGCGCGATGCCAAACCGGCTTTTGCGGACAAGGACAAGAACCTCGGCTTCTGCGCGATACTGGTCGATTACGTCTCCGCCTGGCACTTCGAGGTCAGTGAGCAGTTGGTGGCTGAAGCCAAGGCGTTCGGAGATGACAAGGGCCTGGAACTGGCGAAGCAGATCAGCCCTCGTATCAGTGCCATTACCGATATCGCGTCGGCTTTCAACGATCACTGCGACAAGGGCAACTGTACCGACCAGGAGCGCTTCGCCAAGAAGCTCAGCGAGCTGGGCAGCCTGCTCCACGAGCGCTTCGAGCTTGAGGATTGCCTGATCGAAGTGCTGCACAACGCGCACAAGGAAGAAGAGGCCGTCCAGGCCTGATCCCTGTCTCCTCCGTTGCCGACATTCAGTCGGCAACCCCCAGTAGTTCGATCTCGAAGATCAGTGGCGTGAACGGCGGAATCAGATCGCCTGCGCCATCGGCTCCGTAGGACTTGGCCGACGGAATCACCACACGCCATTTCGCCCCGACAGCCATCTGTGGCAACGCCACCTGCCAGCCCTCGATCACACTCTTGAGGCTGAACCACTGCGGTTGTTCGCTCTGGTCGAACACGCTGCCATCGGGCAGCTTGCCGACGTAGCGTACCTGCACCCGGCCATCGGCTCTGGGTGAGGCACCATTGCCCTTGACCAGTTCGGTCACCAGTACGCCTTCGGGTAGTTCTCGTACTCCGGCACGGGCGCGTTCGGTGGCCATGTAACGGGTTTCCACCGCCATCAGCATTTCCACCTGCGACTGCTCGGCGGCCTCGCTGGCCTGGGCCTCGTGCTGGCTGAGAATCGCTTCGCGCCGTGCCTGGCTGATTGCCAGGGGCTTGTTCGCGTAGGCCTGTTGCAACCCCTGGATCAAGGCATCGAGCTGCAGCTCGGGCATCTCGTTGCGCAACCGTTCACCCAGGCTGGCGCCGACGCTATAGGACAGGTCGTGAGCACTTGCCGGTGGCTCGGTGGTGTCTGCGAATGCGCAGGGCAGGGCGAGCAGCAAGGGCAGTAACAGGTAGCGTGGCACAGGCTCACTCCAGGTGGTTTGAGTGCATGGTGAGGGCCGGATGAATCTTTGCATAGAGCAAATTCCGACAGCCTTTTTAACAGCATCTACACTTGTGCGCAGCTGCAGCCATAACAACTTTGCCCAGGCATGCAACGCGGCGTCCTACTTACTGTCAACATGCCCTAGCGGCGGTAGCAGCAGAAGGTCTAGTATGAGCCGCATTCTCGTCAGCCAGGAGGTAAGCCATGTCGGCCAGTAAGAAGCCAGTCAGTACGCCATTACACCTGCTACATCAACTCTCGGGCAGTTTGCTCGAGCATCTGGAAAGTGCCTGCTCGCAAGCACTGGCTGATGCTGAAAAACTGTTGGCCAAGTTGGAAAAACAACGGGGCAAGGCGCAGGAAAAACTTCACAAGTCGCGTCTCAAACTTCAGGACGCTGCGGTCGCCGGCAAGAACAAGGCGCAGAACAAGGCCAAGGGCGCCGTAGGCGAACTGGAAACCCTGCTCGATTCGCTCAAGGATCGCCAGTCGCAAACCCGCCTGTACATCGTGCAGCTCAAGCGTGATGCGCAGGAAAGCCTGAAGCTCGCCCAAGGCGTCGGCAAGGTGCAGGAAGCAGCGTCCAAGGCCCTGACCTCGCGTTCGGCCAAGGCTGCTCCGGTAGCGTCCAAGTCGGCCACCAAGGCCCCGGCCCGCAAGGCTGCAGCCAAGCCAGCCGCTACCAAAGCCGCCGCCAAGCCAGCGGCCAAAACTGCCGCGGCCAAGCCAGCCGCTGCCAAACCTGCAGCCGCCAAGGCTCCGGCAAGGTCTGCTGCCAAACCCGCAGCCGCCAAGGCCCCCGCCAAGCCAGCTGCCAAACCTGCCGCTGCCAAGGCGCCCGCCAAGCCAGCTGCCAAACCTGCTGCGGCCAAGGCGCCTGCCAAACCTGCAGCCGCCAAGCCAGCTGCCAAACCCGCCGCTGCCAAGGCTCCGGCCAAGCCAGCTGCCAAGCCTGCTGCTGCCAAGGCCCCTGCCAAGCCCGCCGCTACCCGCGCACCCGCCAAGCCGGCCGCCAAACCCGCTGCTGCCAAACCGGCGACTTCGGCACCTGCTGCGGCCACCACAGCCGCACCTGCTGCTTCGCCTGCCGCTGCACCCGTGACGACCCCAGTGACTCAGTCGCCCTCGACTGCTTCCTGATCCGCCACCGCCACGACGCGCAGCACCTGCAGCGCGTCGTGGTGCCGGGTGCCCTGGGGGGCCAGCACGGCCAGCCAGTCACCTGCCACACCCTGATTCATCCAGCCTTCGCTAGCCTGTTGCAGGCGCGCCAGCAATGTTCGCTCCGCCTCCAGTTCCAGTGCCTTGACCTGCTCGCGCAAGTGCGTCAGCTGCGGGTCGTGCTGCGCGTCTGCACGCCATTGCCGGCGCAGTTGACGCAGCGGTGTCACCACATGCTGCTGCCAGGCAGCGGCCAGCTGTTGCAGGTGCTGTACGCGCTCGGGGGTCACCCCGGCCCTGCCGGCTTCAAGCCACGCCCCGCACAGCAGAAGGCACACATCGGCCCCTTCGTCCTGCAAGGCCAGGCAGGCAGCCTCCACGCCCGGCCGGGCATACAGGTGCAGAGCGAAATTCCACAGGTCGGTGTGCATGGTCCTACTCGCGCCAGTTGCCATCGAAGCTGGTAGACTCCGCGGCCATTATGATCAGACTTTCGAACCTCACTTTACAGCGTGGTCCCCAGCGCCTGCTAGAAGGCGCCGAGTTGACCCTGCACGCCGGCCAGAAAGCCGGCCTGATCGGTGCCAACGGCGCCGGCAAATCCAGCCTGTTCGCCTTGCTGCGCGGTGAGCTCACGCCCGATTCGGGCGAATGCCAGCTGCCCGGCGACTGGCGCATCGCGCACATGCGCCAGGAGGTCGATACCCTCGATCGCCTGGCGGTGGACTACGTGCTCGATGGCGACGTGCGCCTGCGCGAGGTACAGGCTGCGCTCGCAGCCGCCGAGGCCGCGCACGACAACAATGCATTGGCCCGCCTGCATGTGGAGCTCGACAGCGCCGACGGTTATACCGCCGATGCCCGCGCCCGCAAGCTGCTGGCCGGCCTGGGCTTCAGCAACGAACAGATGGACCGGCGCGTCGGCGACTTCTCCGGCGGCTGGCGCATGCGCCTGAACCTGGCCCAGGCACTGATGTGCCCCAGCGACCTGCTGCTGCTCGACGAGCCCACCAACCACCTGGACCTGGATGCGATCCTGTGGCTTGAAGACTGGCTCAAGAGCTACCCCGGCACGCTGCTGCTGATTTCCCACGACCGCGATTTCCTGGATGCCGTGGTCGACCACGTGGCACACGTGGAACAGTGCAAGCTGACCCTCTACCGCGGCGGCTACAGCGCCTTCGAGCGCGCCCGTGCCGAACGCCTGGCGCAACAGCAGCAGGCGTACGAGAAGCAGCAGGCGCAACGCGCCCACATGGAAAAGTACATCGCCCGGTTCAAGGCCCAGGCCACCAAGGCGCGCCAGGCACAAAGCCGCATCAAGGCACTGGAGCGCATGGAGGAGCTTTCGGCGGCGCATGTCGACTCGCCGTTCGACTTCACCTTCCGCGAGTCCGAGAAGATCTCCAGCCCGCTGCTCGACCTTGCCGAAGCCCGCCTGGGCTATGGCGACAAGACCGTGCTGGAGAAGGTCAAGCTGCAGCTCACCCCGGGTGCGCGCATCGGCCTGCTGGGCCCCAACGGCGCCGGTAAGTCGACCCTGATCAAGAACCTGGCCGGCGAGCTGGAGCCGCTGGCCGGACGCCTGGTGCGCGGCGAGAACCTGGTGGTGGGCTACTTTGCCCAGCACCAGCTCGATTCGCTGGACAGCAAGGCCAGCCCCCTGCTGCACCTGCAGCGCCTGGCCCCCACCGAGCGCGAGCAGACCCTGCGCGACTTCCTCGGCGGTTTCGATTTTCGCGGTGCGCGCATCGACGAACCGGTGCTGAACTTCTCCGGCGGCGAAAAGGCCCGCCTGGCCCTGGCGCTGATTGCCTGGGAGCGGCCCAACCTGCTGTTGCTCGACGAACCGACCAACCACCTGGACCTGGAGATGCGCCTGGCACTGACCATGGCCCTGCAGGAGTTCAGTGGCGCGGTACTGGTGGTGTCCCACGACCGTCACCTGCTCAAGAGCACCACCGACGACTTCCTGCTGGTGGCAGACGGCAAGGTCGAGACCTTCGATGGCGACCTCGACGACTACACCCGCTGGCTGGTCGAGTATCGTCAGCGCAATGCCCCGGTCAGCACCACACCGGTCAACCCCGACAAGACCGACAAGAAGGCCCAGCGCCAGGCTGCGGCGGCGTTGCGCCAGCAACTGGCCCCGCACAAGCGCCAGGCCGACAAGCTCGAAGCCGAGCTGGCCAAGTTGCATGAAGAGCTGGCCGGGGTCGATGCCAGCCTGAGCGACAGCGCGCTGTATGAAGCGGCGCGCAAGGACGAGCTGCGCGAGCTGCTGGCCCGCCAGGCCAAGCTGAAGGTGCGCGAAGGCGAGCTGGAAGAAGCCTGGATGCAAGCGCTCGAAGTGCTTGAAAGCATGCAGGCCGAGCTGGAGGCGTTGTCCTGATGGAGTCGATGCAGGGATTGCTGCCGGTCGAGTGGATCGGCCCCTTCTGGATGGGCTTGCAGATACTGCTGATCCTGGTCGCGGCGTACCTGCTGCAACGCCTGGTGGCGCGCTGCCTGACTCGCCTGAGCGAGCGTTACCCGTTGCCGCCGGAGCTGATGGTGCCGCTGCGCGGCGGCTTGCGCTGGCTGATCATGGGCAGCGCGCTGATCTTCGTGCTGGAGCGCCTGGGTGTTTCGGCCACGGTGCTGTGGACGGCCCTGTCGGGCTTTGTCGCGGTGGCGGCGGTGGCCTTCTTCGCGATGTGGAGCGTACTGTCCAACCTGCTCTGCGCGGTGCTGATCTTCACCGTGGGGCCGTTTCGCATCGGCGACGTGGTCGAGCTGGTCGAGACCCTCGACAAGCCGGGGGTCAAGGGCCGCGTGACCGCGATCAACCTGCTGTTCACCACCCTGGTCGAACTGCCCGAGGCGGGCGGCGCACTGGTGCAGGTGCCCAACAGCCAGTTCTTCCAGAAGAGCGTGCGCCGCTGGCGCGGTTCGGACGGCCTGGCCGTGGTAAGCGAAAGCCCGAAACCCGGGGCCTGAACACCGGCTGCAAAAAAATGTGGTGATTTTTTCAGCGGCGCATTAGCGTGGAACCCTTGAACAAGGGTCCGGGCCGAGGTGTGTGATGTCGCTGGAAACGTGGTTGGCTTTTTTTGCTGCCTGTTGGGTAATCAGTCTTTCGCCGGGGGCGGGGGCCATTGCGTCCATGTCCTGCGGTCTGCAGTACGGCTTCTGGCGCGGCTACTGGAACGCGCTGGGCCTGCAGTTGGGGCTGGTGATGCAGATCGCGATCATTGCCGCCGGCGTGGGCGCGGTACTCGCTGCCTCGGCTACTGCGTTCCAGGTCATCAAATGGTTTGGCGTTGCCTACCTGATCTACCTGGCCGTGAAACAGTGGCGAGCGCTGCCGGCAGACCTGGCCGACGACTCGACGGTACGCCCCATCGGCAAGCCGCTGAGCCTGGTGTTCCGTGGTTTTCTGGTCAACGTCAGCAACCCCAAGGCGCTGATCTTCATGCTTGCGGTGCTGCCGCAGTTCATCAATCCGCATGCCGAGCTGCTGCCGCAGTACCTGACGATCGCCGGCACCATGGTGGCGGTGGACCTGCTGGTGATGGCGGGTTATACCGGGTTGGCGGCGCGGGTACTGCGCCTGTTGCGCACGCCCCGGCAGCAGCGGCGCATGAACCGCACGTTTGCCGGGTTGTTCCTGGGTGCGGCGACATTGCTGGCGACCATTCGCCGGGCGCCGGTCTAAGACCGGAAGGCTGCGCCTTCCATCGCGGGTCACCACTGTTCTTGTGGGAGCCGGCGTTGCCGGCGAAGAGGCCAGCACAGACACCCAATAAAAAAGGCGACCCGAAGGTCGCCTTTTGCATGCTCAGCGCAAGATCTGCGCCGGCTCATCCGGCGGCAGGTTGTTGCGCATCGGCGCACGTTCCTGATCCGGCATCACACCCACCAGCTGCTCCTTGAGCTGTCTGGCCACATCCATGCCCAGTTCCTTGGACACTTCACGCACCACCCGCGGACGGTTCAGGCTGACCCGCACGTCCTGGCTGTTCACCAGCTTGGTGTCCTGGCCTTCACCCATGGCGGTGAACGCCGAGGTGATCTCGTAGGTACGGGTGTTGATCAGGCTGAAATCGGCCACCAGGGTCAGGCCCAGGATCGCCGAGTAGCTGTTGGTGTTGTCGATCGAGGTGATATCGCGCTGGAAGTCGATATCCGACAGGGTGCCGAACAGTACGTAGTCGGCGCCCTTGTAGTTGCCCGCCTTGATCCGCGCGATCACGTCATACACGTCCTGCTTGGCCTTGGCCGTGTACGGCGTGCCCTGCACCAGCTGGAACATGCCGGACTTGAGGATCTCGCCCTTGATGTCACCGCTGAACTTGCGCAGCTCGGTCTGCTCGATGTAGCTCTGGCTGCTTTCGAACTCGCTGTAGCTGGACGACGCGTTGGCGTGGTACATGCTCGCATTCGAGTTGCTGCTCGCCGAGACCATGTGGATGTACTGCTCCACGCGCTCCTGATAAGCCAGGTCGGTGACCGCTACCTTGGGGGCCGCTTGCACGCCGAACGCGCAAGCCAGGCCGATGATGCCCATCCATGCACGCATTGCTTAGCGCTCCGTGGTCTTGCGGATTTCTTTTTCGTCCATCCACTCGGCCAGGCCGCTTTCCACGTCGATCAGCTGCAGGCTGAACTTGTAGAACACGTCCTTGTAGTCGCTGCTGCGCTTGACGATCGAGCTGATCGACCCTTCCAGGCGGTATTTGGCAGCGATCATGTTGCCGGTCTTGGCCACGGTGTTCTTCTTGTACAGGCCGCTCTGGTTCTGCAGCTTGAGCTGGTCGACCTGGCTCTGCATCTGGTTGTTGTCGCTGGCGAAGCGGGCGGTGCCGGTCTTCATCAGCTGGGTCTTGATCGAGGTGGTGATCTCGCGGGTATCGATGTACTCGCTGGTCTTGTTCTTCACGTCGTAGACCTGAACCACCGGACGGCCCTGCAGGATGCCGGACTGGGCCAGCGAGCGGGTCATGCTTTCGGCGATCATCTGCAGGTCGGTGGAACCGAACTCGTTGGTGACCAGTTCAACGGCCTTGCTGTCGCCGTAGCCAATGTTCTTGCCGCCCAGTACAGGGGAGTTGTTGGCGCAGCCGCTGGCCAGCGCGACCACTACGGCCAGCAGGGAAAAACGAGCGAACATCATGTTGAGCATCTCCTGAAAATTGAAAATTACTGGGCCTGGACTTCAATGCGGAAGTCAGTGGCCTGGGGGACCGGGGCAATCGCTGGCAGTACGGTGGACTGCGAGCCGTACAGGCTCAGGGTCTTCCAGCTTTCTTCGCTGGCGACCGGGAAGCCGTCGTTGCCCAGCCAGGCAAAGCGATAGAACATCGTCTTGTTGCTGCGGCTGGTGTTGGTCAGCGAGACCTTGACGGTCATGAAGCCGTTTTCGCGGGCAACCCGCATCGGGCCGATATCGATGTTGCTCAGTTTGCCCATCACGACCACCTTGCTGGCGGCGCTGCCCGGTGCGGGCGGTGGTGGGGTGGCGCAGCCGGCCAGCAGGGTGGCGGTGGCGAGCGCGGCGAGAAGCTTGAGGCGCATGGCGATTCCTTGGCTTACTTGAGGCTGGCGACGGCGGCGGCCGGCGCAGGCTGGGTGACTTGCAGGGCCGGGCCACCGGCGTAGACGCGGTTGCCCACGACGCGCAGGGCCACGACCTGATAGGGGCGATCGATCTTCACGGCGATCTTGCTGCCGCCCAGGTTCGACGGCAGGCTCAGCTGGTGCTCGCCCTGGGCCAGGCGCACGCGGGCAACCAGGGTGTCGTCCGGCAGGGTGCGCCAGGTACGGGTGTCGGCGCCTTCGGTGACGGCCGAGGCGATGCCCACGGCCAGACCAGCCAGCGGGTTGACGTCGTTGAGCTGCTTTTGCGCCACGCCACGGGTGATGGCGCGCACGCTGGTGCGCAGGATGATACCTGGCATGTCGTCACGCAGCGCGCGGCGCGACATGGCGGTGGTGCTGTTGAGCGCGGTCAGCGAGAGCGTCTTGTCGTTCAGGTAGATCTCGCTGAAGTGCGCGGTGGAGGTGTCTTCCTTGATGATCGGGAACGACAGCGGGGTGATCACCAGATTGCCGCTGATTGGCAGGGGCAGGGGGATGCGCACCGAGTCGCGGGCCGGCGCCAGGCCGCTCTGCACCACGATCAGCACGTCGCTGTCGGCGCCCTTGGCGGCAGGCTTGTCGAGGTCGAGCAGCGCACGCTCGAGCAGCGCGGTGTTCGGGCGCAGTTCGGCCGCCTTGCGGTAGCCCGGTGCAGCCAGGCCTTTTTCGCCCAGTGCTTCGTATACGTAGCCGGACAGGTAGTGGCTGAACGCACTCTGGTAGCTGTTCTTCAGACCGACCACTTCAGGCGCGTCCAGGGCGGCCACCGGGTAGCCCTGCAGGTCCTTGTACTCGGTCTTGACGCCTTCCTTCTCGGCCTCTTCTTCGCGCTTGAGGTATTCCTTGTCGCGCAGCTCGGCGATCACGGCCTCACGTTCATGGGTTTTCTTGATTTCGGTGCGGGCACCGTCGAAATCATTCTGCGCCAGCAGGTTCAGGGCCATCTGGGTGGTCAGCATGACTTTTTCGTAGTCGTAGCCTTCGTAGCGGCGCACCTTGTCGTTGACCAGGTAGCTGCCGAACTGGCTCAGGTACTTGGCGGTGTCCAGCTTCACCGACTCTTCCCACTTGAACACCACGCTATCGGCTTCGCGCCAGGCATCCTGGCTGCCGCTCAGGTCGCCCTTGGAGCGCAGCAGTTCGCCTTTCTCGAAGTAGTAGAGAAGGTCCTTGTCCTCACCCTTGTTGTTCTTTTCCAGCAGGGCCAGGGCCGCGTCGACGTTGCCGCTGGCCAGCTGCTGGTTGGTTTCCTGGAGTTCGCTGTCGTAGCTGCGAAACGCTGCGCAGCCCGTCAGTTGGACGATCGCGCACAGCGTGGCGACGGTGAGGACACGGGAGGCCATCTTGAATCTCTTCCCTGAAAAGTGACGTTAGGCGCCGGCGAGTGGCGGTGATCCCTTTGGACGCTAGTTCCAAATCCTCTTAGCAGAGGAGCCTGTATTTCCATTCGCTATAACGAAAGGCGCGGCATTATAGACGCAATGACTGGCTAATTAATGGCCTTGTGCTTCATTTTTTCTTGGATGTGCCAGTAGTCACATTTCCCGTGTGGTGTAGGAATAAGTCGATTCCCGGGGTAGGAGATAAACTTGTTTCAAAATTTTTCATGAAACTTCCGGGTGGTGCTTGAGCCGGCGCAAGTGGAAGTGAACAATGCAATCCTCCTCATTCCTGTTCGAGATTGGCTCCCATGATGCCCCGCCCCCGTGTGTTCGCCTGGCTGCTAGGGCCGCTGCTGGCCCTGGGCAGTGCCTTGAGCAGTGCCGCGCCGCAAGCGCCGCTGATTACCCCGGACCCGGCCCGCGGTGCACCGCTGTACGCCCAGCACTGTTCGGTGTGCCACGGTGACGGCGGCGCCGGCGATGGGCCGGCGGGGTTGGGGCTGGAACCACCGCCGGGCGATCTGCGCCAGGCGGCGCGGCTCGACACCCTGAGCCTGGCCGAGCTGTACCGGGTGATGGAGCAGGGCATCGAGGGCAGCGACATGCCGGCGTTCGCCGACCAGCTCGACGAGCGCCAGCGCTGGGATGTGGCCAGCTACATTGCCGGCTTCAGCGCCGAGCCTGGTGCTGGGCAGGCCGACCGGCGCTTCAGCCTGGCCGAGCTGGCGCAGCTCACCCCGGCGCAGGTGCGTGACACCCAGGGTGGCGAGGCGGCGGCCGCCTTTCGCGCCCAGCGCGCCAAGCCGCCAGCGGCGCAACGCGGCCCTGGCCAACTGATCGACTACACCGCCACCACCCTCGAACAGAGCCTGGCCGCCTATCGTGCCGGCGACCACGAGCAGGCCTACGACTTGTCGGTGGCGGCGTACCTGGAGGGCTTCGAGCTGGTGGAAAGCGCCCTGGACAACGTCGATGCCAACCTGCGCAAGAACACCGAAAAGGCCCTGATGGCCTACCGCCAGGGGTTGCAGGACGGCTTGCCGGTGGAGCAGGTGACGCAACGCCTGGCGGCGGCCAAGGCCAAGCTCGAAGCATCGGCCAAGCTGCTGGGTGGCGATGGCCTGAGTTGGTCGCTGAGCTTCATCTCCGGCCTGCTGATTCTGCTGCGCGAGGGGCTGGAGGCAATCCTGGTGCTGGCGGCGATTCTGGCCTTCCTGCGCAATACCGGGCAGCAGTCGGCAGTGCGCAGCGTCAACGTGGGGTGGGCGCTGGCGTTGGTGGCGGGCTTTGCCACCTGGGCGCTGGCTGCCTACGTGATCGACGTGGGGGGCGCACAGCGTGAACTGCTGGAGGGCTGCACCGCCCTGTTCGCCTGCGTGATGGTTCTGTGGCTGGGGGTGTGGATGCACGACCGGCGCCATGCGGCGGCCTGGCAGGACTACATCAAAAGCAGCCTGGTGGGGGGCGGCGGTCGCTTCGGCTTTGCCGTGCTGGCGTTCTTTTCGGTTTACCGCGAACTGTTCGAGGTGATCCTTTTCTACGAAACCCTGTGGCTGCAGGCCGGGCCTGCGGCGCACGATGCGGTGCTGGCCGGCGGGGCGACGGCGCTGGTGCTGCTGGTGGGGCTGGCGTGGGTGATTCTGCGCGGGTCGGCGAAGTTGCCGCTGTCGCTGTTCTTCAGCATCAACGCGGCGCTGCTGTGCGCGTTGTCGGTGGTGTTCGCCGGGCATGGGGTGAAGGCGTTGCAGGAGGCGGGGGTGTTCGGTACGCGGCCAGTGCCGTTCTTCGACTTCGACTGGCTGGGGATTCATGCCGATGCGTATTCGCTGGCTGCGCAGGCGTTGGCGCTGGTGGCCATTGCAGTGTTGTACGGGCGCAGCTGGCTGGCAGGGCGGCGGGTTTCGGTGCACTGATCGAGGGCCCCTGCGCTGGCTTGTCGGCGAATGCTGCAACGCCGCGCCAATGCAGGGATACTGTGCCCCTTGTTCTCTTTGCGGTGGATAACCCAACCATGCGTGTCTGGATCGACGCCGATGCCTGCCCCAAGGCGGCCAAGGACCAACTGGTCAAATTTGCCCTCAAGCGCCAGTTCGAGGTGGTGCTGGTCGCCGGTCAGGGCCAGATCAAGCCGGCCTTTGCCTGCGTCAGGCTCATCGTGGTGCCCAGTGGGCCGGATGCTGCCGACGACTACCTGGTGGAACACGCCGTGCCCGGCGAGTTGGTGATCTGCAGCGATGTGCCGCTGGCCGATCGGCTGGTCAAGAAGGGGGTGGCCGCGCTCGATCCGCGTGGCCGCGAATTCGACGAGCGCAACATGGGCGAGCGGCTGGCGGTGCGCAACCTGTTCACCGACCTGCGCGAGCAGGGCCAGGTCGGTGGTGGGCAGGCGCCCTACGGCGAGCGTGAGAAACAGGCCTTCGCCAATGCGCTGGACCGCATTCTCACGCGGTTGGCACGCGCCTACCCGCAGTGATGCCTCAGTCGGCCTCGTGGGTCAGTTCCAGCACCCGGTCGACCAGCTTGTAGATCCCGCCCGCCGCCTCGCCGATGCTCTGCGCCAGCATGTAGGCGGGGGTGCTGACCAGCTTGCGCTGAGTGTCTTCGACGATGTCGTGCACATCGCATTCTTCATGGGTGCCGCCCATCTTGACCACAGCCGCGCTGGTGTCGGCATCGTTGCCGATGGTGCAGACCACGCCTGGCCCGTAGATCTTGGCCGCCAGGGCCGGCGAAATGCAGATCAGGCCCACCGGCTTGCCCGCTTCGGCGAAGGCTTCGGCCAGTGCGAGCACATCGGGGTTGACCGAGCATTTGTCGCCTTCCACGGCGAAGTTGGAGAGGTTTTTCGCAGCGCCGAAGCCACCGGGCACGATCAGTGCGTCGAAGTCGTCCGCATTCGCTTCACGCAGGTCCTTGACCTCGCCGCGCGCAATGCGCGCCGACTCCACCAGCACGTTGCGCGTTTCGGGCATCTCTTCGCCGGTAAGGTGGTTGATCACATGCATCTGCGCGATGTTCGGTGCAAAGCACTGCACCTGGGCGCCACGCTGGTCAAGGCGCAGCAGGGTGATGACGCTCTCGTGAATTTCGGCACCGTCGTACACACCGCAACCGGAAAGGATCACCGCAACTTTTTTCTTGGTCATGCTCACTACTCCCGTTCAAGGCGCTAAATGTCCCCTGATTTGGCCATTCTCGCCAGGCTCTCTACATAGATCGCAATGCAGGGGGAGTGTTCAGTCGTGAGAGCGAGCAGCCAGGCCTATGGCCGGTCGCCACCTTCTCCAGTGTGCTGCTCCCGGGCCTGGGCCCGCGCCTGTTCGGCCTGGGCCTCGGCGGCTTCCTGGCGGGCAATGCGCGCGGCCTTGAAGCGCCGGCGCAGCCACAGCAGGGCGCCCAGTACCACCAGGGCACCGAGTACCCACAGCTCGTACTTCTTCACGTTGCCCAGCAGCCCTTCGAGGATGGCGCCGAAGTGGTAGGCGGCCGCGCCCAGGGCCAGTGCCCATACTGCGGCACCGATGCCGTTGAGCAGCAGGTAGCGGCGCGGCGGGTAGCCGGACAGGCCGATGGCCACGGGCATCACCGTGCGCAGGCCGTAGACGAAACGGAAACTCAGCACCCAGATGTCGGGGTGGCGGCGGATGTGCTCCAGCGCACGGTCCCCCATCATCTGCCAGCGCGGCTTGCGCGCCAGCAGCTTGCGCCCGTGACGACGCCCCATGAAGTACCACAGCTGGTCGCCGGCATAGCTGCCGAAGAAGGCAACCAGCACCACCATGTTGATATCCATGTAGCCACGGAACGCAAGAAATCCGGCGAGAACCAGTATGGTCTCACCTTCAAAAAAGGTGCCTAGAAAAAGGGCAAAATAGCCGAAATCCTGCAGGAATTGTTCAAGCATTTTCTGGGTGCTGGCGAAATGAACGCGCAGCCTACCCCCTGGGAGGCTTTAGGGAAAGTGTCCAAATGTGTCTCGACGTGAACATTTCCTACAAGGAGAATGAATGCGTCCATAAGTCGCAGGGTTGCCTCAGGTCGTCATACGGGCGTCATAATGGCTGCTTATAACTGTCGCGCTCGCCCGCCTGCGCGGGCTCAGGAGTCTGCCGTGAGCTTTACCCCCGCTAACCGTTTGTTTCCTGCCACTCGCCTGCGTCGCAACCGCCGTGACGACTTTTCCCGTCGCCTGGTGCGCGAAACCACACTGACTGTTGACGACCTGATCCTGCCGGTGTTCGTGCTGGACGGCGAAAACCGTCGCGAGGAAGTCGCCTCGATGCCCGGCGTGGAGCGCCTGAGCATCGACCTGCTGCTGCAGGCCGCCGAGGAGTGGGTGAAGCTGGGTATTCCGGCCCTGGCCCTGTTCCCGGTGACCCCGCTGGACAGGAAGTCGCTGGATGGCGCCGAAGCCTACAACCCGGACGGTATTGCCCAGCGCGCCACCCGCGCCCTGCGCGACCGCTTCCCGGAGCTGGGGGTGATCACCGACGTGGCACTGGACCCGTTCACCACCCACGGCCAGGACGGTATCCTCGACGAGGAAGGCTACGTCCAGAACGACATCACCGTCGACGCCCTGGTGCGCCAGGCGCTGTCGCATGCCGAGGCCGGCGCCCAGGTGGTGGCCCCGTCGGACATGATGGACGGGCGGATCCAGGCGATCCGTGAAGCCCTGGAGCTGGCCGGTCATGTCAACGTGCGCATCATGGCCTACTCGGCCAAGTATGCCAGCGCCTACTACGGCCCGTTCCGCGACGCGGTCGGCTCGGCGCTGAACCTGGGCAAGGCCAACAAGGCCTCGTACCAGATGGACCCGGCCAACACCAACGAGGCCCTGCATGAAGTGGCCGCCGACCTGTCCGAAGGCGCCGACATGGTAATGGTCAAGCCAGGCATGCCGTATCTGGATATCCTTGCGCGGGTCAAGGACGAGTTCAAGGTGCCGACCTTCGTCTACCAGGTCAGTGGCGAGTACGCGATGCACATGGCCGCGATCCAGAACGGCTGGCTCTCGGAAGGGGTTATCCTCGAATCCCTCACCGCTTTCAAACGGGCGGGCGCCGACGGCATCCTGACCTATTTCGCTGTTCGCGCCGCACAATTGATGAGAGGGCAGTAACGCCCTTCAGGAACGCTAGATGAATAACGAAGCACTTACCGAAGTCGAAGTGAAGGATGCCCAGCCGGTGCCCGAGCAACTGGTCGAAACCCCGCCGGACCTCGAGCCCGCGCCGGTGGTCGAAGCCGAGGCGCCCGTGGTGGCTCCGGCCCCGGCGGTGCCGGCGATTGCCGTGCCGGGCCTGGACGACAGCAGCCTGTACATCCATCGCGAATTGTCCCAGCTGCAGTTCAACATCCGCGTGCTGGAGCAGGCGCTGGACGAGTCCTACCCGCTGCTGGAGCGACTGAAGTTCCTGCTGATCTTTTCCAGCAACCTGGATGAGTTCTTCGAAATTCGTGTGGCGGGCCTGAAGAAGCAGATCACCTTCGCTCGCGAGCAGGCCGGCGCCGACGGCCTGCAGCCGCACCAGGCGCTGGCGCGCATCAGCGAGCTGGTGCACAGCGAAGTGGACCGCCAGTACGCGATCCTCAACGACGTGCTGCTGCCGGAGCTGGAAAAGCACCAGATTCGCTTCATCCGCCGGCGTCACTGGACCACCAAGCTCAAGACCTGGGTGCGCCGCTACTTCCGCGACGAGATCGCACCGATCATTACCCCGATCGGCCTGGACCCGACCCACCCGTTCCCGCTGCTGGTGAACAAGAGCCTGAACTTCATCGTCGAGCTCGAAGGCATCGATGCGTTCGGCCGTGATTCGGGCCTGGCGATCATTCCGGCGCCGCGTCTGCTGCCGCGGGTGATCAAGGTGCCGGAAGACGTCGGTGGCCCCGGCGACAACTACGTGTTCCTGTCGTCGATGATCCATGCGCACGCCGACGACCTGTTCCAGGGCATGAAGGTCAAGGGCTGCTACCAGTTCCGTCTGACCCGCAACGCCGACCTGGCGCTGGACTCCGAGGACGTCGAAGACCTGGCCCGTGCCCTGCGTGGCGAGCTGTTCTCGCGTCGCTATGGCGATGCGGTGCGCCTGGAAGTGGCCGATACCTGTCCCAAGCACCTGTCCGATTACCTGCTCAAGCAGTTCAGCCTGAGCGAGCACGAGGTGTATCAGGTCAATGGCCCGGTCAACCTCACGCGCCTGTTCAGCATCACCAGCCTGGACAGCCACCCGGAGCTGCAGTACACGCCGTTCACTCCGGCGATTCCCAAGCTGTTGCAGAACAGCGAGAACATTTTCAGTGTCATCAGCAAGCAGGACATCCTGCTGATGCACCCCTTCGAGTCGTTCACCCCGGTGGTCGACCTGCTGCGTCAGGCGGCGAAAGACCCGCACGTGCTGGCCGTGCGCCAGACCCTGTACCGCAGCGGCGCCAACTCCGAGATCGTCGACGCGCTGGTGGATGCGGCGCGTAACGGCAAGGAGGTCACCGCAGTGATCGAACTGCGCGCGCGTTTCGACGAAGAGTCCAACCTGCAGATGGCCAGCCGCCTGCAAGCGGCGGGTGCGGTGGTGATCTATGGCGTGGTCGGGTTCAAGACCCACGCCAAGATGATGCTGATTCTGCGGCGCGAGGCCGGCGAGATCGTGCGTTATGCGCACCTGGGTACCGGCAACTACCACGCCGGCAACGCCCGCCTGTACACCGACTACAGCCTGCTGACCTCCGACGACGCCTTGTGCGAGGACGTCGGCAAGCTGTTCAGCCAGCTGATCGGCATGGGCAAGACCCTGCGCATGAAGAAGCTGCTGCACGCGCCGTTCACCCTCAAGAAGGGCATGCTCGACATGATCGCGCGCGAGACCCAGTTCGCCCTGGAAGGCAAGCCGGCGCACATCATCGCCAAGTTCAACTCGCTGACCGACCCCAAGATCATCAAGGCGTTGTACAAGGCCAGCCAGTCGGGCGTGCGCATCGACCTGGTGGTGCGTGGCATGTGCTGCCTGCGTCCGGGCATTCCGGGCGTTTCGCACAATATCCACGTGCGCTCGATCATCGGGCGTTTCCTGGAACACACCCGGGCGTTCTACTTCCTCAATGGCGGGGAAGAGCAGATGTTCCTTTCCAGTGCCGACTGGATGGAGCGCAACCTCGACAAGCGTGTCGAGACCTGCTTCCCGGTGGAGGGCAAGAAGCTGATCCTGCGGGTGAAGAAGGAGCTGGAGGGGTACTTGACCGACAACACCCACGCGTGGCTGCTGCAGTCGGACGGCCGCTATGTGCGCAGCACGCCGACCGGCAACCAGAACCCGCGCAGTGCCCAGGCCACTCTGCTCGAGCGCCTGAGCAACCCGGTGCTTATCGTACGCTGAGGGTAAAGCCGACCCGGGCCAGCCATTCGGCTTCCAGGCCGAAATCGGCCTGGGTCAGCTGGTTCTGTTCCAGCCAGCCGGCCGGGAACTCCACATCCAGGCTCTGGCCGGCGGCATGCAGCTTGACCGTCGGCATCTGCTGGGTGCCGCGGATGTGGTGGAACAGGATCGCGAAGCGCAGCAGCACGCACAGACGAATCAGCTTCACGCCGTCGTCGCCGAATTCGGCGAACTTGTCCTTGGGGATGTTGCGCCGGTGCCCGCGCACCAGCAGTGCCAGCATCTGTTGGTCTTCACGGGAGAAGCCGGCCAGGTCGGAGTGCTCGATCAGGTAGGCGCCGTGCTTGTGGTAATGATAGTGGGCGATGTCCAGCCCCACTTCGTGCACCTTGGCCGCCCAGCCCAGCAGTTCGCGCCAGATCCCGTCTTCAAGATCCCACGCCTTGGCCACCTGGTCGAAGGCATGCAGCGCCTTGCGCTCGACCCGTGCCGCCTGCCCCTGGTCGACGTGGTAGCGCTCCATCAGCGAGGTCAGGGTGCGTTCGCGCACGTCTTCGTGGTGGTGGCGGCCCAGCAGGTCGTACAGTACGCCTTCGCGCAGGGCACCTTCGCAGTGGTCCATGCGTTGCAGTTCCAGCGCGTCGAAGATCGCCTCCAGGATCGCCAGGCCCGCCGGGAAGATGGTGCGCCGGTCGGGCTTGACCCCTTCGAAGTCGATCTTGTCGGTATCGCCCAGCTTGAACAGTTTGCGTTTGAGCCAGGCCAGACCTTCGGCGTTGACCTCGCCGTTGCCCATGCCGCCGGCCTTCAGGGCCAGGCCGATGGCGCGGATGGTGCCCGAGGAGCCGATGGCTTCATCCCAGGTCAGGCGGTGCAGGGCATTCTCGATGCTCATCAGCTCCAGGCGCGCGGCGGTGTAGGCCTGGGCATAGCGCGCCGGGGTGATCTTGCCGTCGCGAAAGTAACGCTGGGTGAAGCTCACGCAGCCCATCTGCAGGCTTTCGCGTAGCAGGGGCTCGAAGCGCTGGCCGATGATGAATTCGGTACTGCCGCCGCCGATGTCGGCCACCAGGCGCTTGCCAGGGGTGTCGGCCAGGGTATGGGAGACGCCCAGGTAGATCAGGCGTGCTTCTTCACGGCCGGAAATCACCTCCACCGGGTGTCCGAGAATGGCTTCGGCGCGGCGGATGAATTCGCCGCGGTTGCGCGCTTCGCGCAAGGCGTTGGTGCCGACGATGCGCACCGCGCCGTCAGGCATGCCGTTGATCAGCTGGGCGAAGCGCTTGAGGCAGTCGAGCCCGCGTTGCATGGACTCTTCGCTGAGCTGGCGCTCTTCGTCGATGCCGGCGGCCAGCTGAACCTTTTCCCCCAACCGCTCCAGGATGCGAATGTCGTTGTGGTGGGCCTTGGCCACGACCATGTGAAAACTGTTGGAGCCCAGGTCGATGGCGGCTATCAGGGACAGATTCTTGGCTGGGTTTTGCGGCATGGTGATGGGTTCTCGGTCGATAACCCGGCAATCGTGCCACGATCCGCCGCCGACGCCAACGCGCAGTGTGGCAAGGCTTGACCTGACGCAGTTGCGGGTCTTTTTTATGACTTTTGTGTGACAGTCGATATGCAACGTCTCGCACAACTATAGTTACAGTCAATCGCGCGTGGCTTCCTGTCTACGGCGATGGCGGCTATGATGGGCCACGTTTTTTTGCTTACGACCTTGGAGACTTCCATGAGCAGCGATCTTATCAAACACGTCACCGACGCCACCTTCGAAGCCGACGTGCTCAAGGCTGAAGGTCCGGTGCTGGTCGACTACTGGGCTGAATGGTGCGGCCCATGCAAAATGATCGCTCCGGTTCTGGACGACATCGCCGCTACCTACGAGGGCAAACTGACCGTCGCCAAGCTGAACATCGACGAAAACCAGGAAACCCCAGCCAAGCACGGCGTGCGTGGCATCCCGACGCTGATGCTGTTCAAGAACGGCAATGTCGAGGCGACCAAGGTCGGCGCATTGTCCAAGTCTCAGCTGCAGGCGTTCCTCGACGCCAATATCTGAGTCGAAAAAAGCCCCGCATTCGTCGGGGCTTTTCTCTGTCTGGTGACTAGACGCCAGAAAATGCAAGTGATACATTCGGCCTCGCACTGTTTCTTTCAGTGCCCCCTGCACGCCGTCGCCGACGCACCTCAATTCGAATTAGTACGCGATCCTGTCGCCTTCTCTGCGGCGCGGCTTCATTAAGCCAGAAGCTTAATTCCCCCTTCTTACATGATTACGTCATTCCCCTTATGAATCTGACTGAACTCAAGCAAAAGCCGATTACCGATCTGCTCGAATTGGCCGAACAGATGGGCATAGAAAATATGGCCCGTTCGCGCAAGCAGGACGTGATTTTCTCCCTGTTGAAAAAGCACGCGAAAAGCGGCGAGGAAATCTCCGGTGACGGCGTGCTGGAGATTCTCCAGGACGGTTTCGGCTTCCTGCGTTCGGCTGACGCTTCGTACCTGGCCGGCCCGGACGACATCTATGTCTCGCCCAGCCAGATTCGTCGCTTCAACCTGCGTACCGGTGACACCATCGTCGGCAAGATCCGCCCGCCCAAAGAAGGCGAGCGCTACTTCGCGCTGCTCAAGGTCGACACCATCAACTACGACCGTCCGGAAAACGCGAAGAACAAGATCCTCTTCGAAAACCTGACGCCGTTGTTCCCGAACAAGCGCCTGAAGATGGAAGCCGGCAACGGTTCCACCGAGGACCTCACCGGTCGCGTCATCGACCTGTGCGCGCCGATCGGCAAGGGCCAGCGCGGCCTGATCGTCGCCCCGCCGAAAGCGGGCAAGACCATCATGCTGCAGAACATCGCGGCCAACATCACCCGCAACAACCCCGAGTGCCACCTGATCGTGCTGCTGATCGACGAGCGCCCGGAAGAAGTGACCGAGATGCAGCGCACCGTGCGCGGCGAAGTGGTCGCCTCCACCTTCGACGAGCCGCCAACCCGTCACGTGCAAGTGGCCGAGATGGTCATCGAGAAGGCCAAGCGCCTGGTCGAGCACAAGAAGGACGTGGTCATCCTGCTCGACTCGATCACTCGTCTGGCCCGTGCCTACAACACCGTGATCCCGAGCTCCGGCAAGGTGCTGACCGGTGGTGTCGACGCCCACGCCCTGGAGAAGCCGAAGCGTTTCTTCGGTGCTGCACGTAACATCGAGGAAGGCGGTTCGCTGACCATCATCGCCACCGCGCTGGTCGAGACCGGCTCGAAGATGGACGAAGTGATCTACGAAGAGTTCAAGGGTACCGGCAACATGGAACTGCCCCTGGACCGTCGCATTGCCGAGAAGCGCGTGTTCCCGGCCATCAACATCAACCGTTCGGGTACCCGTCGCGAAGAGCTGCTGACCGCCGACGACGAGCTGCAGCGCATGTGGATCCTGCGCAAGCTGCTGCACCCGATGGACGAGATCGCCGCCATCGAGTTCCTGGTCGACAAGCTCAAGCAGACCAAGACCAACGACGAGTTCTTCCTGTCGATGAAGCGCAAGTAACACGGGCGGTACGCAAGAGCCGGGGAAACCCGGCTTTTTGCTATCTGTACATTGTCTATTCTGGCGGGCGGGGTTCGGCGCTACACTTTGCACCCCGACCGCTACGGCGAACACGAGGCTCCCGCATGCAGTATCGCGATTTGCGCGACTTTATCCGCGGCCTGGAACAGCGCGGCGAACTCAAGCGCATTCAGGTCCCCATCTCCCCGATCCTGGAAATGACCGAGGTCTGCGACCGCACCCTGCGTGCCAAGGGCCCGGCGTTGCTGTTCGAGAACCCTACCGGTTACGACATTCCGGTGCTGGGCAACCTGTTCGGCACCCCGGAGCGCGTGGCCATGGGCATGGGCGCCGAGTCGGTCAGCGAACTGCGCGAGATCGGCAAGCTGCTGGCCTTCCTCAAGGAGCCCGAGCCGCCCAAGGGGCTGAAGGACGCCTGGTCGAAGCTGCCGATCTTCAAGAAGGTCATCTCGATGGCGCCCAAGGTGGTCAAGGATGCGCCCTGCCACGACGTGGTGATCGAGGGG
The DNA here is from genome assembly GCF_024355235.1 of Pseudomonas sp. S12(2018). Classification (NCBI taxonomy): domain Bacteria; kingdom Pseudomonadati; phylum Pseudomonadota; class Gammaproteobacteria; order Pseudomonadales; family Pseudomonadaceae; genus Pseudomonas; species Pseudomonas sp. S12(2018). The sequence goes on from NZ_QLAD01000007.1 coordinate 80,492, forward strand.
GACGACGTCGATCTTGGCGCGCTGCCGATCCAGCACTGCTGGCCGGGCGACGTGGCGCCGCTGATCACCTGGGGCCTGACCGTGACCCGAGGTCCGAACAAGGACCGCCAGAACCTGGGTATTTATCGCCAGCAGGTCATCGCCCGCAACAAGGTCATCATGCGCTGGTTGAGCCACCGTGGCGGCGCGCTGGACTACCGCGAGTGGTGCGAGAAGCACCCTGGCCAGCCGTTCCCGGTGGCCGTCGCACTGGGCGCCGACCCGGCGACCATCCTCGGCGCGGTGACCCCGGTGCCCGACAGCCTGTCCGAGTACGCCTTCGCCGGCCTGCTGCGCGGCAACCGTACCGAGCTGGTCAAGTGCCGCGGCAATGACCTGCAGGTGCCCGCCACCGCCGAGATCATCCTCGAAGGCGTGATCCACCCCGGCGAGATGGCGCCCGAAGGCCCGTATGGCGATCACACCGGCTACTACAACGAGGTCGACAGCTTCCCGGTGTTCACCGTGGAGCGCATCACCCACCGCACCAAGCCGATCTATCACAGCACCTACACCGGGCGTCCGCCTGACGAGCCGGCGATTCTGGGCGTGGCGCTGAACGAAGTGTTCGTGCCGATCCTGCAGAAGCAGTTCCCCGAGATCACCGACTTCTACCTGCCGCCTGAAGGCTGCTCGTACCGCATGGCGGTGGTCACCATGAAAAAACAGTACCCAGGGCACGCCAAGCGCGTGATGCTGGGGGTGTGGTCGTTCCTGCGCCAGTTCATGTACACCAAGTTCGTGATCGTCACCGACGACGACATCAACGCGCGGGACTGGAACGACGTGATCTGGGCCATCACCACGCGCATGGACCCCATGCGCGATACCGTGATGATCGACAACACACCGATCGACTACCTGGACTTCGCCTCGCCGGTTTCCGGCCTGGGCTCGAAGATGGGCCTGGATGCCACCCACAAGTGGCCGGGCGAAACCACCCGCGAGTGGGGGCGTGTCATCGTCAAGGACGAGGCCGTCACCCGACGCATCGATGAGCTGTGGACACAGTTGGGAATAGACTGATGCAGGTTACCTTGCAGCCCTCCGGGGCGGTGCTGGCACTGAACCCTGGTGAGCGCATACTGGATGGGGCCCGTCGTCTGGGCTATGACTGCCCGCAGAGCTGCCGCAATGGCAATTGCCATGTGTGCGCGGCACTGCTGGTGGAAGGCCGTGTGCGCCAGGATGGCGAGGTGAAGGACCATGGCGAGCTGTACACCTGCATCGCCGAGCCGCTGGAGGATTGCGTGTTGCTGTGGGATGGCGTGTTGGCCCTGGGCGAGCTGCCGGTGCGCAAGCTGGCCTGCCAGTTGAGCGAATGTGTCGAGGTGGGCGGCGACGTGTGGCGCGTGCGTCTGCGCGCGCCGGCCGGCAAGCCGCCGCGCTACCATGCCGGGCAGTACCTGATGATCGAGCGCGAAGCTGGCGACAAGGCCGCGTTCTCGCTGGCCTCGGCGCCACACAGCGGGCGTGACCTGGAACTGCACGTGCTGGCCCGCGAGAGCAGTGCACTGGAACTGATCGCACAGTTGCAGCGCAACCGCATGGCGCGCGTGGAGCTGCCGTTTGGCGACACGCACCTGGCCGAACTGCCGGACGGGCCGCTGGTACTGATTGCTGCCGGTACCGGCATGGCGCAGATGCACAGCCTGATCGAACATTGCCGGGCCAGCGGCTTCAAGCACCCGGTGCACCTGTACTGGGGAGTGCGCCGCCCGGAAGACTTCTATCAGATCGAGCACTGGGACGAGTGGTCAACGCTGCCCAACCTGTTCCTGCACAAGGTAGTGAGCGATCTGTGCGGCTGGCAGGGGCGCTGCGGGCTGCTGCACGAGGCCGTGTGCGAAGACATTGCCGACCTTGCGGGCGTGCACGTGTATGCCAGTGGCTCGCCCACCATGATCTACGCCACCCTCGATGCCCTGGTGGACGCTGGCATGGACGCACACCAGATGCGCGCCGATGTATTCGCTTATGCCCCGCGCGGCTAACTTAGGTAATAACGGCGCGTTGCAATAACGCGCCGATTCAAATAACCCGATTGTAACTCGTTGGTTATAAGTGCTGGCCGCGTTAATTATTGCAAGCACCGCCAAAAACTATTACTACACTTGAAACAGCAGGCCTGAAAGCCCCGGTGCCGGGGGCTTTGTTTGCAACGGGGGCTTGTATTCGAGCGGCCATCTGCCGTACGGTCGATGTATTGTTAGTGCAATGACTTTACAGTGGGCCACTTCAGTAGTTCACGAGGAATTCTGGCGGCGATCATGTCGGCAATTGAAACTGCACCCTCGAGTTTGGCGTACCCTCCGGTGCTCGACTTCGGTCAGCAACTGACCCACGAGCAACTTCGACAATCGGTTGATCACACCATGTCCCGCCATCAGGGCGGCCCGGTCTGGCTGTTTGCCTATGGCTCGCTGATCTGGCGACCGGAATGCAGCGCGGCCGAGCGCCGGCGCGCACGCGTGCATGGCTATCATCGCGGCCTGTACCTGTGGTCCCACGAGCACCGCGGCACTCCGGAGTGCCCGGGGCTGGTGTTCGGCCTGGACCGTGGTGGCTCGTGCAGCGGCTTTGCCTATCGGCTGCCCGAAGAGCGCCTGGAGGATTCATTGCTGGCGCTGTGGCAGCGCGAGATGCCGTACCCGGCGTACCGTCCGCACTGGCTCAACTGCCGCCTCGAGGACGGCAGCAAGGTGCAGGCACTGGGCTTCGTGCTGGAGCGGCACTTGCCGTGCTATGCCGGCAACCTGCCCGACACCTTGCTCAGCCATATCCTGGCCAGCGCCAAGGGTCGCTACGGCACCACCCGCGACTATGTCGAGCAGACCCTTTCGGCGCTGCGCACCCATGCCATGCCCGACCGCAACCTGGAGGCACGCTTCAAGCGTTGTCATTCGGCGGACAAGGCGTGAAGCCTGCGGTACCATCGCGCCCCTTATCAATGGACGTGTTGGGAATCAGGGATGAAACGCTGGCTTGGAATACTGTTGTGCTGGTGCTGCGCCGTGCAGGCCGAGCATGTGCCCACGTTCGCGCAGCCCCCGGCCCCGGTGTACCCGAGGGCCATGAGGCTGGTGGGCCTGGAGGGCGCTGTGCGCATCGGCTACCAGGTCGATTCGCGCGATGGCTCGGTCAGCCATGTAACCGTCAAGCACAGTGATCATGCGTTGTTCAGTGCGTCTGCAGAAGCGGCCATCGCAAAGGTGCGGTTCGAACCCTGGACGGTGGCCGCGGGCGAGCCGGTGAAAACCGATGTGGTGCAGAGCCTGCTCTTTCGCATGGATGAGCAGTCCATGGCGATGACCCTGGATGCCCAGGCCGCGTTGCCGCAGCTGCAGTGCAAGCTGTTCAGTTACTACCTGGCCACCTACCGTCAGATCCGCTCGCATCAGCCGCTGTGGCAGATGGACAGCGTGGCCACGTCCATCGGCCTGCTGGCCAGGACGTCACCCGCATCGCCCACCCTGCTGCAGTTCAAGCAGGCGCAGCAGGCGTTCGAGGCAGCGCTGCCGTCTATCGAGCGGCGCTGCGCCGGGCAGCCCGACCTGATGTTCATCGACGCCTGGCCGCAGCAACTGCGTGACCTTGCGCTCAAGCAGCTGTGAGAAGGAATGCCATGACAACACCACTTCCGGTCTTTACCTATTACCCCGGCAAGGTTCATTACATCGTGGCCAGCAGCGAGGCTTGCGTGTGCTGCGGGCAGGCGCGTGGTTACTTGTATGACGGCACGCTGTACACCGCGCACACACTCGAGGGCGATATCTGCCCGTGGTGCATCGCCGATGGTTCGGCGGCCAGGCGCTACGACGGCAGTTTCCATGATGTGTATGCGATGGGGGAGGCGGGCATAAAGCCTGAGGTGCTCGACGAGATCGCCTATCGCACGCCGGGCTATCCCACATGGCAGGACAGCCAGTGGATGCACCATTGCGGTGACGCCTGCGAGTTCCACGGGGACGCCAGCGCCGAGGACATCAGTGAGGCCACGCCGGCGACCCGGGAGCACTGGGCCGAGTACAACGGCATGACCGTGGAGGACTGGTCGTGGGCCGCGGTGGGGTATGCGCCGGGCGGGGATACCGGGTTCTACAAGTTCGTGTGCCGTGGGTGCAAGCAGGTGCTGCTGGCCTGGGACATGAGCTGACGTTCACGCCTCTATCGCGGGTCAAGTCCGCTCCCACAGGGCAGTGCGGGAGCGGGCTTGGCTATCGCACAGACACCACCAGCTTGCCCACCGCCTTGCGCCCCGCCAACTGCTCGATTGCAGCCCCGGCATCGGCCAGTGGGTAGGTCTGTGATACCAGTGGTTTCAGCTTGCCCTCGGCATGCCACGCAAACAGCTGCTTGAAGTTCGCGGCGTTATCCGCCGGCTGGCGCTGCGCGAACGCACCCCAGAACACCCCCAGTACCGCCGCGCCCTTGAGCAGCGTCAGGTTCACCGCCAACTGCGGGATCTGCCCGCTGGCGAACCCCACCACCAGCATCCGTCCGTTCCACGCCAGCCCGCGCACCGCCTGTTCGAACAGCTCGCCGCCCACCGGGTCGAAAACCACGTCCACGCCCTGGCCACCGGTCAGGCGCTTGATTTCCTCCTTGAGGCCGCTTTCGCTGTAGTTGATCAGCTCATCGGCACCGGCAGCCTTGGCCACGGCCAGTTTGTCGGCGCTGCTGGCCGCTGCGATCACCCGCGCGCCCAGGGCCTTGCCGATCTCCACCGCCGCCAGCCCGACCCCGCCCGACGCGCCCAGCACCAGCAGGGTTTCCCCGGCTTGCAACTGCCCGCGCTGGGTGAGCGCGTACATCGAGGTGCCGTAGGTCATGCCGAATGCGGCAGCCGTGGCGAAGTCCATGTGCGCCGGGATCGGCATCACGTTGTAGCCCGGCACCGCAATCTGCTCGGCAAAGCTGCCCCAGCCGGTCAGCGCCATCACCCGGTCGCCCACCTTCAACGGCCCGGCCTTTTCGCCCACCTCCAGCACTACCCCTGCTGCTTCGCCACCCGGCGAGAACGGCAGTGGCGGCTGGAATTGGTACTTGCCCTGGATGATCAGGGTGTCGGGAAAGTTGACCCCCGCCGCATGCACCTGCACCAGCACTTCATTGCGTTTGGGCACGGGGCTGGCGACCTCTTCGAGGACCAGGTCGCTGGCCGGACCATGGGCTTTGCACAACACGGCTTTCATCAGGGCTATTCCTTTGCGGGTGGTGGCCGATAAGTGTAGGTGGGCAGGGTGTCGGGTCAACGAGCATGCCCCGGCCTGATAAGCCGGCATAAGCCCGGGCTTGGGTTTGGCGAAGGCGCTGGGTATGCTGGCGCCAACTGTTTGAGGAGCGAATTGGTGAAAGCGTGGATCTTGATGGTACTGGCCCTGATGCTGCCAGCGGCGGCCATGGCCGAAGAAGCCAAGGACGGAGAGGGCGCGCCGAAGGTGTCGTACATCTCCCTGACCCCGCCACTGGTGGGCAACTATGCCCTTGATGGCGGCCCCAAGCTGCGCGTGTACAAGGCCGATGTGGCGTTGCGCGTGGACAACGATGTGGATGCGGCCGCGGTCAAGCACCACGAACCGCTGATCCGCAACCAGCTGGTGGCCCTGTTCACCCAGCAGAGCCTGGACGGCATGAGCAACGTCGAGGCCAAGGAACACCTTCGCCAGGAAGCCCTCAAGCAGGTGCAGCAGGTGCTCAACGGCGAAGAAGGCCGGCCGGTGGTGGCCGACCTGCTGTTCAACAACCTGATCGTGCAGTAGTCACGAGGCCAGGCTGCGGCGAAAGCGTGCCAGGGCGATCGCAAAGAACGCCAGGCCGATCGCCGCCAGCGCCAGCAGGTCCGGCCACACCACCGATGCGTCGGCGTCGCGGAACAGGATCGCGGCACCCAGGCTGACGAAGTGGGTGGAGGGTGACAGTTGCATCACCCACTGCAGCCATTGCGGCATGCTGTCCAGCGGCGTGCTGCCGCCCGACAGCAACAGCATCGGGATGATCACCGGGATCGCCAGCAAGCCGAACTGCGGGGTCGAGCGCGCCAGTGTGGCGAGGAAGATCCCCAGCGCGGTGCTGGCGAACAGGTACAGCGCGGTCACGCCCAGGAACAACCCCATGGAGCCGGCCAGCGGCACTCCCAATGCCCCCTTGACCACCACCTCCAGCGACACCCAGGTGCACAGCACCACCACCAGCGCGTTGCTGCCGATCTTGGCCAGCATGATTTCCAGTGCCGTCAGTGGCAGTACCAGCAGGTGGTCGAGGGTGCCATGCTCGCGTTCGCGCAGCAGCGCAGTGCCGGTCAGCACGATGGCCAGGATGGTGATGTTGTTGACGATCTGGATCACCGCCAGAAACCAGCCGCCCTCCAGGTTGGGGTTGAACAGCGCCCGTGGGCTCAGCAGCGCCGGGCTCTGCACGGCCTGCTTGGCGTAGTCGAGCAGCTCGCGTTCGAAGATCCGCCCGATGTAGCCGGCGCCCATGAACGCCTGGCTCATGGCGGTGGCGTCGACGTTCACCTGCAGTTCCGGGGTGCGCCCGGCCAGCAGGTCGCTCTGGAAGTTCACCGGGATATTGATCACGAAGGTGTACTGGCCGCTGTCCATGGCCTGGTCGAGCTGGTCGTAGGGCAGCGTCACCGCCGGCTGGAACTCCGGCGGTTGCAGCGCCTCGCCCAGCTTGCGTGAGACCAGGCTGTGGTCTTCGTCGACGATGGCCACGCTGGCGTTGTGCACGCCGATCACCGAGCCGGCGGCGGGCATGTAGATGGCCACGCTGAAGGCATACAGCAGAAACAGCAGCAGCACGCTGTCGTGGCGCAGGCTGGTCAGCTCCTTGAGACCGAGGCGGTAGATATGGGCCAGGCGCTGCATCAGACCTCCTGCTTTTTCAGCATGATCAGGCTCAGCCCGGTGAAGCCGGCGAAGAACCCGAACAGGGCCAGGCACTGCGGCCATAGTTCGCACAGGTCCAGGGCCTTGGTGAAGGTGCCGACGGCAATGTCGAGGAAGTAGCCGGCCGGGAACAGCTGGCCCATCAGTGCTGCCGCGCCATCGAGAGAAGAGCGCGGCACGATCAGCCCGGAGAACTGGATGGTCGGCAGGCTGGTGATGATCATGGTGCCCAGGATCGCCGCGATCTGGGTGCGGGTGAATGCCGAGATCAGCAGCCCCAGGCTGGTGGTGGCCAGCAGGTACAGCACCCCGCCGCAGGCCAGGGCCAGCGCGCTGCCCTTGAAGGGCACGCCGAACAGCCAGCGGTTCATCGCCACCAGCAACGCCAGGTTGACCAGGCTCACCAGCAGGTACGGGGCCTGCTTGCCGAGCAGGAACTCCAGGCGCGTGAGCGGCGTGGCGTAGAAGTTGGTGATCGAGCCCAGCTCTTTTTCACGCACGATGCCCAGTGCCGTGAGCATCGCGGGAATGAATGCCAGGATCAGCGCCATCACCCCGGGGCCGATGGCGTTCACGCTGATCACGTCCTGGTTGTAGCGAAAGCGGGTTTCAAGCTTTACCGCTGCCAGGCCTGGCTGTGCGCGGCTGCTCAGCGCGGCGAGCTGTTCGAGGTTGGCCTGGTGCACGGCCTCCACATAGTTGCGGCTGGTTTCGGCGCGAAACGGCATGCCGCCATCGAGCCAGGCCGCCACCACCGGCTGGCGCCCGGCATTCAGGTCGCGGCCAAAGCCGGGGGGAATCTCCAGCGCCAGCTTGATTTCCGAGCGTTGCAGGCGCTTGTGCAGTTGCGCGGCGTCGCGGATCGGCGCCTGCTCGGCGAAGTAGCGCGAGCCGCGAAACGCTTCCAGGTACAGACGGCTTTGCGGGCTCTGGTCCTGGTCGTAGACCGCGAATGCCAGGTTCTCCACGTCCAGCGAAATGCCATAGCCGAAGATCACCATCATGAACAGCGCACCGAGCAGGGCGAAGGCCAGGCGCACCTTGTCGCGCAGCAGCTCCTTGCCTTCGCGGGTGGCTACCGCGAACAGCCGCACGAAGCTGAAGCCGCTGCGGGGCGGCGGGCTGGCGGCTTCGGCGGTGGTGCTCACCGGTTGGGCCTCGGTCGGCGCCGGGCTGCTGTTCTGCGCCTGTTCCAGGCAGGTGACGAAGGCGTCTTCCAGGGTCTGGCCGCCGAACTGCTGTTGCAGCGCGGCCGGGGTATCGCAGGCCAGCACACGGCCGGCATGCATCAGCGAGATGCGATCGCAGCGCAGCGCCTCGTTCATGAAGTGGGTGGACAGGAAGATGGTCACGCCCTGCTCGCGGGACAGCTCGATCAGCAGGCGCCAGAAGTCGTCGCGTGCGGCCGGGTCGACGCCGGAGGTGGGTTCGTCGAGGATCAGCACTTCAGGCCGGTGCAGCACCGCCACGGCCAGCGACAGGCGCTGGCGCAGGCCCAGCGGCAGGGCGCCGGACTGCTGGTCGGCAATGTCGCCCAGGTCGAAGCGCTCGATCAGTTCGGCGATGCGCGGGGTGCTGTCGGCCTTGTTCAGGTCGAACAGGCGTGCGTGCAGCTCGAGGTTCTGACGCACGCTCAGTTCGCCATACAGCGAAAAGCTCTGAGACATGAAGCCGACGCGCTTGCGCGTGGCCAGGTCCTTGGCGTCGACCGGGCGGCCGAGCAGGGTGGCGCTGCCTTCGCTGGCCGGCATCAGGCCGGTGAGCACCTTCATGGTGGTGGTCTTGCCACAGCCGTTGGAGCCCAGGAAACCGAAGATCTCGCCACGGCCGATGGCGAAGCTGACCTTGTTCACTGCGGTGAAGTCGCCGAAGCGCAGGGTCAGTTCATGGGCCTCGATGGCGATGTCGCCGTCGTCGGCCGGGCGTGGCGGGATCACCAGCGGCGCCTGGGTGCGGCTGCGGTCATCCTGCTGCTGGCTCTGGTAGCAGGTGAAGGCGTCGTCCAGCTTGCCGCTGGCGGTGGCGCCGGCCAGCTCGCGGCTCAGCCCCTGGGCGATCAGGCGACCACGGTCGAGCATCAGACAGTGCTCGAACTGTTCGGCCTCTTCCATGTAGGCGGTGGCCACCAGCAGGGTCAGTTGCGGACGCTCGCCGCGCACCTGCTCCACCAGCTCCCAGAAGCGCCGGCGCGACAGCGGGTCGACGCCGGTGGTGGGCTCGTCGAGAATCAGCAGGTCGGGCTCGTGGATCAGTGCGCAGCACAGCCCGAGTTTCTGCTTCATGCCCCCGGAGAGCTTGCCTGCCGGGCGCTCGGCAAAGCGTTCCAGGTCGGTGGCCAGCAGCAGCGCGTGCATGCGCGTGTCGCACTCGGAACGGCTCAGGCCGAACAGCGTGGCGAAGAAGCGGATGTTCTCGCTGATCGACAGCTCTGGGTACAGGTTGCCGCCCAGGCCCTGGGGCATGAAGGCGATGCGCGGGTACAGGCTGTTGCGGTGGCGGCGCTGGCGGATCGAGCCGTCCAGCACCTGCAACTCGCCCTGTTGCAGCTTCTTGACCCCGGCAATCAGCCCCAGCAGGCTCGACTTGCCCGCACCGTCCGGGCCGATCAGGCCGCAGCGGGTGCCTGCCGGCAGTTCAAAGCAGATGTTTTGCAGGGCCTCGAGGGAGCCGTAGCGGTGGCTGATGCCACGCGCCTGCAGCGCCAGGGCCGTCATTGCAGGTTGGCCGGCCAGTCCACGGGGGCGCTACGCACATAGCCGGCGCCGGGCATGCCCGGCTTGGCCTGGGGCACCGCGCTGGGCTCGGTCAGGCGCAGCTTGACGCGAAACACCAGCTTCTGGCGCTCGTCACGGGTTTCCACCTGCTTGGGGGTGAACTGCGCCTTGGCTGCCACGAAGCTGATCTTGGCCGGCAGCGCGCGGTCGGGCAGGGCATCGAGCACGATGCGCGCCTGGTCGCCCACGGTCAGTTTGCCGGTGGTGGAGGCGGGCAGATAGAGGTTCATGTACTGGTCGCTGGGGTCGATCAGCAGCAGTACGCGCCCGCCGGCCCCGAGCACTTCGCCCGGTTCGGCCAGACGCAGCTGGATCACGCCATCGATGGGCGCGCGCAGGCTGCTGTCGTCGATTTCGCTGGTGAGCTGGGCCACCTGGGCCTCGGCGGCACCGATGGCGGCCTTGATTGCCGCGAGTTGCGCTCGCGCTGCCACCACGGCTGAATTGCTGGTGTCGTAGCGGGCCTGCTGCTGGTCGAGCAATTGCTGGCTGGAGTACTTGCGCTGGAACAGTTCGCGCACGCGCTTGAGTTCCTGGCTGGCCAGCAGCTGTTCGCTCTGGCGCAGCTGCACGGTGGCCTGGGCGGCCGCGTAGTTCTCGCGGGCACGCAGCACTTCGGCTTCGGCCTGGTTGCGCTGGGCCTCCATGGTGCGGGTGTCGATGCGCGCCAGCAGTTGGCCCTTGTGCACCACGTCGCCCTCGTCGGCCAGCACTTCGGCCAAGCGCCCCGGCACTTTGGTGGCGATCTGCACCTCGGTGGCCTCAAGGCGACCGTTGCCCATGCTCAGGCCTTCGGGCAGACGGTCGTGCATGGACTTCCAGTAGCCCAGGCCGCCGGCTGCCACCAGCAGCGCAATCAGCGCGCCGGCAAAGAGTTTGGGGGTGTGTTGGCTCATCGACATGCACCTGCATCCTGCTGCGTTTGACGTCAGAGTCTGACGTTTTGCCTACCGTGGCGGGTTGATACGTATCAAACGAGTGGGCATCTTACGCGAAATTAACGTAGTGCGAGCACCGCGGCCCATTGTTCGTCCGTCACCGGCATCACCGACAGGCGGCTGCCCTTCTGTACCAGTGGCAGTTCGGCCAGTGCCGCCTGTTGCTTGAGGTAGCCAAGGCCCAGCACCTTGCGCATGGTTTCCACATGCTCTACGTCCACTGCGCTCCACGGGTTCTTCTCGGCGCTTGCCTTGGCGTCGAAGTAGTGGCTCTCGGGGTCCAGTGCGGTGGGGTCGGGGTAGGCGGCGGTGGTGATGCGGGCAATACCGGCGATGCCGGGCTCGGGGCAGCTGGAGTGGTAGAAGAAGAACAGGTCGCCCACCGCCATGGCGCGCATGAAGTTGCGCGCCTGGTAGTTGCGCACCCCGTCCCAGCGCGCCTGGCCGAGGCGGGCGAGGTCTTCGATCGAAAGCTCGTCGGGCTCGGATTTCATCAGCCAGTAGGCCATCGTTGACGCTCCAGACAAAGTTTGAAATAACCTGTTGCATGAAACCGACAGCCGGTTGGCGTCAACGTTTGCGTGTGGCACCAGGTTGTCGGAGAATGCGCGCATTTTAAGCTTGACGCTGCTGCACGGCATAATAAAAACCGTTGCTGTCATCGTGATGAGTTTGCCTGAGGGGGGCAATCGATGAATCGCAAACCGGATTTGCTCTGGGTGCTCGTTTTTCTGTTTGGCCTGGGTGTGGTCACCACCGGCTATGCACAAAGCCTGTGGGAACAGAAACTCGAAACAGCCGCCTACGAGATGCCGGCCGCCCCGACCCCCGTCAAGCGTTGAGCCTTGCGGCGCCCGTTTCAGGGTGCCAGGTACCACCCCCTGTCCGATACCGTGCCCTGCAGCGGCACGTCCCAACTGGCCTGGGCCAGTCGTTCCACTTTCTGGCATTCGTGCGCCAGCCCCAGCAGCAGGGGTTTCTTCCAGGCCTTGCGCCGCCCCTGGTACGCCAGGCTGCGGTCATAGAACCCGCCGCCCATGCCCAGTCGCCCACCCGTCTCGTCGAAACCCACCAGCGGCAGCAGGATCAGGTCCAGTGCCCAGGTGGGTCGCTGGCGTGTGAGGTTGATGCGTGGTTCGGGGATGCGGAAGCGGTTGGGGCGCAGTTTTTCACCGTGCTCGAAGCGCTGGAAGGCCATGCGGGTTCTGGGCCAGGCGTGCAGCACCGGCAGGTAGGTATGCTTGCCTCGACGTTGAGCTTCGCGCAGCAGCAGGCGCGGGTCGATCTCGCTGTCGTTGGGCAGGTACAGGGCAATGTGCCGGGCACGACGAAACAGCGGGTGCTGCGCCAGTTGCCGGTACAGACCGCGCGCGGCACGGCGCTGTTCGGCCGGGCTGAGGGCACGGCGGGCATCACGGAGCAGACGACGAAGTTGGGGGCGGGTAAGCGGCGCGGTGTCGGTCATGGCACGGGCGGTCCCTGGGGCGACTGCCACGCAGGGGTGGCAGTGCATGTGCGTGCGCCGCTGGGTGGGCGCAGGCTGGAGAATTCAGGCTCCCCGACGAACCGCTGTCGGTGTAGCCCTTGAACCCGAAAGTTCAAGGTGGAGATTACAGGAGGCGTTAAGGCTTTCCGTCAAGCGGACATGCACACCGGCCCCACGTGCAACCCCCGTGGTTGTGCGTATCGGCTCAGGGACATGACCGACTGGCAAGCACTCCAGGGAGTGGTCGGAGTATACCCGAAACTCAGGCCGGTTTTGAACCCGCGTCGTCGGCCAATGCCTGATCGACACGTTCGAGCAGGTCGCGCACCTGTTCACGGGTGGCACCGCCGGTGGGCGCCTGCGGGCGCTCCTGATTGTGCAGCAGGTCGTGGGTGATGTTCAGCGCCGCCATCACCGCGATACGGTCGGCGCCGATCACCTTGCCGCTGCTGCGGATCTCGCGCATCTTGCTGTCCAGGTAGCGCGCTGCGCTGACCAGGTTGCTGCGCTCTTCCGGCGGGCAGATGATCGAATACTCCTTGTCGAGGATCTGAACGGTGACGCTATTGCTTGAACTCATGAGTCTTGCTCCAGGGCCTTGAGCCGCGAAATCATCGATTCGACCTTACGCCGGGCGATCTCGTTTTTTTCGATGAGGTGGGCGCGCTCCTCGCGCCAGGATTTTTCCTGAGCTAATAGGAGTGCATTTTGCCGCTTTAGTTGCTCGACACGTTCGATCAACAGCTCGAATCGGCCCATCAGCGCTTGCAGGTCGTTCTCTGGCATGACGTGCCACTCGCTTTTGTCAGACGGGTCTTACCCGCTCATTAAGTTCCGGCATGCCCCGAATTGGCGGCGTCGATGGTCTTGGCGCGCCTGCCGGTGCTAGGATACAAGGCCTTCATTCTAGTCATTGCGCCGTCTGGCGCCTAGCTGCCCATGCCCATTACGAATTCGCCATACACCGCTTTTGCCACCTTGCTCACCAGCAACGGTCACCCTGTTTCGCCTGCCGAGCTTCACGGCTTGTTGCTCGGGCGCAGCTGCGCCGGCGCCGGCTTCGATGCCGACGGCTGGTTGGCCGATGCGGCCCACCTGCTGGAAGTCGATCCTGTAGACAATGTTCGTAACGCTTTGATCGGCCTGCAGGAGATGGTCAAGGGCGAACTCACCGGCGAAGAAGTCACCGTCGTGCTGTTGCTGCCCACCGACGATGCCCCGCTGACCGAGCGTGCCATCGCCCTGGGCGAGTGGTGCAAAGGCTTCCTGTACGGCTTCGGCCTCAACTCGGCAGGCCTGAGCCTGAGTGCCGAAGCCAAGGAAGTGCTGGGTGACCTGGACGCCATTTCCCAGGTCCAGGATGCACTGGAAGAATCCGAAGACGGCGAAAGCGACTATATGGAAGTGATGGAGTACCTGCGCGTCGCACCGATGCTGCTGTTCTCCGAGCTGGCCAAGCCACAGGCGCCTGCGCCCAAGCCTTCCTTGCACTAAATGCCGAACAGGGGTTCCTCGTGCCAATAGCCCATATCCCCAAAGCGGAGTATGCCCGTCGTCGCAAGGCGCTGATGGCGCAGATGGAACCCAACAGCATTGCCATCCTGCCCGCGGCCGCGGTGGCCATTCGCAACCGCGACGTGGAGCATGTGTACCGCCAGGACAGCGACTTCCAGTACCTCAGCGGCTTCCCGGAGCCCGAGGCGGTGATTGCGCTGATCCCCGGCCGCGAGCACGGTGAGTACGTGCTGTTCTGCCGCGAGCGCAACCCCGAGCGCGAGCTGTGGGACGGCCTGCGCGCTGGCCAGGAAGGCGCGATACGCGAATACGGCGCGGACGATGCGTTCCCCATCACCGACATCGACGACATCCTGCCGGGCCTGATCGAAGGCCGCGACCGGGTGTACTCGGCCATGGGCAGCCACCCCGAATTCGACCGCCACCTGATGGAGTGGATCAACGTGATCCGCTCCAAGGCCAACCTCGGCGCCCAGCCACCGAACGAGTTCGTTGCGCTGGATCATCTGCTGCACGACATGCGCCTGTATAAATCGGCCACGGAAGTGAAGGTGATGCGCGAGGCCGCGGCGATTTCGGCACGCGCCCATGTGCGGGCCATGCAGGCCTGCCGCGCCGGGTTGCACGAATACAGCCTGGAGGCCGAGCTGGACTACGAGTTCCGCAAGGGCGGGGCGAAGATGCCGGCCTACGGCTCGATCGTGGCATCGGGTCGCAACGCCTGCATCCTGCATTACCAGCAGAACGACGCCCTGCTCAAGGACGGCGACCTGGTACTGATCGACGCCGGGTGCGAGATCGACTGCTACGCCAGCGACATCACCCGCACCTTCCCGGTCAGCGGGCGCTTCTCGCCGGAGCAGAAAGCGATCTACGAGCTGGTGCTCAAGGCCCAGGCTGCAGCCTTTGCCGCGATTGCACCGGGCAAGCACTGGAACCATGCCCACGAGGCCACCGTGCAGGTGATCACCGAAGGGCTGGTGGAGCTGGGGCTGCTCAAGGGCGACGTGCCGGCGCTGATCGAGGCCGAGGCCCATCGGGCCTTCTACATGCACCGCGCCGGTCACTGGCTGGGGCTGGATGTGCACGACGTCGGCGAGTACAAGGTCGCCGACCAGTGGCGCGTGCTGGAGCCGGGCATGGCCCTGACGGTGGAGCCGGGCATCTACATTGCTGCCGACAACCAGAGCGTCGCGAAGAAGTGGCGCGGTATCGGCGTACGAATCGAGGACGACGTAGTGGTGACCAAGCAGGGCTGTGAAATCCTGACCTCCGGCGTACCGCGCACGGTGGCCGAAATCGAAGCATTGATGGCGGCTGCACGCAGCCACGCCGCATGAGCCGGGTCAACCTTGCCATCATCGGTGGCGGCCTGGTCGGTGCCAGCCTGGCGCTGGCCCTGCAGGCCGGGGCCAGGGCGCGTGGCTGGAAGATCCTGCTGATCGAGCCGTTCGCCCCCGGCGACAGCTTCCAGCCCAGTTACGACGCACGGTCCTCGGCGCTTTCCTACGGCACCCGGCAGATCTACGAGCGTCTGGGCCTGTGGCAGCCGATCAGCCGCCGCGCCGAACCGATCCGCCAGATCCAGGTGTCCGACCGTGGCCGCTTTGGCGCCACCCGCCTGGACGCCCTGGAAGAAGGCGTGCCGGCACTCGGCTACGTGGTCGAGAACGCCTGGCTCGGCCAGTGCCTGTGGCAGGGGCTGGATGCCGAGGTGGTGACTTGGCGCTGCCCGGCGCAGGTCAGCGCGATGCAGCCGCTGGCCGACGGCTACCGCCTGACACTGGATGACGACACCACGGTGGACTGCGACCTGGCGGTACTGGCCGACGGCGGGCGTTCCGGGCTGCGCGAGCAGTTGGGCATCCACGTCAGCCAGCGTCCGTACAACCAGAGTGCGCTGATCGCCAACATCACCCCGAGCGAGGCCCATTGCGGGCAGGCGTTCGAACGCTTCACCGATGACGGCCCGATGGCCTTGCTGCCGCTGCCGGAAAACCGCTGCGCGCTGGTCTGGACCCGTGCCGGAATGGATGCCAGACGGCTGGCCGAGATCGACGAGCGAGCCTTCCTGGCCGAGCTGCAAGGCGTGTTCGGCTACCGTCTGGGCACCTTGCGCCAGGTGGGCGCGCGTCACCTCTACCCGCTGTCGCTGGTAGAGGCCCAGGAGCAGGTGCGCTCGCACCTGGTGGTGCTGGGCAACGCCGCGCACAGCCTGCATCCGATTGCCGGGCAGGGTTTCAACCTGTCGCTGCGCGACGTGCAGTCGCTGGCCGACGGTCTGCTGGCCGGGCCCGAAGTACCAGGCGACCTGGCGACCCTGCAGGCCTACCGCGAGCGCCAGCGCCTGGACCAGGACCTGACCGTGGGCTTCTCCGACAAGGTCACGCGGTTGTTCGGCAGCGGCCAGCCGTTGCTCGCCACCGGGCGCAACCTGGGCCTGCTGGGCCTGGACCTGCTGCCCCCGGCCAAGCGCTGGTTCGCCCGCCAGGCCATGGGCCTGGGTACACGCCCGGACCAGCCTGGCCAATGACCCCTTCTTCTCTTTATCGGGCTTGAAAGCATGGAAATGCGCGCAGATCTGTTGATTGTCGGTGCCGGAATGGTCGGTAGCGCCCTGGCCCTGGCCTTGCAGCACAGTGGCCTGGACATCCTGCTGCTCGACGGCAGCCCCCTGACGGTCAAGCCGTTCGATGCACAGGCGCCCTTCGAGCCGCGAGTCAGCGCGCTGTCGATGGCCAGCCAGCGCATCCTCGAGCGCGTGGGCGCCTGGCAGCACATCCGCGAGCGGCGCCTGAGCCCGTATTCGGACATGCACGTGTGGGACGGCAGCGGCACCGGGCAGATCCACTTTTCGGCCGCCAGCGTGCACGCCGAGGTGCTCGGCCACATCGTCGAGAACCGCGTGGTGCAGGACGGTCTGCTGCAGCGCCTGCACGACAGCGAGATCGGCCTGCTGGCCAACGCCCGCCTGGAGCAGATGCGCCGCAGTGGCGACGACTGGCTGCTGACCCTGGCCGATGGCCGCACCCTGCGCGCGCCGCTGGTGATTGCGGCTGACGGCGCCAACTCGGCGGTGCGCCGCCTGACCGGCTGCCAAACCCGTGAGTGGGACTACCTGCACCACGCCATCGTGACCAGCGTGCACTGTGCCGAGCCGCACCAGGCCACAGCCTGGCAGCGCTTCACCGATGACGGCCCGCTGGCGTTTCTGCCACTGCTGCGCGACGGCCAGCAGCACTGGTGCTCCATCGTGTGGTCGACCACGCCTGCGCAGGCCGAGCGCCTCATGGCCCTGCCGGACGAAGCCTTCTGCGCCGAGCTGGAGCGGGCCTTCGAGGGCCGCCTGGGCACGGTGCTGGCGGCCGACCCACGGCTGTGCGTACCGCTGCGCCAGCGCCATGCCAAGCGCTACGTGGCCGAGGGCCTGGCGTTGATCGGCGATGCGGCACATACCATTCACCCGCTGGCCGGGCAGGGCGTGAACCTTGGCTTTCTGGACGCGGCGGTGCTGGCCGAAGTGCTGCAGCATGCCCATGAGCGCGGCGAGCGCCTGGCCGACGTGCGCGTGCTGAGCCGCTACGAACGACGGCGCATGCCGCACAACCTGGCCTTGATGGCCGCAATGGAGGGCTTCGAGCGACTGTTCCAGGCCGACCCGCTGCCGCTGCGCTGGCTGCGCAACAGTGGCCTGAAGTGGGTGGAGCAACTGCCGGAGGCCAAGGCGCTGTTCGTGCGCCAGGCGCTGGGGCTGAGCGGCGACCTGCCGGAGCTGGCACGGGCCTGAGGCGGCACCGCAACATCTGGTAACTCCTCCCTTGGCAGTTCGGTTGAGAAGGCAAATGGCATTCACTACCATTTGCGCCTCTCCCGCATTCCGAGGACCGCCTTCATGTTGCCACGCAAGCATCTACTCGCCGCCCTGGCGCTCACCCTGCTGGGCGGTACCGCACAGGCGGCGGACGAGGTGGTGGTGTATTCCTCGCGCATCGACGAGCTGATCAAGCCGGTATTCGATGCCTACACCAAGGAAACCGGGGTCAAGGTCAAGTTCATCACCGACAAGGAAGCGCCGTTGATGCAGCGCATCAAGGCCGAGGGCAGCAACGCCACCGCCGACCTGCTGCTGACCGTGGATGCCGGCAACCTCTGGCAGGCCGAGCAGATGGGTATCCTGCAGCCGATCAAGTCGGCCGTGATCGACGCCAACATTCCCCCGCAGTATCGCGCTTCGTCCCATGACTGGACCGGCCTGAGCCTGCGCGCGCGGACCATTGCCTACGCCACCGACCGGGTCAAGCCCGAGGAGCTGAGCACCTACGAGGCGCTGGCCGGCAAGGAATGGGAAGGGCGCTTGTGCCTGCGTACCGCCAAGAAGGTCTACAACCAGTCGCTGACCGCGACCCTGATCGAAACCCACGGCGCCGAGAAGACCGAAGAGATCCTCAAGGGCTGGGTGAACAACCTGTCCACCGACGTGTTCTCGGATGACGTGGCAGTGCTCAAGGCCATCGAGGCCGGGCAGTGCGACGTGGGCATCGTCAATACCTACTACTATGGCCGCCTGCACAAGGAGCAGCCGCAACTGCCGATCAAGCTGTTCTGGCCCAACCAGGCCGACCGTGGCGTGCACGTCAACCTGTCGGGCATCGGCTTGACCCGGCACGCGCCGCACAAGGAGGCCGCGATCAAGCTGGTGGAGTGGATGACCGGGCCGCAGGCGCAGAAGATCTTCGCCGATGTGAACCAGGAGTTCCCGGCCAACCCCAAGGTGGAACCTTCGGCAGAAGTGGCGGCGTGGGGCAAGTTCAAGGCCGACAGCCTGCCGGTGGAAGTGGCGGGCAAGCGTCAGGCTGAAGCGATTCGCCTGATGGATCGGGCTGGCTGGAACTGAGCGCAAGGCTTTATTCTTGCGGGGCCCCTGTCGGGGCCCATCGCGGGTCAAGCCCGCTCCTACAGGGATCACCGTGGCCCTTGTGGGAGCGGGCTTGACCCGCGATAGACCGCAACGCGGTCGCTCTCACCTTCTCCAGAGATCTCCCCCCGTGTCACACCCCGCCCAACGCCGCTGGTACCCCCTGGTCTTCACCGTCTGCGCGCTGGTGCTGCTGCCGCTGAGCGTGCTGGTGCTGTCGTGGCAGAGCATCGACCTGCAGATCTGGTCGCACCTGCTCGACACCCAGATGAGCCGCCTGTTGGGCAACACCCTGACCTTGATCCTCGGCGTGGGCGTCGGCGTCACCGTGCTGGGCGTGAGCCTGGCCTGGCTCACCAGCCTGTGCGAATTCCCCGGCCGACGCTGGCTCGACTGGGCATTGATGCTGCCCTTCGCCATCCCCGCCTATGTGCTGGCGTTCGTCTTCGTCGGTTTGCTGGACTTCTCCGGCCCGGTGCAAACCCTGCTGCGCGAATGGTTCGGCCCCATGCGCCTGCCGCGCGTGCGCTCCACCGGCGGTGTGATCATCGTGCTGGTGCTGGTGTTCTACCCCTATGTCTACCTGCTGGCACGTACCGCCTTCCTGGCCCAGGGCAAGGGCCTGATGGAAGCAGCGCGGGTGCTCGGGCAATCGCCGCTGCAAGCCTTCTGGCGCGTGGCCCTGCCCATGGCGCGGCCGGCGATCGGCGCGGGCGTGGCGCTGGCGCTGATGGAAACCCTGGCCGACTTCGGCGCGGTGGCCGTGTTCAACTTCGACACCTTCACCACCGCCATCTACAAGACCTGGTACGGCTTCTTCAGCCTCTCCAGCGCCGCCCAGCTCGCCAGCCTGTTGCTGCTGGCCGTCATGCTGGTGCTGTACGGCGAGCGCCGGGCCCGCGGTGCGGTACGCAGCAGCAACGAGAGGCCCCGGGTGGCGGCGCTGTACCACCTGCACGGGGTCAAGGCGCTGGCTGCCAGCAGCTGGTGCCTGCTGGTGTTCGCCTGCGCGTTCGTTATCCCGGTGCTGCAGTTGCTGGTGTGGTTCTGGCAGCGCGGGCGTTTCGACCTCGACGAGCGCTATGGCGCGCTCATCCTGCATACCCTGTACCTGGGCGCCATGGCTGCGCTGATCACCGTGGCGGTGGCACTGCTGCTGGCGTTTGCCCGACGTCAGGCCCCCACCCGTGTGGTGCGCGCCGGGGTCAGCCTGGCCAACCTGGGCTACGCCTTGCCCGGCTCGGTATTGGCGGTGTCGATCATGCTGGCCTTCAGTTACCTCGACAACCAGCTGGTGGTGCCGCTTTCGAGCTGGCTTGGCGGTGCCGGCCGGCCACTGCTGATGGGCAGCCTGGCGGCACTGCTGCTGGCCTATCTGGTGCGCTTCATTGCCGTGGCCTACGGCCCCTTGGAAAACAGCCTGGGGCGCATCCGGCCCTCGCTGCCGGAGGCCTCGCGCAGCCTCGGGGTCAGCGGCCCGCGATTGTTTTTCAAGGTGTATCTCCCGCTGCTGGTGCCGGGTGCGCTGAGCGCGGCGCTGCTGGTGTTCGTCGATGTGCTCAAGGAGATGCCCGCCACCCTGCTGATGCGCCCGTTCGGTTGGGACACCCTGGCGGTGCGGGTATTCGAGATGACCAGCGAGGGCGAGTGGTCGCGTGCCTCGCTGCCGGCGTTGACGCTGGTGCTGGTGGGGCTGCTGCCGGTCATCGGTTTGATAAGGCGTTCGGCGCGTCACCCGGGTCAGAGTCACTGAGGGTGTAAGGCTGCGCCCTTGCGGCTACAATGCGCGGCATTCGCTGCGGCCGATCAGCACCGGGTAGCTGAAACGCTGCCCTCAGCCGCAGCCTCGCCACGCCCGGAAGGAGAAACCCATGGGACAGCGTACGCCTCTTTATGACCTGCACCTGGCGCTTGGCGCCAAGATGGTCGATTTTGGCGGTTGGGACATGCCCCTGCATTACGGCTCGCAAGTCGAGGAGCACCACCAGGTGCGCCGCGACTGCGGGGTCTTCGATGTCTCGCACCTCACCGTGATCGATGTGCACGGCGCCCAGGCCACGCCCTGGCTGCGCTGGTTGCTGGCCAACGATGTGGCCAGCCCGAATGCCCACGGCAAGGCCCTGTACAGCACCCTGCTCAACGAACAGGGCGGTGTGATCGACGACCTGCTGGTCTACCGCACCGACGACGGCTACCGCCTGGTGGCCAACGCCGCCACCCGCGACAAGGACCTGGCCTGGCTGCAGGCCCATATCGGCGACTACGACGTGCAGGTGCGCGAGCGTCCCGAACTGTCGATCTTCGCTGTGCAGGGCCCGCATGCGCGGGACAAGTTGGCCGAACTGGTGAGCAGTGACCGTGCGGCGCTGATTCGTGAACTGGCCCCCTTCGAAGGCCGCAGCAGTGGCGACTGGTTCATCTCGCGTACCGGCTACACCGGCGAAGACGGCCTGGAGATCACCCTGCCGGCAGAGCAGGCCCCGGCGTTCTTCAACGACCTGGTCGGCGCCGGTATTGCCCCCAGCGGGCTGGGCGCGCGCGATACCTTGCGCCTGGAAGCGGGCATGACGCTGTACGGACAGGACATCGACGAGGCACACTCGCCACTGACCTCCAACCTGGCCCACAACATCGCCCTGGAACCGGCCGACCGCGACTTCATCGGACGCCGTGCGCTGGAGGCCGAACAGGCCGCAGGCGTGCAGCTGAAACTGGTCGGCCTGGTGCTCGAGGAACGCGGTGTACTGCGTGCGCATCAGGTGGTGCGAATCGCACAGATTGGCGAAGGGGAGATCACCAGTGGTAGTTTCTCTCCTACGCTGAGCAAGGCGATTGCCCTGGCCCGCGTGCCGGTGGCTACCGCCGACCGCGCCGAGGTGGAAATTCGCGGCAAGTGGTACCCGGTACGGGTGGTCAAGCCGACCTTCGTGCGCCAGGGCAAGATCCTGATCTGAATTCATTCCGGCGGGCCGACCGCTGACCTGTTGAGGAAAGACACTATGAGCAATATCCCCGCCGACCTGCGTTTTGCCGAGAGCCACGAGTGGGCCAGGCTGGAAGCCGACGGTACCGTCACCGTGGGCATCAGCGACCACGCCCAGGAAGCCCTGGGCGACGTGGTATTCGTCGAACTGGCCGAGGTCGGCAAGGTGTTCGCGGCCAAGGATGCCGCCGGGGTGGTGGAGTCGGTGAAAGCCGCTTCGGATATCTACGCGCCGGTCAGCGGCGAAGTGATCGCGGTCAACGAAGACCTCAGCGACAGCCCTGAGAACCTGAACAACGATCCTTACGCCAGCTGGATCTTCAAGCTCAAGCCGTCCAACCCGGCAGAGCTGGAGCAGTTGCTGGACGCCGCCGGCTACAAGGCCGCCATCGGCGAGTAGTTTTTCCCGCACGAACGGCAATCCCTTCCTAGACTCAATAAGCCTCGACCCCTCGAGGCTTGGTCTTGGAAGAGAGAGCCGCTATGTCCCAGTCGCCGTCCCTGAGCCAACTGCAGGATCCCAACCCGTTCCTGCGTCGTCATCTTGGCCCGGATGCGGCCGAGCAGCAGGCGATGTTGCAGGCCCTGGGCCTGAGCAGTCGCAGTGAACTGATCGAGCAGACCGTCCCGCCGGGCATTCGCCTGAACCGCCCGCTGGAACTGCCCCCGGCGCTTGATGAACAGGCCGCCCTGGCAAAACTGCGCGGTTACGCCGAGCAGAACCAGGTGTGGACCAGCCTGATCGGCATGGGGTACCACGCTACCCTGACGCCCACGGTGATCCTGCGCAACGTGCTGGAGAACCCCGGCTGGTACACCGCCTATACGCCGTATCAGCCGGAGATCGCCCAGGGTCGCCTGGAGGCGCTGCTCAATTACCAGCAGATGGTCATCGACCTGACCGGGCTGGACCTGGCCAATGCCTCGCTGCTCGACGAAGCGACGGCCGCTGCCGAAGCCATGGCTCTGGCACGGCGCATGGCCAAGTCGCGCAGCAATGCGTTCTTCGTCGATGAACATTGCCACCCGCAGACCCTGTCCGTATTGCAGACCCGCGCCGAGGGCTTCGGCTTCGAGCTGATCGTCGATGGGCTGGACAACCTGGACAAGCACCGGGTGTTCGGCGCGCTGCTGCAATACCCCAACACCCACGGCGGGGTGCACGACCTGCGCCCGGCCATCGAGCAGCTGCATGCCCAGCAGGCGCTGGCCTGCGTCGCCGCCGACCTGCTGAGCCTGGTGCTGTTGACCCCGCCGGGCGAGCAGGGCGCCGACGTGGTGCTCGGCTCGACCCAGCGCTTTGGCGTGCCCATGGGCTACGGCGGCCCGCACGCGGCCTACTTTGCCTGCCGCGACGACTTCAAGCGCGCCATGCCAGGGCGCATCATCGGCGTTTCCAAGGACGCGCGCGGCAACCTGGCGCTGCGCATGGCCCTGCAGACCCGCGAACAGCACATCCGCCGCGAGAAGGCCAACTCCAACATCTGCACCGCGCAGGTGCTGCTGGCCAACATCGCCGGGTTCTATGCCGTGTACCACGGGCCCGAAGGGCTCAGGCGCATCGCCCAGCGGGTGCACCGGCTCACGGTGATCCTGGCTGCCGGCCTGCAAGCCAAGGGGCTCAAGCGCTTGAACGAGCACTTCTTCGACACCCTGACCCTGGACGTCGGCGGCAGCCAGACCGCGATCATCCAGAGCGCCGAGGCCGCACAGATCAACCTGCGCATCCTGGGCCGCGGGCACCTGGGCGTAAGCCTGGATGAAACCTGCGACGAGGCCACGGTGCTGCGCCTGTTCGGCATCTTTCTGGGCGCCGACCATGGGCTGAGCGTGGCCGAGCTGGATGCCCAGGCGCAGCACAGCGGCATCCCCGACGCCTTGCAGCGCCAGTCGGCGTTTCTGACGCACCCGGTGTTCAACCTGCACCACAGCGAAACCGAGATGCTGCGTTACCTCAAGCAGCTGGAGAACAAGGACCTGGCCCTCAACCAGTCGATGATCCCGCTGGGCTCGTGCACCATGAAGCTCAACGCCAGCAGCGAGATGATCCCCATCACCTGGCCGGCCTTCGCCAACCTGCACCCGTTCGCGCCGCTCACCCAGGCCCAGGGCTATACCGCGATGATCGACGAGCTGGAGCGCTGGCTGTGCGCGATCACCGGTTTCGATGCCATCTGCATGCAACCCAACTCCGGTGCCCAGGGTGAATACGCGGGGCTGCTGGCGATCAGCAAGTACCACCGCAGCCGCCAGCAGGGTCAGCGCGATATCTGCCTGATCCCGGCCTCGGCGCACGGCACCAACCCGGCGTCTGCGCAGATGGCCGGCATGCAGGTGGTGATCGTGGAATGCGATGTGGCGGGCAACGTCGACCTGGCCGACCTCAAGGCCAAGGCCCAGGCGGCAGGTGAGCGTCTGGCCTGCCTGATGGCCACCTACCCGTCGACCCACGGTGTGTACGAGGAAGGCATCAGTGAGATCTGCGAGGTTATCCACAGCCACGGTGGCCAGGTGTACATGGATGGCGCCAACCTCAATGCCCAGGTCGGGTTGGCGCGGCCGGCGGACATCGGTGCCGATGTATCGCACATGAACCTGCACAAGACCTTCTGCATTCCCCATGGCGGTGGCGGGCCGGGCATGGGCCCGATCGGCGTGCGTGCACACCTGGCACCGTTCGTGGCCAGCCATCCGGTGGTGCCGGTGCCCGGGCCCGACCCGCAGAACACCGCGGTCAGTGCGGCGCCCTGGGGCAGTGCGAGCATCCTGCCGATCAGCTGGATGTACATCGCCATGATGGGGCCGCAACTGGCCGATGCCAGCGAGGTGGCGATCCTGTCGGCCAATTATCTGGCCCAGCAGTTGGGCGGGGCGTTCCCGGTGCTGTACCGCGGGCGCAATGGGCGGGTGGCGCATGAGTGCATCCTCGACCTGCGGCCCTTGAAGACGCTGACCGCCATCACCGAAGAGGATGTGGCCAAGCGCCTGATGGACTACGGGTTCCATGCGCCGACCATGTCGTTCCCGGTGCCGGGCACCTTGATGGTGGAGCCGACCGAGAGCGAGTCCAAGGCCGAGCTGGACCGCTTCGTGGAGGCGATGCTGAAGATTCGGGCCGAGATTGCAGAGGTGCAGAACGGCAACTGGCCAGCCGAGGACAACCCGCTCAAGCGGGCGCCGCATACCTTGGCGGATGTTCTGGGGGTGTGGGAACGACCTTACTCGATCGAACAGGGTGTTGCGCCGAGCCACCATGCGCGGCTGCACAAGTACTGGCCGGCGGTGAACCGGGTGGACAACGTGTACGGGGACCGCAACCTGTTCTGTGCGTGTGTGCCGGTGGAGGATTATCGCTGAGGCCAGGGCCTCGTGGCCGACAAGGCTGGCTCCTGTAGGAGCCGGCATTGCCGGCGAGGTGATTACTCGGTCACGGCATTCTGCGCCAGGATCGCATTGGCCAGCTCCATGTCGCTGACCTGCAGCCCTGGCTGCTCGGCACGCACACGCTGCATGGCAGCCTCAAGATACGGCCCGCTGATCTGGCCGTTGCTGGCCACATAGCTGCTGGCATCTTCCTGCGCCGCCACCACCAGCTTGTGGTCCTTGAAGGTCAGGTAGGTGGAGCCGGTGGTGGCACCGGACGAAATCACATCACGCCAGAAGCCATCAGCCATCGCCGAGCCAACCGGCAGCGACAACAAGGCAAGGGTGGCAACCGCAAGTTTGACGCGCATGGGGCTTACTCCAGTGTGGGGGCTATTATGGTGCGTTGGATCGTGATTTCCCCAGGCAAGTTCCCCAGGGCCTACGGTGCGGGGCCAACCTGCAGTATCGCGCCGTCCTGCGACAGCACTTGCACCGGGGTGCCCACCGGCAGGTCCGGCCCGCGGACCATCCACACCCCGTCGCCGACCTTGATCTTGCCGCGACCGCCCACGATGGCCTCCTGCACCACGAAGGTCCGGCCGATCAGTTCCTGGCCGCGCATGTTCAGCCCCGGCGCATCGCTGGGGCTGGCATTGCTGCGCTGACGGTGCCACCAGAACACTGCGGTGAATACCGACAGCAGGCCGAACAGCAGGAACTGCAAGGTCCACGGCAGCTGCGGGACGACGAAGGTAATCACGCCCACGCCCGCCGCCGCCACCCCGATCCACAGCAGGTAGCCGCCGGCGCCGAACACCTCCAGGATCAGCAGCAGCGTACCGAGCGCCAGCCAGTCCCAGAACGACAGGTGTTGCAGGTAGTCCCACATGCTCAGCCCTTCTTGCCGTCGAAGGTGGCCCGCACGATCTCGCCGATGCCGCCGACGGCGCCGATCACCTGGCTGGCTTCCAGCGGCATCAGCACCACCTTGCTGTTGTTGGCCGAGGCCAGCTTGCCCAGCGCGTCGACGTATTTCTGCGCCACGAAGTAGTTGATGGCCTGCACATTGCCGTTGGCGATGGCCTCGGACACCACCTGGGTGGCGCGGGCTTCGGCTTCGGCCTGGCGCTCGCGGGCCTCCGATTCCAGGAAGGCCGCCTGACGCTCACCCTCGGCCTCGAGGATCTGCGCCTGTTTCTTGCCTTCGGCGGTGAGGATGGCAGCCGCCCGCAGGCCCTCGGCTTCGAGGATCTGCGCACGCTTGACCCGCTCGGCTTTCATCTGCCCGGACATGGCGGCCATCAGGTCGGCCGGCGGGCTGATGTCCTTGATCTCGATACGGGTGATCTTGATGCCCCACGGTGCGGTGGCTTCATCCACGGTGCGCAGCAGGCGCTCGTTGATGGCGTCGCGCTGGCTGAGCATGGCGTCCAGTTCCATGGAGCCGAGCACGGTACGGATGTTGGTCTGCAGCAGGTTGCGGGTGGCGTGCTCGAGGTTGTTGACCTCGTAGGCGGCCTGCGCCGTGTTGACCACCTGGAAGAAGCACACCGCATCGATCTGCACGGTGGCGTTGTCGGCGGTGATGACTTCCTGCGGCGGGATGTCCAGCACGCTTTCCATCATGTTGATCTTGCGCCCGATGCGGTCCATCACCGGCACGATGATGTTGAGGCCCGGCTTGAGGGTGGTGGTGTAGCGGCCAAAGCGTTCCACGGTCCACTGGAAACCCTGCGGCACCACCTTGAACCCCATGAACACCAGCGCCAGGGCCAGGCCCACGAATAACAGCATTACCATTCCGATTTGCATGACGTTTCCTTGGTCAGCAGGACTGAAAGTGCGCAAGCTTGGCATGTGGTCAGCTGTGCAGGCCAGCGCCGGATCATTTCATTTCATGCAGTAACGCGAATCACTTCTGTCAGTGTAGTCAGCCCTGCGGCGACTTTTTGCGCGCCGCTGGTGCGCAGGCTGCCCAGCCCCTCGGCCCGGGCCTGGCGGCGCAGGTTTGCCAGGTCGACGTCGCCCGACAGCTGCTCGCGCAGGCGTGGGCTCACAGGCAGCAGCTCGAACAGGCCGGTGCGGCCCCGGTAGCCGGTGTACCGGCAATCGCGGCAGCCTTCAGCCTGGCAGGTAGCGGTGGGCAGCGGCGCCTGCGGGTCGAGTTCGCGCCAGTGCGCCATGTCGAGCGGCTGCGCCACCTTGCACGCCGGGCACAGCGTGCGCACCAGGCGCTGGGCCAGCACGCCGACCAGCGTGGCACGGATCAGGTACGGCGCGATGCCCAGTTCCAGCAGGCGCCCGACGGCGCCGCAGGCATCGTTGGTGTGCAGGGTCGAGAGCACCAGGTGGCCGGTGAGCGCGGCCTGGATCGCCACCTGCGCGGTGTCGGCATCGCGGATCTCGCCGATCATGATGATGTCCGGGTCCTGGCGCAGCAGCGCACGCACACCGTTGGCAAAGCCCAGGTCGATGCCGGGCTGCACCTGCATCTGGTTGAAGGCCGGCTCGAGCTGTTCGATCGGGTCTTCGAGGGTGCACAGGTTGACCTGTGGCGTGGCCAGTTGCTTGAGGGTGGCGTACAGGGTGCTGGTCTTGCCCGAGCCGGTCGGCCCGGTCACCAGGATGATGCCGTGGGGCTGGCGCAGCATCGCCTGCCAGTGCTGCAGCGCCTCGCCGTCCAGGCCTAGCTGGGTGAAGTCCTGGTGCAGCAGGTGCGGGTCGAAGATACGCAGTACCAGTTTCTCGCCGAACGCGGTGGGCAGGGTGGCCAGGCGCAGCTCGACCTCGGCGCCGGCGGCCGAGCGGGCCTTGATGCGGCCATCCTGCGGGCGGCGCTTTTCCGCGACGTTCATGCGCCCCAGGCTCTTGAGCCGGCTGACCACCGCCAGGGTCACTGCCGGCGGGAACTGGTAGGCCGGGTGCAGCAGGCCGTCGATGCGCAGGCGCAGGTGGCCCTGGTCGCGGCGCGGCTCGATGTGGATATCGCTGGCGCGCTGCTCGAAGGCGTACTGCAACAGCCAGTCGACGATGCCGACGATGTGCGTCTCGTTGGCATCGACGTCGCCTGCGCTGTTGCCCAGGTCAAGCAGTGCCTCGAGGCTGGCGCCTTCGGGCCCGGGCACGGCCTGCTGGCTGGCACCACTGACCGAGTGGGCCAGGCGAAACACCGCCTGGCTCAGCTCACGGATCTGCACCGGGCTGGCCAGCACCCGCTGCACCCTGCGTTGCAGCACCTGCCCAAGGTCGCGCTCCCAGCTGCGTACGTAGGGCTGGGCGCTGGCGACGGTCACCGTGTGGGCATCCACCGCGATGGCCAGAATCTGGTGACGCCGCGCGAATGCGGCCGACATCAGCCCGCCGAGGCTGGCTGCCTGCAGTGCCAGGGGGTCGATGCGCACATGGCGCTGGCCGGCCTGGCGGCCCAGCCATTCGCCCAGGGCATCGAGGTCCAGGGTATGGCCGGGGCGTTGCAGGTCGTTCAGGCCGCGTCGGGCGATGCGCTCCAGCGGATGTGTGGGTTCATTGGCGGCCTGCGGCCAGGGGCGCGCACAGGCGGGGCTGATGCGTTGCTGGGCGAGCAGTTCGGCGAGCAGGGTGTCGAGGTCGAGCCAGCGATCGGGCGGCGTGGCGGGCATGGGGCTTCCTTGCGAAGGTCGGACGGCCAGCCAAGGCTAGCTGCCAGCGGACCACAGGGCCTGTCGCAAGGGTTGCCGGATTTTTCTGTTCAGCGTGCCTGCTGCAACGGCATGCGCGAGGCCGCCAGAGGCTCGACGCTGACCTGGGCGACACAGATCAGGTTGCGCATTTTCTGTGCAATCAGTTCGGCGCGGTGCCAGCTCAGGCCGGCTACGCCGATCTCCAGGTTCAACAGGTCGTCCTGCTGCTGCATCTGTACCTGGTGCGGGGTAAGGAACTGCAGGGCGAACAAGTTGAGCACGCGGCACAGGCTGTCCGGCTCGGCTTCCACCTGCAGGCTGTAGCGCACGCTGCTGTGCACAGCATTGGCGGCCCAGACATCGCTGCGCAGCGGGGTGACGGGGCTGTCCAGCCGTTCGTGGGCGCTCATGGGAAATCTCCGGTTTCGATGGAGGAATTTTTACATCTTCAACCGGGTATTTTTTCTCTATGATCGAGCGATCTGCGTAATCTGCGCATTGTTCAATTCAGTAATGGCGCCTTGAGGGGATAAAACATGCAAAGCCAACTGGACGCCTACGACCGACGTATCCTGGCTCTGCTGCAGGAGGATGCGTCGCTGTCCAGCGCACAGATTGCCGAACGGGTCGGCCTGTCGCAGTCGCCGTGCTGGCGGCGGATCCAGCGGCTCAAGGAGGAAGGGGTGATTCGCGGGCAGGTGACCCTGCTCGATCGCAAGAAGATCGGCCTGAACACGCAGATTTTCGCCGAGGTCAAACTCAACGCCCACGGGCGGACCAACTTCGCCGAATTCACCGAGGCGATCCGCGAGTTTCCCGAGGTGCTGGAATGCTATGTGCTGATGGGCGCAGTGGACTTCCTGCTGCGCATCGTCACCCCGGACATCGAAGCCTACGAACGGTTCTTCTTCGAAAAGCTGTCGATGGTGCCGGGGATCCAGGAGGTCAACTCGATCGTGGCCTTGTCCGAAATCAAGTCCACGACCAGCTTGCCGGTGTAGCCGTCACTTGCGCAGCAGGTGCTTCCAGCCGCGGCTCTGGAACACCGCCATGGCCTGATGCACACGGGCTTCGAGCACGTCGTCGCTGATTGGCAGGCTGGCCAGTTCGTGCAGCTTGTTCAGCTCGCCGAACAGGCGGTCCAGGTCGGGGCTTTCCAGCACCTGGCGGGCATGGTGCAACCAGGCCAGCAGGCGCTCGATGCGCGGTAGCTGTTCGGCCAGGTCTTCAGGCTGGCGGTGGTACAGCGGCAGTTGCAGCGCGTTGGCTTCGTCCGACAGCAGCACCTTGAGCCAGTTGCCCAGTTGCGCAGCGCCCTGGCGGTCGCCACGCTTGTTGCGCTCGACGGTCCAGCCACGGGCCAGCAGCCAGCGCGAGGTGTCCAGCGAGAACTGGCCCCAGCGGGTGTCGAGCAGTTCTTCGGCGAACTGCTCGGGCGCCGCGCGGCGCACGTCTTCGTCGTCGTTGCCAGCCAGTACCAGCGGGCGCCAGTCCTCGAGCAGGGCGTCGAGGCTGGCACGCAGGGCGCTGGTGGTCGGGCGCGGCGCGGCCTGGCCCAGGCTGCCGAGCAGGGCGCGCAGTTCGGCCAGGCTCTGGACCCAGTCCTGCAGCAGGCGCCAGTGTCCGTTGAACAGGTACTGCTCGGCCAGGCGCTGGCTGCTGCCCAGCAGGTGCCAGGCCAGTGCCGCGAAGGCATCGTCCAGCGGCATCTCGGCGTTCAGTTCAGCAGGCGGCAGGCTCACGGCGAAGCTCGAGGGGTCGAGCAGGCGGTAGCCGCGTTCGGCCTTGCTGATGTCGCACGGCATCAGCGGCAGGCTGGCGGCCAGCTCGGCGGCCAGTTCCAGCAGTGCGGCCGGGTCGCCTTCACGCAGTTCCAGCTCAAGCTCGCAGATGGCTTCCTTCTGCTTGCCGGCCACTACATGGCCCAGGTCCAGCGCAGCCTCGATGACCACCTTGGCCTTGCCACGGCCCCAGGCGATTTCGGCGTACTCGCGGGTGAAGTCGGTGCTGAACAGCGGCTTGATGGTTTTCTTGTCCAGGTCGGCCAGCTCGGCCGGCCATACCTGCTCGTCGAGCTTCTTGAGGTCGAGCTTGGCCTTGGGCAGCTGCCATTCGTGCTCGTTGCGTACCGACAGCCCGGCGGTGCTGTGGCCACGGGCCTTGAGGGTCTGGATCACCACGTCGCCGTCACGACGCAGGCGCAGGGCCACCTTGGCCGCGGCCAGGTCGCGTTCTGGGGTATCGAAATATTGATTGAGCAGCTCGCGCTGCTGCCAGCCGGACTTGTTGCGCTTCTTCAGCAACGGGTGTTCGCGCAGGGCAGCGAGGGTCTCGCGGCTGACCCGCAGTTTGAGTTCGGTTTCTTTGTTCATTGCTGGCAGGCTCGATGACTGGGTGCGTCTTGGCCGTGCAGTGTACAGGAGTCGGCCGCCGACGGTTTATTCCAGGTGCCCGATAGCCCTATGATGGGCCTCGTACCGAGGAGAATGCGCATGCCTTTGCCGCCGCTCAAAGACCAGTTCGCCGCCCTGATCGCCACGCCGTCGGTCAGTTGCACCCAGCCGAGCCTGGACCAGTCCAACCGCGCGGTGATCGACCTGCTGGCCACCTGGCTGGGTGACCTGGGTTTTGCCTGCGAGCTGCAGGAGGTGACGCCGGGCAAGTTCAACCTGCTGGCCAGCTACGGCAGTGGCCCCGGTGGCCTGGTGCTGGCCGGGCACAGCGACACGGTGCCCTATGACCCGCAGCTGTGGCAGACCGATCCGCTCAAGCTGACCGAGGTTGACGGGCGCTGGGTGGGCCTTGGCAGTTGCGACATGAAGGGCTTCTTCGCCCTGGTGATCGAAGCGGTACGCCCGCTGCTCGAGCAGCCGTTCAGGCAGCCGTTGCTGATCCTGGCCACCTGCGACGAGGAAAGTTCGATGTCCGGCGCCCGCGCCCTGGCCGATGCCGGCCGCCCGCTGGGCCGTGCAGCGGTGATCGGCGAGCCGACCGGGCTGCGCCCGATCCGCCTGCACAAGGGGGTGATGATGGAGCGCATCGATATCCTCGGGCGCAGCGGTCATTCGTCCGACCCGAGCCTGGGCCACAGCGCCTCGGAGGCTATGCATGCGGTGATGGGCGAGCTGATGGGCCTGCGCCGGCAATGGCAGCAGCAGTACAGCAACGCCCAGTTCAGCGTGCCGCAGCCGACCATGAACTTCGGCTGCATCCACGGTGGCGACAACCCCAACCGTATCTGCGGGCAGTGCGCCCTGGAATTCGACCTGCGCCCACTGCCGGGGATGGACCCGGAAGTGCTGCGTGCGGCGATCCGCAGCAAGCTGGCGCCGCTGGCCGAACAGCACCAGGTGAAGATCGACTACGCGCCGCTGTTTCCCGAGGTGCCGCCGTTCGAGCAGGCCGCCGACGCCGAACTGGTGCGCGTGGCCGAGCGTCTTACCGGGCATACGGCCGAGGCGGTGGCCTTTGGTACCGAGGCGCCTTATCTTCAACGTCTGGGCTGCGAAACCCTGGTGCTGGGCCCCGGCGACATCAGCTGTGCCCACCAGCCGGGCGAGTACCTCGAAATGTCACGCCTGGAGCCTACCGTGCGTCTATTGCGTGAGTTGATCGGGCATTATTGCCTCAACCCGGTAATTGCCCGCTGATTTCAACCGTTTTTACCCAAGGAGAATGCGCGTGACGCCAGACCTGTTGCGACGATAACCCTTCGAGCGCTGTGTGCTTTTCCGTTCTTGTCCTTTTTCCACAGGTTTCTACAGGCTCTGGTTATGCCCGAATACGTCAATTGGCTGCGTCATGCTTCGCCTTACATCAATGCCCACCGCGACTGCACCTTCGTGGTCATGCTGCCCGGTGACGGGGTCGAGCACCCCAACTTCGGCAATATCGTCCACGACCTGGTGCTGCTGCACAGCCTGGGCGTGCGCCTGGTGCTGGTGCACGGTTCGCGCCCGCAGATCGAAAGCCGCCTGGCCGCCCGCGGCCTGAGCGCGCACTACCATCACGGCCTGCGCATCACCGATGCGGCCACCCTGGAATGCGTGATCGACGCGGTCGGCCACCTGCGCATCGCCATCGAGGCGCGCCTGTCGATGGACATGGCCGCCTCGCCGATGCAGGGTTCGCGCCTGCGCGTGGCCGCCGGCAACCTGGTCACGGCGCGCCCCATCGGCGTGCTCGAAGGCGTCGATTATCACCACACCGGCGAGGTGCGCCGGGTCGATCGCAAGGGCATCAATCGCCTGCTCGACGAGCGCTCCATCGTGCTGCTGTCGCCGCTGGGCTATTCGCCCACCGGCGAGATCTTCAACCTGGCCTGCGAAGACGTCGCCACCCGTGCGGCCATCGAGCTGGGGGCCGACAAGCTGCTGCTGTTCGGCGCCGAGCGCGGGCTGATGGATGAGAGCGGCAGGCTGGTGCGTGAGCTGCGCCCGCAGCAGGTGCCGGCGCATCTGCAGCGCCTGGGCTCGGACTATCAGGGCGAGTTGCTGGACGCGGCCGCCGAAGCCTGCCGTGGCGGTGTGGCGCGCAGCCACATCGTCAGCTATGCCGAGGACGGTGCGCTGCTCACCGAGCTGTTCACCCGTGACGGTGGCGGCACGCTGGTGGCTCAGGAACAGTTCGAGAAGGTGCGCGAGGCGGCCATCGAGGATGTCGGCGGCCTGCTGGACCTGATCAGCCCGCTGGAAGAGCAGGGCATCCTGGTGCGACGTTCGCGCGAGGTGCTGGAGCGCGAGATCGAGCAGTTCAGTGTGGTGGAGCGCGAGGGAATGATCATTGCCTGCGCGGCGCTGTACCCGATCGCCGATTCGGAGGCGGGCGAGTTGGCGTGCCTGGCGGTGAATCCGGAATACCGGCATGGCGGGCGTGGCGACGAGTTGCTGGAGCGCATCGAGACGCGGGCGCGGGAGATGGGCTTGAAGACCTTGTTCGTGCTGACGACGCGCACGGCGCACTGGTTCCGCGAACGCGGCTTCGTGCCCAGCGAGGTGGAGCGGCTGCCTGCGGCGCGGGCTTCGCTGTACAACTACCAGCGCAATTCGAAGATCTTCGAGAAGGCGCTTTAAGGGCTTCGCCGGCAAGGCCGGCTCCTACACGGTCACATCGACCCTGTAGGAGCCGGCCTTGCCGGCGAATGGACCTTACACGGTGTGCAGGTACCAGTTGTACTCAAGGTCGGAGATGGAGTGTTCGAACTCCTCCAGCTCGCTTTCCTTGCAGGCCACGAAGATATCGATGTATTTCGGATCGATGTACTTGGCCATGATCTCGCTGTCGTCCAGCTCGCGCAGTGCATCCCGCAGGTTGTTCGGCAGGCTCTGCTCGTTCTGCTCGTAGGAGTTGCCCACCATCGCCGGGCCCGGTTCGACCTTGTTGGTCAGACCGTGGTGCACGCCCGCCAGTACGGCTGCCATCAGCAGGTACGGGTTGGCGTCGGCACCGGCCACACGGTGCTCCAGGCGCACGGCGTCCGGCGTGCCGGTCGGTACGCGCAAGGCCACGGTACGGTTGTCCAGGCCCCAGGTCGGGGAGTTGGGCACGTAGAACTGGGCACCAAAACGGCGGTACGAGTTGACGTTCGGGCACAGGAACGCCATCGACGCCGGCAGGGTCTCGAGCACACCGCCGATCGCGTGACGCAATGCGGCGTTCTGCTCGGGATCCTCGCTGGTAAAGATGTTCTTGCCATCCTTGTCCAGCACCGAGATATGCACGTGCAGACCATTGCCCGCCTGGCCAGGGTACGGCTTGGCCATGAAGGTGGTGTCCATCTCATGGTCGTAGGCGATGTTCTTGATCAGACGCTTGAGCAGTACCGCGTAGTCGCAGGCCTTGATCGGGTCGGCCACGTGGTGCAGGTTCACTTCGAACTGCGCCGGGGCACTTTCCTTGACGATGGCATCAGCCGGGATGCCTTGTTCCTTGGCACCTTCCAGAATGTCCTGCAGACAGTCGACGTACTCGTCGAGGTCGTCGATCAGGTACACCTGGGTGGAGATCGGACGCTTGCCCGAGATCGGCGAGCGCGGCGGCTGCGGACGGCCGTTCACGTTCTCCTGGTCGATCAGGTAGAACTCCAGCTCGAACGCGGCGCAGATGGTCAGGCCCAGGTCGTCGAACTTGCTCACCACCTGGCGCAGCACTTCACGCGGGTCGGCGAAGAACGGCTCGCCCTCGAGTTCGTGCATGGTCATCAGCAGCTGCGCGGTAGGGCGCTTCTGCCAGGGCTCGTTGGAGAGGGTGCCGGGGATGGGATAGCAGATACGGTCGGCATCGCCGATGTCCAGGCCCAGGCCGGTGCTTTCGACGGTGGAACCGTTGATGTCCAGGGCGAAGAGGGAGGCCGGCAGGTTGATGCCTTTCTCGTAAACCTTGTGCAGGCTCGTGCGTTCGATGCGCTTGCCACGCACCACACCATTCATATCTGCAATCAGAAGGTCAACGTAGAGAACCTCAGGATGTTCCTTAAGGAACGCGTTCGCTTCGTTAAGCTGAACGGCACGCGGGGGTACCGACATGATGCAACACCTTTGTTGTTAAAAATATCAATCAATGGGGGCTTGCAGGTTCAGTCAACGCGAAAGCCCTGCTGAAGTCAAGCCAGCCCCATCATGCCCTAAAACGGCACTGAAGCGGCATTTTTGCTGCAAATGAGGGCGTCGACAAGGCCTGCTTTGGTAGCGAGACAGCGACTTTGAGCGGGCCGTATTCTATTTTTTACAGGGGTGTTGTGTAAAAAAATGAACAAGGCTAAGCTCGGTTGCAACCCATAACAGCAATAATACCGGGGGTTACATGTCTCGCCAGCCGACAATCGGCGTCACCGGCCGCACCGCGCGGATCGGTCTGCACGCCCGCCGCACCCACGGCAGATACCGCGTGGCCGTGCGCCGCCACCTGGCCGCAATAATTGACGGCCTGGGCTGCATGCCCGGTATCGCACCCTCTTCTGTAATCGACTGCCACCACTATAGCCGGCCAGGCGGCCCAGCGGGTATTGCCCTGCGCGTTCGCCCCGTGGCAGGTGCTTTGCTTTAGCGTCGTGCGGCATCCAGAATGAGCAGGACGGCCCAGCCTGGGCGTCCTGACGTCAGTCCAGACATTTACCTCCTGAGGTATTTATGAGTAACAACCTCGACCAGCTCACCGATTGGTTGAAAGAGCACAAGATCACCGAAGTCGAGTGTCTGATCAGCGACCTCACCGGTATCACGCGCGGCAAGATCTCCCCCACCAACAAGTTCATTGCCGAAAAGGGCATGCGCCTGCCCGAAAGTGTGCTGTTGCAGACGGTGACCGGCGACTACGTCGACGATGACATCTATTACGAGCTGCTCGATCCGGCCGACATCGACATGATCTGCCGCCCCGACGAGAACGCGGTATTCCTGGTGCCATGGGCCATCGAGCCCACCGCGCAGGTGATCCACGACACCTACGACAAGCAGGGCAACCCGGTCGAGCTGTCGCCGCGCAACGTGCTCAAGAAGGTATTGAAGCTCTACGCCGACAAAGGCTGGCAGCCGATCGTGGCGCCGGAGATGGAGTTCTACCTGACCAAGCGCTGCGAGGACCCGGACTTCCCGCTGCAGCCGCCCATCGGCCGCTCGGGTCGCCCCGAGACCGGTCGCCAGTCGTTCTCCATCGAGGCCGCCAACGAATTCGACCCGCTGTTCGAGGACGTCTACGACTGGTGCGAACTGCAGCACCTGGACCTGGACACGCTGATCCACGAGGACGGCACCGCGCAGATGGAAATCAACTTCCGTCACGGCAATGCGCTGTCGCTGGCCGACCAGATCCTGGTGTTCAAGCGCACCATGCGCGAGGCCGCGCTCAAGCACAACGTCGCCGCCACCTTCATGGCCAAGCCCATGACCGGCGAGCCGGGCAGTGCGATGCACCTGCACCAGAGCATCATCGACGTGAACACCGGCAAGAACATCTTCTCCAACGAAGACGGCAGCATGAGCCAGCTGTTCCTGCACCACGTCGGTGGCCTGCAGAAGTTCATCCCGTCGGTGCTGCCGCTGTTTGCCCCCAACGTCAACTCGTTCCGCCGCTTCCTGCCCGACACCTCGGCGCCGGTGAACGTGGAGTGGGGCGAGGAGAACCGCACCGTGGGCCTGCGCGTGCCGGATGCCGGCCCGCAGAACCGGCGTGTGGAAAACCGCCTGCCCGGCGCCGACGCCAACCCTTACCTGGCGATTGCCGCCAGCCTGTTGTGCGGCTACATCGGCATGGTCGAAGGCATCAACCCCAGCGCGCCGGTCAAGGGCCGCGGTTACGAGCGGCGCAACCTGCGCCTGCCGCTGACCATCGAGGACGCCCTTGAACGTATGGAGAACTGCAGCGCGCTGGAGCCGTACCTGGGCAAGAAATTCATCGCAGGCTACGTCGCCACCAAACGCGCCGAGCATGAAAATTTCAAACGCGTGATCAGCTCCTGGGAACGCGAGTTCCTGCTGTTCGCGGTCTGATAAACCCCGGGGCCGCAGGAGCGCGGCCGTCAGTCATCGGAGAAGCACATGAGCGTCAAGAACCCGCAAACCCGCGAGTGGCAAGACCTGAGTCGTGATCATCACCTGGCGCCGTTCAGCGACTACAAGCAGCTGAAGGAAAAAGGCCCGCGGATCATCACCAAGGCCAAGGGCGTGCACCTGTGGGACAGCGAGGGCAACAAGATCCTCGACGGCATGGCCGGGCTGTGGTGCGTGGCCGTCGGCTACGGCCGTGAAGAACTGGCCGAGGCGGCAGCCAGCCAGATGCGCGAGCTGCCGTACTACAACCTGTTCTTCCAGACCGCCCACCCGCCGGCGCTGGAGCTGGCCCGGGCGATCACCGAGGTGGCCCCTGCGGGCATGAGCCATGTGTTCTTCACCGGCTCCGGCTCCGAAGGCAACGACACCAACCTGCGCATGGTCCGCCATTACTGGGCGCTCAAGGGCAAGCCGCAGAAGCAGGTGATCATCGGTCGGGTCAACGGCTATCACGGCTCCACCGTGGCCGGCGCTGCCCTGGGCGGCATGAGCGGCATGCACGAGCAGGGCGGTACGCTGCCGGGCATCGTGCATATTGCGCAGCCGTACTGGTTCGGCGAAGGCGGCGACATGACCCCGGACGCGTTCGGCGTATGGGCCGCCGAGCAACTGGAGAAGAAGATCCTCGAGGTCGGCGAAGACAACGTCGCCGCCTTTATCGCCGAGCCGATCCAGGGTGCTGGCGGGGTGATCATCCCACCAGAAACCTACTGGCCGAAGATCAAGGAAATCCTCGCCAAGTACGAAATCCTGTTCATTGCCGATGAGGTGATCTGCGGTTTCGGTCGTACCGGCCAGTGGTTCGGTACCGACTACTACGGCCTCAAGCCCGACCTGATGACCATCGCCAAGGGCCTGACTTCGGGCTACATCCCCATGGGCGGCGTGATCGTGCGTGACGAAGTGGCGGCCGTGCTCAGTGAAGGCGGCGACTTCAACCACGGCTTCACCTACAGCGGCCACCCGGTGGCGGCAGCGGTGGCCCTGGAAAACCTGCGGATCCTGCGCGACGAGAAAATCATCGAGCGCGTTCAGGCAGAAACGGCACCGTATTTGCAGAAACGTCTGCGTGAGCTGAACGATCATCCGCTGGTGGGCGAGGTCCGTGGCCTGGGCATGCTCGGCGCGATCGAACTGGTCAAGGACAAGGCGACCCGCACCCGTTACGAGGGCAAGGGCGTGGGCATGATCTGCCGCCAGTTCTGCTTCGACAACGGGCTGATCATGCGCGCCGTGGGCGACACCATGATCATCGCGCCGCCGCTGGTCATCACCTGCGAGGAGATCGACGAGCTGGTGGAAAAGGCACGCAAATGCCTGGACCTGACGCTCGAAGCGTTGAAGTGAGCAGGTGCTAGGCTCAGCCTTGGGTTGAATGGCGATCTGCGGCGCACTCTGGTTGAAACCGCGCCGTGGATCTTGCCAGACTAGCGACTGTTTCAGTCGCCCAGCGCTTGCGCCGAACGAGTCGGTCGCTGAACAGATGGTTTCTATAAAAAATTCTGGAGCATTACGCATGAAGAAAATGGGCAAGACGCTGTTGGCCGCTACCCTCGCGGGGTTGATGGCCGGTGCTGTTCAGGCGGACGACAAGGTGCTGCACGTCTACAACTGGTCCGACTACATTGCGCCGGACACCATCGCCAAGTTCGAGAAGCAGTCGGGCATCAAGGTGGTCTACGACGTGTTCGACAGCAACGAAACCCTGGAAGCCAAGCTGCTGGCCGGCAAGTCGGGCTACGACGGGTGGTACCGTCCAACAACTTCCTGGCCAAGCAGATCAAGGCCGGTGTGTACCAGGAGCTGGACAAGTCCAAGCTGCCGAACTGGAAGAACCTCGACGAAGACCTGCTCAAGGCCGTGGGCGATGCCAGTGACCAGGGCAACAAGCATGCCTTCCCGTACATGTGGGGCAGCATCGGCATCGGCTACAACCCCGAGAAGGTCAAGGCCGCGCTGGGCGTCGACAAGATCGACTCGTGGGACGTGGTGTTCAAGCCGGAAAACATCGCCAAGCTCAAGAGCTGCGGCGTGAGTTTCCTCGACGCACCGACCGAAATGATCCCGGCGGCCCTGCATTACCTGGGCAAGCCGACCAACAGCAAGGACAAGGCAGACCTGAAGGCCGCCGAAGACCTGTTCCTGAGCATTCGCCCATCGGTGGCGTACTTCCATTCCTCCAAGTACATCTCGGACCTGGCCAACGGCAACATCTGCGTGGCCGTGGGTTACTCGGGTGACCTGGAGCAGTCCAAGGCCCGTGCCCACGAAGCGGGCGACAAGGTCAAGCTGGCCTACAGCATTCCGAAAGAAGGCGCCGGCACCTTCTATGACATGGTCGCGATTCCCAAGGACGCCACCAATGTCGAAGCAGCCTACAAGTTCATGGACTTCCTGATGCAGCCGGAAGTCATGGCCGAGATCACCAACGCCGTGCGCTTCCCGAACGGCAACAAGGCAGCCACCGCTCTGGTGGACAAGGACATCTCCGGCGACCCGAGCATCTACCCGTCGGATGAAGTGAAGAAGCACCTGTACGCGATCAGCGACCTGGATGCAGGCACCCTGCGCCTGATCACCCGCAGCTGGACCAAGATCAAATCGGGCA
This sequence comes from Pseudomonas sp. S12(2018), assembly GCF_024355235.1. NCBI lineage: Bacteria > Pseudomonadati > Pseudomonadota > Gammaproteobacteria > Pseudomonadales > Pseudomonadaceae > Pseudomonas > Pseudomonas sp. S12(2018). The sequence goes on from NZ_QLAD01000007.1 coordinate 120,214, forward strand.
AATAAAAACCGGTTTTCCCCGTCAGGCACTGAAAAACAGTGCCTGAACGGGGCTCGAGGGCAAATTCTTTTTGCTCGATGGGTGTATCGAAGGTAAGTTGCGCGCCGGTTTGCCGGTACCGCAGGCGTATCTGCCAAACGACTCGGGCACTTTTGTAGAGGACCTCCCACTTGTCTACTTCACATTTTCGCAAGGCCGTCCTGGCCACAGCGAGCCTGACGCTGGCGATCAGTGTCCAGGCGGCGCCCACGGTGCATATCTACAACTGGTCGGACTACATCGGCCAGACCACCCTTGCGGACTTCGAAAAGGAGACCGGCATCAAGCCGGTGCAGGACGTCTTCGATTCCAACGAAACCCTGGAAGGCAAGCTGCTGGCCGGTCGCACCGGCTATGACGTGGTGGTGCCGTCCAACCATTTCCTCGGCAAGCAGATCAAGGCGGGCGCGTTCCAGAAGCTCGACAAGACGCTGCTGCCCAACTATTCCAATCTCGACCCGGCCCTGATGAAGCGCCTGGAGAAGAACGACCCGGGCAACCAGTACGCGGTCCCCTACCTGTGGGGCACCAATGGCATCGGCTACAACGTCGAGAAGGTCAAGGCCGCGCTGGGAACCGACACCATCGATTCATGGGCCGTGCTGTTCGAGCCGGAAAACATCAAGAAGCTCTCCAAGTGCGGCGTGGCGTTCCTCGACTCGGCCGACGAGATGCTGCCGGCGGTGCTCAACTACATGGGCCGCGACCCCAACAGCACCAACCCCAAGGACTACGCCGACGCCGAGAAGAAGCTGCTGGCCATACGGCCCTACGTGACCTACTTCCACTCGTCCAAGTACATCTCGGACCTGGCCAACGGCGACATCTGCGTGGCCGCCGGCTTCTCCGGCGACGTGTTCCAGGCCAAGTCCCGCGCCGAAGAGGCGGGCAAGGGCGTGGAAATCGCCTACGCGATCCCCAAGGAAGGCGGCAACCTCTGGTTCGACATGCTGGCGATTCCCAAGGACGCCAAGAACGTCAAAGAGGCCCACGCCTTCATCAACTATCTGCTCAAGCCTGAGGTCATCGCCCAGGTCAGCGATTACGTCGGTTACGCCAACCCGAACCCCAAGGCTGGCGAACTCATGGACCAGAGCGTGCGAACCGACGCAGCGGTTTACCCACCGCAAGAGGTGCTGGACAAGCTGTACGTCAACTCAGAGTTACCCCCCAAAGTGCAACGTTTGATGACCCGAAGCTGGACCAAGATCAAGTCGGGCAAGTAACTATCCAGGGCCCGTCACGGCAGGGGCGGGCACCAAAATCTTGTTGGGAGTTTCACACATGGCAGTTGCCTCCGGTGCCTATAAGAAAGCCCTAGAAGGCGATCAGCAACCTAAACAGGTGCTGGTCAAGATCGACCGGGTTACAAAGAAGTTCGACGAAACCGTAGCGGTGGACGATGTGTCCCTGGAGATCAAGAAGGGCGAGATCTTCGCGCTGCTCGGTGGCTCCGGCTCGGGCAAGTCCACCTTGCTGCGCATGCTGGCAGGGTTCGAGCGCCCGACCGAAGGGCGGATCTTCCTCGATGGCGTGGACATCACCGATATGCCGCCCTACGAGCGGCCGATCAACATGATGTTCCAGTCCTACGCGCTGTTCCCGCACATGAGCGTGGCCGACAACATCGCCTTCGGCCTCAAGCAGGACCGCATGAGCAAGGACGAGATCGAGGCGCGGGTGGCCGAGATGCTCAAGCTGGTGCACATGACCCAGTACGCCAAGCGCAAGCCGCACCAGCTCTCCGGTGGCCAGCGCCAGCGTGTGGCCCTGGCCCGTTCGCTGGCCAAGCGGCCCAAGCTGCTGCTGCTCGATGAGCCGATGGGCGCGCTGGACAAGAAACTGCGTTCGCAGATGCAGCTGGAGCTGGTGGAGATCATCGAGCGCGTGGGCGTGACCTGCGTGATGGTGACCCACGACCAGGAAGAGGCCATGACCATGGCCCAGCGCATCGCGATCATGCACCTGGGCTGGATTGCCCAGATCGGCAGCCCCATCGATATCTACGAAACCCCCACCAGCCGCCTGGTGTGCGAGTTCATCGGCAACGTCAACCTGTTCGAAGGCGAAGTGGTCGAGGACGCCGAGGGCCACGCGCTGATCGCCAGCCCCGAGCTCGAGCGCAAGATCTACGTGGGCCACGGTGTGACCACCTCGGTCGAAGACAAGCGCATCACCTATGCGCTGCGTCCGGAAAAACTGCTGGTGACCACCGAGCAGCCGAGCTTCGAGTTCAACTGGTCCCATGGCAAGGTGCACGACATCGCCTACCTGGGTGGCCATTCGGTGTTCTACGTGGAGCTGCCAGGCGGCAAGATCGTGCAGTCGTTCGTCGCCAACGCCGAGCGCCAGGGCACCCGGCCGACCTGGGATGACCAGGTCTACGTGTGGTGGGAAGACGACAGCGGCGTGGTCCTGCGGTCATGACAGCGCGCAAGCTCAAGCGAGCGTTTCAGCGATTGATACCCGAAGGGCGTCACCTGGTGATCGGGGTGCCGTTCCTGTGGCTGTTCCTGTTCTTCATGCTGCCGTTCTTCATCGTGCTGAAGATCAGCTTTGCCGAAGCCGACGTGGCGATCCCGCCGTACACCGAGATCTTCACCTACCTCGAAGACAAGGTTCAGCTGGTACTCAACCTGGCCAACTATGGCCTGTTGACCGAGGACGAGCTGTACATCGCGGCCTACCTGGGCTCGTTGAAGATGGCCCTGATCAGCACGATCCTGTGCCTGGCGATCGGCTACCCGATGGCCTATGCCATCGCCAACGCGCGCAAGGAAATGCAGACCGTGTTGCTGCTGCTGATCATGATGCCGACCTGGACGGCGATCCTGATCCGCGTGTATGCGTGGATGGGCATCCTCAGCAACAACGGGTTGCTCAATGCCTTCCTGATGTGGCTAGGGCTGATCGATCAGCCGCTGCAGATCCTCAACACCAACCTGGCGGTGTATATCGGCGTGGTCTATTCGTACCTGCCGTTCATGATCCTGCCGCTCTACGCCAACCTGGTCAAACACGACCAGAGCCTGCTGGAAGCGGCGTCCGACCTGGGTTCGAGCACCTTCAACAGCTTCTGGAAAATCACCGTGCCGCTGTCCAAGAACGGCATCGTGGCCGGCTGCATGCTGGTGTTCATCCCGGTGGTGGGCGAGTTCGTGATCCCCGAGCTGCTGGGCGGCCCGGAAACCCTGATGATCGGCAAGGTGCTGTGGCAGGAATTCTTCAACAACCGTGACTGGCCGGTGGCATCCGCCCTGGCGGTGGTGATGCTGGCAATCCTGATCGTGCCCATCCTGCTGTTCAACCGCAGCCAGGCCAAAGAGATGGAGGGCAGGGCATGAAGCGTTTCAGTTTCTCCAAACTGATGTTGGTGGTAGGCCTGCTGTTCATCTACCTGCCCATGCTGATCCTGGTGATCTACTCGTTCAACGCCTCCAAGCTGGTGACGGTGTGGGGGGGCTGGTCGGTGAAGTGGTACGTGGGCCTGCTCGACAACACCCAGCTGATGGGCTCGGTGATGCGCTCGCTGGAGATCGCCTGCTACACCGCGGTGGCCGCGGTGGCGCTGGGTACCCTGGCGGCGTTCGTACTGACCCGTGTGACCCGCTTCAAGGGGCGCACGCTGTTCGGTGGCCTGGTCACCGCACCGCTGGTAATGCCTGAGGTGATCACCGGTCTGTCGCTGTTGCTGCTGTTCGTGGCCATGGCGCAGATGATCGGCTGGCCGCAGGAGCGCGGCATCGTCACCATCTGGATCGCTCACACCACGTTCTGCGCCGCCTATGTGGCGGTGGTGGTGTCGGCCCGCCTGCGCGAGCTGGACCTGTCCATCGAAGAGGCGGCCATGGACCTGGGCGCGCGGCCGTGGAAGGTGTTCTTCCTGATCACCATCCCGATGATCGCGCCGTCGCTGGCGGCGGGCGGCATGATGTCGTTCGCACTGTCGCTGGACGACCTGGTGCTGGCCAGCTTCGTGTCCGGGCCGGGTTCGACCACCTTGCCGATGGAAGTGTTCTCGGCGGTGCGCCTTGGCGTGAAGCCTGAGATCAACGCGGTGGCCAGCCTGATCCTGCTCAGCGTGTCGCTGGTGACCTTCATGGTCTGGTACTTCAGCCGCCGTGCTGAAGAGCGCCGCAAGCGCGCGATCCAGCAAGCCATCGAAGAAAGCGCCGCGGACTCGTGGAAGCAGCCGGACGTGCGCCGCGCTACTGCGGCGCAGGTCTCGGCCTGATCTGAAAAAGCCATCACGGGTCACGCCCGCCCCCACAGGTTTTGCGAACACCGCAGACCCCTGTGGGAGCGGGCGTGACCCGCGATGGGCTGCACAGCAGCCCTAGGGCACCAGCCGCAACGTCCCCTCGGTCTCCCCCGCCAACCCCATCAGCGCCCGCTGATACCTGCCGTCGATATAGTCCTGCGCCTGATCGGCATAGTGCCTGTCGAACACCACGCCGCTCTGCCCGAGCGGGTTGATGCTCAGCGCCGTCCCCGCATCGGCGAAATCGATCACGCGCCGCGTCGATGGCCCGTAGGTCACCGGCCACGGTGCCGGGCCGATTCTGGATGACAGGTTGTTCGGTACCTCATGCGCGCCCGGCGCCGCGAATGGCCCCACGTTGAACAGCAGGTTCAGCGGCTTCTGCGCACCCAGCGGGTGCCCGTGGGTCAAGGTGTGCGCCTTGCCCCACTGCCAGTTCGCCGGGTCCTTGCCCAGGGTGGTGCGCAGGTGCGCCAGGGTGTTGTCCCAGGCCAGCTTGACCACCGTTTCGCGGTCACTGTGCGCGTTGCTGCCCTTGCGCGCCCACCACTGCGAATCCACGTCCGCGGCCAGGCGCGGCAGCAAGGTATCCACGATGCGCGTCGACAGCAGCGTCTCGAACCATTCGTCACCGAGCTCGTCATGGGTGGCGGCGCGGGCGAATTCGTACAGCAGCTGGTTGAACAGCGTGGCGCTGGTCGATTCCACCGGGTAGTCGCCGCGCCACGCGGCCAGTTGCTCGACCAGCTCGCGCTCGTGTACGTCGGTGACCACCTGGCGCAGCACCGACAGCAGCGGTGTGAGCAGGTGCGGGCCATAGGCGGTGGCCGTGTCCAGCTGCAACGCCTGGCTGTTGTGCAGGTCCCACTTCACGCCGGGCGAGGCCAGGTTGTTGTTGAGCTGGCGGCCGCGGTCCGGCGGGTTGTAGTAGCCGGGGATGACCATGCCGGTGGGCGACACCGGCTGGAAGTTGGCCGAGACGATGTAGCCCGCGGCGGGGTTCTCCTGCTGCGGGTTGGCGCTGAACGGGTAGAAGCCGAGCTTGTCGGCCTGGGCCGTGCTGCCGTCGAGAATGAACGCCGGGTTTACCCCGTCCGGGCGGATCGGCAACTGCGCTGCCGCCCACCAGCCGATGTCGCCCTGCGCGTTGGCCCATACCAGGTTGAGGCCGGGGGCGTGGATCTTGGCGGCGGCCGCACGCATCCTGTCCAGGGTGTTGGCGCGGTTGATGTCGTAGAAGGCCTCCAGGATCGGGTTCTCGGTTTCCAGGAATGCCCACCACATCGCGATCGGCGTGCCGTTTTCATGCCCACTGACGGCGGGGTTGATGATCGGCCCGTGCGGCGAGCGGCGCAGGGTGAGGGTGAGCGGGTCTTCTCCCTTGATCCGGACCTGCTGCTGGGTGGAGGTGAGGTCGTGCCACTGGCCGTGGATCTTCACCTGTTCGGGATTGTCCGGGTTGACCTGCTCGGCGATCAGGTCGAGGTCGTCGTTCTGGAACATGGTCAGGCTCCAGCCGAACTCGCGGTTGTGTCCCAGCGAGGCGAACGGGTTCAGCGCCTGGTGGTAGCCGTACAGGTGAAAGCCCGGCGCCGACAGTTCGGCCTCGTACCACACCGACGGCACCGAGAACCGAATATGCGGGTCGCCCGCCAGCAGCGGCTTGCCACTGGCGGTGAGCCTGCCGCTGACGGCCCAGGCGTTGCTGCCCTCGAATTGCGGCAGGCCCGCATCGCCCAGCGCCTGGTGGCTGACCTGGGCGATGCGGCCCAGCCTGCGCCAGTCGGCAGCGGCCAGGTGTGGCGGGGTTTGCACCGCGCCTTCGGGGTCCCAACCCAGGTCGAAGTCGCTGAGGTAGTACTTGCCCAGATGATCGCGCACGTAGGTCAGCAGCGGCTCGGTACGAAACGCGGCGGCGAAGCTGTAGGCCATGAACCCTGCGATGCTCAGGGTGTCCTCGGCGGTGAACGGGCGCGGTGTGATGCCCAGCACATCGAACTCCACGGGCCTGGGGTGCGAGTCCTGCCAGGCGTTCACGCCCTCCAGGTAGGCTTGCAGGGCCAGCCAGGCCGGGGATTGCCTGTCCTGGCGGGCGACCATGCTGCGCGCCTGCTCGGCAATGCGCAGGCTGCGGAACAGGGTGTCGGTCTCCACCAGCTTGGGGCCCAGTACCTCGGCCAGTTCGCCATTGGCCAGGCGCCGGGTGATTTCCATCTGGAACAGGCGGTCCTGGGCGTGCACGTAGCCCAGTGCGCGGTACAGGTCGGTTTCGTTCTGCGCCTGGATGTGCGGTACGCCGCGCTGGTCGTAGCGCACGCTCACCGGCGCCTGCAGGCCGGCCACGGTGACTTCGCCGGTGCGTTGCGGCAACTTGCTGTGGGCATACCAGTAGCCGCCGCCGGCGACGGCGGCGATGAGCACCGCAAGAAGGGTAAGGCTGCGTTTCATCGGGGCTCCTTGTGCGAGGATCGTTCCTTGCCCTGGCCGGTCAGATGTTCGGCACAGGATAGACCCTGCAACTTAACCCATCCCAGGAAGCCACGGTCCGATGAACCTCAGTGAAAAGCAGAAAATGCTCGCCGGCCAGCTCTATCATGCCGGCTGTCCCGAGCTGCAGGCCGAGCAGATCGCCAACAAGCACTGGATGTATCGCTACAACCATTCCCCCGAACTGCTCAACGAGCAGCGTCATGCCCTGCTGGTCGAGCACTTCGCCAAAGTGGGGGCAGGCGCGGTGATCCGGCCGCCGTTTCATTGCGACTACGGCTACAACATCACGCTGGGCGCCAACGTGTTCGTCAACTTCAACTGCGTGATCCTCGACGTGGTGCAGGTGCACATCGGCGATGACTGCCAGATCGGCCCCGGTGTGCAGATCCTCACCGCCGACCATCCGCGCGATCCGGCCATCCGCCGTTCGGGGCTGGAGAGCGGGCGCCCGGTGAACATCGGCAGCAACGTGTGGATCGGTGCCGGTGCGCTGATTCTGCCAGGGGTGAGCATTGGTGATGATGCGATCATCGGCGCGGGCGCAGTGGTGACCCGCGATGTGCCGGCGGGGGCGACAGCGATGGGCAACCCGGCACGGGTACGCTAGCCGGCCCAGGGGCAATAGCAGCCCACCGCCAGGGTGTGGGTGGCGTTCACGCTGCGGCCCTGGGTGAGGGCCAGCAGAATGGGCTCGATGAAGCTGTTGCTCGAATTGCACGTGGCACCCTCGCTGTAGGGGCCGAAGTAGGCGAGCTGGCCGTTGCGGCCCCAGATCGCTACCGCAGGGCTTGCCGGCAGGTGCTCGGCGCCGGGCAGATCGGCCAGTGGCTTGAGCGCGCCGAGGGTGGCGGGCAGTTGGCCGTGGGTACCGGGCTTTTGCACCACGTAGAACTCCACGCCCTGGGCGGCGAAGTGCTCGGTCAGCTCGGCCAGGTGCTGCTGGTTGCCGACGTTGCAGGGGCAGGCCGGGTCCCAGAAGTGCACCAGGCGGACGGGGCCGGGGCCGGCGATGTCTTCTGGCAGGCGCAGAGTGTCGCCGGCGAACAGTGCGGTGTGGTTGTCGAAGGGGCGCAGGTAGCGGCCCTGGAAGCTGTCGTAGGCCCACCACAGGCCGGCGGCGCAGAGGAGCAGGGTGAGGCCGGTGAGCAGGTGGCGGGGCATCGGGGGTACCAATTCTGGAAAGGGGTGTATCTTTTCGCCGGCAAGGCCGGCGCCTACGGGCGAGGGGGCGGCACAGGCAACAAAAAAGTCCCCCAGCTTGCCACGCCGTTCGCAACAGATGAATATCACAGGTCAATCCTTTGCCCCGTTGTTGGTAACTTCCATGCCCGCGTCATTCCAGCCCGACTCCCTGCGTGCCAGCCTGCAACCGCTGGCCGCGCGTCAGCCGTTGTCGACCCAGGCGCAGGCGTACCGGCATTTCTACAGCCTGGACATCCCCGGCGTCGACAGCTGGCTGGGGCGTTTCGACACCGCAGGCTTCGAGCTGGTCGCCCAGGTCTGGCTGCCCGCCGCGCCTGTGGCGACGCTGGTATTGCTGCACGGTTTCTACGACCACATGGGCCTCTACCGCCACGCCATCGAATGGGCCCTGGCCCGGCAGTTCGCGGTCATCGCCTGCGACCTGCCGGGTCATGGGCTGTCCAGTGGCGAGCGCGCCAGCATCGATGACTTTGCGGTGTATCAGGACGTGCTGCAGGCGCTGTTCGAGCAGGGCCAGGCGCTGAACCTGCCGCAACCCTGGCACCTGTGTGGGCAGAGCACCGGCGGCGCCATCCTGGTCGACCACCTGCTGCACCACGGCGCGCACAGCCCGGCCCAGGGCCAGGTGATCCTGCTGGCGCCGCTGGTACGCCCGCGTGCGTGGCGCTGGTCGAAATTCAGCTATCAGGTGCTGCGCCACTTCGTCACCGGCATCGAGCGGCGCTTCAGCGAGAACAGCAACGACCCTACCTTTTTGCCGTTCCTGCAGGCCGACCCGCTGCAGCCGCGGCGCCTGCCTACTGCCTGGGTCGGGGCGCTGATGGCGTGGGTCAAGCGTATCGAGGTGGCGCCATGCAGCCCGCGCCAGCCGCTGATCGTGCAGGGGCAGGCCGACATGACCGTTGACTGGCCGTACAACCTTGAGGTGCTCAAGGCCAAGTTCGCCGAACCGCAGATTCTGCTGATGCCCGAAGCCCGCCACCACCTGGTCAACGAGCTGCCGGCAATACGCCGAGACTACTTTGCCTTCATCGGCCAGCGCCTTGGCTGATCACTGCAGGTCCGAGGTGCTCTGACCGACCGCCAGGCCAGCCCGGATTGCGGCCAGGGCGGCGGCATAGTACGCCTTGCCTTCGGGCGATTCGGCAAAGCTTGCAAAGGCGTCGAGTTCGGCATCCGACAGCCCGCGATACACATACAGCAGGGTGTTGTTCAGGTCGGCCTCGATCTGCTGCATCAGGCGCTGGCGCTGTCCGTCGAGCAGGCCCTGGGCCTGGCTGCCACCGAGCAGGCCGGGGATCATCTGGCTCAGGCTGTCGGCCGCCACCCCGGCAATCGCCAGGCTGACCTCGGCACCGGCCTCGCGGGCCGGCAGGGCCTGGGCCAGGTGGCCGATGATCAGCAGGCGGCTGTCGCTGGCCTCGATCTTGGGCAGGCCCTTGGCATTCTTGGCCAACTGGTCACGGCGGGTGGCCAGCAGCTCGGCCGCCACGATCTTGCGCCCCAGGGGGGATTGAAAAAACGCCAGCGCAGGCTTGGGGTCGCCGAGGTTAGCGCGCAACTGGGCTTCGGCGCGGCGGTCGACGGCGGTGGGTTCGAAACGCTGGTTGCTGTTGTTCACCAGGGCCTGGAAGACTGCAGGCGGCAGGCTGCTGCGATAGCGCTGCTGGGCGGCATCGAGGGCATCGGTGAAGTGGGCGCGCTGCTCCGGCCACCCGGCAACCTTGTACAGTTGGTCGTGGGTATCTGCCAGGACAGGCGTGGTGCAGATCATCAACAGCAGAAAAAACAAACGGCGCATTCAGGACTCCTGTCGGCAGGCCGCTATTGTCCGTGGCCCGGCGGGGCTTTGTCGAGACGCCAATGCACACTCTCGGCCAAGTGGCGCTGTCGGTTTTGCTGGCGGCTCGATACTATGCGCGGCATGCAGATATCCCTTGATCACCCCTTGCTGTCGCGCATCGTCGACGACCTGGCCACCCGTGGCTGGTCGCAGCACGACCTGTTCCTGCCGGCCCCGCTGACGCGGGCACTGGCGGCCGAGTGCCGCCGCCGCGCCGCCGAAGGCGAACTGGCCCCTGCGGGGGTCGGGCGAGGGCCCGCGCAGGAAGTACGCGAAGGTATTCGCAACGACCATATCCAGTGGCTCGAACCCGGTGACTCGGACGCCTGCGACCAGTACCTGGGGTTGATGGACGGCCTGCGCGAAGCGATGAACCGCGGCCTGTTCCTGGGCCTGGAAGACTTCGAGTGCCACTTCGCCCTGTACCCGCCCGGCGGCTTCTACCGCAAGCACCTGGACCGCTTTCGCGACGACGACCGGCGCATGGTCTCGGCGGTGATCTACCTCAACGAAGACTGGCTGCCCGAACATGGCGGGCAGTTGCGCATGACCCTCAAGGACAATGTGGAACACGATGTGCAGCCGACCGGCGGTTGCCTGGTGGTGTTCCTCTCCGGCGAGATCCCCCACGAAGTGCTGCCGGCCAACCGCGAGCGGTTGTCGCTCACCGGCTGGTTCCGTCGGCGCGGCAACGAGCCCTTCTAGCATGCACAAGGTTCTGGTCAGCGCCTGCCTGCTGGGGCAGCCGGTGCGCTATGACGGTCGCGCCAGCGGGCATCCGGATGTGCTCCAGGGCTGGCAGCGGGAGGGTCGCGTGGTGCCGTTGTGCCCCGAGGTCGCCGGCGGTCTGCCGACCCCGCGGCCACCTGCGGAAATTCCCGGTGGGCAGGGCAGTGCGGTGCTGGAAGGCCAGGCCCGGGTGGTGACGGTAGCCGGCGAGGACGTGACCGCGCCGTTCGTGCAGGGCGCGCACCTGGCGCTGGCACTGGTGCAGCGCCACGCCATAAGGGTGGCCGTGCTCAAGTCGGGCAGCCCGTCCTGTGGCAACCGGCTGACCTATGACGGTACGTTCAGCGGCACCAGGGTGGAAGGTGAGGGTGTGACCACGGCGCTGTTGCGCCGGGCCGGGGTGCAGGTGTTCAGCGAACTGGAGCTGGACGCGGCCGTGCAGGCCCTGGATGCCCTCGACGCCTAAGGTGCGTCGGTGTCCACGGCAGCATCCGCCGCCTCGGTGTGGGTCTGGGCCTGGGGCTCGACAGCGGGCCGCGCCGCCTGCTGCGCCAGCTCGGTCATGCGCCCGTTGTCCTTGATGCGCTGCAGGGCGGCGTTCAAGGCTTTCTCGAAGGCCGGGTTGTCCTTCTGGAAGGGCATCACATAGCGATTGTCGTCGTCGCCGTCGGTATAGGGTTCGCTGACACCCAGGCGCTGCTTGAGCTCGGGGCTGGCGGTGATCTGGTCCAGGGCGATGTCGTAACGACCGCTTTCCACACCGTCCAGCAACTCGTCATGGTCGACGGGCACGAACTCCACCCCTACATCCAGCTCCTTGGCCAGCGCCTGGCCCAGCCCGATCTCGAAGCCGGTCCACTGGCCTTGCTTGCGGATATTGGTCGAGGAATCGGCGCTGATCGCGATACGCAGTTCATTTCGATCGTTGACCTCGTCGATCAGCTCGGCATGGGCCAACGGGGTCAGCAGGGCCGTGAGCAGTACCCCAATAGTCAAACGCATCTAAGCCCCTTTCCTGGTCTTTGGCAGTGAGTCCGGTCGCCGCGACTTTTTGTGTGTGTCGCGGTCGAACAGTGTCTAGGACCGCACTTGGCCGAGGATGTTAGATGCCAGGGAAGATTTTTCCGTGGCGTTTTTTAAAGCTTGCCTTGGCGCAATTGATCTATCGTAATGAACCGTTGCCCTGGTATTCAGGGGTAAGGGTTACCGAAGTAAATCACAGGAGAAGTGAATGAAAAGCCTATTTTCGCGTGCTGCCGTCGCTGGTTTGTTGATGGGCGTGTCCGCGCTGGCCGCCGCCGAAGGCCTGGTGAGCCAGGCACCACCCAAGGATGCCAAGGTATTCATCGTTTCCCCGGCCGATGGCGCCACCGTCGACAAGACCTTCACCGTCAAGTTTGGCATCGAAGGCATGGAACTCAAGCCGGCCGGCGACGCCACCCCGCATAGCGGCCATCATCACCTGCTGGTGGACGTCGACAAGGCGCCGGCTGCCGACCAGGTGCTGCCCACCAGCCTGATGCCGGAAAACGGCCAGCCGCTGCCCGCCGGCCCGCAGGTACTGCACTTTGGCAAGGCGCAGACCGAAACCCAGCTGACCCTGGCCCCTGGCAAGCACACCCTGCAACTGGTGCTGGGCGACAAGTTCCACGTGCCGTTCAAGCCAAGCGTGGAATCGAAGAAGATCACCGTGACCGTGAAGTAAATCGCGGGCATGAAAAAAGGCGACCCGAGGGTCGCCTTTTTCATTTGGATCGGCGTTGCCGGCGAAGCGTTTAGAACAGCACGCGCGAACGGATGGTGCCGTTGATGTGCTGCAGCTTCTCTTGCGCCAGGTCCGAGTACTCGGCATCGACGTCGATCACCACGTAGCCGACCTTCTCGTTGGTCTGCAGGAACTGACCGGAGATGTTGATCGAGTTTTCCGCGAACACCTTGTTGATCTCGCTGAGCACGCCCGGAATGTTCTGGTGGATGTGCAGCAGGCGGTGCTTGCCCGGGTGCGCCGGCAGGGCCACTTCAGGGAAGTTGACCGACGACACGGAGGTACCGTTGTCGCTGTACTTGACCAGCTTCTCGGCCACTTCCAGGCCGATGTTGGCCTGGGCCTCGGCGGTGGAGCCACCGATGTGCGGGGTCAGGATCACGTTGTCCAGGCCACGCAGCGGGCTTTCGAACTGCTCGTCGTTGGAGCGCGGCTCTACCGGGAACACGTCGATGGCGGCGCCGATCAGGTGCTTGTCCTTGATCGCGGCGGCCAGGTGGTCCAGCTCGACCACGGTGCCACGGGCGGCGTTGATCAGGATCGCGCCCTTTTTCATCGCGCGGATTTCCTTCTCGCCGATCATCCACTGGGTGGATGGCAGCTCAGGAACGTGCAGCGAGACGATGTCGGCCAGGCCCAGCAGCTCGTGCAGGCTGGCGACCTGGGTCGCGTTGCCCAGCGGCAGCTTGGTCAGCGGGTCGAAGAAGAACACCTGCATGCCCAGGCTTTCGGCCAGTACCGACAGTTGGGTGCCGATCGAGCCGTAGCCGACGATGCCCAGCTTCTTGCCACGGATCTCGAAGGAGTTGGCCGCGCTCTTGATCCAGCCGCCACGGTGGCAGGAAGCGTTCTTCTCGGGGATACCGCGCAGCAGCAGGATCGCTTCGGCCAGTACCAGCTCGGCAACCGAACGGGTGTTGGAGTAAGGCGCGTTGAACACGGCGATGCCGCGCTCGCGAGCGGCGTCCAGGTCGACCTGGTTGGTGCCGATGCAGAAACAGCCGACAGCGACCAGTTTCTTGGCGCAGTCGAAGACCTCTTCGGTCAGCTGGGTGCGAGAGCGAATGCCGATGAAGTGGGCATCGGCGATCTTTTCCTTCAGTTGCGCATCCGGCAGGGAGCCGGTGAGGTATTCGATGTTGCTGTACCCGGCGGCCTTGAGGACGTCCACGGCGGATTGGTGGACGCCTTCGAGGAGAAGGAACTTGATCTTGCTCTTATCGAGAGAAGTCTTGCTCATCTGCGTAAACCTGTGTCCCGGAGAAAAATGGCAGGGAAAGAAGCGCTCGCAGCATCGGCTTTCGGCACGATCTGCGGGGGTGCGTATGCTAGCATAGGCACCCCTGTTTACGCCCATCCCTGGCACGTGAAACGTGCTCAGGGTGACCATGAATTGTTCGAGAGTTCTGTAGATGACCGATCGTGCGCTGTTGGATGAGCTGATGACCCTGGTTGAGCCTGGAAAGGTCCTGACCGACGCTGCTTCACTTGATGCGTACGGCAAGGACTGGACCAAGCATTTTGCTCCAGCCCCCCTGGCCATCGTGTTCCCCAAGAGCACCGAACAGGTTCAGGCCATCGTGCGCTGGGCCAACCAGCGCCAGGTCGCCCTGGTGCCGTCGGGCGGGCGCACCGGCCTGTCGGCTGCCGCAGTAGCTGCCAATGGCGAAGTGGTGGTGGCGTTCGACTACATGAACCAGATTCTCGACTTCAACGAATTCGACCGCAGCGTGGTGTGCCAGCCTGGCGTGATCACCGAGCAGCTGCAGAATTTTGCCGAGGACAAGGGCCTGTACTACCCGGTCGACTTCGCGTCGGCAGGTTCCAGCCAGATTGGCGGCAATATCGGCACCAATGCCGGCGGTATCAAGGTGATTCGCTACGGCATGACCCGCAACTGGGTAGCTGGCCTCAAGGTCGTGACCGGCAAGGGCGACCTGCTAGAGCTGAACAAGGACCTGATCAAGAACGCCACCGGCTACGACCTGCGCCAGCTGTTCATCGGCGCCGAAGGTACCCTGGGCTTCGTGGTCGAGGCCACCATGCGCCTGGACCGGGCACCCAACAACCTCACCGCGATGGTGCTGGGCACGCCTGATTTCGACTCCATCATGCCGGTGCTGCACGCCTTCCGTGGCAAGCTCGACCTGACCGCCTTCGAATTTCTTTCCGACAAGGCCCTGGCCAAGGTGCTGGGCCGCGGTGACGTGCCTGCGCCGTTCGAGACCGATTGCCCGTTCTACGCGCTGCTGGAATTCGAAGCCAGCACCGAGGAAGTGGCCAACGAAGCTCTGGCCACCTTCGAGCACTGCGTCGAGCAGGGCTGGGTACTGGACGGCGTGATGAGCCAGAGCCAGCAGCAACTGCAGAACCTGTGGAAGCTGCGCGAGTACATCTCCGAGACCATCTCGCACTGGACCCCGTACAAGAACGACATTTCGGTAACCGTGTCGAAGGTGCCGGCGTTCCTCAAGGATATCGACGCGATCGTCGCCGAACGCTACCCCGACTTCGAGGTGGTGTGGTACGGCCACATCGGCGACGGCAACCTGCACCTGAACATCCTCAAGCCCGACGACATGAGCAAGGACGAGTTCTTCTCCCGTTGCGCGGTGGTCAACAAGCAGGTGTTCGAGACGGTAGAGAAGTACAACGGCTCGATTTCGGCCGAACACGGCGTGGGCATGACCAAGCGTGACTACCTGACCTACAGCCGTTCGCCGGTCGAGATCGAGTACATGAAGGCAGTGAAGGCGGTGTTCGACCCCAACGGGATCATGAACCCGGGCAAGATCTTCGCCGTCGAGTGAACCCCGCAGCGCCAATAACATCGTTCCAGGAGTCGGCAATGAACTATCAGCACCAGTATGTAGACGGCACGCGTACTCATCTGCCGGTGGGCAAGGTGGTGTGCATCGGTCGCAACTACGCCGAGCACGCCAAAGAGCTGGACAACCCGATTCCGACCGAGCCGCTGCTGTTCATCAAGCCGGGCAGTTGCGTGGTATCGCTGGAAGGCGGGTTCAAGATCCCGGCCGAGCGTGGCTCGGTGCACTACGAGGCGGAAATCGCGGTGCTGCTGGGCAAGTCGCTGTCGCCGGCGCCTACCGAAGAAGAAGTGCTCGACGCCATCTCCGGCTTCGCCCCGGCACTGGACCTGACCCTGCGTGACCTGCAGGCGCAGCTCAAGGAAAAGGGCCTGCCCTGGGAGCGCGCCAAGTGCTTCGACGGCGCCTGCGTGCTGACGCCCTTCGTGGTTGGCAGCACATTTGAAGACCTGGCCGATATCGGCATTCGCCTGAGCATCAACGGCGAGGTGCGACAGGACGGCAACAGCGCGCTGATGCTCAACCCGATCGTGCCGATGATCCAGCACATGGCCTCGCAGTTCGCGCTGCAGGCGGGTGACGTGATCCTCACCGGTACGCCGGCCGGCGTCGGGCCGCTGAGCGCTGGCGATGAGCTGGTGCTGGAACTGCCCGGTGTGACCCGTTTCGAGGGCAGCGTTCGCTGACCTGCCCCGGGTGGCAGTCGATAGCCGACTGCCACCTTTTCCCCGGCCTTTGATCGGGCGTTGCCGTTTTTTTCACAAATGATCCGGATAATCCCCGCGAATCAACCTTGTGAACGTGCCTGCGTGTTGCGTGCCAGGCTAAAAAAACAACGGGAATACCTGATGGCCACACCTTATCCTTCCAGCGGTTCGCTCCCTCCTGTGCGCAAGCGTCGTCTCCTGTTGCGCTGGTCTACCTGGCTGGTGACGGCTGCGGTGATCGGCTATGGCGTGGCCATCGCCATGCACTGGGACGACCGTGGCCTGCTGTGGCTGCAGGAGCGTTTCGAGTCGGTGAGCGAACAGCAGGCCAGTATCTGGCTGCCGGGCTATACGGTCGATATCGACGCCAAGGTGCTGCCGGGCATGGAGGACGACGAGGCCTCCGACCTGGCCTACGACCCCCAGCGCAAGACCCTGTTCGCCGTCATGGGCAAGAACCCGTTCCTGGTCGAGCTGACCCTGGACGGCGATGTGTTGCGCAAGCTGCCACTTCACGGCTGGAGCAACCCCGAGGGGGTTGCGGTGCTGGCGGACGGGCGGTTGGCCATTGTCGACGAGCGTGATCACACCATGACCATCGTCAGCCTGGACGACAGCACCCAGGCACTGAACATCAAGGATTTCACGCAATACGACCTGGGCCCTTCGGCCAATCAGAACAAGGCCTTCGAGGCGATTGCCTGGGACCCGCGCAACCAGCGCCTCGTGCTGGGCGAGGAGCGTCCGCCGCGGCTGTTCACCTGGCGCACCGACGGCCGTTCGCCGCTGACCGGCGACAAGCAGCCGCTGCCCAGTGACGAGCTGGACCTGCGCAACCTCTCGGCGTTGGGGGTCGACCCGCGTACCGGGCACATGCTGGTGCTGTCGGCCGACTCGAACATGCTGCTGGAGCTGGACGAGCGGGGCGAGCAGGTCAGCTTCATGACCCTGCTCGGCGGTTTCAACGGCCTGAAAAAGCGCATCCCTCGCGCCGAGGGCGTGGCCATGGACGACCAGGGCACCCTGTACATCGTCAGTGAGCCGAACCTGTTCTACCGCTTTCGCAAGCAGTGACTCCCGCATAGTGGCATTAAGCTTCGATTCAGTTGGCTATGGTTAGATGACGCCCGAACCCTGCCGAGTCTTCCCGAATGCGTCGTTACCTGCCCTTGGTCTTTCTTGTTTTCAGTCTGCTGGCCCTTGCCGCCCTGGGCGTGGCGGGGCAGCAGCACCGCGTGTTCGAGCGTGCCTGGTTCGACCTCAAGGCCTGGTGGCAGCCGGCCGAGCAGGGCATGGGGCTGAGCCGCTACCAGGTGGTGGTCGAGGCACGCCCGGTCGAGGGGCTGCAGGCGGATATTTCGGCGCTGACCTTCGACCCGGACCGCAACAGCCTGTACACGGTCACCAACAAGAACCCCGAGCTGATCGAGCTGTCGCTGGAGGGGCGCATCGTGCGGCGCATCCCCCTGACCGGTTTCGGCGACCCCGAGGCGGTGGAGTATGTGGGGCCGGGCAGTTTCGTGATCACCGACGAGCGCGAGCAGCGCCTGATCCGGGTGCATGTGGCGCCCGATACCGCGTTTCTGGATGCCAAGGATGCCGAGCAGCTTACCCTGGGCATCGGCCTGAACGGCAACAAGGGTTTCGAGGGGCTGGCCTACGACTCGGGCGGCAAGCGCCTGTTCGTGGCCAAGGAGCGCGACCCGATGCTGATCTACGAGGTGCACGGGTTTCCCCATGACAATCCGGAGCAGCCCTATGCGGTGCACGTGGTGCAGGACCGCAAGCGTGATTCGCGGTTGTTCGTGAGAGACCTGTCGAGCTTGCAGTTCGACGAGCGCAGCGGGCATCTGCTGGCCCTGTCGGACGAATCGCAACTGGTGCTGGAGCTGGACGTGAAGGGCAAGCCGATCAGCAGCCTGTCGCTGCGCAAGGGGTCTGCCGGGTTGAAGGCGAGCGTGCCGCAGGCCGAGGGGATTGCGCTGGACGATGCCGGGACGCTGTATGTGGTGAGCGAGCCGAACCTGTTCTACGTATTCAAGAAGACCGAGTAGGCTGTATCGCGGGTCAAGCCCGCTTCCACAAGATCACACCGAACCTGTGGGAGCGGGCTTGGCCCGCGATGAGGCCGCCCCGCAAGCTTACCTGGTCAGGGTCTTCACGCCGTCCGCGGTCCCCAGCAGCAGCAGGTCCGCCGGGCGCGCCGCGAACAGGCCGTTGGTCACCACGCCCACGATCGCGTTGATCTGGGTTTCCAGCTCCACCGGGTTGGTGATCTGCAGGTTGAACACGTCCAGGATGATGTTGCCGTTGTCGGTCACCACGCCTTCGCGGTACACCGGGTCGCCGCCCAGTTTCACCAGCTGACGTGCCACATGGCTGCGCGCCATCGGGATCACCTCGACCGGCAGCGGGAAGGCGCCCAGTACCGGCACCAGCTTGCTCGCGTCGGCAATGCAGATGAAGGTCTTGGCCACGGCCGCGACGATCTTCTCGCGGGTCAGGGCTGCGCCACCGCCCTTGATCAGGTTCAGGCGCTCGTCGCTCTCGTCGGCACCGTCCACATAGAACTCCAGGTCGCTGACCGTGTTCAGCTCGTACACCGGAATGCCGTGGCCCTTCAGGCGTGCAGCCGTGGCCTCGGAGCTGGCGACCGCACCATCGAACGCACCCTTGTGCAGCGCCAGGGCGTCGATGAAGCAGTTGGCGGTCGAACCGGTGCCGACGCCGACGATGCTCTTGTCATCGAGCTTGGGCAGAATGAAATCGACAGCGGCCTGGGCGACAGCCTGTTTGAGTTGGTCCTGGGTCATGCGGGCTCCGGAGCGGGCAGGGGTATCGTGAGGGCGCGTAGTATAGCGGCTAAAACCACAGACTGGCTGTGGTCGCCCGACCGGGCGCTGCGGTAGACTCCGAGGCCCCGCCCAGCTGCCCAGTGATGCGTTCCCGATGCTCGAACAGTACGTCAAGAAGATCCTCACCTCGCGCGTCTATGACGTCGCCGTCGAAACCCCGCTGCAACCGGCCGGCCAGCTCAGCAAGCGCCTGGGCAACCACGTGCTGCTCAAGCGCGAAGACCTGCAGCCGGTGTTCTCGTTCAAGATCCGCGGCGCCTACAACAAGCTGGCGCAGTTGAGCGCCGAGGAACTGGCGCGGGGCGTGGTCACCGCCTCGGCCGGCAACCATGCCCAGGGCCTGGCGCTGGCCGCCCGTGAACTGGGGATCAAGGCCACCATCGTGATGCCCAAGACCACCCCCGAGATCAAGGTCGAAGGCGTGCGCTCGCGGGGCGCCAAGGTGGTGCTGCATGGCGATTCGTTCCCCGAGGCGCTGGCCTACTCGCTCAAGCTGGTGGACGAAAAGGGCTTCGTCTATATCCACCCCTATGACGACCCGCACACCATCGCCGGGCAGGGCACCGTGGCCATGGAGATCCTGCGCCAGCACCCCGGGCCGCTGGACGCGATCTTCGTGCCGGTGGGCGGCGGCGGCCTGATCGCCGGCATTGCCGCCTACGTCAAATACCTGCGCCCCGAGATCAAGGTGATCGGTGTCGAGCCGGACGACTCCAACTGCCTGCAGGCCGCCATGGCCGCCGGCGAGCGCGTGGTGCTGCCGCAGGTGGGCCTGTTCGCCGATGGCGTGGCGGTGGCGCAGATCGGCCAGCACACCTTCGACATCTGCAAGGATCATGTGGACGAGGTGATCACCGTCAGCACCGACGAGATCTGCGCGGCCATCAAGGACATCTACGACGATACCCGCTCGATCACCGAACCTGCCGGCGCGCTGGGCGTTGCCGGCATCAAGAAGTACGTTGAGCTGCGAGGTGTGACCGGGCAGACCCTGGTGGCCATCGACTCCGGTGCCAACGTGAACTTCGACCGCCTGCGCCATGTGGCCGAGCGCGCCGAACTGGGCGAGGGCCGCGAGGCGATCATCGCAGTGACCATCCCCGAACAGCCGGGCAGCTTCAAGGCGTTCTGCGAGGCCATCGGCAAGCGCCAGATCACCGAATTCAACTACCGCTACCACGCCGACGGCGAGGCGCACATCTTTGTCGGGGTGCAGACCCACCCCGACACCGACCCGCGCAGTGCCCTGCTGCACAGCCTGACCGCGCAGGGTTTTCCGGTGCTGGACCTGACCGACAACGAGCTGGCCAAGCTGCACATCCGCCACATGGTGGGCGGGCACGCGGCGCGCGTCAGTGACGAGCTGGTGCTGCGCTTCGAGTTCCCGGAGCGGCCGGGGGCGCTGTTCAACTTCCTCAACAAGCTGGGTGGGCGCTGGAACATCTCGATGTTCCACTACCGCAACCATGGCGCGGCCGATGGTCGCGTGGTGGCCGGGCTGCAGGTGCCGGATGATGAGCGCCACCTGGTGCCGGCGGCACTGGCCAAGATCGGCTACCCGTACTGGGATGAAACCGACAACCCGGCGTACCGGCTGTTTCTGGGCTGAACGGCTACGCTGTTGGGCAACGCCTGAGGAATAAGAAGACATGGAATTGCTGACAAGCCTGAAAATCGCCCACGTACTGGCCACGGTCGTGCTGCTGGGCAGTGCCCTGGGCCTGGCGCTGTGGGTCTGGCTGGCACGACGCAAGGGTGACGTGACTGCGCACACGCGCCTGTTGCAGCGGCCTTTGCTGTTCGTATGGTTGCTGATGGGCGTATGCCTGGTGAGCATGCCGTTCAGTGGCTGGTGGCTGGTGCACCTGATCGGCTGGCCATTGGGGCAGACCTGGGTGCTGGGCTCCAGCCTGATCTATACGGTGGGGGCGTTCTGCTGGTTCTGGCTGAGTGTGCGCCTTAACCGGCTGCGCACGGCGCCGGGCGCAGGCAACCCGAAGGTGACGCTGGGCCTGGCGGTGTTCTGCGCCGTGTGCTTCATCGCGATTGCCGGGCTGATGGGTGCAAAACCCGTCTGATGCCTTCGCCGGCAACGCCGGCTCCTACACCGGTTGCGCTGTAGGAGCCGGCGTTGCCGGCGAATGGTCACACCTCAATCGCGCAGGCTGATCACCGGCCAGCCGCGTTTCTCGGCTTCGGCACGCAGGGTAGGGTCCGGGTTCACCGCCACCGGGTTGGCCACCTGCTCCAGCAGCGGCAGGTCGTTGATCGAGTCGCTATAGAAGTAGCTGTCGTCCAGGTTCAAGCCATTCTCTTCGAGCCAGCGGTTCAGGCGCGTCACCTTGCCTTCACGGAAGCACGGCACGTCGATGCTGCGCCCGCTGTAGCGACCGTCGACCATCTCGCACTCGGTGGCCAGCAGGGTCTCCACGCCCAGGCGCTGGGCAATCGGGCCGGTGATGAAGCGGTTGGTGGCGGTGATGATCACCAGCTTGTCGCCCGCGTCACGGTGCTTTTGCAGCAGCGCCAGGGCCTGGGGCAGGATGATCGGCTCGACGCAGTCGCGCATGAAGTCGCGGTGCCATTCGTCGAGTTGCGCCATTTCGGTCCTGGCCAGGATCTCCAGGGTGAACTCAAGGTACGCGCCCTGGTCCAGCTTGCCGGCCAGGTAGTCCTGGTAGAACGCATCGTTGCGGTTCTTGTAGGCGATGGGGTCGAGAATCCCGCGTTCGCACAGGTAATCGCCCCAGGCGTGGTCGCTGTCGCCACCCAGAAGCGTGTTGTCCAGATCGAATAAAGCCAGGCGCATCGAAGTCACTCGCATAACATCTGAAAAGGCCCACAGAATACGGACTTTTATCTGCTATGCACATAAGGTGGAGCGGCGCGTTGCTGGCGTTGCAAGCTTTGTGGAACAATGCGGCGACATGCGTTTGCGAGGTTGCTGCCGTGATCGACCCCGATGGTTTTCGCCCCAATGTCGGGATCATTCTGACCAATGATCTCGGGCAGGTGCTATGGGCTCGACGGATCAACCAGGATGCCTGGCAGTTTCCACAAGGCGGGATCAACCCCGAGGAAACGCCGGAAGACGCCCTGTACCGCGAGCTGAATGAAGAAGTGGGCCTGGAGCGGCAGGATGTTGAAATTCTTGCCTGCACCCGTGGCTGGTTGCGTTATCGTTTACCCCAACGCCTGGTGCGTACCCACAGCCAACCGCTGTGCATCGGCCAGAAACAGAAATGGTTCCTCCTGCGCCTGGTGTCCAACGAGCAGCGGGTGCGGATGGATTTGACCGGTAAACCGGAATTCGATGGGTGGCGCTGGGTCAGCTATTGGTATCCGTTGGGCCAGGTGGTGACATTCAAGCGCGAGGTTTACCGCCGCGCTCTCAAAGAGCTTGCCCCGCGCCTGCTGGCGCGCGACTGACGACGGAGTTCGACCCCGAGCCATGCTCAATACGCTGCGCAAGATCGTCCAGGAAGTTAACTCCGCCAAGGATCTCAAGACGGCGTTGGGGATCATTGTGTTACGCGTCAAAGAAGCCATGGGCAGCCAGGTGTGTTCCGTCTACCTGCTCGACCCGGAGAGCAACCGCTTCGTGCTGATGGCCACCGAGGGCCTGAACAAGCGCTCCATCGGCAAGGTCAGCATGGCCCCCAACGAAGGCCTGGTGGGCCTGGTGGGTACCCGCGAAGAACCGCTGAACCTGGAAAACGCCGCCGATCACCCGCGTTATCGCTACTTTGCCGAAACCGGCGAAGAGCGCTTTGCCTCCTTCCTCGGTGCACCCATCATCCACCACCGCCGCGTGGTGGGCGTGCTGGTCATCCAGCAGAAGGAACGTCGCCAGTTCGACGAGGGCGAAGAAGCCTTCCTGGTCACCATGAGTGCGCAGCTGGCCGGGGTTATCGCCCATGCCGAGGCCACCGGCTCGATTCGCGGCCTGGGGCGCCAGGGCAAGGGTATCCAGGAAGCCAAGTTCGTCGGCGTGCCGGGCTCGCCTGGCGCGGCGGTGGGTACGGCGGTGGTGATGCTGCCGCCGGCCGACCTGGACGTGGTGCCGGACAAGACCGTCACCGACATCGACGCCGAACTCAAACTGTTCAACAACGCCCTCGAAGGCGTGCGCAGCGACATGCGCAACCTCTCGGCCAAGCTCGCTACCCAGCTGCGCCCCGAAGAGCGTGCGCTGTTCGACGTGTACCTGATGATGCTCGAAGACGTCGCCCTGGGCGGCGAGGTGGTGGAGGTCATCAAGACCGGCCAGTGGGCCCAGGGCGCCTTGCGCCAGGTGGTGGGCGAGCACGTCAACCGCTTCGAGCTGATGGACGACGCCTACCTGCGCGAGCGCGCCTCCGATGTCAAAGACCTGGGCCGGCGCCTGCTGGCCTACCTGCAGGAAGCCCGCCAGCTGACCCTGGTGTACCCCGACAACACCATCCTGATCAGCGAAGAGCTGACCCCGGCCATGCTCGGCGAAGTACCCGAAGGCAAGCTGGTGGGGCTGGTGTCGGTTCTCGGCTCGGGCAACTCCCACGTCGCGATCCTGGCGCGTGCCATGGGCATCCCCACGGTGATGGGCCTGGTCGACCTGCCGTATTCGAAGGTCGACGGCATCCAGATGATCGTCGACGGCTACAAGGGCGACGTCTACACCAACCCCAGCGAAGTGCTGCGCAAGCACTACACCGAAGTGGTCGAGGAGGAGCGCCAGCTGGCCCAGGGCCTGGACGCCCTGCGCGAACTGCCGTGCGAGACGCTCGATGGCTACCGCATGCCGCTGTGGGTCAACACCGGGCTGCTGGCCGACGTGGCGCGGGCGCAGCAGCGCGGCGCCGAAGGGGTGGGGCTGTACCGTACCGAAGTGCCGTTCATGATCAACCAGCGCTTCCCCAGCGAAAAGGAGCAGCTGGCGATCTATCGCGAGCAACTGGCGGCCTTCCACCCGTTGCCGGTGACCATGCGCAGCCTGGACATCGGGGGTGACAAGGCGCTGTCGTACTTCCCGATCAAGGAGGACAACCCGTTCCTGGGTTGGCGCGGTATCCGCGTGACGCTGGACCACCCGGAGATTTTCCTGGTGCAGACCCGCGCCATGCTCAAGGCCAGCGAAGGCCTGAACAACCTGCGCATCCTGCTGCCGATGATCTCCGGGATACACGAACTGGAAGAGGCATTGCACCTGATCCACCGCGCCTGGGGCGAGGTGCGCGACGAAGGCACCGACGTGCCGATGCCGCCGGTGGGGGTCATGATCGAGATTCCGGCGGCGGTCTACCAGACCCGCGAGCTGGCGCGCATGGTCGACTTCCTGTCGGTGGGGTCCAACGACCTGACCCAGTACCTGCTGGCGGTCGACCGCAACAACCCGCGGGTGGCCGACCTCTATGACTACCTGCACCCTGCGGTGCTGCAGGCCTTGCAGCACGTGGTGACCGCGGCGCATGCCGAGGGCAAGCCGGTGAGCATCTGTGGCGAGATGGCTGGCGACCCGGCTGCGGCGGTGCTGCTGATGGCCATGGGCTTCGACAGCCTGTCGATGAACGCCACCAACCTGCCGAAAGTGAAATGGATGCTGCGTCAGATCAGCATGAGCAAATCCAGGGAATTGCTGGAGCAGGCGATGGGTATCGATAACCCGCAGGTTATCCACAGCTCGCTGCAACTGGCGCTGAAGAACCTGGGGCTGTCGCGGATGATCAATCCTGGGGCTTCCAAGACCCTGTGAGGCCCTGGGCCGCGTCGCGGCCCTTCGCCGGCAAGGCCGGCTCCTACAGGAGGTCGATGTAGGAGCCGGCCTTGCCGGCGAAAGCGTCAAACCTGCAAGGTGACCTCGCCCAACTGCCCCCCAAACGGCCCGAAGCTGCGCTCCACCATCAACCTGCTGCCATCCGCCTCGACAATCAACACCGTACTCGCCCGCGTCCCGTAGTTCTGGCTGGCAATGAACACGCTCGACAGCAACCGCTCGGTCGCCAGCCCCACACCGGTCTGCGGCAGCTCGGCCTCTTCGGCCTGCTGCTCATCCCCCAGCAACGCCAGCAGCCGCTGTGGTCGCGGGTCCTGCAGCTGGTCTTCGAGCGCAGCCCGCATCTTCAGCAGTTTCGGCCACGGCGTATCCAGCCCGGCATTCGACAAGCCGTACACCCCCTCGGCCAGCAGCACCGGCGCCGCCTCCTGCGCATTCAGGTACCCCAGCTGCCCAGCGTCCCCTACCAGCAGGTTGAATCCCGAATACTGGCTGCTGCGGCTGGCCACATGGTCCAGGTAAGCCTCCACCCCCAGCTCGCCGCGCAGAAACCCCGCCACCAGCTCGCCGCGCGAGCGCGCACCCTGCGCCTGCTGCGGGTCCCGAATATTGGTCAGCGCCGCAAAGCGCCCGCCCGGTCCAACCCCCAGCCAGCTGCCGCCAGCTTCCAGGTCACGTCCGGCATACACCCCCGGCGCATCCTCCCACGCCCCCAGCGCCTGGCTGGGGCGGGCATAGAACTCGTCACGGTTGGCCGCGACGATCAGCGGCCGGGCATGCCCCGGGCGCCATGCAAAAGCAATCAGACACATAGGTTCGCTCCCAGTGTTTTCAGCCACTCTACCCACACTGGCGTTCGCTATCCATCGACTAAACGTGTCTTCACTAGAGCCACAGGCCCACCTTCCGTTACCATGCCGAACTGATTTTGGGGGTCGACAATGGAATTTGTGATCTATCTGGTGCTGGGCGCCTGTGCAGGTGTACTGGCCGGGCTGTTCGGCGTGGGCGGCGGCATCATCATCGTGCCGGTGCTGGTGCTGAGCTTCACCCTGCAGGGCTTCGACGCCTCGGTGCTGACCCACCTGGCAGTCGGCACGTCGCTGGCGACCATTGTCTTCACCTCGGTCAACGCCATCCTCGAGCACCACCGCCGTGGCGCGGTGCAGTGGCCGATCTTCGTGTGGATGACCGTGGGCATCCTGCTCGGCGCCGGGGTCGGGGCCAAGACCGCCTCGCTGATCCAGGGCCCGCACCTGCAGAAGATCATCGGCGTGTTCGCCCTGCTGGTGGCGGTGCAGATGGCCCTGGACCTCAAGCCCAAGGCCAGCCGCGGCGTACCCGGCAAGCTTGGCCTGACCGCCGCCGGCGGCGTGGTGGGCTGGGCCTCGGCGATCTTCGGCATCGGCGGCGGCTCGCTCACCGTGCCCTTCCTGACCTGGCGCAGCCTGCCCATGCAGCAGGCGGTGGCCACGTCCTCGGCCTGTGGTTTTCCGATTGCGGTGGCCAGTGCCCTGAGTTTCATCGTGCTGGGCTGGGACGAGGCGCACCTGCCGCCCAACAGCCTGGGCTTCGTGTATTTGCCGGCGCTGCTCGGGATTGCCCTGACCAGCATGTTCTTTGCCCGTTTCGGTGCGCGCCTGGCGCATAAACTGTCGCCACGCCTGCTCAAGCGGCTGTTCGCCGCACTGCTGTTCTGTGTAGGCCTGAGCTTTTTGCTTTAACGAGAGGAGTCACCATGCTGCCTTACCCGCAGATCGATCCCGTGGCACTGGCCATCGGGCCGCTGAAAATCCACTGGTACGGCCTGATGTACCTGATCGGCATCGGCGGCGCGTGGCTGCTGGCGTCGCGCCGGCTGCACCGCTTCGACCCCACCTGGAGCCGCGAGAAACTCTCCGACCTGGTGTTCTGGCTGTCCATGGGCGTGATCGTCGGCGGGCGCCTGGGCTACGTGCTGTTCTATGACCTGAGCGCGTACCTGGCCAACCCGACGCTGATCTTCGAGGTGTGGAAGGGCGGCATGTCGTTCCATGGCGGCTTCATCGGCGTGATGCTGGCGGCGCTGTGGTTCGGCAAGCGCAACAACAAGTCGTTCTTCGAGCTGATGGACTTCGTTGCGCCGCTGGTGCCAATCGGCCTGGGTGCCGGGCGCATTGGCAACTTCATCAACGCCGAGCTGTGGGGCAAGGCCACCGACGTGCCGTGGGCCATGGTGTTCCCGCCGTTCAGCGACCCGGCGCAATTGCCGCGTCACCCGTCGCAGCTGTACCAGTTCGCCCTGGAAGGTGTGGCACTATTCCTGATTCTGTGGCTGTACTCGCGTAAACCGCGCCCGACCATGGCGGTTTCCGGGATGTTCGCGCTGTTCTACGGCATCTTCCGCTTCATCGTCGAGTTCGTGCGGGTGCCGGATGCGCAGCTGGGTTACCTGGCCTTCGGCTGGCTGACCATGGGGCAGGTGCTGTGCGTGCCGATGATCGTCGCCGGTATCGCGCTGATCTGGCTGGCCTACCGCCGCGCGCCGAGTGCCAAGGGCGCCGCGCTTTAATTTTCCCGGCAGGGGCCTGGCCCCTGCCGGTATCGAGACAGGTAAGACATGAAGCAATATCTAGAGCTGGTGCGTGATGTGATCGAGAACGGCACCCTGCAGGGCAACCGTACCGGCGTGCGCACCATCAGCTTGCCGGGCGCCATGCTGCGTTTCGACCTGCAGAAGGGTTTCCCGGCCATCACCACCCGCCGTCTGGCGTTCAAGTCGGCGATCGGCGAAATGGTGGGCTTTCTGCGTGGCGTGAAGAACGCCGGCGAATTCCGTGAACTGGGCTGCAAGGTCTGGGACCAGAACGCCAACGAGAACGCCCAGTGGCTGGCCAACCCGTTCCGCCAGGGGCATGACGACCTGGGCGAGATCTACGGCGTGCAATGGCGCCAGTGGCCGGCCTACAAGCGCATCCCGCTGAGCAACCCGGCGGCCATCGAGCTGGCGCAGAGCAATGGCTTCGTGAAGATTGCCGAGGCAGAAGAAGAGGGCGAGGCGTTCGTGGTGCTGTACAAGGCCATCGACCAGATTCGCCAGTGCATCGACACCATCCACAACGACCCGGGCAGCCGCCGCATCCTGTTCCATGGCTGGAACTGTGCGCAGCTGGACGAGATGGCGTTGCCGCCGTGCCACCTGCTTTATCAGTTTCACCCGAACGTGGAGACCAAGGAGATTTCCCTGACCCTCTACATCCGCTCCAACGACCTGGGCCTGGGCACGCCGTTCAACCTCACCGAAGGCGCCGCGCTGCTGTCGCTGGTGGGCCGCCTGACCGGCTACACGCCGCGCTGGTTCACCTACTTCATCGGTGATGCGCACGTGTATGAGAACCACCTGGACATGCTCACCGAACAGCTCAAGCGCGAGCCGCTGGCGGCGCCGAAGCTGGTGATCTCCGACCGCGTGCCGGAGTATGCCAAGACGGGTGTGTACGAGCCTGAGTGGCTGGAGAAGATCGAGCCGAGCGACTTCAGCCTGGAAGGCTACGAGCACCATGCGCCGATGACGGCGCCGATGGCGGTCTAAGCGCGCCATACCGCTTCGCCAGCAAGGCTGGCTCCTACAAGGATCACCGCAATCCCCTGTAGGAGCCAGCCTTGCTGGCGAAAGGGCTCTCAGTCAGTGCCCATGGCTGCGCCCCACATGCGAATGCTCCGCCTCCGGGGCTGTCACCGCACCGTTCACCTCCAGATGCTGCAGGATCGAGCACTGCGTTTCCTGCGCCCGGCAATGCTGGCGCAACTCCAGCAACTGCCCCTGCAATGCCACCAACCCGTCGATGCGCGCCTTCACGTGCTGGATATGCTCGTCGATCAGCGCATTCACGCTTTCGCACTGGTCCTCCGGGCTGTCGCGCAGGCGCAGCAAGCTGCGGATCTCTTCCAGGGTCATGTCCAACGTGCGGCAGTTGCGGATGAAGGTCAGCCGCTCCACGTGCGCCTGGGTATACAGCCGGTAGTTGCCCTCGCTGCGCGCAGGCTCTGGCAAGAGGCTTTCACGCTCGTAGTAGCGAATGGTTTCCACCGGGCAGTCGGTGGCCCTGGCCAGCTCTCCGATCTTCATCTGCAAAATACCTCGGTTGGTTGCTTGACCCTATAGTGGCTACAGGGTGTTCACTTGGCAACAGGACCTTTAGGGATGAACCACATGAACCAGCCTGTCAGCCCCGACCACGTCGGCCACGCGCACGATCACAAGCATGAACATAGCCACGATCATGCCCACGACCACGCGGACCACGACCACGCCAGCCCCGCGCCTGCCGCGCCTGCCCACGGCAGCTGCTGCTCCGGCGCCGCCGCACCGGCCCTGGTGCAGCTGCGTGAAACCACCAGCAGCGATGCGCGGCTGAGCCGCTTCCGGATCGAGGCCATGGACTGCCCGACCGAGCAGACCCTGATCCAGAACAAGCTGGGCAAGCTCGACGGCGTCGAGCAGCTGGAATTCAACCTGATCAACCGTATCCTCGGCGTCACGCATACCCACCCCGACACCCGCGGCATCGAGCAGGCGATCACCTCGCTGGGCATGCACGCCGAACCGCTCGACGATGCGGGCGAGGCCGGCAGCGACGCAGTGGCTGCGCCGAAGAAAGCCTGGTGGCCGCTGGCGCTGTCCGGTGTCGCCGCACTCGCCGCCGAGATCGTCCACTTCACCAATGCCGCCCCGGAATGGGCCGTGGCCCTGCTGGCGCTGGCGGCCATCCTCGGCTGCGGCCTGGGCACCTACAAGAAGGGCTGGATTGCCCTGAAGAACCGCAACCTGAACATCAACGCACTGATGAGCATCGCCGTGACCGGCGCCGTGCTGATCGGCCAGTGGCCGGAAGCGGCCATGGTGATGGTGCTGTTCACCCTGGCCGAACTGATCGAGGCGCGCTCGCTGGACCGTGCACGCAACGCCATCGGCGGCCTGATGCAACTGGCCCCGGACCTGGCCACCGTGCGCCAGGCCGACGGCCAATGGCAGGAGGTCGACGTGCGCCAGGTGGCCCTTGGCGCCACCGTGCGCGTGCGCCCAGGCGAACGTATCGGCCTGGACGGCGAAGTGCTGCAAGGCCAGTCCAGCATCGACCAGGCGCCGATCACCGGCGAAAGCCTGCCGGTGGAGAAGGGCCCCGGCGACAAGGTGTTCGCCGGCACCATCAACCAGTCCGGTGCGCTGGAGTACCGCGTGACCGCCGCCGCCGGCCAGTCGACCCTGGCCCGCATCATCAAGGCCGTGGAGCAAGCCCAGGGCGCCCGCGCCCCGACCCAGCGCTTCGTCGACCAGTTCTCGCGCATCTACACCCCGGTGGTGTTCGTGCTGGCACTGGCGGTGGCCGTGGTGGCACCGCTGTTCTTCGGCGGCCTGTGGTTCGACTGGATCTACCGTGCGCTGGTGCTGCTGGTGGTGGCGTGCCCGTGCGCGCTGGTGATCTCGACCCCGGTGACCATCGTCAGCGGCCTGGCCGCCGCAGCGCGCAAGGGCATCCTGATCAAGGGCGGCGTGTACCTGGAGGGCGGGCGCAAGCTCAGCTTCCTGGCGCTGGACAAGACCGGCACCATCACCCACGGCAAACCGGTGCAAACCGACTACCGCGTGCTCGATGCGCGCTTCGAAGGCCGCGCCCAGCACATCGCCGCGAGCCTGGGCGCTCGTTCCGATCACCCGGTGTCGATGGCCATCGCACAGCAATACGCCGATCAGCCGCTGGCCGAGGTCAGCGAGTTTCAGGCCCTGATGGGCCGTGGCGTGGGCGGCAGGATCGACGGCGTGCTGTACCACCTGGGCAACCATCGCCTGGTCGAGGAACTGGGCCTGTGCTCGCCCGAACTGGAAGCCCAGCTCGATGAGCTGGAGCGCCAGGGCAAGACCGTGGTGCTGCTGCTCGACGCCTCCGGCCCGCTGGCGCTGTTCGCCGTGGCCGATACGGTCAAGGAAAGCAGCCGCGAGGCGATTGCGCAGTTGCATGCACTGGGTATCAAGACCGTCATGCTCACCGGCGACAATCCGCACACCGCCGAGGCCATCGCCGCGCAGGTGGGCATCGATGAGGCTCGCGGCAACCTGCTGCCGGCCGATAAGCTCAAGGCCATCGAAGACCTGTACGCCCAGGGCCATCGGGTCGGCATGGTCGGCGACGGCATCAACGATGCCCCGGCGCTGGCGCGGGCCGAGATCGGGTTTGCCATGGCGGCGGCCGGTACCGACACCGCCATCGAAACCGCAGACGTGGCACTGATGGATGACGACTTGCGCAAAATCCCGGCGTTCGTCAGGCTCTCGCGGCAAAGCGCGGCGATCCTTGTGCAGAACATCGTTCTGGCCCTGGGCATCAAGGCGATCTTCCTGGCGATCACCTTCACCGGCATGGCGACCTTGTGGATGGCGGTGTTCGCCGACATGGGCGTGAGCTTGCTGGTGGTATTCAACGGCTTGCGCCTGCTCAGAAAGTAAGAGGCGGTATGTTGAGTTCCGAGTTGAAGGCGTTCTACATGGTGGCCCGCCTGGGCAGCATTACCCTGGCGGCGAAGAAACTCGGGCTCAGCCAGCCAACGGTGACCACGCAGATCCGCAACCTGGAGGCCCAGTACGGGGTCGAGCTGTTCTTTCGTGGCGGTCGCCGCCTGACCCTGAGCGACGACGGCACGCGGCTGATGCCGATGGTCAAGGCGCTGATGCAGCAGGAGTCGGATATCGAGTTCTTCCTGCGCAACAGCGGCCAGGGGCAGGGCGGCCTGCGCATTGCGGCCACCGCGCCGTACTACATTCTCGACCTGGTGAAGATCTTCCGCGAGCGCCTGCCGCAGGTGGAGCTGTCGGTGGAGATCGGCAACTCGCAGCAGGTGCTGGAGTGGCTGGAGGATTACCGCGTGGACATGGCCGCCTCGTCACAGCTGGTGGAGGATGCGCGGCTGGTGCGGCGGGTGCTGGGCGTCGACCCGCTGGTGGTGGCAGTGCACCGCAACCACCCCCTGGCCTCGCGTGAGGCGGTGCCGCTGAGTGCGCTGGGCGGGCACTGCCTGCTGATGCGCGAACAGGGCTCGACCACGCGCCGGCTCACCGAGCAGATGCTCGACGAGGCGGGGGTGAAGGTGGGCTCGCTGCTGGAGATCGGTAGCCGCGAATCGATCCGCGAGGCGGTGCTGCGCAACATCGGCATCAGCATCATCGCCCGCCACGAGGTGCCGCATAACCCGGAGCTGAAGGTGCTGGCGCTGGAGGGTGCGCCGGTGATGCATGAGTACCTGTACTGCCTCAAGGAACGGCGCCAGGCGCGGTTGCCTGCTGCCTTTCTCGGCTTGGCCCAGGAAGTATCGGCGTCTGGTCCATAGCCATCGCGGGTCAAGCCCGCTCCCACAAGATCGTTGTGGGAGCGGGCTTGACCCGCGATGGGCTGCGCAGCAGCCCTACAAAATCTGCCTATACCACTATCACCCGCTTTTGCCCCACCGCCACAGAACCTTCGCATTGCCCGCCTAGCATGGCCCTCACTCGTTCAGTGAGGTCCCGGCATGAACAACGCACTCGCAACCCCCGGCGCACAGATGAAAGTGCGCGGCATCCACAAACGCTTCGGCGCCTTCACCGCGCTGCACGACGTGTCCCTGGACATCGCCGCCGGTGAACTGGTGTGCCTGCTCGGCCCCTCCGGCTGCGGCAAGACCACCCTGCTGCGCTGCATCGCCGGGCTCGAACGCCAGGACCGCGGCACCCTCTACATCGGTGACCGCGACATTTCCGAGCTGCCGCCCCAGGCCCGCGACTACGGCATTCTGTTCCAGTCCTACGCGCTGTTCCCCAACCTCACCGTCGAAGCCAACATCGCCTACGGCCTGACCGCCAGCAGCCGCGACGAATCCCGTCAGCGCGTGGCCGACATGCTCGACCTGGTCGGCCTGCGCGGCAGCGAGAAGAAGTACCCCGGCCAGCTCTCCGGCGGCCAGCAACAACGTGTGGCCCTGGCCCGCGCACTCGCTCCGGCACCCTCCTTGCTGCTGCTCGACGAACCTATGTCGGCCCTCGATGCCCGCGTGCGCGACCACCTGTGCAGCGAGCTGCGTCAGCTGCAACGCCAGCTTGGCATCACCACCCTGATGGTCACCCACAACCAGGACGAGGCCATGCTCATGGCCGACCGCATCGCGGTGATGAACAACGGCCAGGTCGAGCAGTACGACACCCCGCAGGCCATCTACGACAAGCCGGCCACGCCGTTCGTGGCCGAGTTCGTCGGCCAGGGCAACTGGCTGCCATTCCAGCAGCGCAGCGACAGCCATGCCCAGGTGGGTGACATGAACCTGCGCCTGGCCCCCGGTGCGGGCGCGGCCAACAGTGGCCGGTTGTTCTGCCGCCCCGAGGCGATCAGCGTCAACCCGCCGGTGCATGAAGAAAACCTGTTCCCGGCCCGCGTGCGGGAAATCACCTTTCTCGGCAATCGCTGCCGCATGAGTTTCGAGTTCAACCAACTGCCCGGCCACGCACTCACCGCCGAGGTGGCGCCCGAGTCGATGCCGCGCCTGGGCTCGCAGGATATCTGGGTGGCCTTGCCGCCGCGCAGCCTGCAGGTGTTTGCCTGACATGGGCGCGCCGATGAGCCTGCCGATCGCACCTGCGAAGGCCAAGACCACCGGCGGCGTCGCGCTGGGGGATCGCCTGTTCGTGACCGGCGGCAAATGGCTGTTGCTGGTGCTGCTGACCGTCGCGGTGCTGCTGCCGTTGCTGGCGATCTTCTGGCGCGGCTTCAGCAGCGATGCCGGGCAGGGGGGCGGGCTGGTCGCGGCCCGCGAACTGTTCGCCAGCGCCAACTTCCACTGGCTGCTGGGCAACAGCCTCACCGTCGCGCTGAGCGTGGCGGCCATCGTGGTGCCCACCGCCTACCTGTTCGCCTATGCGCTGCAACGCACGCTGATTCCGGGCAAGCGCATATGGCGCGGGATCTCGCTGCTGCCGCTGCTGGCGCCTTCGATGCTGCCGGCCATCGCGCTGGTGTACCTGTTCGGTAACCAGGGCCTGCTGCGCGGGCTGCTCAGCGACAATATCTATGGCTTCTGGGGCATCGTGCTGGGCGAGGCCATCTACACCTTCCCGCATGCGCTGATGATCCTGCTCTCGGCACTGTCGCTGGCCGATGCACGGTTGTTCGATGCGGCCTCCAGCATGGGCGCCGGGCCACGCCGCGCGTTCACCAGCATCACCTGGCCGGCCACACGCCAGGCCGTGTTCGCCGCGTTCTGCCTGGTGTTCACCCTCACCATCACCGACTTCGGCGTGCCGGTAGTAGTGGGTGGCGACTACCAGGTGCTGGCGCTGGAAGCCTACAAGGCGGTGGTGGGCCAGCAGCAGTTCGGCCGTGGTGCACTGATCGGCATGGTGCTGCTGGTGCCGGCGCTGCTCAGCTTTGCGGTGGATGCCTGGCTGCGCCGGCGCCAGGGCGATGCCATGAGCGGTCGCGCCCAGGTGTTCGAGCCGGCCCCCAGCCGCCGGCGTGATGCGTGCTTCCTGGCCATCGTGCTGCTGGTGTGCGCCATTCTGCTGCTGGTGGTGGGCATGGCGGTGTACTCCTCGCTGGTCAAGTTCTGGCCCTACAACCTGTCGCTGTCGCTCAAGCACTACCAGTTCGACGACACCGCCGGCGGCGGCTGGCTGGCCTACCGCAACAGCATCACCATGGCGCTGGGCACCGCCCTGATCGGCAGCGCGGTGATCTTCAGCGGCGCCTACCTGATGGAGAAGACCAGAGGCCGTCTCAACCTGCTGCTGCGCCTGCTCAGCTTCGTGCCGATGGCCGTGCCGGGGTTGGTGCTGGGGCTGGGCTACGTGTTCTTCTTCAACCTGCCGGGCAACCCGCTGCATGTGTTCTACGGCAGCATGACGCTGCTGGTGGTGTGCACCATCGCGCACTACCTGACCACCGCGCAGATGACCGCCACCACTGCACTGCGCCAGCTCGACAGCGAGTTCGAGGCCGCCGCGCTGTCGCTCAAGGCCCCGCTGTACCGCCACTTTGCGCGGGTTACCGTGCCGATCTGCCTGCCAGCGCTGCTGGACATCATCCGCTACCTGTTCGTCTCGGCGATGACCACCGTGTCGGCGGCCATCTTCCTCTACAGCCCCGACACCATCCTGGCCGCGGTGGCGGTACTGAACATGGACGATGCCGGCAACGTCGGCGGTGCCGCCGCCATGTCCACCCTGATCCTGCTGACCAGCGCCGGCGTGTCACTGCTGCTGGCGTGGGCCTCGCGTGGCCTGCTCAAACGCTCCCAGGCCTGGCGCCAGCGCGCGCCGGGCCACTGATTGCTCTTCCAACCCTGTACTGCTCAAAGGAACCGCACCATGTTCAAGCCACTTGCTCTTGCCGCTGCCGTGCTCGCTGCCGTGACCGTGCAGGCCCAGGCCGCCGACACCCAGCTCACCGTGTACACCGCGCTGGAGGCCGAACAGCTCAAGACCTACAAGCAGGCCTTCGAGAAGGCCAACCCGGATATCGAGATCAAGTGGGTGCGTGACTCCACCGGCATCATCACCGCCAAGCTGCTGGCCGAGAAGGATCGCCCGCAGGCCGACGCGGTGTGGGGCCTGGCGGCGTCGAGCCTGGCGATCCTCGACCAGCAGGGCATGCTGCAGACCTATGCCCCCAAGGACCTGGACAAGATCGGCGCCAACTACCGCGATGCGGCCAACCCGCCGGCGTGGGTGGGCATGGACGTGTGGGCGGCGACCATCTGCTTCAACACCATCGAGGCCGAGAAGCAGGGGCTGAGCAAGCCGGTGAGCTGGCAGGACCTGACCAAGCCCGAGTACAAGGGCAAGATCGTGATGCCCAACCCGGCGTCGTCCGGCACCGGTTTTCTGGATGTGAGCGCATGGCTGCAGACCTTCGGCGAGAAGCAGGGCTGGCAGTACATGGACGAGCTGCACCAGAACATCGGCCAGTACGTTCACTCCGGTTCCAAGCCGTGCAAGCTGGCGGCGGCGGGAGAGTTCCCGATCGGCATCTCGTTCGAGTACCCGGCGGTGCAGCTCAAGCGCCAGGGCGCGCCGCTGGATATCGTGTTGCCCAAGGAAGGCCTGGGCTGGGAGATCGAGGCCACTGCGCTGATCAAGGGCAGTCAGCATGAAGCCGCGGCCAAGCGCCTGGCCGACTTCTCGGCGAGCCCGGCGGCGATGGAGCTGTACAAGGAGAACTTCGCGGTGCTGGCGCAGCCAGGCATTGCCAAGCCGCAGACCGAGTTGCCGGCCGATTACGAGCAGCGTCTGATCAAGAACGACTTCGGCTGGGCATCGAAGAACCGCGACAGCATCCTGGCCGAGTGGCGCAAGCGCTATGACGGCAAGTCGGAGAAGGTGGCGCAGCAGTAAATCCGCTTCGCATTCATCGCGGGTCAAGCCCGCTCCCACAGGGATCATCGCCGTCCTTGTGGGAGCGGGCTTGACCCGCGATGGCCCGCACCACAATCCTGAAGGGAACCCCCATGTCAGATTTTCTCATCGTCGGCGCCGGCATCCTCGGTCTGTCCCACGCCTACGCCGCAGCCCGGCGCGGCATGCGGGTCAAGGTGTTCGAACGCAGCGCCACCCCGCTGGGCGCCTCCATTCGCAACTTCGGCCAGGCCCTGGTCAGCGGCCAGCCACCCGGCCAGATGCTCGAACTAGCCAAGGCCAGCCGCGGCATCTGGGCCCACTGGGCCGAGCACGCCGGCTTTGCGCTCAAGCGCAACGGCTCGCTGCTGCTGGCCCGCACCGCGCTGGAGCAAGACCTGCTCGAAGCCTTCTGCAACGGGCGTGCACTCGAGCACGGCTACCCGGTCGAACTGCTGCAGGGCGCCGCGCTCGATGCGCTGTATGACGGCCAGTTCCGCCATCATCGCGCCGCCCTGCGTGGGCTGGACGATCAGCAGGTGTACTCGCGCGAGGCCATACCTGCGCTGGTCAACTACCTGCGCGAGCAACTGGGCGTCGAGTTCCACTTTTCCACGCTGGTGCGCGAGGTGGAGCCGGGGTTTCTGACCACCACCGCCGGTCGCTTCAGCGGCGAGCACATCGTGGTGTGCAGCGGGCACGACTACCAGACGCTGCTCGCCGAGCCGATGGCGCAGTTGCAGCCGCAGGTATGTCGCCTGCAGATGCTGCGCGCCCGGCCATGCTTCGGCCTGGACCTGCAGCATTCGCTGCTGACCGGGTTGAGCTGCCTGCATTACGGGGCGTATGCCGACCTGCCGCAGGCGCAGGCCCTGCGCGCCGAGGTGCAGGCCGGCAGCCCGCACCTGCTGGAAAACGGCATTCACCTGTTGATCAGCCCGACGCCCCATGGCGAGCTGATCATCGGCGATTCGCATGCCTATGGCAGCGATGCATCGCCGTTCAATGCCGAGCAGGTGGACAACTGGATGATCGAGCTGGCCGAGCAGACGCTGGGTGGGCGCATCGAGGTGCTGGAGCGCTGGCAGGGGGTGTACGGCTCGGGTGGGCCGGGGCCGTTTTCGCTGCTGGCGGTAGCGCCGGGGGTGAGTGCGGCGCTGATGCACAGCGGGGTGGGGATGAGCGTGGGGCCGGCGTTGGCGGAGGGGCATATTGCACGTCTGATCTAAGACCGCCATCGCGGGTCAAGCCCGCTCCCACAGGGATCGCACACTCTCTGTGGGAGCGGGCTTGACCCGCGATTGGCCTTAAAGCTCCTGCACAAGACTGTCGATCTGCTCCTGCCGCTCCGCCTGCCCGAGTTTGGCCCCTGGGTTCATCGACGACCACTGCGGGTGCGCCCGCGCCTTGCTCAGCGCCTCCGGCAACTTGCCCTCGCGCCAGCCCTTGTCGCTGGGCAACGTCAGCTTGATGCGAGCTGTCGCCGCATGCCCGCGCCCCTCCAGCGCTGCCAGCAACTGACGCTGACGCAACGCCAGCAAGCGCAGCACCCCGTCGTCCACCGTCAGTTCATGCTGGCCCTTCAGCTTGCCCATCAGCCGCGAACCGTAACTGCGTGCCGTCTGCAGCGCACCCCCGGCAATCGCCCCGGCCAGTGCGGCCGCCCCCAGGGTAATGCCGCCGACCAGCAGGTCGACCCCGGCACCGGCCGCGGCGCCCGCGGCTACCCCGCTGCCCAGGCGCACGCCCAGCAATTTCAGGGTCTCGGGGTTGAACAGGTCATCGCCCCAGCGCCCGTCCAGCAGCGGTAGCTCGCCGGTGTGGGCGTCGTCCTTGCGAAACGCATACAGCTTGAGCAGCGCCTCGACGCAGCGTTGTTCACGCTGGCGAATCACCTGATGCAGCTCGCTGATCGCCGCTGCCTCGGCCTCCGGCCTGGCGATCACGCTACGCCGGCACGCCGCGCAATCGAGCAGCAGTTCGGCAATCAGGCGCTTGGCGCTGTGCTGGCGTGCCACACGCTGGGCCTGCTGGTCATCGATAAGGCGCTGCAAGGCCGGGCGCGCATTCTCCAGCAGCAAGGCCAGGCTTTCGTACAGGCGCTGCTCGCCATCCTGCGGCGGGGCCACGCTGTCGAAGCGCACCAGTGCGTGCAGCCCCAGGCGTGCCAGGGCCTCGCGCCAGTCCGGCTCGCGATGCTCGTTGCTGGCCACGAAGTTGAGCACCGGCAGCAGCGGTTTGCCGCAACCGGCCAGCACTTCCAGTTCATCGCGGTACTTGGCCAGCACCGGCTCGCGGGCGTCGATCACGTACAGCCCGGCATCACTGGCCAGCAACTGGCGCAGCACCTTGGCCTCCTGCTCGAAGCGCTGGCGCGCCTCGTTGCCTTGCAGAAAACGCTCGACCCGCGCCGGGCCGTCCAGCCGCTCACCAGGCCGATCGAGACGCTCCAGGTAATCGAGCAGCGCGATGGCATCCTCCAGGCCCGGGGTGTCGTACAGCTCCAGCAGCGGCTCGCCCTCCACCGACAGCCGTGCGCCTTCCACATGCCGGGTGGTGCTGGGGCGGTGCGAGACTTCGCCGAAACCCACGTCGCGGGTGAGCGTGCGCAGCAGCGAGGTCTTGCCGACGTTGGTGTGGCCGACCACGGCCAGTTTCAACGGCTTAGTCATGGCCATGCTCCAGCCAGTTGAGGGGGGCACTGTCGGCGTACGCCAGGCCCAGTTGCTCCAGCGCCTGGTGCCAGTCGCCCAGGCGGTCGGCGTCCAGTGCCTGGCCGGGTGGTGCCTGCAACAGCCAGATGCGCGTGGCCCCGGCGCTGCGCGCAAGCTCGGCCAGCAGCGCCAGGCTGCCCCGGTCGGGCGAGCGGCGCGGGTCGCAGGCGATGGCCAGGCGCGCGGGCGGGAAGCGGCTCAGCTGTTCGAGCAGCCTGTTGCGTGATTCGCGGCTGTCGAGGATACCGGCGTTGGTCACCGAGGCTGGCAGAGCGGGCGGCCAGGGGTGCTGGTCGTCGAGCTCCAGGCCCACCAGCAAGGCGCCCTCGGCCGGTGCGTCGCCTTCGCTGCGGGTGATTTCGGGCAAGGCCTGCGGGGCAGGGTCGTTGACCCCCAGGCGTTCGCTGCTGGGCATCAGCACGTCGCGCAGGGCGCTGTAGCCGGGCAGGTTGAGGTCCAGGCCCAGGCGCCGGCGCCCGCTGTGCCAGCGCCACAGGCACAGGGCCGCGAGCACCAGCCGCGGCAGCAGGCCGTACACCACCAGCACGCCGAGCATCCAGCCGGCCCACGACTGGCGTGCCAGCTCCAGCGCCGGTTGGCTGGCGCCGCTGGCGCGGATCATGGCCGCGTCCGGCACGCTGAAGCCCAGCAGCGCGGGCAGGGTGCCGAGGGCCTGGGTCAGGCCGACAAAGGTGTCGGGGTCGAGGATGGTGGTTTCCCACACAAAGCCATAACGCCGGGTGGCCAGCAGCATCAGCATCACCACCAGGGCGCTGGCCAGCGCCAGCAGCCACAGGCCGTGCACCAGCAGGCCGAGCAGCCAGCGGTTGAGGCGCTGGCGTTGCAGCAGTACCAGCAGGGCTGGGGCCAGATGCGCGGCCTTGGCATCGCGGGCGAACTTTTCGCTCAGCCATAGCCACAGCCGCCCCAGGCTGGCGCCATGGTCGCCGGCCAGGGCAAAGCCCAGAGCCCAGCTCAGCAGCATCAGCAGGTTAAGCCCCAGCAGGCTGCCCAGCGCCCAGAACACGTTGACCGGGCGCTGGCCGTCGCCCAGCCCGGCGAAGGCCAGGCCGGCGCCGCTGAGCACGGCGAGCAGCAGCAGGGCCAGCAGCGCCAGGCGCGCCCCGGCTTTCCAGCGCCCCAGCGCGGCGCGCAGGCCGTCGCGTTCGGCCAGCCACAGGGCGCGGTGTTCGATGCGTGCAGCCAGGTCGCCGCCTTGCTGGCGCGCACGGCGGTTGGCTTCCTGGTCTTCCAGCGCGCCGGCATGTTCTTCACGCAGGCGCACGGCTTCGGTGAGCCAGCGTTTGTCCAGGTCAGTCAGTCCAGTCACACCCAGCTTCCATTGATCAAAACTGCCCAAAGCATAACCCACGCATCGGCCAGCGGGCTTTGCTATCCTCGCGGGCATGAAAACATCACTGCCTCTCAGCCTGATCGCGGCCCTCGCCGAGAACCGCGTCATCGGCATCGACAACAGCATGCCCTGGCATTTGCCGGGGGATTTCAAGTATTTCAAGGCCACCACGTTGGGCAAGCCGATCATCATGGGTCGCAAGACCTGGGATTCGCTGGGGCGCCCCTTGCCGGGGCGTCTGAACCTGGTGGTCAGCCGTCAGCCGGGCCTGGTGCTGGAGGGCGCCGAGGTGTTCGGTTCGCTGGATGAGGCCATCGTGCGGGCCGAGCAGTGGGCGCTGGAGCACGGTGTGAGCGAGCTGATGCTGATCGGCGGTGCGCAGCTGTACGGGCAGGCGCTGGAACGCGGGCTGGCGGATCGGCTGTACCTGACGCGGGTCGAACTCAGCCCGGTGGGGGATGCGTGGTTCCCTGAAGTGGATGCGCAGCAGTGGGCGAGGACCTCGACCCAGGCGAACGCGGCTGAAGAGGGCAGGCCGGCGTATCATTTCGAGGTGTGGGAGCGGCGTTGATGCATTCGCCGGCAAGGCCGGCTCCTACACGATTGCTGTAGGAGCCGGCCTTGCTGGCGAAGGGGTCTTCAGCTATGCGTCAACTGCGCATGCTCATCGGCCTCCAGCAGCACCTTGTCGGTCTGCCCCATGGCCTGGCTGGTCAGGGTACCGGCCACCATCGCACCACTCACGTTCAGTGCCGTGCGGCCCATGTCGATCAGCGGCTCGACCGAGATCAGCAGCGCCACCAGCTCCACCGGCAGGCCCATCGCCGGCAGCACGATCAGCGCGGCGAAGGTCGCACCGCCGCCCACCCCGGCCACCCCGGCCGAACTCAGGGTCACGATGGCCACCAGCGTGGCGATCCACAGCGGGTCGAGCGGGTCGATGCCCACCGCCGGGGCCACCATCACCGCCAGCATCGCCGGGTACAGGCCTGCGCAACCGTTCTGGCCGATGGTCGCGCCGAACGAGGCGGCAAAGCTGGCAATCGCCTGAGGGATGCCCAGGCGACGGGTCTGCGCCTCGATGCTCAGCGGAATGCTCGCCGCACTGGAGCGGCTGGTGAAGGCAAAGGTCAGCACCGGCCATACCTTGCGGAAAAACCGCAGCGGGTTGACCCCGCCCAGGCCCAGCAGCACACCGTGCACCACGAACATCAGGCCCAGGCCGATGTACGACACCACCACGAAACTGCCCAGCTTGAGAATGTCGTCCAGGTTCGAGCTGGCCACCACCTTGGTCATCAGCGCCAGCACGCCATATGGGGTGAGCTTCATCACCAGGCGTACCAGGCGCATCACCCAGGCCTGCAGGGTGTCGATGGCCACCAGCGCACGGTTGCCCTTGTCGGCGTCGTCCTTGAGCAGTTGCAAGGCGGCCACACCGAGGAACGCGGCGAAGATCACCACGCTGATGATCGAGGTCGGCTTGGCCCGGGCCAGGTCGCCCACCGGGTTGGTGGGGATGAACGACAGCAGCAGTTGCGGGATGTTGAGGTCGGCGACCTTGCCCGCGTAGTCACTCTGGATGGTCTGCATGCGCGCGGTTTCCTGCACGCCGGCCACCAGGCCTTCGGCGCTGAGGCCGAACAGGTTGGTCAGGCCGATGCCGATCAACGCGGCGATGGCCGTGGTGAACAGCAGGGTGCCGATGGTCAGGAAACTGATCTTGCCCAGCGACGAGGCGTTGTGCAGGCGTGCCACGGCGCTGAGGATCGAGACGAAGATCAGCGGCATGACGATCATCTGCAGCAGGCCCACATAGCCGTTGCCGACCAGGTCGAGCCAACTGATGGTGCTTTTCAGGACCGGGCTGCC
Source organism: Pseudomonas sp. S12(2018) (assembly GCF_024355235.1). Lineage (NCBI taxonomy): Bacteria > Pseudomonadati > Pseudomonadota > Gammaproteobacteria > Pseudomonadales > Pseudomonadaceae > Pseudomonas > Pseudomonas sp. S12(2018). Next base: position 162,018 of record NZ_QLAD01000007.1, read on the forward strand.
GGCACCGTAGATGGCATGCAGGGCACTGCCGAACAGCACGCCGACGATCAGGCCGACCAGCACTTTCTTGGCCAGGCTCCAGGAGGTCTTGCTGGTTTGCGCCAGGCCCAGCAGCAAGGCTGCGAACACCAGCAGGTTGAGAAACAGCGGCAGGTTCATTGAAGCTCCAGACAAAGGGCGGGGCGTCGCGTCTGTGCGCGATTGCGAACAGAAATGCTAACAGCCTGAAAAACAACGAATTTAGATCTAAATGGAATTTAGATAGACGATTTTGGAATATCCATATGCCTCGGGGAGGAAGGGTGGACAAAAACAGATCTGGGTGTGATTGGTAAGGGGCAGAAATTGCCGCGGGGCGTTGACGACAAAATATATTAATTGCGAATCACTCGCATCCTCTGCTAGCGTGCGCGCCATTCGATCCCAGTGCCAGGTGGTGCCGTGTCTTCGTGGAATACGCAGATCGCGCGTTTGTTCGCCGAGCAGAAGAACGCGCTGCAAGCCTTTGTGGCGCGCCGCACGGGCAGTGCGCAAGTGGCGGCCGACCTGACCCAGGAGTCGTTCCTGCGCCTGGCGCGCCTGCCGCCCGACAAGCAGATCGACAATCTGCCGGCATTTCTGTTCACCATCGCCAGCAACCTGGTGCGCGACCACCAGCGCCAGATGATCCGCCGCGAACGCCTGGACGGCGGCGAACCCAGCGATGAACTGCCCTGCGCCAGCCCTGGCGCCGACGAGCAACTGGCTGCCCAGCAGGAACAGGCCCTGATGCATGACGCGATTCAGGCGTTGCCCGAGGCGACCCGGCATATCTTCCTGCTCTATCATGTGGACGAATGCACTTACCGCGAGATCGGCGCACGCCTGAACGTGACCCCGCGCAGTGTCGAATACCAGTTGCGGCGAGCGTTGATCGAGTGTCGGGCGTATATCCAGGCCCGCCTGGCCAGCGACGCCGGGGGCAAGCGGCCATGACCCGTCTGCCCGTTGCCACGGACGCCCCGATGACCGATACCGACGATCTGTTTGCCCAGGCATCCGGGTGGTACTTCCGCTTGCAGGCCGACGACGTCACGCCCGCCGACACCGCAGCGTTTGCCGCCTGGCACGCCCAGGGCGTCGCCCAGGCGCAGGCCTGGCAAGAGGTCATCGACCTGCTCGGCGCCCTGCGTGAGCCGGCCCGCAGCATCCGCCAGGCCCAGCGTGAACAGTGGTGCGCCCCGGCCAAACGTCGCTGGCGCCCGCTGGCCAGCGCGGCGGCGGTGCTGCTGGTGATCGGCCTGGGCATCACCCACACGCCTTATCTGGACCGCATGCGCGCCGACTACGCCACCGCCACTGGCGAGTCGCGCACGCTGCAACTGGCCGACGGCTCAACCCTGCAACTGAACACCGACACTGCGGTGCAGGTACGACTGCTGGCCGGCGAGCGCCAGGTGCGCCTGCTGCGCGGCGAAGCCTGGTTCGAAGTCACCCGCGATCCTGCACGGCCGTTTGTCGTTAGCGCCGACGACGGCTGGGTAAAAGTGCTGGGCACGCGCTTCAGCGTAGCCCGGCGAGAGGCGCACACCCGTGTGCAGGTGGCCCAGGGCAAGGTTGAAGTCAGTGCCGGCAACGGGGCGTCGGTGTACCTGGAGCCGGGCCGCGCGGTGGAGTACCACGCCGGCAAGCTCGCCCGGGTGCAGGCGTTCGAGCCGGCCTCGGGCTTTGCCTGGCGCCAGCGCCAACTGGTGTTTCGCCAGCAGCCGTTGGCCGAGGTGGTGGATGAACTCAACCGCTACTGGCCGGGGCAGACCCTGGTGCTGGGTGAGGCGCTGCGCCAGCGCAAGGTCTCGGGGGTGTTCGACATCGACAAGCCCGAGGCGGTGCTCAAGGCGCTCAGCCATACCCTGGGCGTGACGGCCAGCCAATACACCGGTTACCTGCGGGTGCTTCGCGAAGGCTGAAAATAATTTCTGCGATTTTTCAGGGTTTGCTGCAACCCCGTCGTCCTTGATCACGAAGGCGCAAATAATAAGCACTCTCAGACAGTGCCGCGCCACGATCACCTTTGACGCCCCGGGGAGCACTACCAATGGAACATCCGATCGCCAGCCGGCGCTCATTCGCCTTGCCCACCCTGCTCAAGCTGGCTATCGGGCTGAGCGCTGGCAGCACCTTGCTGCCACTGCACGCAGCGCCGGCAGCGCAGGCCCAGGTGTACCGGTTCGAGGTGCCGGCGCAGTCGCTGGATGCGGCGTTGGCGGCGTACAGTGCGGTTACCCGGATGCAGGTGCTGGTGAGTGCAGAGCTGACCCAGGGCCTGCAATCGCCGGGGCTCAGCGGCAGTTATTCACAGGCCGATGCGCTGGCGCGGTTGCTGGTGGGCACCGGGCTGAGCGCCAGCTACATCGATGCCGACAGCGTCACCCTGCACAAGCGTGGCGGCAACGAGTCGGCCCTGCAGCTGGGCGCGACCACGGTCAGCGGCAAGCAACTGGGTGTGACCACCGAAGGCTCCAACTCCTACACCACCGGCGCGGTGACCATCGCCAAGGGCGAGCAGAAGCTCAAGGACATCCCCCAGTCCGTCTCGGTACTGACCCGCAAGCGTATGGACGACCAGAACATCACCACCCTGACTCAGGCCGTGGAGAGCGTGCCGGGGTTGGCCTCGGTAAAGTCGCCAGGCCCGGGCATGTTCGTGTTCTCGCGCGGGTTCGACATCGAGTCGCTGCAATATGACGGTGTGCCGGTGCCGCGCAACGTGTATGCGTTGGGCAGCTACATCACCGAAAACATGGTGATCTATGACCGCATGGAGGTGCTGCGGGGTTCGGCGGCGCTGCTGCAGGGTGCCAACAGCACCACCGGCGCGATCAACATGGTACGCCGCCGCCCGCAGGCCGAACCCACCGTCAAGCTCACGGCCAAGGCTGGCAGCTGGGACCGCTACGTGGCACAGGCCGATGCCGGCGGGCCGTTGAACGAGGCCGGCACGGTGCGCGGGCGGGCGGTGGTCAACTATGAAAAGGGGCGCTCGTTCACCGACTATGTGTGGAACTGGGAGCAGACCGTTTACGGTGCCCTGGACTTCGACCTCAGCGAAGACACCACCCTGGGCATCGGCGCCAGCAACAAGAAAAGCCATTCGCGGCCCTACATGATCGCTTTGCCGCGCTACAGCAACAAGGCCACCTTGAACCTGCCGCGCTCGACCTACACCGGGTCTACCTGGAACCGCGCGATGAACGACCAGACCGCGGTGTACCTGGACCTGGAACACCGCTTCAACGACCACTGGAAGCTCAAGGCCGCCGCCATGGCCATGAACGAGTCCAATGAGGCGACCTACCAGTTCATCGCTCGGCCGGTCACACCCGGCACCACTACCGGCCCGGCCTATTCGGATTTCGCCACCGACTTCGCTGGCAAGAGCCGCGGCATGGATGTGTACCTGACTGGGGACTTCGAGGCGCTGTCGTTCGAGCAGAGCGTGCTGCTGGGCGCCAACTACTCCAAGTACACCACCAACGATGCGTATGCGCGGATGTTCACGCCGGGCGTGGATATCGACAATATCGACCACCACCGCCCGTACCTGGACTTTGACAGCATCGCCGACCGGGCCAACCTGGCCACCAGCACTTACAACATTCGCCAGAAAGGCCTGTATGGCAGTTGGCGGGTCAAATTGCTGGATCCGCTGACCTTGATCGTGGGGGCGCGCAGCAGTTGGTACGACTTTGCCTTTGCTCAGCAGAACTATTTTGCCCGTGAGCTGCAGGAATATGGTGAGAACAACAGCACCAAGACCACCGGCAAGGTCACACCGTTCTACGGCCTGGTGTATGCACTGAATGATCAGTGGTCGACCTATGCGACCTATTCCGAGGTGTTCATCCCGCAGACCGCGCGCGCCATGGGCAACCTTCCGCTCAAGCCGGTAGAGGGCGACAACTATGAGCTGGGCCTGAAGGGCGAGTTGATGGACGGCCAGTTGAATGCGTCGCTGGCGATGTTCCGTTACATCCACAAGGACCGCGCCGTGGCCGACCCGGCCGATATCGGCGAGGAAGGTTGCGGGGGGGTTGGTTGCTTCACGGCAGCCGGCAAGGTGCGCAGCCAAGGCATCGAGGCCGAACTCAGTGGTGAAGTGTTGCCAGGCTTGCAGGTGGCGGGCAGCTACACCTACAACACCACGAAGTTTCTCGAGGACGAGAAGCTTCAGGGCAAGGTGTTCGCCACCTCCACGCCGATGCACATGTTCCGCCTGTGGGCCGACTATCAACTGCCGGGCGACTTCAGCCAGGTCAGCGTGGGGGCTGGCCTGAACAGCCAGAGCAGCACCTTGAGCTTCGACCGCGCGTTTGCGCAAAGCGGCTATACAGTGTGGAACTCGCGGGTGGCGTACCGTGCCAGCGACGAGGTGACACTGGCGGTCAACCTGAACAACGTGCTCGACAAGAAGTACTACATTCCGGCGTACAGCCAGGTGTCGGGCAACAACTACTTCGGCGACCCGCGCAACTTCATGTTCAGTGTGGAGTACACGCCGCAGTTCTGATCGATGACCGCTGCGCCCCCTTCGCTGGCAAGCCAGCTCCCACAGGTACTGCGCTGTTCTCAGGGGCAGTCCGCCCTGTGGGAGCGGGCTTGCCAGCGAAGGGGCCAGTGCAGGCAATAAAAAACCGGCGCCTGAGCGCCGGTTCTTTATTGTCGCCAGACCTTACAGCCCGTCCAGCATGGCCTTGTTGCGCACCGCGCCCTTATCGGCACTGGTGGCGAGCAGGGCGTAGGCCTTGAGTGCGGTGGTCACCTTGCGCGGACGCTGCTCGACCGGCTTCCAGCCCTTCTTGTCCTGCTCGACACGCCGCGCCGCCAGCTCTTCATCGCTGACCAGCAGGTTGATCGAACGGTTGGGAATGTCGATCAGCACCTTGTCGCCGTCGTGCACCAGGCCAATCGCGCCGCCTGCTGCCGCTTCCGGCGAAGCATGACCGATGGACAGGCCCGAGGTGCCGCCCGAGAAGCGCCCGTCGGTCAGCAGCGCACAGGCTTTGCCCAGGCCCTTGGACTTCAGGTACGACGTCGGGTACAGCATCTCCTGCATGCCCGGGCCGCCTTTTGGCCCCTCGTAGCGGATGATAACGATGTCGCCGGCCTGCACTTCGTCGGCCAGAATGCCGCGTACCGCGCTGTCCTGGCTTTCGAAGATCTTGGCGTTGCCTTCGAACACGTGGATCGACTCGTCGACGCCTGCGGTCTTCACCACGCAGCCATCCAGCGCGATGTTGCCGTACAGCACGGCCAGGCCGCCTTCCTTGGAGTAGGCGTGCTCGAAGCTGCGGATGCAGCCGTTCTCGCGGTCGTCATCCAGGGTTTCCCAACGGGTCGACTGGCTGAACGCGGTCTGGGTCGGGATGCCGGCCGGGCCGGCCTTGAAGAAGTGGTGCACCGCTTCGTCGTCGGTCTGGGTGATGTCCCACTTGGCGATGGCTTCTTCCATGCTGCGGCTGTGCACGGTCGGCAGGTCGGTGTGCAGCAGGCCGCCACGGGCCAGCGAACCGAGGATGCTGAAGATGCCGCCGGCGCGGTGCACGTCTTCCATGTGGTACTTCTGGATGTTCGGCGCCACCTTGCACAGCTGCGGCACGCTGCGCGACAACCGGTCGATGTCGCGCAGGTCGAAGTCGATCTCGGCTTCCTGGGCGGCGGCCAGCAGGTGCAGGATGGTGTTGGTCGAGCCGCCCATGGCGATGTCGAGCATCATGGCGTTCTCGAACGCCTTGAAGTTGGCGATGTTGCGCGGCAGTACCGACTCGTCGTTCTCGCCGTAGTAGCGCTGGCACAGTTCGACGATGGTGCGGCCGGCCTTGAGGAACAGCTCTTCGCGGTCGCTGTGGGTGGCCAGGGTCGAACCGTTGCCCGGCAGGGCCAGGCCCAGGGCTTCGGTCAGGCAGTTCATGGAGTTGGCGGTGAACATGCCGGAGCACGAACCGCAGGTAGGGCAGGCGCTGCGCTCGTATTCGGCGACCTTTTCGTCACTGGCCGAGCTGTCGGCGGCGATCACCATGGCGTCGACCAGGTCCAGGCCGTGGCTGGCCAGCTTGGTCTTGCCGGCTTCCATCGGGCCGCCGGACACGAAGATCACCGGGATGTTCAGGCGCAGGGCGGCCATCAGCATGCCGGGGGTGATCTTGTCGCAGTTGGAGATGCACACGATGGCGTCGGCGCAGTGGGCGTTGACCATGTACTCGACCGAGTCGGCGATGATCTCGCGACTGGGCAGCGAGTACAGCATGCCGTCGTGGCCCATGGCGATGCCGTCATCCACGGCGATGGTGTTGAATTCCTTGGCCACGCCACCGGCGCGCTCGATCTCGCGGGCCACCAGCTGGCCCAGGTCCTTCAGGTGCACGTGGCCCGGGACGAACTGGGTGAAGGAGTTGGCGATGGCAATGATCGGCTTCTTGAAGTCGGCATCTTTCATGCCGGTGGCGCGCCACAGGGCGCGTGCGCCGGCCATGTTGCGACCGTGGGTGGACGTTTTCGAGCGGTAATCAGGCATGAAGCACTCCTGGCGGCTAATCAGGTAACAAAAAGGGGAGTGAGCTTCTCTTGTCCTTTGCACCGAAGGCAGGTGGCCGCTGGTACGGATGAGGCCGAAAACACCACGGGATCGCCGAGGGCTCGACCAGAGCTCATAAACCCGCCGGGGATGACTGGCGATGAATAGGCCGATTCTACACCGCTGGCGGCGGGAAGGAATGGCGCATTGGGCGGTTGGGCGTTTTCGCTGCGCGCGGGCCGCCCAACCGCCATGGTGTTCAGCCGGCCTCGGAGAAGTGCACCAGCTTCACGCGCTTGCGAAAGCCGCCGGTCAGCACGCCCAGGTACACCAGGCCGAGGGTGAACCAGGTCATGCCGATGGTCAGGGTCAGTGCCGACAGGCTGGTCCACAGCCACAGCGTGAGGCTCATGCCCACCAGCGGCACCACGCCGTAACGCAGCAGCCCCGAGAGGTTGCGGTGGCAGGCTTGATCGACCAGGTGCGTGCGCACCACCGCCAGGTTCACCGCCGAGAACGCCACCAGCGCGCCAAAGCTGATCAGCGAGGCCAGGGTGGTCAGGTCGATCACCAGTGCCAGCAGGGAGAACACCGATACCACCAGGGTGGCGAACACCGGGGTGCCGAAGCGTGGCGAAAGGCGCCCGAACCAGCGCCGTGGCAGCACCTGGTCGCGGCCCATGGTGTACAGGATGCGCGACACCGCAGCCTGCGAGGCCAGTGCCGAACCCAGGCTGCCGGCCACGAAGGCCGCGGTGAAGAAGTTGGCGAGGAACTGCCCGCCGGCCTTGAACATCACTTCATTGGCTGCCGCATCGACGTTGGCGAAGTGGCTGCCCGGCAGTACCAGCTGGCTGATGTAGGCCAGCACGGTGAACAGCAGCCCGGCGCCCAGGGTGGTGAGCAGGATGGCGCGCGGCACATCGCGTTGCGGGTCGCGGGTTTCCTCGGCAAGGGTCGATACCGCGTCGAAGCCCAGGAAGGACAGGCACAGTACCGCTGCCCCGGTCATCAGGTGGCTGAACCCGGGCCGGGTGCCGTCACCGAGCAGGGGCGACAGCAGGTCGATGGGCGCGCCGTGCAGGCTCTTGATCGACAGTGCGGCGAACACGCCGATGAAGATGATCTGCGCGCCCACGATCAGGTTGCTGGCCTTGGCCACCGAATGGATGCCGATCACGTTGAGCACGGTCACCAGGGCGATGGCGGCGACGATGATGCCCCACACCGGCAGTGCCGGGAAGGCGATGTTGAGGAACAGCCCGATCAGCAGGTAGTTGATCATCGGGATGAACAGGTAGTCGAGCAGCAGCGACCAGCCGGCCAGAAAGCCGATGTTGGGGCCGAACGCCAGGTGGGTATAGGAGTAGGCCGAGCCCGCCACCGGGAAGCGTTTGACCATGAAGCTGTAGGACGTCGCGGTGAACAGCATGGCCAGCAGGGTCACCAGGTAGGCGCCTGCGGTGCGGCCACCGGTGAGCTCGGTGACGATGCCGTAGGTGGTGAAGATGGTGAGCGGCACCATGTACACCAGGCCGAAGAACACCAGGGCGGGCAGCCCCAGCACGCGGCGCAGTCGAGCGGTATCTGAAGTGCCAGGATGAGAGCGGTCGATAGAGGACATGGGTCGAACCTGCATTGTTTTTATTTTGATTGAGTCGATTTTTATCTGCTTATGTCGCCTGGATCAATGAAAAATTTGCCCTTATGGATTATTGGCCTGGATTTTTATCGGTATATGTGCATGGCTGCATGGGGCCTGTGCGGCGTTGCAATGAAGTCGACGTGCTCTAGCCGTGCGGGGTCGCCTGGCCCTAGACTGCGCGCCTTGTGCATCACCCCTCGCAAAAGGACTTGGAATGCCCGTGCTCAACCGCTCCGTGCTGTATTACCTCGCCATCGCCCTGGTACAGGGGGCGCTGCTGCTCACCTTCATCCATTACCGCAACCCTGTGCTCGCGGTGTTCTGCGCCACACTGGCCCTGGTGGGCGGCATCAATCTGCAACTGCTGGGCGGCGCGGTGCGCCAGCGCGGCACCTGGCTGCTGGTGGCCGGCCTGGCGTTGCTGATGGCCAGCGTGTCCGCCTGGCTGTATGCGCAATCGGCCGACGGCTGGCTATGGATGCGCTGGATGCCGGCCTCGCTGGTGCTGGCCTATATCGGCGCGGCGTTCATCCTCAGTTGGCCGACCCGCGACGGCAATCGCCTGCGCTATCAGGACCTGTACCAGCACGCCTGGAACAATGCCTTCATCGTGCTGCTGGCGCTGCTGGTGACCCTGGCGTTCTGGTTGCTGCTGTGGCTGTGCGGGCGGCTGTTCACGATTCTGGGCGCGCCGGTGCTCAGCGATATCTTCGCCTCGCTCGAATTCATCTGCGTGTGCCTGCCGATCTTCTTCTCGCTGGGCATCCGCATGGGGCGCCAGAACGACAAGGCCATCGGCCTGCTGCGCAATGTGCTGCTCACCGTGTGCCGCTACCTGCTGCCGCTGTGTTCGCTGATTGCGGTGGTGTTCACCCTGGCGCTGGCGGTAACCGGGGTCGCGCCGATCTTCAACACCGGTTACTCCACCAGCATCCTGCTGTGCCTGGTGGGCAGTACGCTGTTTCTGCTCAACGGCGTGTTCCAGGACGGCGAGCACGATGCCGGTTATGCCAGGCCCCTGAAGCTGCTGGTGAACGCCAGCCTTGTGTGCCTGCCGCTGCTGATGGCGCTGGCGTGCTATTCGAGCTGGCTGCGCATCGACCAGTACGGCCTGACCCCGCAGCGCTTTCTGGCGATGCTGCTGATCGGCATCGCGCTGGTGCACAGCCTGGCCGCGCTGTGGGCCATTCGCCCGCGCCAGGCGGTGTGGCTGGGCAGCTTGCGGCGCAGCAACCCGTTGATCGCGCTGCTGAGTTTCGTGGTGCTGATGCTGGTGTTCACGCCGGTGCTCAACCCGTTGACCTACAGCGCCGCCAACCAGATGGAGCGGCTGTTGAGCGGGCGCACCTCGGCGGATGCGTTCGATGCGCGCGCTTTGCGCTACCGGCTCGGCAAGCCGGGGATCGAGCAGTTCGAGCGGTTGTCGCGCCTGGTCAAGGAGGGGCAGATCCTGGATGCGCCAAGCCGCGAGCTGCTGGCCGATCGACTGCTGGAGGCCGAACCGGTGAGCATGTCGCCGCGTGAGTACGGACCCAAGCTGGAATGGATCGGGCCTGCGCCGGAGGACAGTGCGCAGATGCTCAACCTGACCCTGATCGAGAGCCAATGCGGCAGTTCGGGGTGTGCTGCCTGGCAGGTGGACCTGGATGACGATGGGGTCAACGAAGTGCTGGTGGTGCCCAAGCACGAGTACTCGACGTCGGCGTTCGTATATGCGCGTCACGAGGGCTTCTGGCGTGATTATGCGCGGGTGGACGGGATCGGCACGGGGCGCGCACTGATCGAGCAGATTCGGGCGGGCACGCTCAAGCTGGCGAAACCGCGCTACAAGACCCTGGTGATCGACGGGCGAGAACTGGGAATGATGCCTTACCCGCAGCGCGATTGAGTGCACCTGCCTGCAGGAGCCGGCCTTGCCGGCGAAAGGCCGTTACAGGCAAAAAAATCCCGGCACCTGGCCGGGATTTTCATTCAGCGCAATCAGCTGTTGGGCAGCAGCCTGCAGGTGATGCTCTTGATGTAGCGCGTTTCCGGGATCGCCGGGTGCACCGGGTGGTCCGGGCCCTGGCCGCCGCGTTCGAGCAGCTGCATGTTGCGGTCCAGGTGGCGGGCGCTGGTCAGCAGGATGTTCTGCAGGTCGTCTTCGGGCAGGTGCATCGAGCACGAGGCGCTGACCAGAATGCCGTCCTTGCTCAGCAGGCGCATGGCCTGCTCGTTCAGGCGGCGGTAGGCGCCTTCGCCGTTCTTCAGGTCCTTCTTGCGCTTGATGAACGCGGGGGGGTCGGCCACGATCACGTCGAAACGCTCTTCAGCGGCCTTGAGCTCGCGCAGCGCCTCGAACACATCGCCTTCCACGCAGGTGACCTTCTCGGCAATGCCGTTGAGCGCCGCATTGCGCTCCACGCCATCCAGGGCAAAGCCCGAGGCATCCACACAGAACACTTCGCTGGCGCCGAACGCACCGGCCTGCACGCCCCAGCCACCGATGTAGCTGAACAGGTCGAGCACGCGCTTGCCTTTGACGTAGGGTGCCAGGCGTGCGCGGTTCATGCGGTGGTCGTAGAACCAGCCGGTCTTCTGGCCTTCCATCACCGGCGCTTCGAATTTCACGCCGTTCTCTTCCAGCGCCACCCACTCCGGCACCAGGCCGAACACGGTTTCGACGTAGCGGTTCAGGCCTTCGGCATCACGCGCCGCCGAGTCGTTCTTGAACAGGATGCCGGTGGGTTTGAGCACCTGCACCAGGGCGGCGATCACGTCGTCCTTGTGCTGTTCCATGGTGGCCGAGGCCAGCTGTACCACCAGGATGTCGCCGAAACGGTCGACCACCAGGCCCGGCAGCAGGTCCGAGTCGCCGTACACCAGGCGGTAGAACGGCTTGTCGAACAGGCGCTCGCGCAGCGACAGGGCCACGTTGATGCGGTGCACCAGCAGCGACTTGTCCAGGGCCAGCTTGGCGTCGCGCGACAGCAGGCGCGCGCAGATCAGGTTGTTGGGGCTCATGGCGACGATGCCCAGCGGCTTGCCGCCGGCACCTTCGAGCACCGCCTGGTCGCCGGCCTTGAAGCCATGCAGCGGGGTCGCGGCGACGTCGATTTCGTTGCTGTACACCCACAGATGGCCGGCGCGCAGGCGGCGGTCGGCGTTGGCTTTGAGGCGAAGGCTGGGCAGGGACATGACGTCGCTCCGGAAAAAAGAGCGGGAGTATAGCGCGTCGGCCGGGCACGCGGCTCGGCCGGCGACAAATAGCCGATCAGGCGCCCAAAGCGCGCAGCAGCTGGGTGTTGAAGGCGGGAATATCGTCGGGCTGGCGGCTGCTGATCAGGTTGCGGTCGATGACCACGGCCTGATCCTGCCACTGCCCGCCGGCATTGGTGATGTCGTCGCGCACGGTCTTGTAGCTGGTCATCTTGCGGCCCTTGACCAACTGGCTCGACACCAGCAGCCAGGCGCCATGGCAGATCACCGCCAGGGGCTTGCCGCTGGCGTCGTGGGCCTTGACCAGCTTCTGGGCGCCGGGGTCGATGCGTATGGTGTCGGAGTTCTGCACGCCGCCGGGCAGCACGATGGCGTCGTAGACCGCGACGTCGGCCTTGTCGAAGGTGTTGTCCACAGTGAAGTCGTCGGCGGGCTTGTCATGGTTCCAGCCCTTGACCGTGCCCGGTTTGGCCGAGAGGATGTCGACGCGCACGCCGCTTTGCTCGAGGGCCTGCTTGGGCCCGGTGAGTTCTACCTGCTCGAAGCCGTCGGTGACCAGCATGGCCACGCGCTTGCCGTTCAGTTGGGTCGTCATCTGCGTGCTCCTGTTGAGTTGAACCTGTAGTAAGCAGGCAGCCCTGGGGCAGGCAAAGTTCCTTCTGAATCCATCAACGGGTGTTTCCCGGCCCGCCTGCAGGGTTAGAATCGCCCTTCAGCCCCGAGTGTGTATCTATGTCCCAGGAACTTACCGCCGAACAGATCCAGCAAGCCCTGCAGGGCATCAGCGTACCGCCCCAGCCGCAGATCATGGTCGACCTGCAGTTCGAGCAGTACATGCCCGACCCGGACCTGGAGACCATCGCCAAGCTGATCTCCCAGGACCCGGGCCTTTCCGGCGCACTGCTCAAGCTGGTCAATTCGCCGTACTACGGGCTGACCAACAAGATCGCCTCGATCCAGCGCGCGGTGAACCTGCTGGGCAGCCGCTCGATCATCAACCTGATCAACGCGCAGTCGATCAAGGGCGAGATGAGCGACGACACCATCGTCACCCTCAACCGCTTCTGGGACACCGCCCAGGACGTGGCCATGACCTGCCTGACCCTGGCCAAGCGCATCGGCTCGCAGGCGGTGGACGAAGCCTATGCCCTGGGGCTGTTCCACGATTGCGGCGTGCCGCTGATGCACAAGCGCTTCCCCGACTACATGCATACTCTGGAGCAGGCCTACGCCGAGGCCGGCCCCGACAAGCGCGTGGTCGACACCGAGAACCGCACGTTCAACACCAACCACGCCGTGGTCGGCTACTACACGGCCAAGTCGTGGCGCCTGCCCGAGCACGTGAGTGCCGCCATCGCCAACCACCACAATGCCCTGGCGGTGTTCAGCGACGACTCGGCGCGCAACACCCAGCTCAAGAACCTGCTGGCCATTCTGAAGATGGCCGAGCACATCTGCAGCTCGTACCGGGTGCTGGGCAACCAGAGCGTGGACCACGAATGGAACACCGTCGGGCACCTGGTGCTCGACTACGTGGGCCTGTCGGAGTACGACTTCGAGAACCTCAAGCAGACCATCCGCGAAATGGGTGCGCACTGACCCATGCCCGAGCTACCTGAAGTCGAGACCACCCGCCGCGGCATTGCGCCGTACCTTGAAGGGCAGCGTGTCAGCCGTGTGGTGGTGCGTGAACGGCGCCTGCGCTGGCCGATACCCGAAGACCTCGACGTACGCCTGTCGGGGCAGCGCTTCGTGTCGGTGGAACGGCGTGCCAAGTACCTGCTGCTCAACGCCGAGATGGGCACGCTGATCAGCCACCTGGGCATGTCGGGCAACCTGCGGGTGGTGGAGATCGGCCTGCCGGCGGCCAAGCACGAGCATGTGGACATCGAGCTGGAGTCGGGGCTGGCGCTGCGCTACACCGACCCGCGCCGGTTTGGCGCGATGCTCTGGGCCCCCGACCCGTTGCAGCACGAGCTGCTGCTGCGCCTGGGCCCGGAGCCGCTGACCGACCTGTTCGATGGCGAGCGGCTGTTCCAGCTGTCGCGCGGGCGCTCGATGGCGGTCAAGCCGTTCATCATGGACAACGCGGTGGTGGTGGGGGTGGGCAACATCTATGCGACCGAGGCGCTGTTCGCGGCGGGCATCGACCCGCGGCGCCCGGCCGGGGGCATTTCGCGGGCGCGCTACCTGCGCCTGGCCATCGAGATCAAGCGCATCCTGGCCGCCGCCATCGAGCGTGGCGGCACCACCCTGCGCGACTTCATCGGCGGCGACGGCCAGCCGGGCTACTTCCAGCAGGAACTGTTCGTGTACGGGCGCGGGGAAGAACCGTGCAAGGTGTGTGGCACGGTGCTGCGCAACGTGACCCTGGGCCAGCGCGCCAGCGTGTTCTGCCCGCGCTGCCAGACCTAGCGGCCTGTATCAGGCCTTGCCGGTGATCCTGCGGTACTTGGCCATCAGCTCGTCTTCGGTTTCCGGGTGCGCTTCATCCAGCGGGATGCAGTCGACCGGGCAGACCTGCTGGCACTGCGGTTCGTCGTAATGGCCAACGCACTGGGTGCACAGGTTGGGGTCGATCACGTAGATCTCTTCGCCCTGGGAGATGGCGGCGTTCGGGCACTCGGGTTCGCAGACGTCGCAATTGATGCAATCGTCGGTGATGATCAGGGACATGGGGACTCCGGCCGGGGCGTCAGGCCCGGGCATATGAAAACCAATGGGCACAATTGTGCCGCATTAACGCCCGCAGTGCACGCGGGCGCGGTTTTCGATGCGGGCGCGGTTACTTCTTGAAGCGCTCGGTGAGTGCGTCAGCCACTACCGGGTGCACGAACTTGGTGATATCGCCGCCCAGCGCCGCGATTTCGCGCACCAGGGTCGAGGATATGAACGAATAGCGCTCGGACGGCGTCAGGAACAGGCTTTCGACGTCGGGCGCCAGTTGCCGGTTCATGTTCGCCAGCTGGAACTCGTACTCGAAGTCCGAAACCGCGCGCAGGCCGCGCAGGAATACATTGGCCTGCTGCTCCTTGGCGAAATGCGCCAGCAGCGTGGAGAAGCCGATGACCTGCACGTTGGGCAGGTGCTTGGTGACCTCACGCGCCAGCTCTACCCGTTGTTCCAGGGGGAACAGCGGGTTCTTCTTGGGGCTGGCGGCGACCGCGATGATCACCTCGTCGAACAGCCGGGAGGCCCGCTCGACCAGATCGCCATGGCCTTTGGTAATAGGGTCGAATGTACCTGGGTACAACACTCGGTTCATCGCGTCGTCCTGGCAGGAGTGCGTTTGGGAGTCGGATGGTATCGCAGCAGCTGCGGTCGGCCAAGTCGCCATCGCCGGCTCAAGGCACTATAGACAGGCGTGATAATGCTTGTCACCCGCTGCAGGCCGAGTGTCTGGTGCCTTGAAAGTATCGACCCCATCGCGGGTCAGGCCCGCTCCCACAGGCTATGCATCTCTTTGTGGGAGCGGGCCTGACCCGCGATGGGGTCGCTGCAACGTCAGCGAATGAACAGACGATAGACCCACCGCTGCAGCGCCTTCCCATACGGCGGATAGATCAGCCGCGCCGCATTCACCCGCGACTTGGCGAACACCGCCCGGGCATGACTGAAGGTCTTGAAGCCCTCGTGCCCGTGGTAGTTGCCCATCCCCGACGGCCCGACCCCGCCAAACGGCAGGTCGTCCTGGGCCACGTGCAGCAGGGTGTCGTTCAGGCACACGCCGCCGGAATGGGTCTGCTCCAGCACCCGCCGCTGCTCGGCACGGTCGTGGCCGAAGTAGTACAGCGCCAGCGGGCGCGGGCGCTGGTTCACATAGGCCAGCGCCTCGGCCAGGCTGTCATAGGGCACCACCGGCAGCAGCGGGCCGAAGATCTCGTCCTGCATCACCTGCATGCTGTCATCGACCTGCAGCAGCACCTGCGGCGGCAGGCGCCGACCTTCGCGGGCTTCGCCGGGGTACAGGTCGAGCACGCTGGCGCCCTTGTCGCGGGCATCGCGCAAATAGCCTTCCAGGCGCGCCAGGTGGCGCACATTGATGATCGCGCTGTAGTCCGGGTTGTTTCGCACCTGTGGATAAAACCGCAGCACTGCCTCGCGATAGGCCTGCACGAAGCCCTCCAGGCGCTCGCGCGGGACCAGCGCGTAGTCCGGGGCAACGCAGGTCTGCCCGGCGTTGAGGGTCTTGCCGAAGGCGATGCGCTCGGCCGCCTGGGCCAGCGGTACACTGGCCGACACGATGACTGGCGACTTGCCGCCCAGCTCCAGGGTCACCGGGGTCAGGTTGGTGGCTGCCGCCGCCATCACCTGGCGGCCGATGCTGGTGGCGCCGGTGAACAGCAGGTGATCGAACGGCAGGCGCGAGAAGGCCTCGCCCACGCCAGCATCGCCCAGCACCACGCTGACCAGGTCGTCGGGAAACACTTCGCCCAGCAGGCGCTGAAGCAGTGCCGCGGTGGCCGGGGTGGCTTCGCTGAGCTTGAGCATCACCCGGTTGCCCGCTGCCAGCGCCGCGGTGAGCGGGCCGATGGCCAGAAACAGCGGGTAGTTCCATGGCACGATGATGCCCACCACGCCCAGCGGCTGGTACAGCACCCGCGCGCTGGCCGGCTGGAACGCCAGGCCCACCGTGCGCCGCACCGGCTTCATCCAGCCCTTGAGGTGGCGCTCGGCGTGGCGAATGCCCTGCACGCTGGGCATCAGTTCGGCCAGCAGGGTCTCGTCGGCGCTGCGCCCGGCAAAGTCGCGGTCGATCGCCGCGACCAGGGCCGACTGGTTCGCCAGCAGCAGCCGGCGCAGGCTGGCAAGCCACTGCAGGCGCTGCGCCGCCGGCGCCATGGGCAGCCCGGCAAAGGCCCGGCGCTGCTGTTCGAACAGGGTCTGGAGGGGCATGCGGGCTCCATGGCAGGGCAAGTGTGCCTGGAGCATATACGCCGGTTGTGCAGGTGGTACATCCCGTGGCGGATACGCCGTAAGATAAGCCTATTCCTTCAAGCTCATGCCTTTGGAGCTGACCATGGCACCGCGCATCAAGACCCGCGAGCTCATCGTGCAGAACAGCCTCGAGCTGTTCAACCAGCAGGGTGAACGCAGTGTCAGCACCAACCACATTGCTGCGCACATGGAAATCTCGCCGGGCAACCTCTATTACCACTTCGCCAACAAGCAGGCGATCATCGCCGTGCTGTTCACCCAGTACGAGGCGCTGGTGGAAGGCTTTCTGCGCCCGCCCCAGGGGCGCGCCGCCACCGTCGAGGACAAGCGCTTCTACCTCGAGGCGCTGCTGTCGGCGATGTGGAACTACCGCTTCCTGCACCGCGACCTCGAACACCTGCTCGGCCACGACCCGACCCTGGCTGCGCGCTACCGACGTTTTTCGCAGCGCTGCCTGCTGCAGGGCCAGGCCATCTACCGAGGTTTCGTCGAGGCCGACATCGTGGCCATGGACACCGTGCAGATCGAATCGCTGACCCTCAATGCCTGGATCGTGCTGACCTCCTGGGTGCGCTTTCTGTGCACCACCCGCGAGCACTCCGCGCACCTGAGCGAAGAGGCGATCAAGCGCGGCGTGTACCAGGTGCTGGTGCTGGAGCTCGGTTTCGTCACCGCCAGCGCGCGCCCTGCAGTGGATGCGCTGTGCAAGGAATTCTACGTGCCGCTGGACCAGGCACTGGAACAGTAGGCCGCCCACCCCCTTTGAATCGATATGGAGACCGACATGCCACTCGCGCAACTGATCGCACCCCAGCAACTGGCAGAGCGCCTGGGCGCTCCGAAGCTGGTGATTCTCGATTGTCGCTTTGCCCTGGAAGACGTCGACTATGGCCAGCGCAGCTATGCCGAAGGGCATATCGCCGGCGCGCACTTCGCCGACCTGGAGCGTGACCTGAGCGGGCCGGTGGTCAAGGGTGTGACCGGTCGCCACCCCTTGCCCGACCCGCAGCAACTGATCCAACGGCTGCGCAGCTGGGGCATCGACAACGATAGCGACGTGGTGCTCTACGACGATGGCCCCGGAGCCTTT
This sequence comes from Pseudomonas sp. S12(2018), assembly GCF_024355235.1. NCBI lineage: Bacteria > Pseudomonadati > Pseudomonadota > Gammaproteobacteria > Pseudomonadales > Pseudomonadaceae > Pseudomonas > Pseudomonas sp. S12(2018). Next base: position 179,439 of record NZ_QLAD01000007.1, read on the forward strand.
GCCGCGCGGGCCTGGTGGTTGCTGGCATGGCTGGGCAAGCGCGACGGGGTGGCGATCCTCGATGGCGGGCTCAAGGCCTGGCACGCGGCCGGGTTGCCGCTGAGCCTGGATGCCTGTGACAAGCGTGAAGGCAACTTCAGCGGGCAGCCCGATGCGAGCCTGGTGCTGGACGCCGCCGAGTTGGCCAATGGCCTGGGCACGCCCGACCTGACCCTGCTCGACGCCCGTGCGCTGCCGCGTTTTCGCGGCGAGGTGGAGCCCATCGACCCGGTGGCCGGGCATATCCCCGGTGCGCATTGCGCGGCCTTCACCGACAACCTGGGGCCCGATGGTCGTTTTCTGTCGCCCCAGCAGCTCAAGCAGCGCTTTGCCGCCTTGCTCGGTACGCGCCAGCCGCAGGCGCTGGTGGCCTATTGCGGCTCGGGGGTGACGGCCTGCCATAACCTGTTCGCCCTGGCCTTGGCCGGTTATCCGCTGGCGCGGCTGTACGCCGGTTCGTGGAGCGAGTGGATCACCGACCCGCAGCGTCCGGTGGCCAAGGGCGACTGATCAGGCCCCGCTGGCCAGCCACTGTGGAATGCGCCGCTCCAGGTAGTAGCCGGGCTGGCGCAGGCTGCCGTCGACAAAGCCCACGTGACCGCCATGACGGTGCAGCTCCAGGGTGGTCTGGCTGGCCAGTTCGGCGGCCCCTGGCAGGCTGTGGCTGAACACGAACGGATCGTCCTGGGCATGGATGATCAGCGTGGGCGTGCGGTTTTCACCCAGATAGTAGCGGCTCGACGAGCGCTGGTAGTAGTCGTGGGCGTCGCTGAAGCCGTTCAGCGGCGCGGTCACGCGGCCGTCGAAATCCCAGAAGGTGCGCAGGTTTTCCAGCGGGCCGAGGCGGTCCAGGGTTGCCAGGCCCTCATGGTGGCCGTGGTGCTGGAAGTGGCGCTGCTTGTCCTTCACGTAGCCCAGCATGGCGCGCATGAAGTGCGCCTGGTACACCCGTGAAAACCCCAGGCCGATGCGGTCGGCGCACTGGTCCAGGCGAAACGGCACCGACACCGCCACGGCCGCCTGCAGCTGGCTGGCCGTACCCGCTTCCCCCAGGTGCTTGAGCAGCACGTTGCCACCCAGCGAATAACCCACCGCGTACAGCGGTGCCTGCGGGCGCTGGGTGCGCAGGTGGGCGATGACTTCGGCCAGGTCTTCGCTGGCGCCGGAGTGGTAGCTGCGCGGCAACAGGTTCGGCTCGCCCGAGCATCCGCGCCAGTTGACCGCCACGCTGGCCCAGCCCTGCGCCGCCAGGGCGCGCTGCAGGCCGATGACGTAATGGGAGGTCGACGAGCCGGTCAGGCCGTGCAGTACCACCACCAGTGGCGTGGTGGTGGCAAGCGGGCCGTGCCAGTCCAGGTCGAGGAAATCGCCGTCGGCCAGCCACAGGCGCTCGCGCCGATGCGCCAGCGGTGGCGACTTGCGCCAGAGCGGGCCCCAGAGCGTCTGCACATGGGGGTTGCGCAGGCCGGTGGCTGGCTTGAACGGGGGTGGGGTGGCGCTGGACATCGTCGAGGTCTCTTGAGCGGGCGGCAGACCCTGTGATCAGTGTATGTGCGCAAGCGCAGGTCTGCTGCCGCCAAAGCATATTCAGCAGGTGTCACTTCGGGCAAGGGCTGTCGGTTGGCGAGGCTGAGGTCGTGGAAGGGTGTGCTGGGCGAGTGCCGGGCTGCTGAGGGTCAGCAGCCCGGCGGTGGTGCAGGCGGCACGCACAAGCCGGTTGGTGATCGGTGTCGTGCCTGGGGAGCGCCGGAGCACGATCAGGCAAAGCACCTCAGGCGGCCGCAGTTTGCTGGAGGCGGGGCGACGTTCAGCCGCGCTCCCACAAGGCATAGTGCACCTGACCGGCCTTCTTTTCCCGGTGCAGGCGCCAGTTGCCCGGCAGTTGCAGGGTCGACGGCGCGGTTTCGCTTTCGGTGTAGATCCACGCGTGCTCGGCCAGCCAGTGGCGCTCTTCGAGCAGTGCACAGGTGGCCGGCAGCAGGTCCTGGTGGAAGGGCGGGTCGAGGAACACCACGTCGAACGGGGCCTTGGGCTCGCCTTGCAGGTAGCGCACCACGTCGGTCTGGATCACCTGCCCGGTGGGGCAGCGCAGCAGCTCCAGGTTGTCCTTGAGGTTCTCGATGGCGGCGCGGTTGCTGTCCAGCGCCACGGCCGAGGCCGCGCCGCGCGACAGCGCTTCGAGAAACAGCGCGCCGCTGCCGGCAAAGGCATCCAGCACGCGGGCGCCCTCGATGTGCGCGGTCAGCCAGTTGAACAGGGTTTCGCGCACCCGGTCGGGGGTAGGGCGCAGGCCCGGTGCGTCAGGAAAGCTCAGGCGGCGGCTGCGCCACTCGCCGGCGATGATGCGCAACTGGCCCTGGCCGCCGTGGGCGGCGGCCTTGGATTTGGCGGATGGACTGGCCATTAATGCTCCGGTACGCCAAGCGGCTGCTCGGCGGGTTTGTCAGTGGGCGGTGGCAGCGGCTGTTGCGCCACCTTCGGCCCGGCGGTCACGATGACCATCTTGTCGGCGGCCAGGTGCTTGTTGAGGGCAGCACGCACCTGCTCGACGGTGAGACTCTGGGACTTCTGCATGAAGTCCTCGAGGAAATTCAGCGGCAGGTCATAGAAGCCGATGGCCCCCAGTTGGCCGACGATGCTCGCATTGCTGGCGGTGGACAGCGGGAAGCTGCCGGCCAGTTCGCGCTTGGCATCGTCCAGCTCCTGCTGGGTGGGGCCGGTCTTGAGGTAGTCGCGCAGGATGTCCTGTACCAGCTTGAGCGTGCCTTCGCTGAGTTCGGCACGGGTCTGCAGGTTGATCATGAACGGGCCACGCACCTGCATCGGGCTGAATACCGAGTACACGCCGTAGGTCAGGCCGCGCTTTTCGCGCACTTCGCTCATCAGGCGGGTGCCGAAGGCGCCGCCGCCGAGGATCGAGTTGCCCAACGACAGGGCCGCGTAGTCCGGGTCGGCGCGGTCGATGCCCAACTGGGCCAGCATCAGGTGGGTCTGCTTGGACGGGAAGTCGATGTGGTTGACGCCCGGCTTGGGTTCGCTCGGTTGTGCCAGCTTGGGCAGCGCCGGGCCCTTGGGCAGCGCGGCGGAGACCTGCGCGGCAATCGCCTCGGCTTCCGTGCGGCTGAGGTCGCCGACCAGTGCGATCACCACGTTGCCGGCGGCATAGGCCTTGGCATGGAAAGCGCGCAGCTGGTCCAGGGTGATCGGCGGGATGCTCCTGGCGTCGCCATCGCTGGGGTGCCCGTAGGGATGCTTGCCGTAGAGCTTCTCGAACAGCTCGATGCTTGCCAGCTTGCCGGGGTTCTGCTTCTGGTACTCGAAGCCTGCGAGCATCTGGTTCTTGATGCGCTTGAGCGCGTCTTCAGGGAAAGTCGGCTTGCCCACCACTTCGGCGAACAGCTTCAGGGCCGGCTCGCGCTTGTCCTTGGCGCTCAGGCTGCGCAGCGAGGCCACCGCCATGTCGCGGTAGGCACCGTTGCCGAAATCCGCGCCCAGGCCTTCGAAGCCGGCGGCGATGGCGCCGACGTCCTTGCCCGCCACGCCTTCGTTGAGCATGGCGTTGGTCAGGGTGGCCAGGCCCGGCAGGTTACCGTCCTGGCTGCTGCCGGCGGCGAAGGTCAGGCGCAGGTCGAACATCGGCAGTTCGTGGGCTTCGACGAACAGCACCTTGGCGCCTTCGGCTGTGTTCCAGGTCTTGATGTCGAGGTTGCGTCGGCTCGGTGCCTTGCCGTCCAGCTCGGCCAGCGATTGCAGGTTGGCGCCGGGCTTGGCGGCCGCGGTGTCGGCATGGGCGGGGCCGGCCAGGCACACGGCGCTCAGCAGCAACGCGCCGAATACGCCGCGGCCCTTCGGGGTGTGGCGTGGGGTGGTGTGCTCAGTCATGCGCCTGCTCCTCGGGCAATACATGCGCAACGCTCAGGCGTTCGCGGGTGAAATAGGTGCGGGCGGCACTCTGGATGTCGGCCGGGGTCACGCTCTTGAGCTCGTCGAGCTCCTTGTCGATGAGCTTCCACGACAGCCCGACGGTCTCCAGTTGGCCGATGGTGGTGGCCTGGCTGCTGATCGAGTCGCGGTCGTAGACCAGCCCGGCAATCACCTGGGCGCGCACGCGCTCCAGCTCTTCAGCGGTTGGCGGGGTGGTTTTCAGCTCGTCGAGCAGCTTCCAGACGCCGCTTTCGACCTCGGCCAGGGTCTTTTTCTTCTGCGTATTGGGCACCGCGGAGAGCACGAACAGGCTGTCGCCACGGGTGAACGGGTTGTAGCTGGCCGACGCGCCGGCCACCAGTTCCTGACCGCGTTCCAGGCGGGTGGCCATGCGCGCGCTGTAGCCGCCGTCGAGCAGGGCCGCGATCAGGCGCAGGGCGTGCACGCTGCGCGGGTCCTTGGCGGTGGCCAGGCCCGGCACGTTGAAGCCGTAGATCAGGCTCGGCAGTTGGGTGCGCACATGCACGGTGAGCTGGCGCAGGCCCGGCTCGGCCAGTTCCAGCGGCAGTTTGGCAGGGGGTGTGGCGCGCTTGGGGATGGCACCGAAGTAACGCTGGGCCAGGCCCTTGACCTCGTCGGCGGTGACGTCGCCGACCACCACCAGGGTGGCGTTGTTGGGCACGTACCAGGCTTCGTACCAGTGGCGCAGCTCTTCGACCTTCATGCGTTCGAGGTCGGCCATCCAGCCGATGGTCGGGGTGTGGTAGCCGCTGGCCGGGTGGGCCATGGCGCTGAACAGCTCCATGGCCTTGGAGTTGGGCTGATCGTCGACGCGCAGGCGACGCTCTTCCTTGATGACCTCGATTTCGCGGCTGAACTCTTCGGGCGGCAGGCGCAGGCTGCCCATGCGATCGGCTTCCAGTTCCAGGGCCACGCCCAGGCGGTCGCGGGCCAGCACCTGGTAGTAGGCGGTGTAGTCGTCGCTGGTGAAGGCGTTCTCTTCGGCGCCCAGGTCACGCAGGATGCGTGAGGCTTCGCCAGGCCCCAGCTTGTTGCTGCCCTTGAACATCATGTGTTCCAGGGCATGGGACAAGCCGGTCTGACCCGGGGTCTCGTAGCTGGAGCCGACCTTGTACCAGACCTGCGATACCACCACCGGGGCGCGATGGTCTTCACGCACGATGACCTTGAGGCCGTTGTCGAGGGTGAATTCATGGGTGGGCTGGACGTCGGCGGCAACCGCCACCAGGGGCATGACAATTGTGCTGAGCAGCAGGCCGGCGGCGCGGCGGGCTAGAGCATTCATTGATGATTCAACCTGTAGGGCTGCCCGCATGGCCTTAGCGTCGGCGGGCTAGGAGGTGCTAGGATACTGATCCGGTTGCCTGACGACCATGCCTGTCGAGATCAAGCGTTGCAGGCGTCCCGACAAAATGTTGCGCATGAACCAGTCGGCTTGACCATAGTCTGTTCTGCGTTAGAAGAATTTTGAGGCGCCACACTGGCGCATCGCTACCCTGAGATAGCCGTCTTCCATGTTTGGTTCCAACGACGACAAAAAGACCCCGGCCGCGGCCGGTGAAAAGAAAGGCCTGTTCGGCTGGCTGCGCAAAAAGCCCCAGCAACTTGTTGTCGAACAGCCCGAAACCCCAGTGCCAGAGGCGCTGGAGCCTATCGCCCCGACTTTGCCTGAGCCGGTAGCCGTCGAGCCCGCCCCGGTCGCGAGCGCGCCCGTCGCCGTCGAGGATCACCCCAGCAGCCTGGTGCTGCCGGTGCCCGAAGAGCCGGTGGCGCTGGTGGCCGACCTCGAGCCCCACGTCCCCCCGCCGATTCCCGAGCGCCCAGCCCCCGAGCCTGCCCCGCAGTACGCTGCGCCCGAGCCTGTTGAAGCGCCTGCGCCGCAGTACGCCGCGCCCGAGCCGGTGATCGAGCCTGCCCCGCAGTACAGCGCACCCGAGCCGGTGGTCGAGCCTGCCCCGCAGTACAACGCACCCGAGCCGGTGGTCGAGCCGCCTGCAGTGGTGCCGCCCGCACCTGTTGCGGCCACCGAGGTCGCCCTGCCTGTTCCCGAGGCCGCCCCGTCGGCGCCTGAAACCACCACCAAGGCCGGCTTCTTCGCCCGCCTCAAGCAGGGCCTGTCCAAGACCAGCGCCAGTATCGGCGAGGGCATGGCCAGCCTGTTCCTGGGCAAGAAGGTCATCGACGACGACCTGCTCGAAGAGATCGAGACCCGCCTGCTGACCGCCGACGTCGGCGTCGAGGCTACCTCGGTGATCGTGCAGAGCCTGACCCAGAAGGTCGCACGCAAGCAGCTGGCCGATGCCGATGCCCTGTACAAGTCGCTGCAGGGCGAGCTGACCGACCTGCTCAAGCCGGTCGAACAGCCGCTGAAGGTGCATGCCGCGAACAAGCCGTTCGTGATCCTGGTGGTCGGCGTCAACGGCGCCGGCAAGACCACCACCATCGGCAAGCTGGCGAAAAAGCTCCAGCTCGAAGGCAAGAAGGTCATGCTGGCCGCCGGCGACACCTTCCGTGCTGCCGCGGTGGAGCAGCTGCAGGTATGGGGCGAGCGCAACCAGATCCCGGTGATCGCCCAGCACACCGGCGCCGACTCCGCTTCGGTGATCTTCGACGCGGTGCAGGCGGCCAAGGCGCGCAACATCGACGTGCTGATCGCCGACACCGCCGGTCGCCTGCACACCAAAGACAACCTGATGGAAGAGCTGAAGAAGGTTCGCCGCGTGATCGGCAAGCTGGACGCCGACGCGCCGCACGAGGTGCTGCTGGTGCTGGACGCCGGCACCGGGCAGAACGCCATCAACCAGGCCAAGCACTTCAACCAGAGCGTGGAGCTCACCGGCCTGGCGCTGACCAAGCTCGACGGCACCGCCAAGGGCGGGGTGATCTTCGCCCTGGCCAAGCAGTTCGGCCTGCCGATCCGCTACATTGGTGTGGGCGAAGGCATCGATGACCTGCGCACCTTCGAAGCCGAGCCCTTCGTACAAGCCTTGTTTGCCGAGCGGGAGCCTTCATGATCCGATTCGAACAGGTCGCCAAGCGTTACCCTAACGGTCACGTTGGCCTGCATGAATTGAGTTTTCGGGTGCGTCGGGGCGAGTTCCTGTTCGTCACCGGCCATTCCGGCGCGGGCAAGAGCACCTTGCTGCGCCTGCTGCTGGCCATGGAGCGTCCGACCAGCGGCAAGCTGCTGCTGGCCGGCCAGGACCTTGGTCAGATCAGCAACGCGCAGATCCCGTTCCTGCGTCGCCAGATCGGCGTGGTGTTCCAGAACCACCAGTTGCTGTTCGACCGTACCGTGTTCAACAACGTCGCCCTGCCGCTGCAGATCCTGGGCCTGTCCAAGGTCGAGGTGGCCAAGCGTGTGGACGCGGCGTTGGAGCGTGTGGCCCTGTCGGACAAGGCCCAGCTGTTCCCCGGCGACCTGTCCACCGGCCAGCAGCAACGGGTGGGCATTGCGCGTGCCATCGTGCACCGTCCGGCCTTGTTGCTGGCGGATGAACCCACCGGCAACCTCGACCCGCGCCTGGCGGCCGAGATCATGGGTGTTTTCGAAGATATCAACCGCCTGGGCACCAGCGTGCTGATCGCCAGCCACGACCTGGCGCTGATCGCGCGCATGCGCCATCGCATGCTGACCCTGCAGCGCGGCCGCTTGATCGGCGATGGGGAGGCCGGGCAATGAGTGCAACACGTAGTCCCAAGGTGTCCGAGCGGGTGGCCCCTGCGGCAGCCGAGCCAAGCCCTCAGAAACAGAAAAAGCGCCGTGATGATGACGATGACGGCCCGGATTTCAGCACGCTGCTGCACGCCTGGCTGGAAAGCCATCGCTCCAGCCTGCTCGACAGCCTGCGTCGCCTGGGCAAGCAGCCGATCGGCAGCTTCTTCACCTGCCTGGTGATGGCCGTGGCCCTGAGCCTGCCGATGGGGTTGTCGCTGCTGCTGAGCAATGTCGAGCGCCTGGGCGGCTCGTGGCAGCGTGCAGCGCAGATTTCGCTGTACCTCAAACTTGACGCCAGCGTGAGCGAAGGCGAAGCCCTGCGTACCCAGATCAAGGGCATGCCGGGGGTGGCCGATGCCGAGTATGTCAGCCGTGAACAGGCCCTCGACGAGTTCCAGCAGCAGTCCGGGCTGGGCGAGGCCTTGCGCGAGCTGCCGGAGAACCCCTTGCCTGGCGTGGTCGTGGTGACCCCGGCCGAAGTCGACAAGCCAGCGCTGGAGGCCCTGCGCCAACGCCTGGCCGAACTGCCCAAGGTGGAGCTGGCCCAGCTCGACCTGGTATGGGTGGAGCGGCTGGCGGCGATCCTCAAGCTGGGTGATCGCTTTGTCTTCGGCCTGACCGTGCTGCTGGTGTCGGCGCTGCTGCTGGTCATCGGCAACACCATTCGCCTGCATATCGAGAACCGCCGTACCGAAATCGAGGTCATCAAGCTGGTGGGCGGTACCGATGCCTACGTGCGCCGGCCGTTCCTGTACATGGGCGCGCTGTATGGCCTGGGGGCAGGCGTACTGTCCTGGGGGGTACTGGCGTTCGGCCTCAACTGGCTGGATGACGCGGTCGTCGGGCTGTCGGGTCTGTACGGCAGCGATTTCTCGCTGGCCGGGGTGCCGCCTGCCGATGGTCTGTCGCTCTTGCTTGGGGCGGTGCTGTTAGGGTATATCGGTGCTTGGATTGCGGTCGCTCGGCATCTGCGTGAGCTTGCACCGCGATAGTGTCTTCCAGCCGTCATTGACTATCGTGTATTTCGGGAACTTGTTTCGCGGTTCCCGGTCAATGGTGGCAGTGCCTGATGGCACAATTCAGTGAGTCGGAGGTTTTTTCGTATGACCACTTCGTTGCAACCTGCCTATGCCTTGGTCCCGGGTGCGAACCTGGAGGCCTATGTGCACACGGTCAACAGCATTCCATTGCTGACGCCCGAGCAGGAGCGTGAACTGGCCGAGAGTCTCTACTATGAGCAGGATCTGGGGGCGGCTCGGCAGATGGTGCTCGCCCACCTGCGTTTTGTCGTACATATCGCGCGTAGCTATTCGGGCTACGGGCTGGCCCAGGCCGACCTGATTCAGGAAGGCAACGTTGGCCTGATGAAAGCGGTCAAGCGTTTCAACCCCGAGATGGGTGTGCGCCTGGTGTCCTTTGCCGTGCACTGGATCAAGGCCGAAATTCACGAATTCATCCTGCGCAACTGGCGCATTGTCAAGGTCGCGACCACCAAGGCGCAGCGCAAGCTGTTCTTCAACCTGCGCAGCCAGAAGAAGCGCCTGGCCTGGCTGAACAACGATGAAGTGCATCGTGTGGCCGAAAGCCTGGGTGTGGAGCCGCGTGAAGTGCGCGAGATGGAAAGCCGCCTGACCGGTCAGGACATGGCCTTCGACCCGGCCAGCGAGGCGGACGACGACAGCGCGTTCCAGTCGCCGGCCAACTACCTCGAAGACCACCGTTACGACCCGGCGCGTCAGCTGGAGGATGCGGACTGGAGCGACAGCTCCTCGAACAACCTGCACGAGGCGCTGCAAGGCCTGGACGACCGTAGCCGCGACATCCTGTACCAGCGCTGGCTGGCCGAAGAGAAGGCCACGCTGCATGACCTGGCGGCCAAGTACAGCGTGTCGGCCGAGCGTATCCGGCAGTTGGAGAAGAATGCGATGAACAAGGTGAAAGCCCTGATCGCTGCCTGATCTGCGGGACCCTGAGGGCCCCTTCACCGGCAAGGCCGGCTCCTACAACAATTCCTGTAGGAGCCGGCCTTGCCGGCGAAGGGGCCCTCTTTGTTTCAGTTGGCCCAGGGCGCCTTGCGCGGCTCATCCAGTTGCACCAGGTAGCCGCTGCCGCCCAGCTGGCTCATCTGCTGACGAATCCACGCCGCCCGTCGCGCCACATAGCTGCTGGGCCGGCTTGCGCTCCAGTTGCGCGGGCTGGGCAGCACCGCCGCCAGCAGGCTGGCCTGCTGGCGCGTCAGCTTGCTCGCATCGGTACCGAAGTGATGGCGCGCCGCGGCCTGGGCGCCGAACACGCCGTCATCCCACTCGGCGCTGTTGAGGTACACCTCCAGAATGCGCTCCTTGGACCACAGCAGCTCGATCAGTGCGGTAAACCATGCCTCCAGCCCTTTGCGCAGCCAACTGCGGCCGGCCCACAGGAACTGGTTCTTGGCCACCTGCTGACTCAGCGTGCTGGCGCCGCGAAGCGTGCCGCCACGCTCGTTGTGTGCCAGTGCGGCCTGGATGGCATTGAAGTCGAAACCCCAGTGCCCGGCGAACTTCTGGTCCTCGCCGGCAATCACCGCCACCTTCAGTTCATCGGAAATCTCGCCCCATGGGCGCCAGTCGCGTTGCAGGTCGATGGGCTGGCCGTCGACCCACGATTCCACCTTGCGCTCGACCATCAGCATGGTGCCCGGCGGCGGTACCCAGCGAAACAGCAGCACCAGCAACACGCTGGCAACGGCGAACCAGAGCAGGGCGCGGGTGAGGCGGCGGATCAGGGATGAAAGCATAGAGATGGCTTGGCCGAACCGAATGAGCGGGCCATTATACAGACCCTGTGCCCCCAAGGAGTCTTGCGCATGCTTCGCAGCTTTCTGTTGCTCGCCGCCTTTTTCGGCTTTACCGGCGTGGCCCTCGGTGCCTTCGCCGCCCATGGCCTCAAGGGCCGCCTGAGCCAGGAGTACCTGGCGATCTTCCATACCGGCGTCACCTACCAGCTGGTGCACGCCCTGGCCCTGCTGGGCGTGGCAGTGCTCTGGGCGCACCTGCCTGGGCGACTCACGGCCTGGGCCGGTGGTCTGTTCTGCCTGGGCATCGTGCTGTTTTCCGGTAGCCTGTACCTGTTGACCCTGAGTGGCATCGGCAAGCTCGGCATCATCACCCCTTTTGGCGGCCTGGCCTTCCTCGGCGGCTGGCTGTGCCTGGGCCTGGCGGCCTGGCGCCTGGGTTGACCCGCGGGTCCGGATCGAGACGAATGGCGCCGCTTGGCCTTGGGTTCAGCCCCGGATAGGGGCTAGAATGCGGGCCCCTAAAAACAATGGCGGCCGTGCGCATGCGCATTCAACTGAACGGTGAACCTTTCGAATTGCCCGACGGCGAAAGCGTCGCGGCCCTGCTGACCCGGCTCGACCTCGCAGGTCGCCGGGTGGCGGTGGAGCTGAACCTGGACATCGTGCCGCGCAGCCAGCACGACGCCACCGCCCTGCGCGAAGGCGACCAGGTCGAGGTGGTTCACGCCATCGGCGGCGGCTAGGCCCACGCGCTTCACCTGCAAGTCCCTCAACCTTCAAGAGGATTACCGATGAGCAATGTTCGTAGCGACAAGCCCTTCACGCTGGCCGGTCGTACCTTCCAGTCGCGCCTGCTGGTCGGTACCGGCAAGTACCGCGACATGGAAGAAACCCGCCTGGCCATCGAGGCCTCGGGTGCCGAGATCGTCACCGTCGCCGTGCGCCGTACCAACCTGGGCCAGAACCCGGGCGAGCCGAACCTGCTCGACGTGCTGCCACCGGACCGCTACACCATCTTGCCGAACACCGCCGGCTGCTACGACGCGGTCGAGGCCGTGCGCACCTGCCGCCTGGCCCGCGAACTGCTCGACGGGCACAACCTGGTCAAGCTCGAAGTGCTGGCCGACCAGAAGACGCTGTTCCCCAACGTGATCGAAACCATCAAGGCCGCCGAAGTGCTGGTCAAGGACGGTTTCGACGTGATGGTCTACACCAGCGACGACCCGATCATCGCGCGTCAGCTGGCCGAAATCGGCTGCATCGCGGTCATGCCGCTGGCAGGCCTGATCGGTACGGGCCTGGGCATCTGCAACCCGTACAACCTGCGCATCATTCTCGAGGAATCGAAAGTGCCGGTGCTGGTCGATGCCGGTGTGGGTACCGCGTCGGACGCCACCATTGCCATGGAAATGGGCTGCGAGGCAGTGCTGATGAATTCCGCCATCGCCCATGCCGAACAACCGGTGATGATGGCCGAAGCCATGAAGCACGCCATCGTGGCAGGCCGCCTGGCCTACCTGGCCGGCCGCATGCCGAAAAAACTCTATGCCAGCGCCTCGTCGCCGCTGGATGGTCTGATCAAGTAAGAGCCCCTGATGACTGAATCGCAAGAATCGCCGATCACCGCCGAAGGCGAAGAACGCCAACACCGCCGCATCAAGAGTTTCGTGATGCGTGCCGGGCGCATGACCGAAGGCCAGCAGCGCGGCCTGGACCAGGGTGCGCCGCTGTTCGTGCTGCCACTGGCCGACAGCCCGGTGGATTACGACCAGGTGTTCGGCCGTTCGGCGCCGCGCACCCTGGAGATCGGCTTCGGCATGGGCCATTCCCTGCTGGAGATGGCCGCCGCCGCGCCCGAACAGGACTTCATCGGTGTCGAAGTGCACCGCCCGGGCGTGGGCGCGCTGCTCAATGGCGTGCTGACCCAGGGCCTGCAGAACCTGCGGGTGTATGACTGCGATGCCATCGAAGTGCTGAACAAGTGCGTGGCCGACAACAGCCTGGACCGCCTGATGCTGTTCTTCCCGGACCCGTGGCACAAGAGCCGTCACCACAAGCGTCGCATCGTGCAGCCGGAATTTGCCGAGCTGGTGCGCAGCAAGCTGAAGGTGGGCGGCGTGTTCCACATGGCGACCGACTGGGAACCGTACGCCGAGTACATGCTGGAAGTGATGAATGTCGCGCCGGGGTACAGGAACCTGGCCGAAGACGGCAAGTGCGTACCTCGCCCTGCCGAGCGTCCGATCACCAAGTTCGAACGCCGTGGCGAGCGCCTGGGGCATGGGGTGTGGGATCTGAAGTTCGAGAAGCTGGCTTAAGACCGCATCACGGCCATTCGCCGGCAAGGCCGGCTCCTACAGATTCAGCGAGATCTTGTAGGAGCCAGCCTTGCTGGCGAAGCTTCTAGCGGCGGTCTGCGACCACGCCAAGCAACACCAGCACCACCAGCAGCACCGGCGCCAGTGCATAGTTGTTGAACTGGCTCAGCCCGCGTACCACCCACGGCGTGGCATAGATCAACGCCGCACCACTGCCGATCAGCACCAGCAGGGCCATGAACGGCACGCGCAGCGCACCTGCCAGCCCGCCCAGGCGCTGTTCGACCCAGCCCTTGATGTCGGTGCCGAACAACACCAGCAAACAGCCTACAAGCGCCAGAGAGATCTCCGACAGGTTACTGCGGCTCCAGCGGGAGACGGTCGAGAGCAGGTCGAGTACCAGGTCCATTCGCTATCCTTAGGTCAAGAAATACTGCAGCAGGTCGTTGAGAAACAGCTGGCCCCGCGGTGTCGCCACCAGCCGCGTCGGTTCGACCTGCAAAAGGCCCTTTTGTTCGGCCTCACGGCGCGCCGCCGCCAGTTGTTCCAACGGCAGGCCGGTACGCTGCGCGAACAGCGCGGCCTCCACGCCCTCGGTCAGGCGCAGGGCGTTCATCAGGAACTCGAACGGCAGTTCGTCCACCGCCAGCAGCTTGTCGCCCGCCTTGAACGCCTTGGCCGGGTTCAGGTAGTCCTTGGGCAGCCGGGTTTTCCAGGTGCGCACGATGCGCCCGTCCGGGTGGCTGAGCTTGCCGTGGGCACCGGCGCCGATGCCGATGAAGTCGCCAAAGCTCCAGTAGTTGAGGTTGTGCCGCGCCGGGCGCCCGGGCTGGGCGTAGGCCGACACTTCGTACTGGCGGTAGCCGTGCTCGGCCATCAGCGCCTGCCCGGCCTCCTGGATATCCCACAGGATGTCGTCCTCGGGCAGCAGCGGCGGCTGGTTCCAGAACACCGTGTTCGGCTCCAGGGTCAACTGGTACCACGACAGGTGGGTAGGGTTGAGCGCGATGGCCTGGCGCAGGTCGCCCAGCGCATCGTCCAGCGACTGGTCGGGCAGGCCGTGCATCAGGTCCAGGTTGAAGTTGTCGAACCCCGCCGCACGCGCCATGCCGGCCGCACGAACCGCCTCGTCACCGTTGTGGATGCGCCCCAGCGCCTGGAGCTTGGCCTGCTGGAAGCTCTGCACGCCGATCGACAGGCGATTGATGCCCAGTTGCCGGTAGGCCTTGAACTTCTCCTGCTCGAAGGTCCCGGGGTTGGCCTCCAGGGTGATCTCGATGTCGGCGGCGAACGGGATGCGTTGCTCCACGCCCGCCAGCAGGCGGCCCAGCGCACGGGCACTGAACAGGCTCGGGGTACCGCCGCCAAAGAAGATCGAGCTGATCGGTCGCCCGTACACCGCGCCCAGCTCCTGGTCGAGGTCGGCGAGCAGGGCGTCGACGTAGGCCTCTTCCGGCAGCTGCGGGGTGGCGGCATGGGAGTTGAAGTCGCAGTACGGGCATTTGCGCACGCACCACGGGATATGGATGTACAGCGACAGCGGCGGCCGCTGCGCGAGTGCCGCCCGTGGTGCGTTGGAGCTGAAGCCAGCCTCGCCCAGATGCAGTGGCTGTGCCGGCGTGCGGTCGGTCATTGCAGGCCCAGGCGCTGACGCAGCAGGCTCATGGCGCGGGCGCGGTGGCTGATCTGGTTCTTGTCGGCGGGGCTCAGCTCGGCGCTGGAGCAGTCGCGCTCCGGTACCCAGAACAGCGGGTCGTAGCCAAAGCCGTGGGCACCGCTGGCCTGGTGCAGGATGCGCCCATGCCACAGGCCCTCGCACAGGATCGGCAGCGGGTCGTCGGCATGGCGTACCAGCGCCAGCACGCATACGAACTGCGCGCCGCGCTCGGCGTCCGGCACGTCCTTGAGTACCTCGAGCAACTTGGCGTTGTTTGCCGCGTCGCCCTGGCCATCGGCGTAGCGCGCCGAGTAGATGCCCGGCGCACCACCGAGAAAGTCCACCGCCAGGCCCGAGTCGTCGGCCAGGGCCGGCAGCCCGGAGATACGTGCGGCATTGCGCGCCTTGAGGATGGCGTTCTCGACGAACGACAGGCCGGTTTCCTCCGGCTCGACGCTGCTGAATTCGCCAATCGAACGCAGTTGCACGGTGTCACCGAGCATGGCCTGCAGTTCCTTGAGTTTGCCGGCGTTGTGGCTGGCCAATACGAGTTGCTGGATGTTCATCATTCGCCTGGGAAGAGCTCTTGGTTGAAACTGATGGTCTCGGTCTTGCCACCAATTGCAACATTGATCGTGAAGGTGCGGGTTTCCTGCTGCTCCACCGGGAACTGGGCGATGTAGTAGATCGCGCCCTGTTCGGTGATCTGCTTGAAGCTGAGCGGCACCGTGCGGCTGCTCAGGTCCTTGACGCTGCCGCTGACCTGGGTCACCTGCGGCTTGCCGGCCTTGATCACCGACACGTTGATCACGCCCTGGTTCTTGCTGCGCACCAGTTGCGCCGCCTTGGCGATGTCCGGCTGCAGGAAGGTGGAGATGAAGGTGCTGTAGTGCACCGTGGTGTCACCGAAGACTTCCTTGCGCTCGCCCTTGATCGCATCGGCAGCAAGCGCCGTCGTGCTCAGGCAGGCAACCAGTAAAAAGCTCAACAAGCGACCCATGATCTGTCTCCTCCAGTGTGGGTTGTTCAAACCGCGACCTTGTGTTCCTGCAGGCCCGGGCTGCTGACACGGTAAATGCCGATCTCCCCTAGAAGATTAGGCCATAGCTTGCTCGCCCACCCATGCCGGTGCATATGGTCGACCGCCAGGCGGTCGAGCACCTGGGCGCGACGTTCGCTGCACAGCGCCTCGAAATCCTCGAAGGTGCAGAAGTGGATGTTCGGCGTGTTGTACCAGGTATACGGCATGAAGTCCGACACTGGCATGCGACCCTTGGTCGCCAGGTACCAGCGGCAGCGCCAGTGGCCGAAGTTGGGGAAGGTGATGATGCACTGGCGGCCCACGCGCAGCATTTCGTCGAGGATCCGGTCGGGGTACTCCACGGCCTGCAGGGCCTGGGTCATGACCACCACGTCGAAGCTGTTGCTGGCGAAGTTGCCCAGGCCCTTGTCCAGGTCCTGCTCGATGACGTTGACGCCCTTGGCCACGCACTGGGCGATGTTGTCGGGGTCGATTTCCAGGCCGTAGCCAGCCACCTGCTTGGTGTCACGCAGCGAGGCGAGCAGCTCGCCAGTACCGCAACCGAGGTCGAGTACCCGGCTGCCGGCGGGGATCCAGTCTTGGATGATTTCCAGGTCGGCTCTCATGGGGTCCTCAGCAGACGATGCGGTTCATGTAGTTCGTGAATCCCGTGATGTAGCGCGGGGTCGGGATCAGGAAGGCATCGTGGCCATACGGCGAGTCGATATCCAGGTAGCACACGTTCTTGCGCGCGGCGATCAGCGCATCGACGATCTCCCGCGAGCGCGCCGGCGAGAAACGCCAGTCGGTGGTGAACGACATCACGCAGTAGTCGGCGGTGACGTGGGCCAGGGTCGCGGCCAGGTCGCCGCCGTGGCTGGCGGCGGGGTCGAAGTAGTCCAGCGCCTTGGTCATCAGCAGGTAGGTGTTGGCATCGAAACGCCCGGAGAACTCCTCGCCCTGGTAGCGCAGGTAGCTTTCGACCTGGAACTCGACGCTGTGAAAGTCGTAGTTGAGCTTGTCGCTCTTGAGCTCGCGGCCGAATTTCTCGCCCATCGAGTCATCCGACAGGTAGGTGATGTGCCCGACCATGCGCGCCAGCATCAGCCCGCGCTTGGGGATCACGCCTTCGGCCTGGAACGAGCCGCCGTGGAACTCGGGGTCGGTGAGGATGGCCTGGCGCGCCACTTCGTTGAAGGCGATGTTCTGCGCCGACAGCTTGGGTGCCGAGGCGATGTCCAGGCAGTGGCGCACGCGGTCGGGGTAGGTGATGGTCCATTGCAGCGCCTGCATGCCGCCCAGGCTGCCGCCCACCACGGCGGCCCACTGCCCGATGCCCAGGCGATCGGCCAGGCGCGCCTGGCTGTGCACCCAGTCTTCCACGGTGAGTACCGGGAAGTCGGCGCCGTAGGGCTGGCCGGTGGCCGGGTTGACGCTGCTGGGGCCGGTGCTGCCGTTGCAGCCGCCGAGATTGTTCAGGCTGACCACGAAGAAGCGGTTGGTATCGATCGGCTTGCCCGGCCCGATGCAGCTGTCCCACCAGCCCGGCTTGCGGTCGTCGGGGCTGTGGTAGCCGGCGGCATGGTGATGCCCGGACAGGGCATGGCAGATCAGCACGGCATTGCTGGCCGCGCTGTTGAGGGTACCGTAGGTTTCAAAGACCAGCTCGTAGCTGGCCAGCGAGCGACCGCAGGCCAGGGCCAGGGGCTCATCGAATCGCGCCAGTTGCGGTACTACCAGACCGACCGAATCTTCGGGAAAGACAGTGGACATCGACCCTGCTCACGCTTGAATGAGGCGTAAGTCTAAAGACCGCCACCCCCAGCGGCAAGCAACATGGCGCGGCTTGCGGCCGGGGGTGGTGCGGGTCAGATCATGCGGAACAGTTCCTGCGGCATTCCGGCGTAGGCGGCCAGCGGCGGCATCACGAACGACTGGATCACCTGGATCGCCAGGAAGGCGAAGATCGGCGAAATATCCAGGCCTCCGAGGTTGGGCACCAGCTTGCGAAACGGTGCCAGCACCGGCTCGCTGATCTGGTAGGCCAGCTCGGCGGCGGGGTTGTGGCTGCCGGGGGCGATCCACGACACGATCACCATCACGATCATCGCGACCCAGAAGATCTTCAGGAACAGCGAGGTGACGCCGATGACGGCCCACATCAGCAGGTGCGGGATGTCGCCGAAGGTGCCGTAGGTGACCATCAGCACGAACGCCATCAACAGCGCCTGGATCACGATCGACAGGATCAGCGATGAGGTGTCCAGCCCGAACACGCTGGGGATGACGCGCCGGATCGGCTTGAGCAGCGGCTGGGTGGCGCGCACCGCGAACTGGCTGAGCGGGTTGTAGAAGTTGGCCTTGACCAGCTGCAGCACGAAGCGCAGCAGCACGATGACCAGGTACAGGCTGACCAGTGTTTGCACCACGAAGATCGCGGCGCCCGAAAGTGCATTCATGCAGAGCTCCTTAGTTGCCCAGTTGTTCGGCCATTTCGGCCGAGCGGTGCGCCGCGGCGCCCAGTGCTTTTTCTACCAGCGCCTCGAACCCGTTGGCTTGGAACGACTTGATCGCCGCCTCGGTGGTGCCATTGGGGGAGGTGACGCGCCGGCGCAGTTCGCTGGCCTCGACATCGCTGGCCACGGCCATGTGCGCCGCGCCCAGGGCGGTTTGCAGGGTCAGCCGGGAGGCGACGTCGCGGGGCAGGCCGAGTTTTTCGCCGGCTGCGGTCATCGCCTCGATCAGCAGGAAGAAATACGCCGGGCCGCTACCGGAGACCGCGGTCACTGCATCCAGTTGCTGTTCGCTGTCGACCCACAGGGCCACGCCCACTGCCGAGAGCAGTTGCTCGGCTTCGGCGCGTTGTTCGGCCGATACCTGCTCGGTGGCGTACAGACCGCTGACGCCCTGGCGCAGCAGCGCCGGGGTGTTGGGCATGCAGCGTACCAGCGGTTGCTCGCCCAGCCAGTTGCGCAGGCTGGCGCAGGTGATGCCGGCGGCAATCGACACCACCAGCTGGTTGGGCTTGAGGCTTGGCTTGAGCGCCTGGCACACCGCCTTCATGGCTTGCGGCTTGACCGCGATCAGCACCACGTCGGCGCCATCGACGGCCTGGGCGTTGTCTTCGAACAGCTGGATGCCGTGTTCGGCGTGCACCCTGGCGCGCGTCTCGGCACCCGGGTCGCTGGCGCGGATCTGCGCGGCGTCCACACCCTGGGCGCGCAAGCCGCCGATCAGGCTGGCGGCCATGTTGCCGGCGCCGATGAAGGCAATTCGAGTCTTGCTCATGTCAGGTCCTTGGTTGAAGAAGGTGAACGATGCATGGGTCAGGCCTGGCCGTAGTCGCGGGCACCGAACAGGGCGGTGCCGATGCGCACCCAGGTTGCGCCCTGGGCAATCGCTGCTTCCAGGTCGTGGCTCATGCCCATCGACAGGGTGTCCAGGCCCAGGTTCAGGCTGTCCTGCAATTGGCGTACACGGGCGAATGCGGCCGCCTGGGCGGCCGGATCGTCGGTGGGTTCGGGAATCGCCATCAGGCCGCGCAGCTTCAGGTGCGGCAGCGCCGCGATGGCCTGGGCCAGCGCCGGCAGCTCGTCGGGGTTGCAGCCCGATTTGCTGGCCTCGCCGCTGACGTTGACCTGCACGCACACATTCAGTGCGGGCAGCCCGGCAGGGCGTTGTTCGCTGAGGCGTTGTGCGATTTTCAGTCGGTCCACCGAATGTACCCAGTCGAAGTGCTCGGCGATTGCTCGCGTCTTGTTCGATTGAATGGGGCCGATGAAGTGCCAGGTCAAGGGCAGGTCGGTCAATTCGAGCTGCTTGGCCAGGGCTTCCTGCAAGTAGTTTTCGCCCACGTCGCGCACGCCGGCCGCATACACTTCGCGTATCGCGGCAGCCGGCTTGGTCTTGCTCACGGCCAGCAGGCGGACCTGCCCGGGGTCACGCCCGGCGGCCTGTGCAGCGCTGCGGATGCGGTCGGCAAGCGTGGAAAGGTTGTCTGCTATGGTGGACATGGATCAACGCCAGCGGCTGTTCGGGTCTGCGGCATTCTACCTGCTTGGCGATGTTTGGGGAGTGTTATGGACATGACCGGGCTGATGGCCCTGGCGCTCAGGGAAGGCGCCTCCGATCTGCACCTGGCGGCCGGCAGTGCGCCGATGATCCGCCGTGACGGGCAGATGCAGCCGCTGGGGCCGGCGGCGTTGAGCAGCGACAACCTGCATGCCCTGCTGGCGCAGCTCATGAGCCCACAGCAGCAGGAGGACTTCGCCAGGCTGCAGGACCTGGACTTTGCCGTGGCCGTGCCCGGGCTGGGGCGCTTTCGGGTCAACGCCTTCGTGCAGGTGCGCGGGCCGGCGGCGGTACTGCGCCTGATACCCGACCAGGTGCCGACGCTGGCGAGCCTGCAGCTGCCGGAGGTGTTTCGTCGCATTGCCGAGTCGCCGGCCGGGCTGGTGCTGGTGACCGGCCCCACCGGCTCAGGCAAGTCGTCCACCCTGGCGGCGCTGGTCGATCACCTAAACCGCGAGCGCGCCGTGCATATCCTGACCCTGGAAGACCCGCTCGAATTTATCCACAGCCCGCTGCGCAGCCAGCTCAGCCAGCGTGAGATGGGGCGTCACAGCCAGGGGTTCGCCCAGGCGCTGCGGGCTGCGCTGCGCCAGGACCCGGACGTGATCATGCTTGGCGAGCTGCGCGACCTGGAGACGATCCGCCTGGCTCTGACCGCCGCCGAAACTGGCCACCTGGTGCTGGCGACCCTGCACACCGCCTCGGCGGCCAAAGCCATCGACCGGCTGGTGGACGTGTTTGCCGCGCAGGAGAAGGCCCTGGTACGCACCATGCTCGCCGACGCCTTGCAGGCGGTGGTGGCCCAGGTGCTGGTGCCCAGGGTGCAAGGCGGGCGAGTGGCCGCGCACGAGGTCCTGCTGGCCACGCCGGCGGTGCGCAACCTGATTCGCGAGGGGAAGGTGGCGCAGCTGTATTCGGCCATGCAGACCGGCGCGGCGTTGGGTATGCAGACCCTGGACAGCAGCCTGCAGGGCCTGGTGAGGCGGGGAGTCGTCAGCCTGGAAACGGCCAGGGCGAACGTGCGTTCGCCCGATCAGGTCTAGCGTTTGGCCAGGCGCAGCTGGGTTTGCGGCTGCTCCTTGGGCAGTACGCGCTTGGCGACCACGTAGTGGCTCTGCCAGTAGGGCTTGTTCAGGGTATCGATGCTGACCCGCTTGCCGCGCCGTGGCGCGTGGATGAAGCGGTCGTTGCCCAGGTAGATGGCCACGTGGTTGACGCGGCGACTCTTGATGTTGAAGAACAGCAGGTCGCCGGGCTTGAGATCCTTGCGGTCGACTTTCACGCCGTGGCCGCTGGCCATGGCGTTGGAGGTACGCGGCAGGTCGACCTCGTCGATGTCGTTGAAGGCGTACTTGACCAGCCCGCTGCAGTCGAAGCCCTTGCTCGGGCTGCTGCCGCCCCAGCGGTACGGAGTGCCCAGCACGTTCACCGCGCGGCTGAGCACATCGCTGCTCTGCTTGGCCGGCATCGAGGCGACCTGGCGGGTGGTCTTGGCGACCTTGGAAGAGGCGGCGGACGAGGTGACCTTGGCGTGGGCGCCCTTGGTCGAGCGTACGGCTGCAGTGCTGGTGGTGTGCACGTTGAAGCCGTTGGGAAGACGTTGCTCACGGTTGGTGGCGTGGGCGGCCAGTGGCAATAAAAGGCAAACAGTCAGCCATGTCTTGAAAAAAGGTCGCATGGGCAGGGCTCTTGTTGGTTAAGCGCGCAACTTTATAACAGCTTTTTGATCGAATTCTGGTCCGTTGGTCGATTGCAGAGGCGCCATACGTCGGCTGAGCACGTAAAAGTCACATTTTTTCTTAGAAAATTTCTCTCTAAACCGTGGAGGCTATGAATGAACAGTTATCAGCAACAGGCGCAGCCCCAGGACACCCACAGCAAGGTCCTCGGCTACTTGCTGTGGATCTTCGGTTTTACCGGGTCGCACCGTTTCTACTACGGCAGGCCGGTGACCGGCACCATCTGGTTCTGCACCCTGGGCCTGCTCGGTATCGGCTGGCTGATCGACCTGTTCCTGATCCCGAAGATGGACAGCGAGGCCGACCTTCGCTTCCACGCCGGCCCGCTGGACTACAGCCTGGCCTGGATCCTGCTGACCTTCCTGGGGATATTCGGCGTGCACCGCATGTACCAGGGCAAGTGGATCAGCGGCGTGATCTATGCCTTTACCGGCGGGCTGTTTCTGCTGGGGGTGCTGTACGACTTCTGGACGCTGAACACCCAGGTATCGCTCAAGAACGTGCAGGCGCGGGCCTGAAAGCAGGCGGCCCGCTGCTGCGGGCCGCCGAACATCGGGGTTACTGGCGTATCTGGCGCTGTTGCAGCAGCAGGTTGTTGAAGCCGCTGCCGGCCAGTTGCTTCTGCGCCACGGTCAGCTGTTCGCGATTGCTGAACGGGCCGACCAGCACGCGGTACCAGGTCTCTTCCTTCACCGTACCGGACTCCACCTTCACCGCCTGGCCGAGCAGGATGATCTGCGCACGCACCTTGTCGGCATCGGCCTCTTTGCGGAACGAGCCCGCCTGCAGGTAGAACTGCGTGGTAGCGGCCGGCTTGATCACCGGCGGTGCCGGTGGCGGGGTCTGCCCCAGCAGCGCGGCCTGGGCGCGGGCGGTGTCGATCTTGGCCGCCTCGGCCGGGGTCACCGGTGGCTGCGCCGGTACCGGCGGGGTTTTCTCCGGCACGGCTTCGGGCGGCACGATCACTTCCGACTCGGGCAGCAGTGTGTAGAAGTCGTACTTGGGCTTGACCGGCTGCTGCGGGCTCGGCGCGGTCTTGTTCGCCTCGGCGATCTTCTCGGCCTTCTGCTGGGCTTCAGGCTTGGTGCGCTTGACCTCGTCGCGGCTGGGCTCGAGTTTCATCAGGAACACGATGAACGCACCGACCGTGAGGCCGATGGCCAGCCACATCCAGCCCGGTATCGGTTGCTTGGCCGGGGCCTGATAGCGGCTGGCGCCGCGCTTGGGAGCAGGTTTTTTCTTGGCAGCCAACTTACATGCGCTCCAGGGTTTCCAGGCCAAGCAGTTCCAGGCCCTGCTTGAGGGTGCGACCGGTCAGGGCGGCCAGGCGCAGGCGGCTCTGCTGCTGTTCGGGTGTTTCTGCGGCGAGGATCGGGCAGCTCTCGTAGAAGCTGGAGAACAGGCCGGCCACGTCGTAGAGGTAGCTGCACAGTACGTGCGGGGTGCCTTTTTCGGCGACGTTGTTCAGGATTTCGCCGAACTGCGCCAGGCGCGCGGCCAGGTCCTGTTCCTGCGGGGCCTGCAAGCGGATCTCGCCTTCGACCTGGTCGAAGCCCTTGCCCAGCTTGCGGAACACGCCGGCCACGCGGGTGTAGGCGTACAGCAGGTACGGCGCGGTGTTGCCTTCGAAGTTGAGCATCAGCTCGAAGTTGAAGCTGTAGTCGCTGGTACGGTGCTTGGACAGGTCGGCGTACTTGACCGCGCCGATGCCCACCACCTTGGCGATGGCGCGCAGTTCTTCTTCAGGCAGCTGCGGGTTCTTCTCCTTGACCAGGGCGTAGGCACGCTCCTTGGCTTCGTTGAGCAGGTCGATCAGCTTCACGGTGCCGCCGTCGCGGGTCTTGAACGGGCGGCCGTCGGCGCCGTTCATGGTGCCGAAGCCCATGTGCTCCATGTCCATCGGGTGGGTCACGAAGCCGGCCTTGCGGGCCACCGCGAACACCTGCTGGAAGTGCAGGGCCTGGCGCTGGTCGACGAAGTACAGGGCGCGGTCGGCCTTGAGCACGCCGCTGCGGTAGCGCACGGCGGCCAGGTCGGTGGTGGCGTACAGGTAGCCGCCGTCGGCCTTGACGATGATCACCGGCAGCGGCTCGCCCTCGGCGTTCTTGAACTCGTCGAGGAACACGCACTGGGCGCCGTTGCTTTCCACCAGCATGCCCTTGGCCTTGAGGTCCTCGACCACATTGGCCAGGTCGTCGTTGTAGGCGCTTTCGCCCATCACGTCGGCCATGGTCAGCTTGACGTTGAGCAGCTCGTAGGTCTTCTGGCAGTGCGACAGCGAGATGTCCTTGAAGCGGGTCCACAGCTTCAGGCACTCGGGGTCGCCGGCCTGCAGCTTGACCACCAGGCCACGGGCGCGGTCGGCGAACTCGCTGGACTCGTCGAACCGCTTCTTGGCGGCGCGGTAGAAGTTCTCCAGGTCCGACAGCTCTTCGCTGGTGATCGGGTTCTCTTCCAGGTACGCCATCAGCATGCCGAACTGGGTGCCCCAGTCGCCCACGTGGTTCTGGCGTACCACATCGTCACCGAGAAACTCCAGCACACGGGCCACGGCGTCGCCGATGATGGTCGAGCGCAGGTGGCCGACGTGCATTTCCTTGGCCAGGTTGGGCGCCGACATGTCGATCACGACCTTCTGCGTGGCGCCGGCCTTGTGCACGCCGAGCCTGGCGTCGGCCAGTGCGGCATCCAGGCGCGAGGCCAGGGCCTGGGTGTTCTGGAAGAAGTTGAGGAAGCCCGGGCCTGCGATCTCCACCTTGCTGACCTGCGGGTCGGCGGGCAGGGCGGCGATGAGTTTCTCGGCCAGGTCGCGCGGCTTGAGGCCGGCGGGCTTGGCCAGCATCATCGCGATGTTGCTGGCGAAATCGCCGTGGGTCTTGTCCCGGGCGTTTTCCACCTGGATCGCCGGCGTCAGCCCGTCAGGCAGCACACCGTCGTTGACGAGTTGGGTGAGGGCTTGCTGGATCAGCTGGCGAATGGTGTCTTTCATGGGCTTCTCTTTCGACCGCAAGCGCGGCGGCGCCTGGATGCGCAGGTGGAAAAACTGGGTATTATCCGTTGCCGGGGCGAGGTTGCCAACCTTTAGGGCCCTTTGGCCGACAATGCAGGCTCTGCAGAGGGCCAGGGCTCATCAAACCTGTAGGAGCCGGCGTTGCCGGCGAAGCGGTCAGTACAGGTCGACCGGGTCCACATCCAGCGACCAGCGCACCTGTCGCCCGCTCGGCATCTGCTCCAACACTAACAGCCAGGCGCTCATCAGACGATGCAAGGATGCCCTTGCATTGGCCTGCAACAACAATTGCGCACGAAAACGTCCCGCCCGTCGCTCCATCGGCGCCGGCACCGGGCCCAGCAGCTCGATGCCGTGCAGGTCGTGCTCTGCCAGCAACTGCTCGGCGGCGCTGCAGGCCTCGTCGAGAAAGCTCTCGGCCTGCCCCGGCTTGTGCGCCTCGGCGCGCAGCAGCGCCAGGTGCGCGAAGGGCGGCAGGCCGGCGGCGCGGCGCTCGCTCAGGGCCTGTTCGGCAAACGCGAAATAGCCCTGCTCGGTAAGCTGTACCAATAGAGGATGGTCGGCCAGGTGCGTCTGGATGATCACTTTGCCTGGCTCCTCTGCACGCCCGGCACGCCCTGCCACCTGCACGATCAGTTGGGCCATGCGCTCGCTGGCGCGAAAATCCCCGGAGAACAGCCCGCCATCGGCATCCAGGATCGCCACCAGGGTGACCCGCGGAAAGTGGTGCCCCTTGGCCAGCATCTGGGTGCCGACCAGGATGCACGGCTCGCCGCGCTGCACTGTGGCGAACAGCTGGTTCATCGCGTCCTTGCGCGAGGTGCTGTCGCGGTCCACGCGCAGTACCGGTACATCCGGAAACAGGATGCTCAGGCGCTCTTCGGCGCGCTCGGTGCCTGCACCTACCGGGCGCAGGTCCACATGGTTGCACTGCGGGCACTGGCGCGGTACGCGCTCGTCATAGCCGCAGTGGTGGCAGCGCAGTTCGCCGGAGCGCTGATGCACGGTCATGCGCGCATCGCAGCGCGGGCATTCCGACAGCCAGCCGCAGTCGTGGCACAGCAGCGTGGGGGCAAAGCCGCGACGGTTGAGGAACACCAGCACCTGCTGGCCGGCGGCCAGGGTCTGGCCGATGGCCTGTTGCATCGGCCCGCTGATGCCGCTGTCCAGCGGCCGGCTCTTGACGTCCAGGCGCAGGAAGCGCGGCGCCTTGGCGCCGCCGGCGCGGTGGTTCATGCGCAGCAGGCCGTAACGGCCGGAGTAGGCGTTGTGCAGGCTTTCCAGCGATGGCGTGGCCGAGCCCAGCAGGATCGGGATGTGCTCCTGGTGCGCGCGCACCAGGGCCAGGTCGCGGGCGTGATAGCGCAGGCCTTCCTGCTGCTTGTAGGAGCCGTCGTGCTCCTCGTCGATGATGATCAGGCCCGGGTTCTTCATGGGCGTGAACAGCGCCGAGCGGGTGCCGATGATGATGTCGGCCTCGCCATCACGGGCCGACAGCCAGGCTTTGAGGCGTTCGCGGTCGTTGACTGCCGAATGCAGCAGGGCAATGCGCGCATTGAAGCGCTGCTCGAAGCGCGCCAGGGTCTGCGGCCCGAGGTTGATCTCCGGAATCAGGATCAGCGCCTGCTTGCCGGCCTCCAGGGTTTCGCGGATCAGTTGCAGGTAGACCTCGGTCTTGCCGCTGCCGGTGACCCCGGCCAACAGAAAGGCATGGAAGCTGCCGAACCCTGCCTGCACCGCATGAAACGCCGCCTTCTGCTCATCGTTGAGCGGCAGTTCGGGCTGTGCCAGCCAGTGTTCGTGGCGCGCCGGCGGGGCATGCCGGCGTACCTCCACCTGCACCAGCTCCTTGGCCAGCAGCAGGTCGAGGCTGTCCTTGCTCAGTTTGAGCTTGCTCAGCAGGCCGTGGGCCACGCCGTGCGGATGCTGCGCCAGGGTGGCCAGGGCATCGCGCTGGCGCGGTGCGCGGGCGATGCGCGGGTCGTCGTGGCGCGCCCCCGGGGCCACCTGCCAGAAGCGTTCCTGGTGCGCTTCGGCCGGCTCGCCCTGGCGCAGCAGCACCGGCAGCGCCCAGCTCAGGGTGTCGCCCAGGCTGTGCTGATAGTACTGCGCGGTCCACACGCACAGCTTGAACAGGGCTGGCGGTATCGGCGATACCGGGTCAAGCAGGGCGATGGCAGGCTTGAGTTTGTCGGCGGGCACCTCGCTGTGCTCGCACACCTCCACCAGGATGCCGATCATCTCGCGGCGCCCGAACGGCACGCGCAGGCGCATGCCGGGGGTGAATGCGGTGTGCGCCATGCTTGCCGGGGCCCTGTAGTCGAACAACCGCCGCAGGGGCGAGGGCAAGGCAAGGCGAAGGATGACGTCGGACACGCGCAGGGTCTCTGAAGGGCAATTCGGTAGCCGCCGAGCCTAGCAGACGACAGTCGGTACAAGCGACAACTTGCGCTGATGGCATGCTCTGGTATTATTCGCCGCCTAATTACGTGCGGTATTCAACAATGGTGTTGGGTGGCGGCACGCAGTCGAGGAAGTGACCATGAAACCAGAAATTCATCCGAATTATGAAGCAGTCGCAGTCACCTGCAGCTGCGGCAATGTGTTCCAGACCCGTTCGACCCTGTGCGCCCCACTGGCCACCGACGTCTGCAACGAGTGCCACCCGTTCTACACCGGTAAGCAGAAAGTGCTGGACACCGGCGGCCGCGTACAGAAGTTCGCCGACCGTTTCGGCATGTTCGGTGCCAAGAAGTAAGACGGCGCGAAGCTGGCCCCATGGGCTTGGCAATGCTGTTGAAGAAGGCGTCCCTGGTGGGCGCCTTTTTTGTGGCCGCGATCTGGCAGTTGCCGGCGCAGGCGCTGTGTACGCTGCCGGCCGACCTCCAGGGCGGGGTGCAGAGCGTTGCGGTACGCCAGGTGATCGACGGCGATACCTTGCGTCTGAAGGATGGGCGCAATGTGCGCCTGATCGGCATCAATGCTCCCGAGATCGGGCGCAAGGGGCGGCCCAGCGAGCCCTATGCGGTGGCCGCGCGCCAGCGTTTGCAGGCCCTGGTCAAGGCCAGTGGCGGGCGGGTCGAGCTGCTGCCGGGTAAAGAGCCGCGCGACAAATACAAGCGCACCCTGGCCCATGTGTTCGACCGCTCTGGTCACAATCTGGAAGAACAACTGCTGGGCGAGGGTCTGGGTTATCGCATCGCGGTAGCGCCCAACACCGCCCTGCGCGACTGCCATCAACAGGCTGAACAGGCCGCCCGCAGCGCCCGCGCGGGGCTGTGGGGCCAGCCGCCGGTGATCGCGCCGGGGCACCTGCGCCAGGCCGGCTTTGCGCTGGTCGCTGGCCAGGTTCAGTCGGTCGAGCGCAGCGGTGGCGCCATCTGGATCGAGTTGGGCCATTCGCTGGTGCTTCAGGTGCCGGCCAGGTTGTCGCGCAACTTTGCGCCTGATTTCACCGACGGCCTCGAAGGCCGACGCGTCGAAGCCCGCGGTTGGGTGCTGGATCGTTCCCGCAAGGGCGGGCTCAGGCCGGGTCAGGCGCGCTGGATGCTGCCACTCACCGACCCGACGATGCTGGAAAGACAATAAAGATAATAAATTGTGAACATTTTAAAAATGGATTGTACACACTGAAAGCCTTGCGGGCTGCGGCTCTTGGCTTAAAGTCGTAGGCTAAAGGCCTTGACACAAGTGACCGGGCAGTCTTGTCGGCCCATTGCTCTTTGCGTATCCTCGGCGGTCCGTCAGAACAGTAAAAGCGGAATGCCCATCATGTCAGATTTGAAAACTGCCGCTCTCGAATACCATGCTCAGCCTCGTCCGGGGAAACTGAGCGTAGAGCTCACCAAACCGACCGCGACTGCTCGCGACCTGGCGCTGGCCTACAGCCCGGGTGTTGCCGAGCCAGTACGTGAAATCGCCCGTGACCCGGAGCTGGCCTACCAGTACACCGGCAAGGGCAACCTGGTAGCAGTCATTTCCGACGGCACCGCCATTCTCGGCCTGGGCAACCTGGGCCCACTGGCGTCCAAGCCGGTGATGGAAGGCAAGGGTGTTCTGTTCAAGCGTTTCGCCGGTATCGACGTGTTCGACATCGAAGTCGATGCCGAAAGCCCGCAGGCCTTCATCGACACCGTCAAGCGCATCTCGATCACCTTCGGCGGCATCAACCTGGAAGACATCAAGGCACCCGAGTGCTTCGAGATCGAGCGCGCGCTGATCGAGCAGTGCGACATCCCGGTGTTCCACGATGACCAGCACGGCACCGCGATCGTGACCGCGGCCGGCATGATCAACGCCCTGGAAATCGCGGGCAAGACCCTCGCCGATGCCAAGATCGTCTGCCTGGGCGCCGGTGCTGCGGCCATCTCCTGCATGAAGCTGCTGGTGAGCATGGGCGCGAAGATCGAAAACATCTTCATGGTCGACCGT
The DNA here is from genome assembly GCF_024355235.1 of Pseudomonas sp. S12(2018). Lineage (NCBI taxonomy): Bacteria > Pseudomonadati > Pseudomonadota > Gammaproteobacteria > Pseudomonadales > Pseudomonadaceae > Pseudomonas > Pseudomonas sp. S12(2018). Next base: position 208,164 of record NZ_QLAD01000007.1, read on the forward strand.
ACCGGCGTGATCCACGCTGGCCGTGACGACCTGAATCAGTACAAGGCGGTGTTCGCCCACGCTACCGACAAGCGCAGCCTGGCCGATGCCCTGGAAGGCGCTGACGTGTTCGTCGGCCTGTCCGGTCCGAACCTGCTGAGCCCTGAAGGCCTCAAGTCGATGGCACCGAACCCGATCGTGTTCGCCTGCTCGAACCCGGACCCGGAAATCTCGCCGGAGCTGGCCCACGCCACCCGCAGCGACGTGATCATGGCCACCGGTCGTTCCGACTACCCGAACCAGGTCAACAACGTGCTGGGCTTCCCGTTCATCTTCCGTGGGGCCCTGGACGTTCGCGCCAAGCGCATCAACGAAGAGATGAAGATCGCTGCCGCCAACGCCCTGAAGGACCTGGCCAAGCTGCCGGTGCCCAAGGAAGTCTGCGCTGCCTACGGCGTCGACGCGCTGGAATTCGGTCGTGAGTACATCATTCCGAAGCCGATGGACGCACGCCTGATCACCGTGGTTTCCGATGCCGTGGCCAAGGCTGCGATCGAAAGCGGTGTGGCGACCCTGCCGTATCCGAAGAACTACCCGCTCAAGAGCGTGGATGACGTGTTCAACGGCTGAGCCGTTGTAGCGTTGTAGCAAAAAGCCCCGGCTCGCGAGAGTCGGGGCTTTTTGTTTGGGGCTGGTAATTGTGCTGGCGAATGGGCTGCAGGGCAGCCCCCGGGTTACCCCATCAGAACAGATCGATCGGCGCCGACTCGTCCGCCGGCAGCGGGCTGCCTGGCGCACTGCCACCCAGCTCGTTGACCGACGGCGGGGTGTCTTCGGCCTTGAACAGCTCGAAGTACGCATCAGGCGTGCTCGGCGTGGCCGCACGGCCGCTCACCGGGTCCACCCGCAGGCTGAGGATGCCTTCAGGCTGCGGCAGCGTGTGCATCGGCTTGTCCTTGAGCGCGGCGCCCATGAAGCTCATCCAGATCGGCAGCGCCACGGTACCGCCATACTCGCGACGGCCCAGGGTCTCGGGCTGGTCGAAGCCGCTCCATACGGTGGTCACGTAGTCGGCGTTGTAGCCGGAGAACCACGCATCCTTGGACTCGTTGGTGGTACCGGTCTTGCCCGCCAGGTCGGTGCGCCCCAGCGCCAGGGCACGTCGCCCGGTGCCACGCTTGATCACGTCCTGCAGCATGCTGGTGAGGATGTAGCTGGTACGTCCGTCGATGATCTGCTCGGCCACCGCCGGCACCTGCGGCGCCACCGCACTCACGTCGGCGCCCAGTGCCGCATCGGTGACGATCGGCGTTTCGGCGGCGCCAATCCCGGCCTCGTCCTGATGCCCCCGAGGCACGCTGGGCGGGTTGGCGGTGAACAGCGTCTCGCCATTGCGGCTTTCGATGCGGTCGATCAGGTACGGGGTGATCTTGTAGCCGCCGTTGGCAAACGCGCTCCAGCCGGTGGCGATCTCCATCGGCGTGAGGGTCGCGGTGCCCAGCGCCAGCGACAGGTTGCGCGGCAGGTCCTGCTTGTTGAAGCCGAAACGGGCGATGTAGTCGATGGTCTTGTCCACGCCCATGGCCTGCAGCAGGCGGATCGATACCAGGTTGCGCGACTTGTACAGCGCCTCGCGCATGCGGATCGGGCCAAGGAAGGTGTTGGTGTCGTTCTTGGGTCGCCACACCTTGTCCAGGTACTCGTCGACGAACACGATAGGGGCGTCGTTGACCAGGCTGGCGGCGGTGTAGCCGTTGTCCAGCGCCGCGCTGTAGACGAACGGCTTGAAGCTCGAGCCCGGCTGGCGCTTGGCCTGCATGGCGCGGTTGTAGTTGCTCTGCTCGAACGAGAAGCCGCCCACCAGAGCGCGGATGGCGCCGTTGTTCGGGTCCAGGGTCACCAGTGCGCTCTGGGCGCCAGGCACCTGGCTGAACTTCAGTTCGCCTTCGCCGGTGCGTTGCACGCGGATCACGTCGCCGACCTGGGCCACATCGCCCGGCTGCTGCGGGGCGCGGCCCTGGCTGTTGGTGTTGAGGAATGGGCGGGCCCATTTCATGGTGTCCCAGGCCACGGTCTCGGTCTGGCCCGACTTGGTCAGCACCTGCAGGCCGGTCTTGTCGACCTGGGTGACGATGGCCGGTTCCAGCCCGCCCAGTGGGCGCAGCTTGGTCAGTTCCTGCAGCCAGGCGGCCTGGGTCTTGCCCGGCAGGCGCGACTCGGGGCCGCGGTAGCCGTGGCGGTGGTCGTAGGCGCTGAGGCCATCGAGCACGGCGCTGTTGGCCATTTCCTGCAGGTCGCTCGGCACCGTGGTGGTCACGCGGAAACCTTCGGTGTAGGCGTCGCTGCCGTAGCGGCCGACCATCTCGGCGCGGGCCATCTCGGCGATGTACGGGGCATTCACCTCGGGCGTCGGCACGTGGTAGCTGGCGTTGATCGGTTCGGCCAGGGCAGCCTGGTAGCTGGCTTCGTCGATCTTGCCCAGCTTGTACATGCGCCCCAGGATCCAGTCGCGGCGTTCCTTGGCGCGCGTCGGGTTGGCCAGCGGGTTGAAGCGCGACGGTGCCTTGGGCAGGCCGGCGATCATCGCCATCTGCGCCAGGCTCACGTCACGGATCGACTTGCCGTAGTACACCTGCGCTGCGGCTTCGATGCCGTAGGCACGGTTGCCCAGGTAGATCTTGTTCACGTACAGCTCGAGGATCTCGTCCTTGGTCAGCTCGCGCTCGATCTGCAGGGCCAGCAGGATCTCGTTGGTCTTGCGCGAGAAGCTGCGTTCGCTGCTGAGGAAGAAGTTCTTCGCCACCTGCATGGTGATGGTGCTGCCGCCGGTCTGGATGTGCCCGGACTTGAGCAATTGTGTTGCAGCGCGCATCAGGCTGCTGGGGTCGACCCCATAGTGATTGGCGAAGTTGTCGTCTTCGGCGGACAGCAAAGCCTGGATGAAATGCGGGGGAATGTCGGCGAAACGGATGGGAGAACGCCGCATCTCGCCGAACTCGGCAATCAGCTTTCCATCGCTGCTGTATACCCGCAAAGGGATCTGCAACTGGATGCTTCTCAGGGCCTCTACCGAGGGCAGGCTGGGGCTAAGATACAGAAACGCGCCGCTCAGACCGAGCACGACGGCACAGATGACTGCGACGAAAGACCACCAGAAGAACTTCAGCAGGCGTATCAAGGCTTTGGGGTGTCCAGTTTGAAATATGGATTGAGCGCAGGGCTGATCGACGAGAAAAAACGCTGGGCATTATAAGCAATTTTCACTGTGCCGCGTGGGTTGCGCGGTGCACGGGCTGACCGGTGCCCTGTCTGGGGGCCGGTCGAAGCAGGCGGATGCCAGGGAAAGCCAATGTTTGGACGTTTCGGCAAGGATGCCGGTTCACTGCTGGGTATCGATATTTCATGTTGCGCGGTGCGATTGCTGCAGCTGCGGCAGGTGGCAGGGGCCTTCGAGGTGCGTGCGCAGGCCGTGCAGACGCTGGCGGCGGGCGTGCTGCAGGACGGCCGGGTGGCCGACCCGGCACAGCTGGCGCAGGTGCTGGGCGATGCCCTGGCCCGCAGCGGTGCCACCTTGCGCGAGGCGGCGCTGGCGATTCCGGCCACGGCCGTGCTGAGCAAGACCGTGCAGGTGCCGGCGGGGCTGGCAGAGGATGCCCTGTTTGCCCGCCTGTGCCATGAGGCCGAGCCTTTCATACCCTTTGCCCTGGACGAGGCGGCCTTCGATTTCGAGTGCCGCGGCTCGGTGGCGCACGACCCGTGCTACGAGGCGGTGGGGGTGTATGCCTGTCATCAGGGCTGGCTCGATGGGCTGGAGGCGGCACTGGAGCTGGCAGGCCTGCGTGCGCGGGTGGTCGAGACCGACAGCCTGGCGTTGTTGCGCGCGGTCGGGGCGGACGATGACGCGGTCGCCGTGGTGCGGGTCGAGCCAGGGCACTGGGCGCTGCATGCACAGCACCAGGCATGGCGTGCCGACGCGGGTGCAGCGGCCGATGTGCCGCAGGCGTTGGCTGCCTGCATCGAACGCTGGTTGCAGGCCCTGGAGGGCCCTGCACCGGCGCGGCTGGTGGTGACCGGGGCGGCTGCCGATTCGGCCCAGGCGCTGGAAGTGCAGCGTCGGCTGGGTATCGAAACCACGGTGTTCGATGCCGCCGAACCCGCGCTGGCGCTGGCCTATGGGCTGGCGTTGAGGCGTGCCCCGTGAGGCGCGATATCAACCTGCTGCCGTGGCGGGCCTGGCAACGCCAGCGCAGTGTGCGGCAGTTGCAGGGGTTGATGCTGGTGGCTCTGCTGCTGGGGGTCGCCATCGTGGTGCTGCTGGACCGGCATGGCGTCTATCGCCTGGCGCAGCAGGGGCAGGCCAATGCGGCCCTGCGCGATGCCATCGCCCGGCTTGAGGGCCCGCTGGCAGAACTGGCCGACCTGACCGCCCGGGGCGATGCGCTGCAGGAGCGCATCCAGGGGCTGGATGCCGTGCTGCGCGCCGCGTCCCCAGGTGGTCAGGTGCTTGCACCGCTGGCCACGCGGGTGCCACAAGGGTTGCAACTGACTGCACTGGCGCTCGAGGGCAGCGCGCTGCGCCTGGAGGGGGTGGCACAGGGGCGGGCGTCGGTCACTCAACTGCTGCGCAATCTGGATCAGGCCCCTGGCCTGGGCGAGGTGCAGTTGCAGGAGATCAAGGCCACCGCCGCCGGCGAGGTGTTCCACCTCCGTGCGCAGGTGCAGCCATGAGCCCGGCTCTCGACTGGTACCTGATGGCAGCGTGGCCTCGGCGGTACAAGGCGCTGTTGCTGGCGGCTTGCCTGCTGCTGGCGCTCGGTAGCGGTTATGGGCTGCACCTGCGCGGGGCGAACGCTTCGCTTGAGCGGGCGCTGGCGCGTGGAGCCGAGTTGCAGCAGGCCTGGCAGGCGCAGGCAGACCAGGTCGCCCGGCTGGACGAGCAGCAGGCCCGCTTGCTCGGCCTGGAGCAACGCCTGCGGGAGGCCCAGGCCCGGCTGCTGCCAGCGGGCGGCATGCCCGGCCTGCTGCAGGCTGTCGCCCGGGCCGGGCGGGGCCTGGTGTTCGAGCAGGTGAAAGTGTTGCCGGCGCACCCGCAGGCCCTGCATGCCGAAATGCCGGTGCACCTGCAGGTGGTGGGCGACTTCGCCGCGCTGGCCGGTTTTGTCGACGCCCTGGCCACACTGCCTGAACGCGTGACCCTGCATGACCTTCACCTGGCGCCGCTGGCGGGGCGTGGGCAGCTGCGTCTGCAGATGCACCTCAAGGCCTATGCGTCCGGCCTGCCGGTCGACCCCGTGGCGCAGCCGGTGCTGGCGGAGGCGCGCGATCCCTTTGCCGCGCCGCCGCCCGCAGCGCTCGAATTTGCGCTGGAACACGTGCCGCTGGAACAGATGGAACTGGTCGGGCACCTGGCCGACCGCCGCGGCGGGGTGGCGTTGATCCGTGTTGCGGGGGCGCTGTACCCGTTGCGCGAAGGTGACCGGCTGGGGCCGGACAAGGGGCGGGTGGTGCGCATCGATGCGCAGCAGGTCGAGCTCGAGGAGCAGGTATGGGTCGAGGGCGCCGGCTGGGTGGAGCGCTCGCAGGTGATCGAAGCCAATGGGGTGGCTCGACACGTCGTCAACTGACCAGGGAGGTCGTGGATGAACAGGATGTTCAGCCTGTGTGCGGTACTGATGGTGGCGCTGCCGGTAGCAGGTGCAGGCCTTGGGGCCGAGGGGGCAGGGTATGGCGGCGAGCCGCTGTCGTTGAGTTTCCAGGATGTCGAGGTGCGTTCGGTGCTCAAGGTGCTGGCCGACTTCACCGGGGTCAACCTGGTGGCCAGTGATGCAGTACAGGGCAAGGTGACCCTGCGCCTGCACGAGGTGCCCTGGGAACAGGCACTGGACCTGGTGCTGCGCAGCAAGGGCCTGGGTCGGCGTCAGGAGGGCAACGTGCTGCTGGTGGCGCCTTTGGCCGAACTGGCCGGGCACGATACCCAGGCCCGTGCGGCGCAGGCCCCGCCCACGCTGGTGCGCGAACTGCTCACGGTCAGCCATGCGCGGGCCGGGGATATCGTGCAGCTGTTCCAGGCCATGGTCGAGGACGACGACCCCGGCGCGATCACGGTCGACGAACGCACCAATACCATCATTGCCAGCCAGCCGTCGGCACGCCTGGCCGACCTGCGGCGGCTGCTCGCGCAGCTCGATGTACCGGTTCGCCAGGTGATGATCGAGGCGCGCATCGTCGAGGCCAATGTCGATTACGAAAAAAGCCTGGGGGTGCGCTGGGGCGGGGCGGTGCAACTGGGCGGCGGCCTGCGCGCAGGCGGGTTGGCCGCCGACGGGCTGCCGTTCGTCGACCTGGGGGTGGAACGGGCCACCTCGGGTATCGGCCTGGGGTTGGTGCGCGACAGTGTGCTGCTCGACCTGGAGCTCAGCGCGATGGAAAAGACCGGCAATGGCGAAATCATCTCCCAGCCCAAGGTGGTCACCGCCGACAAGGAAACCGCGCGCATCCTAAAGGGTACCGAGGTGCCGTATCAGGAATCGGGTGCCAACGGCACCACGTCCACCACCTTTCGCGAGGCCTCGCTGTCGCTGGAGGTGACCCCGCAGATCACGGCCGACAACCGGGTGATCATGACGGTCAAGGTCACCAAGGACGAGCCGGACTACCTCAATGCCCTCAACAGCGTGCCGCCGATCCGCAAGAACGAGGTGAATGCCAAGGTTCAGGTGGGGGATGGCGAGACCATCGTGATCGGCGGGGTGTATGCCACCGTGCAAAGTAATGTTGTCGACAAGGTGCCATTTTTCGGCGATGTGCCGTATGTTGGGCGGCTGTTTCGTCGCGCTGTCATCCAAGAGAAAAAATCCGAGCTGCTGGTCTTCCTGACTCCGCGTATCATGAGTGACCGGGCGATTGCTGTGAGTCGTTGATTCTGTGCGAAATTTGATACTTGTAGGGCCGATGGGTGCCGGTAAGAGCACCATCGGTCGCTTGCTGGCCAAAGAGCTGCGCCTGCCGTTCAAGGATTCCGACAAGGAAATTGAGCTGCGCACGGGCGCCAACATCCCGTGGATCTTCGACAAGGAAGGCGAGCCCGGCTTTCGTGATCGCGAGCAGGCGATGATCGCCGAGCTGTGCGAGGCCGACGGCGTGGTGCTGGCCACCGGCGGCGGCGCGGTGATGCGCGATGCCAACCGTGCGGCGCTGCATGCCGGGGGGCGCGTGATCTACCTGCACGCCTCGGTGGAGCAGCAGGTGGGGCGTACCGCCCGTGACCGCAACCGGCCGCTGCTGCGCACAGCCAACCCGGAGGCCACGCTGCGCGCCTTGCTCGAGTTGCGCGACCCGCTTTATCGGGAAATCGCCGACCTGGTGGTGGAAACCGACGAGCGGCCGCCGCGCATGGTGGTTCTGGATATTCTGGAGCGCTTGCAGAAGTTGCCGCCCCGTTAAGGCTTGACTATCCTCGGCGGCCAGTCATGCCCTGGCAGGGCACTTCGTTATTGCGCGGGTCGGTTCTTCGATGCCGCGCCTTTGTTCTTTGTGGGGACACATGCAGACACTTAAGGTCGAACTGGGCGAACGCAGCTACCCGATCTACATCGGCGAAGGCCTGCTGGATCAGCCTGAACTGCTGGCGCCGCACATTGCCGGCAAGCAGGTCGCCATCGTATCCAACGAGACTGTCGCGCCCCTTTACCTGCAACGCCTCACCCACAGCCTGGGGGCTTATTCGGTACTGCCGGTGGTGCTGCCCGACGGCGAGGCCTTCAAGAACTGGAAAACCCTGCAACTGATCTTCGACGCCCTGCTGACGGCGCGCCACGACCGTCGCACCACCGTGATCGCCCTGGGCGGCGGGGTGATCGGCGACATGGCCGGCTTTGCCGCCGCCTGCTACCAGCGCGGCGTGGACTTCATCCAGGTGCCCACCACGCTGCTGTCCCAGGTGGACTCGTCGGTGGGCGGCAAGACCGGCATCAACCACCCGCTGGGCAAGAACATGGTCGGTGCCTTCTATCAGCCCAACGCGGTGCTGATCGATACCGCCAGCCTCAAGAGCCTGCCGCCGCGCGAGCTGTCGGCGGGTCTGGCCGAGGTGATCAAGTACGGCCTGATCTGCGACGAGCCGTTTCTGGGCTGGCTCGAAGACAATGTCGATGCGCTGCGTGCGCTCGACCAGGCTGCACTGACCCGCGCCATCCAGCGCTCCTGCGAGGCCAAGGCGGCCGTGGTGGGGGCTGACGAGCGCGAGTCGGGCGTGCGTGCCACGCTCAATCTCGGTCACACCTTTGGCCACGCCATCGAAACCCACATGGGCTATGGTGTGTGGCTGCACGGTGAAGCCGTGGCGGCTGGCACGGTAATGGCCCTGGAAATGTCCATGCGCCTGGGCTGGATCAGCCAGGCGCAGCGCGACCGCGGCATTCGCCTGTTCCAGCGCGCCGGCCTGCCGGTGGTGCCTCCGGCCGAAATGACCCCGGCCCACTTCATGGAACACATGGCGGTCGATAAAAAGGTGCTCGACGGTCGTCTGCGCCTGGTCCTGCTGCGCCATATGGGCGAAGCCGTGGTGACCGACGACTATCCGCAAGAGATTCTTCAGGCCACGCTGGCGGCGGATTACCGCGCAATCGTGGCCCAGCTTTGAGGTTGACGAGAGTTCGATGACTAGTTTGCATGCCGACGAGGCCTTTCTCGGCCATTACCAGTTGAACCATGACCCCTTCGCTGCGCGGGTGCCTGGCTTCAAGTTCTTCCCTGCCCAGCGCAAGCCGGTGCTGGGCCAGTTGCATCACCTGGCCCGCTACAGCCAGTTGCTGCTGGTGGTCACAGGCCCTCTGGGCAGCGGCAAGACCCTGCTGCGCCAGGCCCTGGTGGCCAGCACCAACAAGCAGTCGGTGCTCAGCGTGGTGGTTTCGGCGCGTGGCGCCGGCGATGCAGCCGGCCTGCTGGCCCAGGTAGCGCAGTCGCTGAACGTGGCCAAGGCGCAAGTCACCGAGATCCTCGCCCAGATCGTGCAGCTGGCGCTGACCGGTCAGGAAGTCTACTTGCTGGTGGACGATGCGGAACAACTTGGCGAGTCGGCACTCCAAGCCTTGCTGGAACTGGCGGCGGGCACACCGGAAGGTCGCCCGCACGTGTTCCTGTTCGGCGAGCCGTCACTGATCGCAGCCCTGGATGAACTCAATGCCGAGCAGGAGCGTTTCCACGTCATCGAGTTGCAGCCCTACACCGAGGACGAAACCCGGGAATACCTGGAGCAGCGTCTGGAAGGTGCCGGGCGCGGTATCGAGGTGTTCACCAGCGAGCAGATCGCCGAGATTCACGAAAACTCGGACGGCTGGCCTGGAGCAATCAACCAGGTGGCCCGCGATACCATGATCGAAGCCATGCTCGCCACCCGCTCGCCGGTGAAGCGACCATCAATGGGGTTCAATATGCCGAAGAAACACGTGCTGGCGTTGTCTGCCGTGGTAGTGGTTGCCGTGGCGGCAGCCGTGCTGATGCCCAAGAAGGGCGACCAGGCGCCGGCCACTGCGCCTGCCGAGCAGGCGCAACTGCCCCTGGGCCAGGGCAAGCCGGGCAATGCCCAGTCGAACAACGGTGGCCCGGCCATCGAGTTCGCCGGTTCTTCGCAGCCGATGCCGCTGCCACTGGTGGGCCAGTCCCAGCCGGTGATGCGCGGCCCGCTGGCCGAGGCGGCCGGCATGGGTGATGGCGAGGAATCCGGCCCGGCTGGCGACACTGCACTGCAGCCGCCTACCGTTACCACCACTGCACCGCCCGCCGGTGTCACTGCAGGCCCGGCGCCTACGATGGCCCAGCCGGTTGTACCGGCGCAGCAGCCTGCCGCGCCAGTGGCCAGCAAGCCGGTTGCACCTGCCGCCAAGCCCGCCCCTGCGCCCGTGCAGGTGGCCACGGCCAAGCCGGCACCCAAGCCTGCGGAAAAACCAGCTGCCAAGCCCGCTGCGGGCGGTAGCTGGTACAGCGGCCAGGCGCCAGGCAACTACGTGGTGCAGATCCTGGGCACCAGTTCCGAGGCATCGGCCCAGGCGTTCGTCAAGGCCGAGGGTGGCGACTATCGCTACTTCAAGAAAACCCTGCAGGGCAAACCCCTGTACGTGATCACCTACGGCAACTTCTCCAGCCGCGATGCAGCCGTCGCTGCAATCAAAACCTTGCCAGCCAAGGTCCAGGCTGGTAAACCTTGGCCTCGTACCGTTGCCAGCGTCCAACAAGAACTGGCTGCGACCCGCTGATACATGGTCGGGTGGCACTACCCCCGCCACCTGCTGAGCGACTCCTGAACCCCGGTCTAGCCTGCTGCGTAACACGCGGCAGGCTTTTCTGTCCCAGACTGCCGGCCACAAGCCCGTGTTGCAGTCCAGGCTGAAACGCTTCAGACTCAAGCAATTCCGTTACCACGGATTCTTGTATAAAAACATTCAAAAATGCGACATGGATTTTCACTGATGCGTCAGTAAATTTGTGGGCTTCACTGTCGCTGTGCAACAATGGCATCCGTATTGCCCCCGCAAAGCTGACGTTCGTTCGGCGTGGATGGTAAGTGGTTGTATTAAAAAGAGATTTGCCTTGGTGAGAGGCGAACCTGGTGAGAAAGTGTCTATGAAAACAGGTCTGTACCATCCCGAAGAATTCAAGGATAACTGTGGTTTCGGCCTGATCGCCCATATGACGGGCGAACCCAGCCACCACCTTTTGCAAACGGCTATCCAGGCCCTGACCTGCATGACCCACCGTGGTGGGATCAACGCCGACGGCAAGACCGGCGACGGCTGCGGGCTGCTGATGCAGAAGCCCGATCGGTTCCTGCGGGCCGTGGCCCTGGAACAGTTCGGCAGCGAGCTGCCCCGCCAGTACGCGGTCGGCATGGTGTTCTTCAACCAGGACACCGCCAAGGCCGAAGCCGCACGCGACAACATGAACCGCGAGATCCTCGCTGCCGGCCTGAGCCTGGTGGGCTGGCGCAAGGTGCCGATCGACACCAGCGTGCTCGGTCGCCTGGCGCTGGAGCGCCTGCCGCAGATCGAGCAGGTGTTCGTCGGTGGCGAAGGCCTGAGCGATCAGGAGTTCGCGATCAAGCTGTTCAGCGCCCGGCGTCGCTCGTCGGTGGCCAACGCCGCCGATGCCGAACACTACATCTGCAGCTTTTCGCACAAGACCATCATCTACAAAGGCCTGATGATGCCGGCGGACCTCACCGCCTTCTATCCGGACCTGAGCGACGAGCGCCTGCAGACGGCGATCTGCGTGTTCCACCAGCGCTTCTCCACCAATACCCTGCCCAAATGGCCGCTGGCCCAGCCATTTCGCTTCCTCGCCCACAACGGCGAGATCAATACCATCACCGGCAACCGCAACTGGGCCCAGGCGCGGCGTACCAAGTTCGCCAACGACCTGATCCCGGATCTGGAAGAGCTCGGCCCGCTGGTCAACCGCGTGGGCTCCGACTCCTCGTCGATGGACAACATGCTCGAGCTGATGGTCACCGGTGGCATCGACCTGTTCCGTGGCGTGCGCATGCTGGTACCGCCGGCCTGGCAGAACGTCGAGACCATGGACCCCGACCTGCGCGCGTTCTATGAATACAACTCCATGCACATGGAAGCCTGGGACGGCCCGGCGGGCATCGTGCTCACCGAAGGCCGCCATGCCGTGTGCCTGCTCGACCGCAACGGCCTGCGCCCGGCGCGCTGGGTCACCACCAAGAACGGCTATATCACCCTGGCGTCGGAAATCGGCGTGTGGGACTACAAGCCCGAAGACGTCATCGCCAAGGGCCGCGTGGGCCCGGGGCAGATCTTCGCGGTCGACACCGAGACCGGCCAGATCCTCGACACCGATGCGATCGACAACCGCCTCAAGTCGCGCCACCCGTACAAGCGCTGGTTGCGCCAGAATGCCCTGCGCATCCAGGCCGACCTGAGCGACGACCAGGGCGTGGCCAGCTACGACGGCGACCAGCTCAAGCAGTACATGAAGATGTTCCAGGTCACCTTCGAGGAGCGTGACCAGGTGCTGCGCCCCTTGGGTGAGCAGGGCCAGGAAGCCGTGGGCTCGATGGGCGACGACACGCCGATGGCGATCCTGTCGCAACGCGTGCGTTCCACCTACGACTACTTCCGCCAGCAGTTCGCGCAGGTCACCAACCCGCCGATCGACCCGCTGCGCGAAGCCATCGTGATGTCGCTGGAGATCTGCCTGGGTGCCGAGCGCAACATCTTCCAGGAGTCCCCCGAGCACGCCTCGCGGGTGATTCTCAGCTCGCCGGTGATTTCGCCGGCCAAGTGGCGCTCGCTGATGAACCTCGACCGCCCGGGCTTCGAACGCCAGGTGATCGACCTCAACTACGAGGAAAGCATCGGCCTGGAAGCGGCCGTGCGCAACATCACCGAACAGGCCGAAGAAGCCGTGCGCAGCGGCAAGACCCAGCTGGTGCTGAGCGACCGTCATATCGCACCCGGCAAGCTGCCGGTGCATGCGTCGCTGGCCGTGGGCGCCGTGCACCATCGCCTGACCGAACTGGGCCTGCGCTGCGACAGCAACATCCTGGTCGAGACCGCCACCGCCCGCGATCCACACCACTACGCGGTGCTGATCGGGTTCGGCGCCTCGGCGGTGTACCCGTATCTTGCCTACGAAGTGCTGGCCGACCTGATCCGCACCGGCGAAGTGCTCGGTGACCTGGACGAAGTGTTCAAGTACTACCGCAAGGGCATCTCCAAGGGGCTGCTCAAGATCCTCTCCAAGATGGGCATCTCGACCATCGGTTCCTACCGGGGCGCGCAGCTGTTCGAAGCCGTGGGCCTGTCCGAGGAAGTGGTCAACCTCAGCTTCCGTGGCGTGGCCAGCCGCCTCAAGGGCGCGCGCTTCGTCGACATCGAGAACGAGCAGAAGCTGCTGGCCGCCGAAGCCTGGAGCCCGCGCAAGCCGATCCAGCAGGGCGGCCTGCTCAAGTTCGTGCACGGTGGCGAATACCACGCCTACAACCCGGACGTGGTCAATACCCTGCAAGCTGCCGTGCAGCAGGGCGACTACGCCAAGTTCAAGGAATACACCGCACTGGTCGACAAGCGTCCGGTGTCGATGATCCGCGACCTGCTCAAGGTGAAAACCCTGGAGCAGCCGCTGGACCTGAGCGAAGTCGAGCCGCTGGAGGCCATCCTCAAGCGCTTCGACTCGGCGGGTATTTCCCTGGGCGCGCTGTCGCCTGAGGCCCACGAAGCCCTGGCCGAGGCGATGAACCGCCTGGGCGCGCGCTCCAACTCCGGCGAGGGCGGCGAAGACCCGGCCCGCTACGGCACCATCCGCAGTTCCAAGATCAAGCAGGTGGCCACCGGCCGCTTCGGCGTCACCCCCGAATACCTGGTCAATGCCGAAGTGCTGCAGATCAAGGTGGCCCAGGGCGCCAAGCCGGGCGAGGGCGGCCAACTGCCGGGCGGCAAGGTCAACGGCCTGATCGCCAGGCTGCGCTATGCGGTGCCGGGCGTGACCCTGATCTCGCCACCGCCGCACCATGACATCTACTCGATCGAAGACCTCTCGCAGCTGATCTTCGACCTGAAGCAGGTCAACCCGCAGGCGCTGGTCTCGGTCAAGCTGGTGGCCGAAGCCGGGGTAGGCACCATCGCCGCCGGCGTGGCCAAAGCCTATGCCGACCTGATCACCATCTCCGGCTACGACGGTGGTACCGGCGCCTCGCCGCTGACCTCCATCAAGTACGCCGGTGCACCGTGGGAACTGGGCCTGGCCGAAACCCACCAGACCCTGCGTGGCAACGACCTGCGCGGCAAGGTGCGGGTACAGACCGATGGCGGCCTGAAAACCGGCCTGGACGTGGTCAAGGCCGCGATCCTCGGCGCCGAGAGCTTCGGCTTCGGCACCGCACCGATGATCGCCCTGGGCTGCAAGTACCTGCGCATCTGCCACCTGAACAACTGCGCCACCGGCGTGGCCACGCAGAACGAAAAACTGCGCAAGGACCACTACATCGGCACCGTCGACATGGTGGTCAACTTCTTCACCTACGTGGCCGAGGAAACCCGTGAATGGCTGGCCAGGCTGGGCGTGTGCAGCCTGGGCGAGCTGATCGGGCGTACCGACCTGCTGGAAATGCTCCCCGGTGAAACCGAGAAGCAGAAGCACCTGGACCTCAGCCCGTTGCTGGGCAGCCCGCACGTTCCGGCCGACAAGCCGCAGTTCTGCGAAGTGGACCGCAACCCGCCGTTCGACAAGGGCGTGCTGGCCGAGAAGATGGTGCAGATGGCCCTGCCGGCGATCCGTGACCTGGCCGGCGGCGAGTTCGAGCTGGATATCTGCAACTGCGACCGCTCCATTGGCGCGCGGATCTCCGGTGAAATTGCCCGCCTGCACGGCAACCAGGGCATGGCCAAGGCGCCGCTGACCTTCCGCTTCAAGGGCACTGCCGGGCAGAGCTTCGGGGTGTGGAACGCCGGTGGCCTGAACATGTACCTCGAAGGTGATGCCAACGACTATGTCGGCAAGGGCATGACCGGCGGCAAACTGGTGATCGTGCCGCCAGCGGGCAGCCCGTTCGAAACCCAGCACAGCGCCATCGTCGGCAACACCTGTCTGTACGGCGCCACGGGCGGCAAGCTGTTCGCCGCCGGTACCGCGGGTGAGCGCTTCGCGGTGCGCAACTCCGGTGCCCACGCCATCGTCGAGGGCACGGGCGATCACTGCTGTGAATACATGACCGGGGGCTTTGTCTGCGTATTGGGCAAGACCGGTTACAACTTCGGTTCCGGGATGACCGGTGGTTTTGCCTACGTGCTCGACCAGGACAACAGCTTCGTCGACAAGGTCAACCACGAACTGGTGGAGATCCAGCGTATCAGCGGCGAGGCGATGGAGGCTTATCGCAGCCACCTGCAGCGCGTGCTGGGTGAATACGTCGAAGAAACCAACAGCGAATGGGGTCGTGAGCTCTGGGAAAACCTGGATGACTACGTGCGTCGCTTCTGGCTGGTCAAGCCGAAGGCGGCCAACCTGAAGAACCTGCTGTCCAGCACCCGTGCCAACCCGCAGTGATATGCGCCTGAAGAGTTTGATGAGGTTTTGAACATGGCTGAACGTCTGAGTAATGACTTCCAGTTCATCGAGGTCGGGCGCAAGGATCCGAAGAAGAAACTGTTGCGTCAACGCAAGAAAGAGTTCGTGGAAATCTACGAGCCCTTCAAACCCCAGCAGTCGGCCGAACAGGCCCACCGCTGCCTGGGCTGTGGCAACCCGTACTGCGAATGGAAGTGCCCGGTGCACAACTTCATTCCCAACTGGCTCAAGCTGGTGTCGGAGGGCAACATCCTCGCTGCTGCGGAGCTGTCGCACCAGACCAACACCCTGCCCGAAGTGTGCGGCCGGGTGTGCCCGCAGGACCGCTTGTGCGAGGGTGCCTGTACTCTCAACGACGGCTTCGGCGCGGTGACCATCGGCTCGGTGGAGAAGTACATCACCGACACCGCCTTCGCCATGGGCTGGCGCCCGGACATGTCCAAGGTGGTGCCCACCGGCAAGCGCGTCGCGGTGATCGGTGCCGGCCCGGCGGGCCTGGGTTGTGCCGACGTGCTGGTGCGCGGCGGGGTAACCCCGGTGGTGTTCGACAAGAACCCCGAGATCGGCGGCCTGCTGACTTTCGGCATCCCCGAGTTCAAGCTGGAAAAGACCGTGCTCAGCAACCGCCGCGAAGTCTTCACCGGCATGGGCATCGAGTTCCGCCTGAACACCGAGGTGGGCAAGGACGTCACCATGGACCAGTTGCTCGAGGAATTCGATGCGGTGTTCATGGGCATGGGCACCTACACCTACATGAAGGGTGGCTTCCCTGGCGAAGACCTGCCGGGTGTGCACGACGCGCTGGATTTTCTGATCGCCAACGTCAACCGCAACCTGGGCTTTGAAAAGTCCCCGCAAGACTTCGTCGACATGAAGGACAAGAAGGTCGTGGTGCTGGGCGGTGGCGACACCGCGATGGACTGCAACCGTACCTCCATCCGCCAGGGCGCCAAGGCCGTGACCTGTGCCTACCGGCGTGACGAGGCGAACATGCCCGGCTCGCGCAAGGAGGTGAAGAACGCCAAGGAGGAGGGCGTGAAGTTCCTCTACAACCGCCAGCCGATCGCGATCGTGGGTGAAGACAAGGTCGAGGGCGTGAAGGTGGTCGAGACCCGTCTCGGCGAGCCGGATGCCCGTGGCCGTCGCAGCCCCGAGCCGATCCCGGGTTCCGAAGAGATCATCCCGGCGGACGCTGTGGTCATCGCCTTCGGTTTCCGCCCCAGCCCTGCGCCGTGGTTCGAGCAGTTCAGCATCCAGACCGACAGCCAGGGCCGTGTGGTGGCGCCGGAGCAGAACCGCTTCAAGCACCAGACCAGCAACCCCAAGGTGTTTGCCGGTGGCGACATGGTGCGCGGTTCGGACCTGGTGGTGACGGCTATCTTCGAGGGGCGCAATGCCGCCGAGGGGATCCTGGACTATCTGGAGGTCTGATCGGGCCTCTTCGCCGGCAAGGCTGGCTCCTGCCAAACCTGCAGGAGCCGGCCTTGCCGGCGAAGCTTTTAACTAAATCTATTGACCTACCACAGGTCGATAGACAAAAGGCACGGTTCATACCGTGCCTTTTACGTTGGTGTCTGAGAAAATGCCCCCACTTTTTTTCCGGATGCCGACATGACTGCCTTGAAGAACGATCGTTTTCTGCGCGCCCTGCTCAAGCAACCCGTAGACGTCACCCCGGTGTGGATGATGCGCCAGGCCGGCCGCTACCTGCCGGAGTACCGCGCCAGCCGCGCCAAGGCCGGTGACTTCATGAGCCTGTGCATGAACCCGCAGTTCGCCTGCGAGGTCACGATGCAGCCGCTGGACCGCTACCCGCTGGACGCCGCGATCCTGTTCTCGGACATCCTGACCATCCCTGATGCCATGGGCCAGGGCCTGTATTTCGAAACCGGCGAAGGCCCGCGCTTCAAGAAAGTCATCAGCACCCTGGCCGACATCGAGGCGCTGCCGATCCCCGACCCGCAAAAGGACCTGGGCTACGTGATGGATGCGGTCAGCACCATCCGCCGCGAGCTCAACGGCCGTGTGCCGCTGATCGGCTTCTCCGGCAGCCCGTGGACCCTGGCCACCTACATGGTCGAAGGCGGCTCGTCCAAGGACTTTCGCAAGACAAAGGCCATGCTCTACGACAACCCGCAGGCCATGCACCTGCTGCTCGACAAGCTCGCGCAGTCGGTGGTCAGCTACCTCAACGGGCAGATCCTGGCCGGCGCACAGGCCGTGCAGATCTTCGACACCTGGGGTGGCAACCTGTCGGCGGCGGCGTACCAGGAGTTCTCCCTGGCCTACATGCGCAAGATCGTCAGCGGCCTGATCCGCGAGCACGAAGGGCGCAAGGTGCCGGTGATCCTGTTCACCAAGAACGGCGGCCTGTGGCTGGAAAGCATTGCTGATGCCGGCGCCGACGCCCTGGGCCTGGACTGGACCTGCGACATCGGTGAGGCGCGCCAGCGCGTGGGCAGCAAGGTGGCCCTGCAGGGCAACATGGACCCGACCGTGCTCTACGCCAAGCCCGAGGCCATCCGCGCCGAAGTCGGGCGTATCCTGGCCAGCTATGGCCACGGTACCGGCCACGTGTTCAACCTGGGCCATGGCATCACCCCGGAAGTCGATCCGGAACATGCCGGTGCCTTCATCCACGCCGTGCACGAACTGTCGGCGCAGTACCACCAGTAACGGGCAACTGCCTGGCGGGTGCCGCGTATCGCGGCCCCGCCACTGACTTTTCACGCTCCCCCGCCGATCCGTCCTACTGCCCGTCCAAGCCCCCTCCCTTACCATTCCGACCTCGCTGCACAGCCGTGCCATTCAAGGAAGGAACCCGTGCCCAAGGATACCCGCGCAGTACAGCATCCCCTGCTGGCGGCAACCTGCCAACGGCTTGCCGAGTACGGTGACAACCAGCAACTGACACGTCAGGGCATCCGCCTGGCGTTGCTGTATCCGGCGATACTGATGTGCGCCGTGCTGGCCATCTTCGCGTTCCTGCTGGGTGTCGTGATCCCTGATGTCGTGCAGATATTCGCCCATCACCAGCAGGCGTTGCCGGCCACGATCCGCATTTCGATGGCGCTGAACGAGAGCGGGCAGCGCTTTGCGCTGCCGTTTGCCGGTGTGCTGGTCGCCGCCGGCGTGTTCGCACGGCTCGCGTTGCACGCACTGCGGCGTCGACTGAGGTGGCACGGTTTGCTGTCGGACGTAAGGGTTGAACGAGCCCTGGGCCTGTTTGAGCCATTGATGCTGGCGATGACGGGCGGTGTGATGCTGTTCATCTGGCTGGCCATCCTTATGCCGATTCTGAGCCTCACCGCGTTGCTGGCCTGATCGGGTTTCCCACCATCGCGCATTAAGCTTCAGTTCAGGCGTGGGGATTAACCTGAGCGCATCCCCACTTGAAACGGAATGCCCACCATGAAAACTCGTTACCTGGCTCTGCTGCTTGCCCCGCTGTTCACCACTGGCGCGATGGCCGCCGGCTACACCGGCCCTGGCGCCCAGCCGGTCACCACGGTCGCGGCAGCCAACGACGCCGCCGACGACACTCCGGTGGTACTGCAGGGCTTTGTGGTCAAGAAGCTCAACAACGACGACAAGTACGAATTCAAGGATGCCAGCGGCACCATCACCGTCGAGATCGACAACGAAGACTTGCCGGCGGTGGCCTTCAACGACAAGACCAAGGTCAAGCTGACCGGTGAGGTCGAGAAGAACCTGATGTCCCGCGAGATCGATGTCGACCTGGTCGAAATCATCAACTGAACAGCTTCGCCGGCAAGGGGTATCAGCCCTTCACATTCCCCGGCAGCGCCGGCAGCTTGCTCAGGTGCAACGCCACCAGCAGGGCGATCACCAGCAGGCTGCCGATGAACAGCCCGATGCCGTTCCACCCACCGTAATGCCAGAACACCCCGCCTGCCGTGCCCGCCACGCTCGACCCCGCGTAATAGCTGAACAGGTACAGCGAAGAGGCCTGCCCCTTGGCCGTGAGCGCACGCCGGCCGATCCAGCTGCTGGCCACCGAATGCGCGCCAAAGAAGCCAAAGGTGAATACCAGCATGCCGACGATTACCAGCACCAGGGGCGAGAACAGCGTCAGCAGCAACCCACCGAACATCAGCAGGATGCTCATCCAGAACACCTTGCGCCGCCCCAGCTTGTCCGACAGTGCGCCGATCTGCGCCGAGCTGTAGATGCCTGCCAGGTACACCACCGACAGCAGCCCCACCAGCGCCTGGCTCATGTGGTACGGCTCGGCGAGCAGCCGGTAGCCGATGTAGTTGAACAGCGTGACGAAGGCGCCCATCAGCAGAAACGCTTCCAGAAACAGCCACGGTAGCCCGGCGTCGCGAAAGTGCTGGGTGAAGCCGTTCAGCAGGCTGCGCGGGTTCATCGAGCGTGCACTGAAGTTGCGCGACTCGGGCAGGATCCTCCAGAACACTGCCGCCGCGACCAGTGCCAGGCCGCCGATCACCAGCATCGCGGTGTGCCAGCTGACGAAGTCGATCAGTACCCCGGTGATCAGGCGCCCGCTCATGCCGCCGATGGCGTTGCCGCCGATGTACAGCCCCATGGCCAGGCCGATGTGCTGCGGATGAATCTCTTCGCTCAGGTAGGTCATGGCCACCGCCGCCAGCCCGCTCAGCGACAGGCCCACCAGGGCACGCATGGCCAGCACGCCGTGCCAGCTGGGCATCAATGCGCTGGCGATGGTGCACAGCGCGGCGCAGAACAGGGCGAACACCATCACCGGCTTGCGCCCGACGCGGTCGGAAATCGGCCCGGTCACCAATAGCCCGAACGCCAGCAGGCCGGTCGACACCGACAGCACCAGGCTGCTCTGGGCGGCATTGATGGAGAACTCGTGGGACAGCAGCGGCATCATCGGCTGCACGCAGTACAGCAGGGCGAAGGTGGCAAAGCCGCCACAGAACAATGCCAGCACCGTGCGCATGAACGCAGGGGTGCCTTTCTCGATCCAGCTTTCGTTCAGGGGGGCGGCGGTGCTCGCCGGGGCAGGGGGCAGCTCATGGGCAACAGCAGTTTTCACGGGGACCTCGAAAGGGGCACGGCCTCGCAGGCAGTGAAAAAAGCATATAGCTGGCTATTGATCTTTTCCAATATATTGTTCGACCTGTTTAAGAGGTTTTACGACCTATTGGAGTTGCCATGGAACTGCGCCACCTTCGCTACTTCATCGCCGTGGCCGAAGAGCTGCATTTTGGCCGTGCCGCACAACAACTGGGCATCTCTCAACCGCCGCTGAGCCAGCAGATCCAGGCCCTGGAGCAGGAGCTGGGTGCACGCCTGTTCGAGCGTACCAACCGACGGGTGGCGCTCAGCGAAGCCGGCCGGCTGTTTCTCGACGAGGCGCGCCAGGTGCTGGCGCAGGTCGACAAGGCCGCCGACGTGGCGCGGCGTGCCCAGCTCGGCGAGCTGGGCGAGATGAAGATCGGCTTCACCTCCTCGGCGCCGTTCAACTCCAGCATTCCCAAGGCCATCAATGCGTTTCGCCAGCGCTTCCCGGCGGTGCACCTGAACCTCAAGGAAATGAGCAGCCGCGACGTGGTGGATGCCTTGCTCGACGAGTCCATCGAGGTCGGCCTGATGCGCCCGATGAGCGTGCCCGATGGCGTGGTGATCACCGAACTGTTCCGCGAGCCGTTGGTGGCGGTGCTCAATGCCGCGCACCCGCTGGCCCAGGGCAACGAGCAGGGCCTGCCGCTGGCGGCCCTGGCCCAGGAGCCGTTCGTGTTCTTCCCGCGCAGCTACGGCAGCGGCCTGCACGCGCAGTTGCTCAGCCTGGCGCGCTCGGCCGGCTTCAGCCCGCACTTTGCCCAGGAGGCAGGCGAGGCCATGACCATCATCGGCCTGGTATCGGCGGGGCTTGGGGTGTCGGTGCTGCCGGCGTCGTTCAAGCGCATGCGCATCGACGGGGTGGTGTACCGCACCTTGCTCGACGCCGACGCGGTGACAGCGGTATGGCTGGCGCAGCGGCGCGAGGACGTGTCGGCGATGGCCCGGGCGTTCACCGAACTGTTGATCCGCCAGGCCCAGACGCAGGGCTGAAAGGCACTGGCTAAACCGGCGCAACCCTCACATACTCGGTAGTTCCTTTCACATGGAGGTCTGTTCATGCGGCGCGTGGTGTTCAATCAGAAAGGTGGCGTGGGCAAGTCGAGCATTGCCTGCAACCTGGCGGCCGTCAGTGCCAATGAAGGCTATCGAACCCTGTTGATCGACCTGGACGCCCAGGCCAACTCGACCCAGTACCTCACCGGCCTGACCGGCGAGGACATTCCCATGGGCATTGCCGACTTCTTCAAGCAGACCCTGTCCTCGGGGCCCTTCGCCAAGAAGAACAAGGTCGACATCTATGAAACCCCGTTCGACAACCTGCATGTGGTGACCGCCACGGCAGAGCTGGCCGACCTGCAGCCCAAGCTCGAGGCCAAGCACAAGATCAACAAACTGCGAAAGCTGCTGGACGAGCTGTCCGACGATTACGACCGCATCTACCTGGACACCCCGCCTGCGCTGAACTTCTATGCGGTTTCAGCGTTGATCGCCGCTGATCGCGTATTGATCCCCTTCGACTGCGACAGCTTCTCGCGTCAGGCGCTGTACGGCCTGCTGGCCGAGATCGAAGAGCTCAAGGAAGACCACAACGAGGGCCTGGAAGTCGAGGGCATCGTGGTCAACCAGTTCCAGGCGCGCGCCAGCCTGCCGCAGCAGATGCTCGACGAACTGATTGCCGAAGGCTTGCCGGTGCTGCCGGTGTACCTCAACAGCTCGGTGAAGATGCGCGAGTCCCACCAGGCCAGCCTGCCGCTGATTCACCTGGAACCGCGGCACAAGCTGACCCAGCAGTTCGTCGAACTGCATACGCTGCTGGAAAACGCCTAGACCCCTTGGCTGCGCAGCCATTCCAGCAGTTGCTGGAGTGGGAAGGCGCCGCTCTGGCGCGCCACTTCGCGGCCGTTCTTGAACAGGATCAGGCTGGGAATGGAACGTATGCCCAGTTGCCCGGCCAGTTGCTGGTTGGCTTCGCTGTCGAGCTTGGCCAGGCGGCAGCGTCCGGCCAGTTGGCCGGCGGCCTGTTCGAAGACCGGGCCGAACGCCTTGCAGGGCCCGCACCAGTCGGCCCACACATCGATCAGCAATGGCAGGTCGCCCTTGATCTGGCTGGCGTAGTCGCCCTGTTTCAATTCGAATGGCTTGTGCAACAGCACCTCACCCTTGCAGCGCCCGCACTTGGGTGCGTCCCTCAGGCGTGCGGCGGGGATGCGGTTGAGGCCGTTGCAGTGGGGGCAGGGGATGTGGAGGGGGTCGGTCATGGTGGGAGTCCGGATGCGTCAGGTGATGTTGGGTATCTGGAGGTGATGAGGGTGGATTGCAAGATGCCATAGCCTGCCAGATAAGCCAGCGATGCTGGCGAAGAGGCTGTAATGGTTTAGCATGCGGCCTTTCTGAACAGGCCAGGGACAGACCGATGGATTGCCAGCATTCACCGCACATTCGTGTATTCGTCGACAGAAAGAAGAACGGAGAGCCGGTGTTCGAAAGCGTGCCGGTGCGCGAAGTGGGCGAACATACCTATGAACTGCTGTCGTCGCCGGGGCTGGCGCTGAACATGGCGCGCGGCGACATCATCTGCACGGCCATCCCCGATCAGCATGTCGAGGTGGTGCGCCGGGGTGGCAATTTTTGCATCCATGTCTACGCCAACGAGCTGCCCCAGGATGCCGTCGACACGCTGGAAAGCGAGGTGCAGACGTTGCTGGGCGGCACGCTGGACGGTCGCTACAAAGGCAACCTGACGCTGGCAGTGCCGGCGAGCAATGGGTTCGAGGCGATTCGCCCGGTGTTCGACCGGTTTCGGGAGGCGACGGGGGTGCAGTGGTATTACGCCAACATCTACCAGAACCTCGATGACGACGAGGATGAGACGTTGCTGAACTGGTGGGTCGACAACTGAAGCTGCGACCGCTGCGCGCTCTATCGCGGGTCAAGCCCGCTCCCACAAGAACACCGCAGTACCTGTGGGAGCGGGCTTGACCCGCGAAGCAGGCGCTGCGATCTCAGGATGAACAACTGATCTCCAGATGCTTGCCCCACTCGGGTGGGCGTTCGGCATAGGCCTGCATCCCCGGCTGTTCCTCGAACGGCCGTGTCAGCACCTGGTGCAGGCGTCGCACTTCCTCGTAATCCCCGCCTTCAGCCGCCTCGATGGCACGCTGCGCCAGGTAGTTGCGCAGAATGTACAGCGGATTCACCGCGTGCATCCGCGCGCGCCGGCCTTCGGCATTGCCCGGCTCCTGGTCCAGGCGCGCCAGGTACTCCACCGCCCAGGCATCGAACCCGGCCAGGTCGACGAAATCGTCGCGCACCACCCGCACGGCCTGCGCCGCCGGCTGATCACCCAGCTTGCGAAAGAACAGCGTGTAGTCCACAGCGCCCTTGTTCATCAGCCCCAGCAAGCGCTCGACCAGCGCCGAATCGTCATCGCGCGCCTCGGTCAGCCCCAGGCGTCGACGCATCAGGTCCAGGTAATGGGCCTGGTACAACGGCAGGAACAGCCCCAGCGTTTCCTTCAGCGCCTCGACGCTGATGAACGGCGTCAGCGCCTGGGCCAGCGCGCTCAGGTTCCAGTGTGCGATCGGCACCTGGTTGCTGAAGCTGTAGCGCCCCTGGTCGTCGGAATGGTTGCAGATGAAGCCGGCATCGAAGTCGTCGAGGAAGGCAAACGGCCCGAAGTCGAAGGTGATGCCCAGGATCGACATGTTGTCGGTGTTCATCACCCCGTGGCAGAAACCATAGGCCTGCCAGCGCGCAATCAGCTCGGCATTGCGTTCGACGATGGTACGGAACATCGCCAGGTACGGCTCGGGCTGCTCGCGGCACTCGGCAAAGTGCAGGTTGAGCACGTGCTCGGCCAGCTCGCGCTGCTGCTCGGGTTGGCGGGTGTAGTAGAAGTATTCGAAGTGGCCAAAGCGCACATGGCTGGGCGCCAGACGCAGTACCATCGCCGCGCGCTCCTGGGTTTCGCGCCACACCGGCGTGCTCGAGCCGATCACGCACAGCGCGCGGCTGCTGGGGATGCCCAGCGCGTGCAGGGCCTCGGAGGCGAGGAACTCGCGGATAGACGAGCGCAGCACCGCACGGCCATCGCCCATGCGTGAATACGGCGTCTGCCCGGCACCCTTGAGGTGCAGGTCCCAGTGCTCGCCGGCATCGTTGTACACCTCGCCCAGCAACAGCCCGCGACCGTCACCCAGGCGCGGGTTGTACGAACCGAACTGATGCCCCGAATACACCATCGCCCGCGGCTCGGCCTCGGCCCACAGCTTGTGTCCGCTGAACAGCTCGGCGAACACCGGGGAATGCGCCTCGGTAGGGTCCAGGTCGAGCAGTGCCATGGCCGCGTCGCTGGCCACGACCAGGCGCGGCTCGGCAATCGGCTCGGGCAGCACGTGGGTGGAGAACGCATCGCCCAGGCGGGCGAAGCGGTTGTCGAAGGTCAGTTCGTCGAGGGATTTCAACGGCCATCTCCTGGCGCATCGGTGGGGGGCTCGGGCAGCACGGTCTTGTTCGGCGCTTCGACCGGTACCATCTTGTACTCCTGGCCCTGCATGTTCTTCAGGTACACCTCCATCTGGCGGAACGAGATGTTGATGTGCTGGCGCTTGAATTCCTTGTTGATGTAGCGGTTGATCTCGTCCAGTACCGGGTTGCGGTCGCCCAGGTCACGCACGTGCATGCGCAGTTCGTGGTCCAGGGTACTCTCGCCGAAGTTCAGGAAGTACACGATCGGTGCCGGCTCCTTGAGCACCCGCGGGTTCTCGTTGGCTGCCTGCAGCAGCAGGGTGCGTACCAGGTCCAGGTCCGAGCCGTAGTCCACGCCCAGCTTGAGGGTGACGCGGGTGATGGTGTCGGTCAGCGACCAGTTGATCAACTGGCCGGTGATGAAAGTCTTGTTGGGGACGATGATGTCCTTGCGGTCGAAGTCGGTGATGGTGGTGGCGCGGATGCGGATCTTGCTCACCGTGCCCGACAGGTTGCCGATGGTGATGGTGTCGCCGATGCGCACCGGGCGCTCGAACAGGATCATGATGCCGGAGATGAAGTTGGCGAAGATCTCCTGCATGCCGAAGCCCAGGCCCACCGACAGCGCCGCCACCAGCCATTGCAGCTTGTCCCAGCTGACGCCGAGGGTCGACAGCGTGGTGACGAAGCCCACCCCGGCAATCACGTACGACAGCAACGTGGTGGTCGCATACGCGCTGCCCTGGGCCAGGTTCAGGCGTGACAGCACCAGCACCTCGAGCAGCCCCGGCAGGTTGCCGGCCAGGGCGAAGGTGATGCCGATGATCACCAGTGCCCCGAGCAGGTCGCCCAGGCTGATCGGCACCATGCTCATGGCCGCGCCGGTGCCGCTGGTGTACTCGTACAGGGTGATGTTGTCGAGGTAGGCGAACACGCTGATCAGGTCGGCCCACACCCAGTACAGCGCGGCAATGAAGCCGCCCAGCAGGGCCAGGCGGATCAGGCGCAGCGACTGCTGGTTGACCTGCTCGATGTCCAGGGTCGGCTCCTCGACGATCACCTCGCCATCGAGCCCTTCCTTGGTGGCCTGGCGCTTGCTCAGTGCGCGCTGGTAGGCCAGGCGCCGGGCGGCCACGGCCAGGCCGCGCACGAAGGCGGCCTCGATCACCAGCCAGAACATCAGCAGGTACAGGGTGTCGATCAGGCGGTCGGTGAGCTTGAGTGCGGTGTAGTAGTAGCCAAAGCACACGGCAATGAACAGCGCCACCGGAAGCGCCGTGAACGCCACGCCCACGGCCTTGCGAAACAGCGAGGTATTGCGGTGCGCGGGGCTGCTCAGCAGCAGGCGGCTGAGCAGCCAGGCCATCAGTGCGTAACAGGTCAGTACCACACCGATGCCGAGCACGTCGTCGGCCAGCGCCGAGGGCTGGTGCTCGGCCACCGCCACCACGCCGACCAGCGCCAGTACCACGCTGCCCAGGCGGCGGATCCAGCCGCGCAGGAACTCGACCTGGGCCTTCTCCCAGCGAAAGTGCAGCTCGGCCACGCCGCCGGGCGCCAGAATCCGGTAGGCGGTGTAGAACACCAGCCAGGCCTGGGCGATCTGCCACAGCGCGGCGCCCAGGTTGGCGTTCTGGCCGCGGGCGTCGATCTGCAGCGCATAGCCGCACAGCGCCAGGCCCAGGCTCAGCGGCATCGCCAGCAGGATATTGATCAGAATGGCCTGGGGCGTGTGCCACTGGCTGTCACGCTTGAAGTGGCCCACATCCTGGTGAACCTTGTTCAGCCGCGCATACAGGTACTTGCGCCGCCACAGCAGGGCGCCGATCAGCAACAGCAGCGGCAGGAACAGCAGCGGGCGCTGCGTCAGGCCGTCGGCCAGTTCGTTGATGCCCGACCCCCACGGCAGGCTCACCACCTGCTTTTGCAGGCGTTCGGGCACGCTGCGCAGCCATTCGAAGTCCAGCGGCTTGTTGCTGGGGATCCAGAACATCTGTTCGTCGAGGGTGCCGCGCAGGTTCTGTGCGGTGCTCAGCAGCTGCTTCTGGTTCAGTTGCAGGGTGATGGATTCGTTGAGCAGGGCGCTCAGCTCGCGGTTGAGCCGCTCCAGCAAATCGCTGCGGGTGATCGCCACCTCCAGCAGGGCCTTGCGCAACTGTGGGGTGACGCTGTCGGGCGGCTGGGTGGCCAGCAGCTTGTCGACGTAGCTGCTGGGGCTGCTGATCTGCTCGCGCTGCTGGTTGACCTCGAACTGGTACAGGCGAATGTCGGCGATCTGGTCGGCCAGGTCGCGATCGACCTTCAGGTGCGGCAGGGCCTGCTTCTGCTTGTAGAGGATCTTGGACAGCAACAGGCTGCCCTTGAGCACGCTGATCTGTTCGTCCAGTGCCTGGTCGGCCTGGGTCAGGCTGTCGAGCTGCTGCTTGGTCTGCAGGTTCTGCTGGGTCAGCTCGTTGAGGCGGTCGGTGCTGCGCAGCAGGTAGTCGGACAGCTTCAGGTTGGTGGCGCTTTCGGTGGCCAGCACGCTGCTGCCGCCGGCCTTCTGTGCCTCGATGGACTGTTCGGTGACGGTCTGCTGCGACTGCGCCAGGCGCTTCTGGTTGATCAGCGTCTGCAGGTCCTGGATCTCCTGCTCAAGGCGTGTGGCGCGCTCGATCAGCAGGTCGTGCTGGCTGTTGCCCAGGTCTTGCAGCAGGCTGTTGCCGGCCAGTTCCTGGCGGCGCAGCAGGGTCAGCGCGTTGAGCGAGGCGAGTTCGGCATTGAGCTGGTTGCGCTGGTCGGCCGAGAGGCTCTTGCCGTTGTCCTTGCCCAGCTTGAGGATGCTGTTGATCTGCTGGGTGCGGGTCTGGTTGCTGCTGATCTCGGCCTGGGCGCGCTCGGGGCGGGTCTGGGAGTTGATGATCAGGCTGTTGGCTTCGGACAGCGCTTTCTGCAGCTCGCCCTGCTGGGTGGTGCGCTCGGACAGCAACTGCTCCAGCTGCGGCACGCCCATGCTGGCGTAGCGCTGCGCCACGGGCAGGGTCTTGGTGTCCTTGAGCCGGGTCAGCTCGCGCTGGTTTTCGCTGGTCTGGCGCGGGGCGTCGGCCAGTTGCTGCTTGAGCGCGGCCAGGCGCTTGTCGTAGTCGTCGCGCGAGGCCAGCAGGCCAAGGGTCTGCTCCAGCACTTGCTGCAGGGCCTTCTGGTCGGCCTCCGGCAGCTTGCGCTCGGCGATCTTGTCCAGGCTGTGCTGGACGCTTGCCGTGGTGGGGGGTTCCGCCGCCTGGGCGAAGGAGAGGGACAGGCACAGCCCGAGCAGGGCTGCGCTAACAACAGTGCGCAGGGACATAGGCAGACGTCGTAGAACCGGGCAGAGAATCGAAGTTTAAAGGAACAACCCGGGGCCGGGTCGAGAACCTTCGGGGAATTTGATACCCACTTTGAGGATCTTGTTCCCTTCCATCAGCGCAACGGTCCACAGGGTGTTGTTCCATTCGATCTGGTCGCCCACCACCGGTGCACCGCCGACCTTCTGCTCGATGAAGTGCGCCAGCGGCTGGTGCGGGTCCTGGCCGTCGAGCTGCAAACCGTACAACGCCGCTACAGCCCCCAGTTCTGCGTCACCTTCGAGCACGAAGTCGCCGAAGAAACGCAGGTCCAGGCCGCGTTGCGGCGCCTGGCTGAACAGCTTGCCCAGCGCCGGCAGGTTGTGTTCGTGGCCGATCACGCACAGCAGGTCGCCGACTTCGAGGGTGGTACTTCCCGACGGATGGAGCAGTTGCTGGCCGCGAAACAGGGCAGCGATACGCGTGCCTTCGGGCATTTTCAGCTCGCGCAGGGCGGCACCGATGCACCACTTCTCCGCACCCAGGCGATACACGAACAGCTCCCACTCGCTGGTGATGTGCACTTCCAGGGCCGAGCGCGAGATCGGCGCCGGGTCGGGCGGCACGGTCACCTTGAGCAGGCGCGCCACCCACGGCAGGCTGGTGCCCTGCACCAGCAGCGACACCAGTACGATGAAGAAGGCCAGGTTGAAGTACAGCTGGGCATGCGGCAGCCCGGCCATCAGCGGGAACACCGCAAGGATGATCGGCACCGCGCCGCGCAGGCCGACCCACGAGATGAACACCTTTTCGCGGCCATGGAAGGCCTTGAATGGCAGCAGGCCGATCATCACCGACAGCGGCCGCGCGAACAGGATCATCCACAGCGCCAAGCCTAGGGCCGGCAGCGCGATGGGTAGCAGGTCGTGGGGCGTGACCAGCAGGCCCAGCACCAGGAACATGCCGATCTGGGCCAGCCAGGCCATGCCGTCGAGCATGTGCAGGATGCCGTGGCGGCTGCGGATCGGCCGGTTGCCCAGCACCAGGCCGCACAGGTAAACGGCCAGGAAGCCGCTGCCGTGCAGGGCGTTGGTGAGCGCGAACACCACCAGGCCGCCGCTGATCACCAGGATCGGGTACAGGCCGCCGGCCAGGTTCATGCGGTTGACCAGCTGCAGCATCAGCCAGCCGCCGCCCAGGCCCAGCAGGCTGCCGATGCCGAATTCGCGCACCAGGTGGCCGAGCAGGCCCCAGTGCAGGCCGTTCTGGCCGCTGGCGATCATCTCGATCAGGGTCACGGTGAGGAACACCGCCATCGGGTCGTTGCTGCCCGACTCGATTTCCAGGGTGGCCGTCACCCGCTCGTTGAGGCCCTTGCCGCCCAGCAGCGAGAACACAGCGGCGGCGTCGGTGGAGCCGACGATGGCGCCGATCAGCAGGCCCTGCATCAAGCTCAGGTCGAACAGCCAGGCGGCGGCCAGGCCGGTGAGGCCGGTGGTGATCATCACCCCCACCGTGGCCAGCGACAGCGCCGGCCACAGGGCCACGCGGAAACTCGAGACGCGGGTGCGCAGGCCGCCGTCGAGCAGGATCACGGCCAGTGCCAGGTTGCCCACCAGGTAGGCGGTCGGGTAGTTGTTGAAGATGATGCCGCCGCCGTCGACGCCGGCAACCATGCCCACTGCCAGGATGATCACCAGGATCGGGATGCCCAGGCGCGAGGAGAGTGAACTGACCAGGATACTTGCACCTACCAGCAATGCGCCGATCAAGAACAGGCTATTGATGGTGGACGCATCCAAAGGCAGTACTCCAGGGGGGATTGCAGAAAGAGGCGCGACTTGCTTTTTGCCTGACTTCAGCTAGCAGGTCGCGTGCCAAGGATTCTAACCTGTGAGGTTGGCGGGCTGTAAAGCGATTATCGCGGGCACAAAAAAAGCACCGCAGGGGTGCTTGATCTGCTGTGAATGTACCGCCCCCATCGCGGGTCAAGCCCGCTCCCACAAGGATCACATTGGTCTCTGTGGGAGCGGGCTTGACCCGCGATGGGGGTAGCAGGGTCTTAAGCCTGCGGCACCTCACGCATCGGCTTGCCCTTCACCGGTGCACCATTGGCCACATAGTACTTGGCCGTGCTGCGCGGCAATGGCTGGCGGCCACGGATCTTGTCGGCGATCTTCTCGGCCATCATGATCGTCGGCGCGTTCAGGTTGCCGGTGGTGATGATCG
Organism: Pseudomonas sp. S12(2018); assembly: GCF_024355235.1. NCBI lineage: Bacteria > Pseudomonadati > Pseudomonadota > Gammaproteobacteria > Pseudomonadales > Pseudomonadaceae > Pseudomonas > Pseudomonas sp. S12(2018). The sequence continues at coordinate 238,304 of NZ_QLAD01000007.1, forward strand.
GCATGATCGAGGCATCCACCACGCGCAGGCCCTGCATGCCATGCACGCGGCCCTGGCCGTCGACCACCGCCATCTCGTCGATGCCCATCTTGCACGAGCACGATGGGTGGAACGCGGTCTCGGCGTGCTCGCGGATGAATGTGTCCAGCTGCTCGTCGGTCTGCACGTCGGCACCGGGGCTGATCTCGCGGCCACGGTAGGCGTCCAGCGCCGGCTGCGCCATGATCTCGCGGGTCAGGCGGATACCGTCACGGAACTCCTGCCAGTCCTGCTCGGTGGCCATGTAGTTGAACAGGATGCTCGGGTGCTGGCGCGGGTCCTTGGACTTGAGCTGGATACGCCCGCGGCTAGGCGAACGCATCGAGCCCATGTGCGCCTGGAAGCCGTGTTCCTGCACGCCGTTGCTGCCGTTGTAATTGATCGCCACCGGCAGGAAGTGGTACTGGATGTTCGGCCATTCGAATTCCGGGCGCGAGCGGATGAAGCCGCCGGCCTCGAACTGGTTGCTGGCGCCGATGCCGGTGCCCGCGAACAGCCACTGTGCACCGATGGCCGGCTGGTTGTACCAGAGCAGCGACGGATACAGCGACACCGGCTGGGTGCAGGCGTACTGCAGGTACAGTTCGAGGTGATCCTGCAGGTTCTCGCCCACGCCCGGCAGGTCGTGCACCACAGGGATGTTCAGGCTTTCGAGCAGGGCCGCCGGGCCCACGCCGGAGCGCTGCAGCAACTGTGGCGAGGCGATGGCGCCGCTGCACACGATGACTTCCTTGCGGGCACGGGCTTCGACGCGCTCTTCGCTGGCGCCCACCAGGTAGGTCACGCCCACGGCGCGCTTGCCTTCGAACAGCACGCGGTCGCTCAGGGCATGGGTGACGATGGTCAGGGTCGAGCGTTTCTTGGCGGTGTCCAGGTAGCCGCGGGCGGTGCTGGCGCGACGGCCCTTGGGCGTCACGGTACGGTCCATCGGGCCGAAACCTTCCTGCTGGTAGCCGTTCAGGTCTTCGGTGCGCGGGTAACCGGCCTGCACGCCGGCTTCGACCATGGCGTGGAACAGTGGGTTGTTGCCGGCTTTTGGCGTGGTGACGCTCACCGGGCCTTCGCCGCCATGGTAGTCGTTGGGGCCGATGTCACGGGTTTCGGCCTTGCGGAAATACGGCAGGCAGTCCAGGTAAGACCAGTCTTCCAGGCCTGGCAGCTTGGCCCAGCCGTCGTAGTCCATGGCGTTGCCGCGGATGTAGCACATGCCGTTGATCAGCGAGGAGCCGCCCAGGCCCTTGCCGCGGCCACATTCCATGCGGCGGCCGTCCATGTGCGGCTCCGGGTCGGTCTCGTAGGCCCAGTTGTAGCGTCGGCCCTGCAACGGGAAGGCCAGTGCGGCCGGCATCTGGGTGCGGAAGTCGAAGCGGTAGTCCGGGCCGCCGGCTTCCAGCAGCAATACGGTGACGCCTTCGTCTTCGGTCAGGCGGGTCGCCAGGGTGTTACCGGCCGAGCCGGCCCCGACGATGATGTAGTCAAAAACGTGGGACATGTTGCGTACCCTCATAGGCAGTGAGCAGGGGAGCGGGGGAGGCGCCCGGACCTGGCGGCCCGGGCGCGGCTACACGGGTGCTTAGAACACCGAGGCGTAGTTGCCCAGCTCGACCTGTACCGACTTGATCCGCGTGTACTGGGCCAGCGAGCTGACACCGTTTTCACGGCCGACACCGGATTGCTTGTAGCCACCGACCGGCATCTCGGCCGGCGATTCGCCCCAGGCGTTGATCCAGCAGATGCCCGCTTCCAGCTGATGGATGATGCGGTGCGCGCGGCTGATGTCGTTGGTGCAGACACCGGCGGCCAGGCCGTAGTCGGTGTCGTTGGCGCGACGGATGACTTCTTCTTCGGTCTCGTAGGAGAGGATGCTCATCACCGGGCCGAAGATCTCTTCCTTGACGATGGTCATGTCGTCACGGCAGTCGGTGAAGACGGTCGGGGCCACGAAGGCGCCCTTGGCGAACTCGCCGTCGGTCAGGCGCTCGCCGCCACACAGTACGCGGGCACCTTCTTGCTTGCCCTTGGCGATGTAGCCCAGCACGCTTTCCATGTGGGCGAAGCTGACCAGCGGGCCGAAGTTGGTGTTCTCGTCCTGCGGGTTGCCGATGCGGATGCGCGCCACGCGCTCGGCGATCTTGGCTTCGAAGGCGGCTTTGAGCGAGGCCGGGATGAACACGCGGGTGCCGTTGGTGCACACCTGGCCCGAGCTGTAGAAGTTGGCCATCATCGCGATGTCGGCGGCGCGGTCCAGGTCGGCGTCTTCACAGATGATCAGCGGCGACTTGCCGCCCAGCTCCATGGTGACTTCCTTGAGCGAGGAGCTCGAGGCGCTGGCCATGACCTTCTTGCCGGTGGCGGTGCCGCCGGTGAACGAGACCTTCTCGATGCGCGGGTGTTCGGTGAGGTAGGTGCCGACGTCGCGGCCGCTGCCGGTCAGTACGTTGAACACGCCGTCCGGCAGGCCGGCCTCGGTGTAGATCTCGGCCAGTTTCAGGGTGGTCAGCGAAGTGACTTCCGAGGGCTTGAAGATCATCGCGTTGCCGGCGGCCAGGGCCGGGGCGGATTTCCACAGGGCGATCTGGATCGGGTAGTTCCAGGCGCCGATACCCACGGTCACGCCCAGCGGCTCGCGACGGGTGTACACGAACGAGCTGTCGCGCAGCGGGATCTGCTCGCCTTCGATGGCCGGCACCAGGCCTGCGTAGTATTCGAGCACGTCGGCACCGGTGACGATGTCGACGTAGCGGGTTTCGGAGTAGGACTTGCCGGTGTCCAGGGTTTCCAGTGCAGCCAGCTCGTCGTTGCGCTCGCGCAGGATGTCGACGGCGCGGCGCAGGATGCGCGAACGCTGCATGGCGGTCATGGCCGCCCAGACTTTCTGGCCACGCTCGGCGCTTTCCACTGCGCGCTCCACGTCGGCCTGGTTGGCACGTTGCACCTGGGCGAGGACTTCGCCGTTGGCCGGGTTGATGGCGTCGAAGGTGGCGCCGCTGGAAGCGTCGACATAACCACCGTCAATGTAGAGTTTTTGCGTTTCGAAACGGGCCATAGTGTCCTCGCAAGTGCAGTGTGTGTCGGCTATCCGCGCTGTGCTCCTGCTTGTTTGGCACTCGCGACGCGCAGTGGTTCAGAGGCCGGGTCCTGTAGAGCCGGGCTGCTCTGTTTAGCCAGTTGTGAATCCATGTATTCGTAAGCGATCTGCTGCGCCTGGTCGGTATCGAAGGCATCTCCCGACAGCGCGCCGCGCAGCCACAGCCCGTCGATCAGGGCAGCCAGCCCGCGGGCCGCGCTGCGGGCTTCGGGCAGCGGCAACACACGGCGGAACTGGCAGCACAGGTTGGAATACAAGCGGTGATCGTTGATCCGCTGCAACCGGTGCAAAGACGGCTGGTGCATGCTGGCGGCCCAGAAGGCCAACCAGGTTTTCATTGCCGGGCCGTTGACCTGACTGGCGTCGAAGTTGCCCTCGACGATCACCTTCAGGTGGGCGCGCGGGGTGTCCTCCGTGAGCGCCTGGCGACGTGCCGCGACGTTGTCGATCAGCACGTTCATCAAGTACCGCATGGTCGCTGCGATCAGGCCGTTCTTGTCCTGGAAGTAGTGACTGATGATGCCGTTCGACACACCGGCCAAACGGGCGATCAGCGCAATGCTGGCGTCCCCCATGCCGACCTGGTCTACCGCCATCAACGTGGCTTCGATCAACTGCTGGCGGCGAATGGGTTGCATACCGACCTTGGGCATCTGGCAAATCTCCTCAGGCCTTCGGGCAGACGACAGGCGGCTGACTCGGCGAAGACCAGTCTATTTTGTTTTGATTGAACGTTCAATCAACAAAGAATAAGCTCTGCGACAATTCGCGCCATTGACAGGTTTTTGTGGCCCGTCACTGACGCCGATTGGCACCCTAAAAAGACGTGTAACCCCCGTAATGCAAGGCGTGCACGGGTTTAAACGAAACGTTGATCAGAATTGCCCAGCGGTGTCGCACCGTTCGGCGGGCCCTCGGATCGGGACCCTTTTTCTGTTTTTTTCAACGCAATCGGTTTGGGATCACGGTTTTTCAAGGTGCTTTTATAACACCTGACGCAGTGGGGCTATTGCACCAATTGCGCGGGTGACGGGTCGTTTCGTGTTTTCTCTCGCACTGCCTGGAGCATCTGTGCAATGAGTTCTGCCTCCCTGATAAAGACCCCTGCCGAGAGGGTCCGGGTCAACAGCGTGGTGTTCTACACCACGGCGCTGCTGATCCTGTTGTTGACTGCCTTGCTGATCGCCGCCCCGGACACGGCCGGTCAAATTCTCGGCCAGGCCCAAGCCTGGCTGTCGCGCAGCTTCGGCTGGTACTACATGCTGGTGATCGGCGGCTACCTGCTGTTCGTCATCGGGCTGGCGTTTTCCTCCTACGGCAAGCTCAAGCTTGGCGGCAAGGACGACAAGCCCGACTTCAGCTACGGTGCCTGGGCCGGCATGCTGTTCTCCTCCGGTATCGGTATCTCGCTGCTGTACTTTGGCGCGTCCGAACCGCTGGACCACTACTTCAACCCGCCTGCCGGTGCGCCGGCCAGCCTGGAGGCCGCACGCCAGGGCATGCAGCTGACCTTCCTGCACTGGGGCCTGCACGGCTGGGCGATCTATGCGCTGGTGGGCCTGGCCGTGGCCTACTTCGCCTACCGCCACAACCAGCCACTGGCCTTGCGTTCGGCGCTGTACCCGCTGGTGGGTGAGCGCTGGGTCAAGGGGGCTGCCGGGCACACCGTGGACATCTTCGGCATGTTCGTGACCCTGCTGGGCCTGGTGACCAACCTGGGCATCGGTGCGATGCAGGTGTCCTCGGGCCTGGAGTACCTGTTCGGCATGCAGCACAGCAACACCAACCTGCTGATGGTGATCCTGGTGATGAGCACCGTGGCCACGATCGCGGCGGTGTCGGGCGTGGAGAACGGCATTCGCCGCCTGTCCAACCTGAACATCCTGCTGTTCAGCGGCCTGCTGCTGTTCGTGCTGCTGTTCGGTGACACCCTGCACCTGCTCAACGGTTTCGTGCAGAACATCGGCGACTACCTCAACGGCGTGATCCTCAAGACCTTCGACCTCTACGTGTACGAAGGCAACAACGCCAGGTCCGAAGGCTGGCTGGGCCTGTGGACCCTGTTCTACTGGGCCTGGTGGATTTCCTGGGCCCCGTTCGTGGGCATGTTCATCGCGCGTATCTCCCGTGGCCGCACCGTGCGCGAGCTGGTGGCCGGCGTGCTGCTGATTCCGCTGGGCTTTACCCTGGCGTGGCTGTCGATCTTCGGCAACACCGCGCTGGACCTGGTGATCAACCACGGTGCGGTGGAGCTTGGGCGCACGGCGGTGGAACAACCGGCGATGTCGATCTACCAACTGCTGGAGCACTTCCCGGCGGCCAAGATCGTGGTTGGTGTGGCGGTGTTCGTCGGCTTCGTGCTGTTCCTCACCCCGGCTGACTCGGGCGCGGTGATGATGGCCAACCTGTCGTGCAAGGGCGGCGACGTGGACGAGGATGCGCCGCACTGGCTGCGTATCCTGTGGTCGGCGATCATCACCCTGGTGACCATCGGGCTGTTGCTGGTGGGCAACTTCCAGGCCATGCAGACCATGGTGGTACTGGCCGGGCTGCCGTTCTCGGTGGTGCTGGTGGTGTTCATGTTCGGCCTGTTCAAGGCCATGAAGCAGGACACCCAGGTCGAGCAGGAGCAGGCCGAACTGGCGGCGCGTGGCCGTCGCGGCTTCAGCGAGCGCCTCACCCAGCTGGACCTGCAGCCGACCCAGGCGATGGTGCAGCGCTTCATGGACAAGCAGGTGAGCCCGGCGCTGAAAGAGGCGGCGGTGCAGTTGCAGGGCATGGGCCTGCAGGTGCAGAGCCGCGTCGGCCAGTCGCGCGAGGCGATGGGCTTGCGGATCGAGATGGAGGAGGGCAACCCGTTCGTCTACGAAGTGAGCCTGGACGGCTACCTGGCGGCGCCGAGCGAAGCGCCGGCGCAGGGTGAAGGCGACGTGCGCCAGCGTTACTACCGGGCCGAGGTGTACCTGCACAACGGCAGCCAGGAGTACGACCTGATGGGCTTTACCGTCGAGCAGATCACCCGCGACGTGCTGGATCAGTTCGAGAGCCATCGCCAGTTGCTGGGGCGTGTGTACAGCTGATGGCAGATAGCTGAATGAAGAAGGGCCCTGCCGGTGACGGCAGGGCCTTTTTTTGTAGGGGCTATGTGGGCCCGTTCGCCGGCAAGGCCAGCGCCCGCAAAACCCCTGTGGAAGCTGGCTTGCCAGCGAAGAGGCCCGTGAGGTCACCCCAGATTCTTGCCCAACAACGCGTGATACAACTCGCTGTCGCCCAATATCCCCACCACCTGATTCCCTTCCTGCAACACCAGCTTGTTCCCCGTCTGATACCGAATCTGCAACGCCTCGCGCATACCGATATTGGCATTCACCAGCGTCGGCTTGCGCTCCAGCCCCTCCACGGCCTCACCCGGCGCCCAGTTCTGCAAGGCCATGCCGTTGACGCCCTGGCGCGCGCCCCTGATGGTGTTGCCCTCGGCCAGGTCCAGCCAAGAATCACCACCCGGGTCCAGGCATACCGAACCGTTGATGCGCTTGCACTTGTCCAGTGTGCGCATCAGGCTGCGCCCGCACAGCACGTTGAGCGGGTTGGTATGCGCGACGAAGGTACGCACATACTCGTCCGCCGGGTTGAGCACGATCTCCTCGGGCTTGCTGTACTGGATGATGCGCCCGTCCTTCATGATCGCGATGCGGCTGCCGAGCTTTAGGGCCTCGTCCAGGTCATGGCTGACGAACACGATGGTCTTGGCCAGCTTGCGTTGCAGCTCAAGCAGCTCGTCCTGCAGGCCCTGGCGGATCAGCGGGTCGAGCGCCGAGAACGGTTCGTCCATCAGCAGGATGTCGGCGTCCATCGCCAGCGCCCGGGCCAGGCCCACGCGCTGCTGCATGCCGCCCGACAGCTCGTCGGGCTTCTTGTTGCGCCACTGGGTCAGGCCCACCAGCTCGAGCTTCTCGTCCACCAGCTTGCGCCGCTCCTTCTCGGGCCGGCCCTGCATCTCCAGGCCGAAACTGATGTTCTCGCGTACCGTCAGCCAGGGCATCAGGGCGAACTTCTGGAACACCATGGCGATACGCTGGGTGCGCATCATCTTCAGCTCGGCCGGGGTGCAGTGGGCAATGTCGATCTGTGCGCCTTCATGCTCGACGAACAGCTTGCCGCGGCTCACCGTGTTCAGGCCGTTGATGCAGCGCAGCAGGCTCGACTTGCCTGAACCCGACAGGCCCATCAGCACGCAGATCTCGCCCTTGTTGATGTCCAGGCTGGCTTTCTCGACGCCGACCACCAGGCCGGTCTTCTTCAGGATCTGTTCACGCGTGAGGCCCTGGTCCAGCAGGCTGAGCGCCTCACGCGGGTGGCGCGAGAAGATCACGTCGACCTCTTCGAAGCGAATGATGCTCATGCTTCACTCCTTGCCGGTGCGTCCGGTTGCTTGCAGATACGGTCGAGCATGATCGCCAGCAGCACGATCGCCAGCCCCGCCTCGAAGCCCAGCGCGATATCGGCGGTGTTGAGTGCGTTGACCACCGGTTTGCCCAGACCGTCGGCGCCCACCAGCGCGGCGATCACCACCATCGACAGCGACAGCATGATGCACTGGGTGACCCCCGCCGCGATGCTGGGCATGGCATGCGGCAGCTCGATGCGCGAGAGCAGCTGGCGCCGCGAGCAGCCGAACGCCTTGCCGGCATCCAGCAGTTCCTGCGGCACGTCGCGGATGCCCAGGTAGGTCAGGCGGATGGGCGCGGCAATCGCGAACACCACCGTCGAGATCAGCCCCGGCACCACGCCCAGGCCGAACAGGGTCAGGGTCGGGATCAGGTACACGAACGTGGGCACCGTCTGCATCAGGTCGAGTACCGGGCGCATGGCGGTGTAGAACATCGGCTTGTGTGCCGCCAGGATGCCCAGCGGCACGCCGATGGCCACGCACACGAAGGTGGCGAACAGCACCTGGGCCAGGGTTTCCATGGTTTCCTGCCAGTAGCCGAGGTTGAGAATCAGCAGGAACGACAGCGCGCAGAATACGGTGAGCGCCCATTTGCGCTGGATCAGGTGAGCGATCAGGGCCACCAGGGCAATCAGGACGAATGGGTTGAACCAGGTCAGCGCCCCGGTCACCCCGTGAATCATGAACTCCAGCGCCTCGGCGAAGGCGTCGAAGTAGTTGGCGCCGTGTTGCGTCAACCACTCGACGAAGGCCGCGATGTGCTGGCCCAGGGGTATTTTTTGATCGATCAGCATGATAGCGAGCGTCCACCTGCAAGGGATTGGAAACAACCCGCGCCGGGCAATCGCCCCCCGGCGCGGGGCGTGCTTACTGCGTCAGCTTGGCCTTGGCCGCCTCCAGGCCCGGTTTGCCATCCACGGTGGTCACGCCGGCCAGCCAGGTGTCGAGCACCTGCGGGTTCTGCTTGAGCCAGGTCTTGGCGGCGACGTCGGGCTTGACCTTGTCGTCGAGCACCTTGCCCATCAGGGTGCTTTCCATGTCCAGGGTGAAGGAGAGGTTCTTGAGCAACTGGCCGACGTTGCTGCACTCCTGGCTGTAGCCCTTGCGTGTGTTGGTGAGCACGGTGGCCTTGCCGTAGTCGGGGCCGAAGAAGTCGTCGCCGCCTTCGAGGTATTTCATCTTGAAGCGCGTGTTCATCGGGTGCGGTTCCCAGCCGAGGAACACCACGTCGGTGCCACGGCGCTGGGCACGGTCGACTTGCGCGAGCATGCCGGCCTCGCTTGACTCCACTACCTTGAAGCCGGCGTCCTTCAAGCCGAAGGCATTCTTGTCGATCATGCTCTGGATGGTGCGATTGCCGTCGTTGCCCGGCTCGATGCCGTAGATCTTGCCGTCCAGCTCCTTCTTGAATTTCGCGATGTCGGCGAAGTTCTTCAGGCCCTTGTCATACAGCGCCTGGGGCACGGCCAGGGTGTACTTGGCATTCTCCAGGTTGGCACGCACGGTCTCGACGGTGCCGGCATCGCGGTACAGCTTGATGTCGTTTTCCATGGTCGGCATCCAGTTGCCGAGGAACACGTCCATGTTCTTGCCGTCGGCCAGCGACTTGTAGGTCACCGGTACCGAGATCATGGTGGTGCGGGTCTTGTAGCCGAGCGCTTGGAGCACCGCACTGGTGACTGCAGTGGTCACGGTGATGTCGGTCCAGCCGACGTCGGAGAAGTTGACGGTGTGGCACTGCTCGGGCTCCACGGCCTGGGCCAGCGCCGGCAGGCTCAGCAGCGCGGCCAGCAACAGCGGGGGTGAACCTTTCATGGTGGACTCCTGGTTTTTTTCGGATGTCCCACGGGACAGGGGCCGTGCAATCGAGTCGGTACCGATCATCTAACAGCGAAAATCAAACGCCTACCGGGTGCGTCGTATCCAGTACAGGCAGGGTCGCATCCAGTGCCAATGAGGTCGCTTACAGTGTCGTCGGCCTCGAAAAACGCGGTTCTGGCGCATGTGCACCGCAAAAAAACGGCGCAGGTCCTGCCCTGGCAACGGGCGGCGCTGCTGGACAAGAGCGCGTCGGTTGCAGACGTCGTGGTCGCTGACAAAAGCCTGATGATGCGCGAAACCGGCGGATTGCCGCCTTTTCAGCGTAGCAGCCAGAGGTACGCGGCATGGCCATCAGTGTGTTCGACCTGTTCAAGATCGGTGTCGGCCCTTCAAGCTCGCACACCGTCGGCCCGATGCGCGCCGCAGCGCTGTTCGTGCAGGGGCTGCGCGAGCGCAACCTGCTGGCCCGGGTGCGGCGTATCGAGGTGCGCCTGTACGGCTCGCTGTCGGCCACCGGCATCGGTCACGGCAGTGACAACGCGGTGATCATGGGCCTGATGGGCGAATGGCCGGACGCCATCGACCCGGCGCAGATCGCCCCGCGCATCGCCACGCTGCGCGAAACCGACAGCCTGCTGCTGGACGGACGCTGGCCGGTCGGCTTCGTCTGGGCCCGCGACATGCGCCTGCTGGACGAGAACCTGCCGTACCACCCCAATGCCCTGACCCTGATCGCCGAGGGCGAGCAGGGCGAGCTGCACCGCGATACCTACTACTCGGTGGGCGGCGGCTTCGTGGTGGACGCGGCGCAGGCGGCCAGCGGTGTGCTGGACGCCGACACCACTGTGCTGCCCTACGACTTCAACAGTGCCGTGGAACTGCTGGATTTGTGCCGGCAGCACGACCTGCGCGTGTCGCAACTGATGCTGGAGAACGAAAAGGTGTGGCGCAGCGAGGCTGAAATCCGTGCCGGGCTCATGACCCTGTGGCGGGCCATGCAGGCCTGTGTCGAAAACGGCCTGCGCCACGAGGGCATCCTGCCGGGCGGGCTCAATGTGCGCCGCCGCGCGGCACGCCTGCACCGCAGCCTGCAGGAACTGGGCAAGCCCAACGTGATCGGCTCCACCCTCAGTGCCATGGAGTGGGTCAACCTGTATGCGCTGGCGGTCAACGAGGAAAACGCCGCAGGCGGGCGCATGGTCACCGCCCCCACCAACGGCGCGGCAGGCATCATCCCGGCGGTGCTGCACTACTACATGCGCTTCAGCGACGAGGTCAGCGAAGCCAGCGTGGTGGACTTCTTTCTGGGCGCGGCGGCGGTGGGCATCCTGTGCAAGAAGAACGCGTCGATCTCCGGCGCCGAAGTCGGCTGCCAGGGCGAGGTCGGCTCGGCCTGCGCAATGGCGGCGGCGGGCCTGGCCGAAGTGCTCGGGGCCACCCCGGCGCAACTGGAGAACGCCGCCGAGATCGGCCTGGAACACAACCTGGGGCTGACCTGCGATCCGGTTGGCGGGCTGGTGCAGGTGCCGTGCATCGAGCGCAACGCGATTGCCGCGGTCAAGGCGATCAACGCCGCGCAAATGGCCTTGCGCGGTGACGGCGAGCACTTCATCTCCCTCGACCGGGTGATCCGCACCATGCGCGACACCGGCGCCGACATGCACGACAAGTACAAGGAAACCTCTCGCGGCGGGCTGGCGGTGAACGCCATCGAATGCTGAGGCGTGGCTGCGCCGTTTTGGCCCATCGCTTTGAGCGTGCGCTGCGTTTTGGCGCGCCCCGGCCGATGGCGATTCACTGGCCACGCCACCCCTTCCAGCACGCGCGGTGACACCGCGCGTTGTCGTTTCTGGGCATCCTTCCCACAAGTGCTACCCAATTTCACAACGGGACTACAGACAGGCTTTGGCCCGGCCTTTTGCGTTTAAAAGCGACCCTGCGGGCGTGGGCGAACTAGACACATCGCGATGTCGTTTTCAGGTGTTGTTGAATGCGTATTCAAGTTTGGGCATGGCATTTGCGTTGGGTTTGGCAAAGCCCCTGCAATCGAACCGGGGCCATGACAAAAAGCCCGAGCCTGAGGCACACCCTGCATTGTGTGAGGAGAGATCGCGATGACGTCGTACAACTCCGCAACCCCAAACCAGAACCGCACCCCCCAATCCATCGGTTTCCTGCTGCTGGACAACTTCACGCTGATCTCCCTGGCCTCCGCGGTCGAGCCGCTGCGCATGGCCAACCAGTTGTCGGGTCGCGAGCTGTATCGCTGGAGCACACTGAGCGTGGATGGCGGTCAGGTGTGGGCCAGCGACGGCCTGCAGATCACTCCTGATTCGGCGATGCATGCGGCGCCGGCGATGGACACCGTGATCGTGTGTGGCGGCATCGGCATCCAGCGCACCGTGACCCGTGAACATGTGACCTGGCTGCAGAGCCAGGCCCGCCAGTCGCGTCGGCTGGGGGCGGTGTGTACCGGCAGCTGGGCGCTGGCCTGTGCGGGGCTGCTCGATGGCTTCGATTGCAGCGTGCACTGGGAGTGCCTGGCCGCGATGCAGGAGGCCTTCCCGCGGGTGAGCATGAGCACGCGCCTGTTTACCCTGGACCGCAACCGCTTCACCAGCTCGGGCGGCACCGCGCCGCTGGACATGATGCTGCACCTGATCAGCCGCGATCATGGCCGCGAGCTGTCGGCGGCGATCTCGGAGATGTTCGTGTACGAGCGCATCCGCAACGAGCAGGACCACCAGCGCGTGCCGCTCAAGCACATGCTCGGTACCAACCAGCCCAAGCTGCAGGAAATCGTGGCGCTGATGGAGGCCAACCTCGAAGAACCGATCGACCTGGACGAACTGGCGGTGTACGTGGCGGTGTCGCGGCGCCAGCTGGAGCGGTTGTTCCAGAAGTACCTGCATTGTTCGCCTTCGCGCTATTACCTGAAGCTGCGGCTGATTCGTGCGCGGCAGCTGCTCAAGCAGACGCCGATGTCGATCATCGAGGTGGCATCGGTGTGCGGGTTCGTGTCCACGCCGCACTTTTCCAAGTGCTACCGGGAATACTTCGGGATACCGCCGCGTGATGAGCGGGTAGGCTCGAACACGGCCCAGCAGGTGGCGATGATGCCGCTGCCGCAGGCGCTGGTGCTGTCGCCGCTGGCCGGGCCGATGTCGGCGCTGAGTCAGGCGCGCAATGAGTCGACGTTTGCCAGTGTGAGGCTGTAGACCAGGCCGACAGCATCGCGGGTCAAGCCCGCTCCCACCGGTACATCGCTGCTCTGAAGGGCAGTGAAGCGCCTGTGGGAGCGGGCTTGGCCCGCGAGGGGTCAACCGTGAAGGCTTTTGTGGTTCGCCAGCGCCGGCAGCAACTGCTTGTCGATCGCCTGGCGCACCGCCGGCAGGATCGTCGCGCTGCCGGTGTACAACTGCTCCACCAGGCCGCGCAGGGCCCGGGCGCGTTCTGCGCTCAAGCCGCGTACCGCACATTCGCAGGCCTGCTCGGCGCTAGCGCCGGCAGGCATCTCGAAGCCCAGGGCGCGCAGTTGGCCCAGCAGGTCGTCCTGATCGATCAAATCGGCGTGCATCATGGCGGTTGTCCTTGTTCGAGGCGAAGGGTGCCCCGATTCTGGGAGCGCTGCGCGGTGGCGACAAGGGGCATGGCCGGCATACCTATGAACAGGTCGTTTTTGGCTAGATCAGTGACGTGCGCAGGCGCCCTCAGCCGCGCTTGAGCAGCGCCGCACAGGCGCTCTTGTAGGCCTCATGCTGATACTTGTTCAGCGTTCCCGGCAGCTCGAGATTGTGCTTCTTGGCCTGGGCGCTGACGGTCTGCGGCGACACCAGCTCCACCGTGCAGTTGTCCAGCAACTGCAGCACGCCCTCGATCTTGAAGGTGGTCGGGCCGCCGGCAAAGTCGCCTTTCTTGCTGCGCTTCTTGATCGCCAGTTGCCCGATGCCATGCTCGCTGACAAAGGCTCTGACCTGTGCGGCGAATGCCTTTACCTGGGCGGCATCCTCGTCATCCTCCAGGCCGATCTTCTTGGTGGCCACGCCAACGTGCACGGGCTGGCCGGCGTCCAGGCTGGCCACGGCCAGCAGGGCTTCGCTGCCCTTGATTTCGATGCCGCAGATTTTCATGGGGTGCCTCAATCGGAGTTTTGCAGGCCAAGGGACTGCAGGTATTCGGAGCGGTCGTCGCTGCGTTGCGCCAGGCAGGTGTTCAGTGCGGTGTCGTACTCCTTGCCCGGTGTGCTGTCGAAGGTCTCGACCTTGCAGTCGGCGTCGCGTACTTGCTTCCACAGGTTCTGGGCGGCGTTCAGGCGGTTGCTCAGTTCGGTGATCTTCGCACCCTGGCCGGCATACTGTTCCTTGATGCGTTCGAGCAGGTCGCCGAAGGCGGCGTTCAGCTCGCGTTCGGCGACCGTACGGCTGTAGGCGGCGCAGGCGTAGTTCTGCTGGGCCGTCTCGACGTTGTCGCACGGGGTGGGAGCGTCACTTTCCTCGGCCTGTGCGCCCAGCGCCACAGCCGCAAGCACAAGCCATACCAGCGATTTCATCTACAGAGTCTCCCACCAGGGTGCGCGTAAAGGATCCGCGATTCTCGCAAAGCACCGTAGCAAAGAACAGCATGGCGAGCGGGCAATGGTCGGCACTGTTCGGCACCTTCCCGGCGGGTGCCGCCCGGGCCCTTTGTCGCACCTTGACGTTTTCGGCAATTCCCCTGTCGTTTTTGCATCCTGGCGACCTGGCGCCTAGGCATATGCTGGCCCCAAAGCGCCGGCAGACGATTCGGCGCCGCAACGTCATACAAGGGGACAGCCTGATGAGCCCGGCCGAATTGCACGCAGACAGCATCGTTATCGACGGGCTGATCATCGCCAAGTGGAACCGCGAGCTGTTCGAGGACATGCGCAAGGGCGGCCTCACCGCCGCCAACTGCACTGTCTCGGTGTGGGAGGGCTTTCAGGCCACCATCAACAGCATCGTCGCCAGCCAGAAGCTGATTCGCGAAAACAGCGACCTGGTACTGCCGGTACGCACCACCGCCGACATCCGCAAGGCCAAGGAGCAGGGCAAGACCGGCATCCTCTTCGGCTTCCAGAACGCCCATGCCTTCGAGGACCAGCTCGGCTACGTGGAGATCTTCAAGCAGCTGGGCGTGGGCATCGTGCAGATGTGCTACAACACCCAGAACCTGGTGGGTACCGGCTGCTATGAGCGCGACGGCGGGTTGTCCGGCTTCGGTCGCGAAATCGTCGCCGAGATGAACCGCGTGGGGGTCATGTGCGACCTGTCCCACGTCGGCTCCCGAACCAGCGAGGAAGTCATCCTCGAATCGAAAAAACCGGTGTGCTATTCCCACTGCCTGCCCTCCGGGCTCAAGGAGCACCCGCGCAACAAGTCCGATGCCGAGTTGAAGTTCATCGCCGACCATGGCGGCTTTGTCGGCGTGACCATGTTCGCGCCGTTTCTGGCCAAGGGTATCGACGCGACCATCGACGACTACGCCGAGGCCATCGAATACACGATGAACCTGGTGGGTGAAGACGCCATCGGCATCGGCACCGACTTCACCCAGGGCCACGGCCAGGACTTCTTCGAGTACCTGACCCACGACAAGGGCTATGCGCGCCGCCTCACCAGCTTCGGCAAGATCATCAACCCGCTGGGCATCCGCACCGTGGGCGAATTTCCCAACCTCACCGAAACCCTGCTCAAGCGCGGCCACCCCGAGCGGGTGGTGCGCAAGATCATGGGCGAGAACTGGGTCAATGTCCTGAAAGACGTCTGGGGCGAGTAACCCCACGCCTCACCCAGCCGCATCCTTTTTCTTTTATGGAGTTCAGTTTCCATGGCCAAGATCGCCCCGCAATTGCCCATCGAAGTCGACAGCGAAACCGGTGTGTGGACCAGCGACGCGCTGCCGATGCTGTACGTGCCGCGACATTTCTTCGTCAACAACCACATGGGCATTGAAGAGGTGTTGGGCGCCGACGCCTACGCCGAGATTCTGTACAAGGCCGGCTACAAGTCGGCCTGGCACTGGTGCGAGAAGGAGGCCGAATGCCACGGCCTGCAGGGCGTGGCGGTGTTCGAGCACTACATGAAGCGCCTGTCGCAACGCGGCTGGGGGCTGTTCACGATCCAGGACATCGACCTCGACAGGGGTACCGCCAGCGTCAGGCTCGAACACTCAGCCTTCGTCTATGTGTACGGCAAGGTCGGGCGCAAGGTCGACTACATGTTCACCGGCTGGTTCGCCGGCGCCATGGACCAGATCCTGGCGGCCCGCGGCAGCTCCCTTCGCACGGTCGCCGAGCAGGTCTACGGCGGTTCGGAACACGGCCACGACGACGGCCTGTTCATCGTCAAGCCCCTGTAAGTCGAGGAACCCGCCATGGCTTTCGAAGCAATGTTCCAGCCGCTGCAGATCGGCAAGCTGACCATCCGCAACCGGGTACTGAGCACCGCACACGCCGAGGTGTACGCCACCGACGGCGGCATGACCACCGAGCGCTACGTGAAGTACTACGAAGAGAAGGCCAAGGGCGGCATCGGTCTGGCCATCTGCGGCGGTTCGTCGGTAGTGGCCATCGACAGCCCGCAGCAGTGGTGGGCTTCGGTCAACCTGGCCACCGACCGCATCATCCCGCACTTCCAGAACCTGGCCGACGCCATGCACAAGCACGGCGCCAAGATCATGATCCAGATTACCCACATGGGCCGGCGCTCGCGCTGGGACGGCTATCACTGGCCGACCCTGATGTCGCCCTCGGGCATCCGCGAACCGGTGCACCGCGCCACCTGCAAGACCATCGAGCCGGAGGAGATCTGGCGCGTGATCGGCAACTACGCGCAGGCCGCGCGCCGCGCCAAGGAAGGCGGGCTGGACGGGGTGGAACTGTCGGCAGTGCACCAGCACATGATCGACCAGTTCTGGAGCCCGCGGGTCAACAAGCGCACCGATGAATGGGGCGGCAGCTTCGAGAACCGCATGCGCTTCGGCCTGGAAGTGCTCAAGGCGGTGCGCGAGGAAGTCGGCCCCGACTTCTGCGTGGGCATGCGCATCTGCGGCGACGAGTTCCACCCCGATGGCCTCAGCCACGAGGACATGAAGGAAATCGCCAGGTACTACGACGCCACCGGCATGCTGGACTTCTTCGGCGTGATCGGCTCGGGCTGCGACACCCACAACACCCTGGCCAACGTGATCCCCAACATGAGCTTCCCGCCCGAGCCGTTCCTGCACCTGGCGGCGGGCATCAAGGAGGTGGTGAGCGTGCCGGTGATGCACGCGCAGAACATCAAGGACCCCAACCAGGCCACGCGCATTCTGGAGGGCGGCTACGTGGACATGGTCGGCATGACTCGCGCGCACATCGCCGACCCGCACCTGATCGCCAAGATCAAGATGGGCCAGATCGACCAGATCAAGCAGTGCGTGGGCGCCAACTACTGCATCGACCGCCAGTACCAGGGCCTGGACGTGCTGTGCATCCAGAACGCCGCCACTTCGCGGGAATACATGGGCGTGCCGCACATCATCGAGAAATCCACCGGCCCCAGACGCAAGGTGGTGGTGGTCGGTGCCGGCCCGGCCGGCATGGAGGCGGCGCGGGTGGCGGCCGAGCGCGGGCATGACGTGACCCTGTTCGAGAAGAAGGAGGCGATCGGCGGGCAGATCAGCATCGCCGCCAAGGCTCCGCAACGCGACCAGATCGCCGGCATCACGCGCTGGTACCAGCTGGAGCTGGCGCGGTTGAAGGTCGACCTGCGCCTGGGTACGGCGGCGGACGTCGACACCCTCATGGACCTGCGCCCCGACGTGGTGGTGCTGGCGGTGGGCGGGCACCCGTTCATCGAGCAGAACGAGCACTGGGGCGCGGCCGAGGGCCTGGTGGTCAGCAGCTGGGACGTGCTCGACGGCACGGTGGCGCCGGGCAAGACCGCGCTGGTGTACGACACCATCTGCGAATTCACCGGCATGTCGGTGGCGGATTTTCTGGCCGACAAGGGTAGCCAGGTGGAGATCGTCACCGACGATATCAAGCCGGGAGTGGCGATTGGCGGCACCTCGTTCCCCACCTACTACCGCAGCATGTACCCCAAGGAAGTGATCATGACCGGCGACCTGATGCTGGAGAAGGTCTACCGCGAGGGCGACAAGCTGGTGGCAGTGCTGGAGAACGAATACACCGGGGCACTGGAGGAGCGGGTGGTCGACCAGGTGGTGATCGAGAACGGTGTGCGCCCCGACGAGACCCTGTACTACGCACTCAAGGAGGGCTCGCGCAACAAGGGCCAGATCGATGTGGAGGCGCTGTTCGCGATTGAGCCGCAGCCGATATTGAGCCAGCCGGGGGAGGGGTACCTGCTGTACCGGATCGGCGATTGCGTGGCGCAGCGCAACACCCATGCGGCGATCTACGACGCCTTGCGCCTGTGCAAGGATTTCTGATCGCTCTGTGAACCGATTGTCCCGGTCGCTCGGGCTTTTTGTGGGAGC
>NZ_QLAD01000007.1:256225-410989 GCF_024355235.1 Pseudomonas sp. S12(2018)
TTCCCATGTTGAACACCCTGCTACCCCTGCTGCTGTTCGCCGCCCTCGGCCTGGCCGTGCTCGGCGCGCTGCGGCGCGTGCGGATGTGGCGCCAAGGCCGGCCATCGCGGGTCGAGCTGCTCAAGGGCCTGCTGGCCATGCCACGCCGGTACATGGTCGACCTGCACCATGTGGTCGCCCGCGACAGGTACATGGCCAACACCCACGTCGCCACCGCCGGCGGCTTCGTGCTGGCCGCCGTACTGGCGATCCTGGTGCACGGTTTCGGCCTGCACAACCGCCTCCTCGGCTACGCCCTGCTGGTGGCCACCGCCTTGATGTTCGGCGGTGCGCTGTTCGTCTACAGGCGCCGGCTGAACCCGCCCGCGCGCCTGTCCAGAGGCCCGTGGATGCGCCTGCCGAAAAGCCTGCTGGTGTTTTCCGCCAGCTTCTTCATCGCCACCCTGCCGGTAGCCGGCATCCTGCCCGAAGGTACCGGTGGCTGGGTGCTGGTGGCCTTGCTCGGGCTGGGCGTGCTGTGGGGGGTGAGCGAGCTGTTCTTCGGCATGACCTGGGGCGGGCCGATGAAGCACGCCTTCGCCGGTGCCCTGCACCTGGCCTGGCACCGGCGCGCCGAACGCTTCGGCGGCGGACGCTCCACCGGGCTCAAGCCGCTGGATCTGCAAGACCCGAGCGCACCGCTGGGTGTGGAAAAACCCAGGGACTTCACCTGGAACCAGTTGCTTGGCTTCGACGCCTGCGTGCAATGCGGCAAATGCGAGGCCGCGTGCCCGGCGTTCGCCGCCGGCCAGCCACTGAACCCGAAAAAACTCATCCAGGACATGGTGGTGGGCCTGGCGGGTGGCACCGATGCGAAGTTTGCCGGCAGCCCGTACCCCGGCAAACCGCTCGGCGAACACGGCGGCAACCCGCACCAGCCGATCGTCGACGGCCTGGTGGATGCCGACACGCTGTGGTCGTGCACCACCTGTCGGGCGTGCGTGGAAGAGTGCCCGATGATGATCGAGCACGTGGATGCGATCGTCGACATGCGTCGTCACCTGACCCTGGAAAAAGGCGCCACGCCGAACAAGGGCGCCGAGGTGCTGGACAACCTGATCGCCACCGACAACCCCGGCGGATTCGCCCCGGGCGGGCGCATGAACTGGGCCGCCGACCTCGACCTCGAGGTGCTGGGCGAGGTGCACGGCACCGACGTGCTGTTGTGGGTGGGTGACGGCGCCTTCGACATGCGCAACCAGCGCACCCTGCGCGCTTTCGTCAAGGTGCTCAGGGCGGCCAATGTAGGCTTTGCCGTGCTTGGCCTGGAGGAACGCGACAGCGGCGACGTGGCCCGCCGGCTGGGCGACGAGGCCACCTTCCAGCAACTGGCCCGGCGCAATATCCGGACCCTGGCGCAGTACCGCTTCACGCGCATCGTCACCTGCGACCCGCACAGCTTCCATGTACTGAAGAACGAATACGGCGCGCTGGGCGGGCACTATCAGGTGCAGCATCACAGCAGCTTCATCGCCGAGTTGATCGCCGCCGGCCGCCTCGACCTGGCGCCGCACAAGGGCGCCAGCGTGACCTATCACGACCCGTGCTACCTGGGCCGCTACAACGGCGAGTACGAGGCGCCGCGCCAGGTGCTGCGCGCGCTGGGCATCGAGGTGCGCGAGATGGCGCGCTCCGGCTTTCGCTCGCGTTGCTGCGGCGGCGGTGGCGGAGCGCCGATCACCGACATTCCGGGCAAGCAGCGCATTCCCGACATGCGCATGCAGGACATCCGCGAGACCGCCGCCGAGGTGGTGGCCGTGGGCTGCCCGCAGTGCACCGCGATGCTCGAAGGCGTGGTCGAACCACGCCCGCAGATCAAGGACCTGGCCGAGCTGGTGGCCGACGCGCTGCGTGAAGCGACGGTTGCCAGCACGCCGGTAGCAAGCCAACCAGAACCTGCGCAGGTGGACCCATGAGCGACATCATCCGGCGTGACCCGCGTGCCGAGTGGATTGCACGCAACCGTCTGCACCCGCTGCACGCAGCCATGCAGGCCCAACAGACGCAGTGGATGGGGCCCAATGGCGTGCTGCGCAAGAACCCGCATGCGGTGGGTTTCATCGGACCCAATGGGATCAAGCGCATCGATCGCAGCGGCGCCAGCCAGGGCGCTACGAGCAAGCGCAGCGCCGCCGCCGAGGTGCTGGTGCCGCTGCATCAGGTGCCGTTGCCGGCGTTCTACATCGTGGTGGTGCCGGACATGGTCGGCGGGCGCCTGAGCAGCCACGACCGGGATGTGCTCGGGCTGGCCCACGGCTTGGCCGGCAGCGACGGCGCGGTGCTGGCAGTGGTGTTTGGCGAGCACAAGGAAACCGCATTCGGCACGTTCGGCGTCGACCGCCTGCTGCAGATCGACGGTGACGCGTTCGCAGGTTATGCACCGGAGCAGCGGGTGCAAGGCCTGCGGGCTGTGGATAACCAGTTCAACCCGCGCCACTGGCTGCTGCCCGACAGCCGCAGCGGTGGCGGCGAGTTGGGCCGGCGCCTTGCCGCGGCGCTGGGCGAGCGCCCGGCCACGCGGGTGTGGCAGGTCAAGGACGGGCTGTGCAGCGGGCGCGCCGGGGCTGGCCAGCAGGACCTGGTACGCGGGCTGGCGCGCCTGATCCTGGCGGCGGCCGAATGTGCCGAGCCGGTCAGCGAAACCCGCCATGAAGCCCTGCCGGTGGAGTTGTCCACAGGCGCGGCGCGCAGCCTGGCGCGTATCGAAGACCTCGGCCCGGTGCCGGTGGACCCGGCCACCATCTCCATGGCCGAGGCCGAATTCATCCTGTCGGGCGGCAACGGGGTCAAGGACTGGGCACTTTTCCACAGGGCCACCGTCGCGCTGGGGGCCACCGAAGGGGCCTCGCGGGTGGCGGTGGACGATGGCTTCATGCCGCGCAATCGCCAGGTGGGGGCCACCGGTACCTGGGTCACGGCGCGGGTGTATGTGGCTGTGGGTATCTCCGGGGCGATCCAGCATCTGCAGGGCATCGGTGCCTGCGACAAGGTGGTGGCGATCAACCTGGACCCCGGCTGCGACATGATCAAGCGTGCCGACCTGGCGGTCATCGGCGACAGCGCGGCGATTTTGCAGGCGCTGATCGAGGCTGTGGACAACTATCGCAACAGCGCCCGGCGCGATGCGGCCTGAGGGGGCATTCATGAACACCAAGGTCATCAGCCTGGTCTCGATCGGCGCCCACCCCACCTCGGGGCGCATGCGCCGCGCCGAACAGGATGCGCGGGCTGTGGAACTGGGGTTGCAACTGGCTGGGGATAACCTGCAGGTGCTGCACGCCGGCGACCCGCACGAGCCTGCGCTGCGCGCGTACCTGGGCATGGGGCTGGCGCAGCTGGACGTGCTGCAGCAGCCCGCAGGCGCCGATGTGCTGGGCGTGCTCGGCGACTACCTGCGCGAGGCGGGGGCGCAGTTGGTGCTGAGCGGCAGCCAGGCCGAAACCGGCGAAGGCTCGGGCATGCTGCCGTTTCTGCTGGCCGAGCGCCTGGGTTGGCCGCTGGTGGTGGGGCTGGCGCAGGTGGAATCCATCCACAATGGCGTGGCCCAGGTGCTGCAGGCCCTGCCACGGGGGCAGCGGCGTCGCCTGAGCGTGCGCCTGCCGATGCTCGCCACTGTGGATAACGCCGCGCCGGTGCCGCGCCAGAGCGCCTATGGGCCGGCGCAACGCGGGCTGTTGGCGGCCCATGAGGTGGCGGTGGTGGAGGACGAGTTATTCACAGATGCTGTATTGCAGCCGGCCAGACCCCGGCCCAAACGCCTCAAGGTAATCAAGGCCAAGAGCGGTGCCGACCGCATGAAAGCCGCCACGGCGAAGGCCAGTGGCGGCGGTGGACAGGTACTCAAGGGCGTGACCCCGAGCGAAGGCGCCGAGGCGATCCTGAAGCTGTTGGTGGAGGAGGGTGTGCTGCGCTGAAGGGTTGTGCACAAAGTCTGTTGGCGGTTCTGTGGATAAAGTGTTTGCCTATGGCTGCAGGCCACGTCAACCGTGGCCTGCAGGCTATTGTTCAAATAGTGATCAATACGCGCCGCGAATTTTTCGCGGTTTTTTCATGCCCGTCGTCCAGCGAGACGGCAGTTTTGCTCACAATCCTTGTTGGCGGCTCTGTGGATAATCTGTTCGGACATGGCTGCAGGCCACGTGGTTAAAGGTGTTCAGCTATTTGATCAAAAAACGCACAAAACCTCGTCAATCCACCGCGAAATACTCACGCGGCAGCGAAAATCGGGGGTTTCGGCGGTTTATCCACATGGGTTTTGCAAAGAGGGATACTTGCACACAAAGTCTGTTGGCGGCTTTGTGGATAAGGTGTTCGTGCAGTGCTGGGGGGCACGTATTCAAAGGCTTACAGAGGTTTGATCACTTTTTGATCTATTGCACGCTGTGAATTGAAGGGCGCTGAGCGGAAGTTTTCCACAAGGGTTGCCCACAATTGCTGTGGGTGTGGCTGTGGATAAAGTGTTGGTGGAGTAGGTATGGGGCAGTAGGGGCTGGGGTTTGCGGGTGTTGGTCAAAATTTGTACAGATTGTATGGGGTTCTTCGCCGGCAAGGCCGGCTCCTACAGTTGATGCGTAGGAGCCGGCCTTGCCGGCGAATGGGACTACTGCGCCGCCACCCCCTTCAGATACGGCGCCGGCGCCGCGCCCAGGTTGCTCAGCATCCGCTCGCTGTACCAGTCCACGAAATTCACCACGCCAAACTCGTAGGTTTTCGAATACGGCCCCGGCTGATACGCCGTCGAGTTGATGCCGCGCTGGTTCTCTTCGGCCAGGCGCCGGTCCTGGTCGTTGGTCGCGTCCCACACCTGGCGCATGCGTGCCGGGTCGTAGTCCACGCCCTCAACCGCATCCTTGTGCACCAGCCACTTGGTGGTGACCATGCTCTCCTGGGCACTGATCGGCCATACCGTGAACACGATGATGTGATCACCCATGCAGTGGTTCCACGAATGCGGCAGGTGCAGGATGCGCATCGAACCCAGGTCGGGGTTCTGGATGCGCCCCATCAGTTTCTGGCAGCCCAGCTTGCCGTCCAGGGTCATCGACAGCGTGCCCTTGAGCAGGGGCATGCGCACGATACGGTTGCGCAGGCCGAAGCTGGCATGCGCATAGGGGATCTTCTCCGCGTCCCACGCCGCAGCGCTGGCCGCCACGTGATCCTTGAACGCCTGGTCGGCGCGCGGGTCGGTGACGTCGTCCCATTCGAGCAGGGTCTTGAGCAGCTCCGGGTGCGAGGCGTTGCAGTGGTAGCACTCGCGATTGTTCTCCAGCACCAGCTTCCAGTTGGCCTTTTCCATCAGGGTGGTCTGCACCGCCACCTTGGTGTTCTCCATGTCGTAAGGCTCCATGTAATGGGCCAGGGTGGCGAGGAAGTCATCGATCGCCGGCGGGTTGTCGGCCAGGCTGACGAAGATGTACCCACCGGCGGTCTTTACGTTCACCGGCTTGAGACCGTACTGCTGCATGTCGAAGTCGTCGCCCATCTCGGTGCCGGCGAACAGCAGCCGCCCGTCCAGCTCGTAGGTCCACTGGTGGTAGTGGCACACCAGCTTGGCCACCTTGCCCTTGTCGCTGGTACACAGGCGCGAGCCACGGTGGCGGCACACGTTGTGGAAGGCATGCACCTTGCCCTCGGCACCGCGGATCACGATGATCGGGTTCTTGCCGATCTGCAGGGTCAGGTAGTTGCCCTTGGCCGGGATCTCGCAGGTCATGCCTGCAATCAGCCATTCCTTGTGGAAAATCTCCTGCATGTCGATCTGGAACAGCCGCTCATCGGTGTAGAAGGGTTGCGGCAGCGAGAAGGTGCGCTCGCGGGTCTGCAGCATGTCGGCGGTGGCCTTGCGTGCAGCGTCCAGTGGGTCGCCCAGGCTCAAGGTTGCGGTGACGTCCATCGTTCAGGTCCTCATGGCCCGTGCGGGCCGCGAAAGTGGCTAATCGTTCGTGTGGCGACGCAGGGCTCAGACAGCAGGTTGATGTGCGATGGAGTGTGCGTTCGCCCGCGGCGGCAACCATGCCCATGGGCGACATGGCCAGATCCGTTCCCGACGCGCGAGCCCTTGTGGGCGGGGGCTGGTCGCGATAAGTACGCCGATGTCGCGAACAGGAATGTGCGCCGCCTGCACCTTGCGCATCATCGTCGCCATAACAGGCCCCGATCGGCCGCGGAGACGAGCATGTCGAACAACTTCCTCAACCCGGTGACCACTCAGACCTGGGCCAACGGCCGGCATACCGTGCGCTGCGTCAAGGTCATTCAGGAAACCTGGGATGTGCGCACCTTCTGCTTCATGGCCGACCAGCCGATCCTGTTCTTCTTCAAGCCGGGGCAGTTCGTGACCCTGGAGCTGGAAATCGACGGTCAGCCGATCATGCGCTCGTACACCATCTCCAGCTCGCCCTCGGTGCCCTACAGCTTTTCGGTGACCATCAAGCGCGTACCCGGCGGCAAGGTTTCCAACTGGCTGCACGACACCCTGCATGAAGGCCAGGAGCTGGCCGTGCACGGGCCGGTGGGGTTGTTCAACGCGATGGACTTCCCCAGCCCCAGGGTGCTGTACCTGAGCGGCGGGGTGGGCATCACCCCGGTGATGTCCATGGCGCGCTGGTTCTATGACACCAATGCCAATGTCGACATGGTGTTCGTGCACAGCGCGCGTTCGCCCAAGGACATCATCTACCACCGCGAGCTGGAGCACATGGCCTCGCGGATCGACAACTTCAGCCTGCACATCATCTGCGAGAAGCATGGCCTGGGCGAGGCATGGGCCGGTTATCGCGGCTACCTGAACCAGAAGCTGATGGAGCTGATCGCGCCCGATTACCTGGAACGCGAGATCTTCTGCTGCGGGCCTACGCCCTACATGAACGCGGTCAAGCGCATGCTCGAAGCCAGCGGCTATGACATGCAGCGCTACCATGAGGAGTCGTTCGGCGCCACGCCGCCCGAGGCCAAGGCCGATGCGGTAGAGAACGCCGAGCAGGCCGCCGAGGCCGCCGAAGTGGACGTGGCCGACCAGCACCAGGTGGAGTTCACCGCCAGCGGCAAGAGCATCCGCGTGGCGCCGGGAGAGACGGTGCATGCGGCAGCCGCCAAGCTCGGGCTGATGATCCCCAAGGCCTGCGGCATGGGTATCTGCGGCACCTGCAAGGTGCTCAAGCTGGGTGGCGAGGTGGACATGGAGCACAACGGCGGCATCACCGAGGACGACGAGGCCGAAGGCTATATCCTGTCGTGCTGCAGCGTGCCGCGTGGTGACGTGCGCATCGAGTTCTAGTCGCGCAGCAGCTCGTGGTACAGCGCAGGGCGCCGGTCGGCCAGCACGTGGTTGTGGTCGCTGATCTGCTTGTCCAGTGCCTGGCCCAGCCTGATGTCGGCCAGCAGCAGCTGCTTCTTGCCGACACGCTTGCCGCCCTTGAGCACATAGCCGTCGGCATCGGTGAGGGTCGAACCGCCCACCCAGCCAACCCCGCGCTCCTCGCCACAGCGGTCGCAGGCAATGACGAACAGCCGGTTGACCGAGGCGCTGGCCTGAACCCGGATGACCTCGGCCGGGCGCTGGAAGCCGGGCCGGGAGGTGTCCGGCCAGTTCACCGGTGCGCACAGCAGCTGGGCACCGCGCAGCGCCGCCAGGCGCACCCATTCGGGAAACTCCAGGTCGTAGCAGATCATCATGCCGATGCGCCCAAGGTGGGTGTCCACCACCGGCGGCGGCTCGCTGCCGGGGGTGAAGATCTGCGTTTCGCGGTCCCACAGGTGGGCCTTGCGGTAGAAGGTGCGTCGGCCGTCGGGCTCGATCAGCACCGAGCTGTTGGCCACCTGGCCGTCGGGCAGGCGCTCGCAGAAGCCGCCCACCACGATGATCTGGTACTTGGCGGCCTGCCGGGCCCAGGCCTCGAGGGTCGGCCCGTCACGGGGCTCGGACAGCGCGTGGGCCTCTTCGCGGTCGTAGAACGCGTAGCCGCTCTGCGCCAGCTCGGGCAGTACCAGCAGTTGCGCGCCGCGCTCGGCGGCCTCGGCGATGGCCACCCGGGTACGGTCGAGGTTGTAGCTTGGATTGGCAATGGTGGGCGCCAACTGGTAGCACCCGACACGCACGGTTTGCGGGGATGGGGTCATGGCTGCGGCGCCTTGGGCTCGGCGACCGGGGGCGGCGGGGTGCCGCGCAGGTGGCGCATCAGGAGCCAGTACAGCAGGGCCGAAACGATGAAGCCGGGAACGAAGGCCAGGTCGGCGCCGGACAACGCCACCGCCACCGGCCCTTGCACGCCGGCCAGCGACACGAAGGGCAGCATCGCCAGCAGCCCCCCCAGGTAGGCCAGGATGCCGGCCCAGGCCCACTGGCCGTATTCGCCCGCCGGGTCGAACATGGCCGGGATCACGTAGTTGCCTTTGCGCAACAGGTAGTAGTCGGTGAGATTGATTGCGCTCCAGGGCACCAGCACATACAGCATCAGTTGCAGGAACAGGTTGAAGCTGTCGAGGTAGCTGTCGGGCAACGCGATGGCGGTGAGGTACACCACCGCGCCAATGCCGCCCAGGCCCAGGGCACGCCCGGCCAGCCCCGGCGCCAGCGGGCGAAACGCGGTGATCGCGCTGATGCCGGTCAGCAGCGCGCCGTAGCAGTTGACGGCCATGATGCCCACCAGCGCCGGCACCGCCATCAGGATCGCGAAGGTGCCGAAGCCGGGCAGGAAGCGGTTGCCCAGGTGTTGCAGGCTGCTGATGGCTTCGGGCGCCACCACTGCCGAGGCTACCAGTGCGCCCAGCGACATCAGCCACACCGCAGAGCCTGCGGCGCCCAGATAGGTCCATAGCACCACCTTGCGCGCCGAGGTGCTGGGCGGCAGGTAGCGCGAGTAGTCCGAGACATACACCGAGTAGCTGATCTGGTAGCCGGCGGCGGCCGACAGCTGGATGAGAAAGCCCGACCACGAAAACTGCAGCTGGCGCTGAACGGTGTCGGCCTCCAGCAACAGCAGCGCTGCCAGGGTGAGCAGGCCGAACACGCCGATCAGCAGGTAGGTGAGCCAGCGCTGCACGGTGTGCAGCAGGTCGTGCCCGACCACGGCGATCACCACGGCCACCGCGATCAGCAGTGCGTACCAGAAGGCATCGCTACCCGGCAGCACAGTGGTCAGTGCATCGGTGGCCAGGATCACGTTGAACACGTTGAAGCCGATGTACACGCACACCACCGCCATGAACGGCAGCACGGCGCCTCGCAGGCCGAACTGGGCACGGGACTGGATCATCTGTGGCAGGCCAAGGCGCGGGCCCTGGTTGGCATGCAGGGCCATGCACAGGGTGCCCAGGGCCACCCCGAGCAGGATCGCCAGCACCGCCTGCCAGGCGGCCAGACCCAGGGCGGGCCCGACGAAGCCGGTGACCATGGTGGTGAGTACGAAGTTGCCGGTGAACCAGAAGGGGCCCAGGTGCCAGGCCTTGCCGTGACGCTCGTCAAGGGGCACCGGGTGGATGGTACGGGTTTCTATCTTCAGGCCTGACGTTTCAGGTGCAGGTGCCGCATTGTTCATGGCGTTCCCAGGCATTCGGGCGAAAGTTTCAATGCTGATGAGGTTAGATGAAGCTGCAACTAACGGAACAACGACACACTTTCAGCGAGCGCGCAGGTACTTGCCTTAAAATGTCTGTAATGTCCGATGTAGAGCCATTCTGATTTGTAAACTGGTATTTATGCCAGTCTGCAATGCGGGGAGGTTATTGCGAAAAGTTATCGTGCGGCGTGAGGTTTTTGATGCCGAAGTTAAAGTGCAGTGAATATTCCTACTTAATATTAGGAATAGTTTGTGAGCAACTTTAGATAAGTCTGACGAGATAGTGTTTTCGACGGCGAGCGGGGGCCGATCGAAAAAAACCGGGCGCCCGGCGCGCACTGCGCCGGGGCCCGGTGGCGACCTACACGCTGAAGCGTGCGACCAGGCCGTTCAGGCCCACCGCCAGGCGAGACAGTTCGGCACTCGCGGCGCTGGTCTGGTGCGCCCCGGTGGCCGACTGCACCGACAGGTCGTTGATGTTCACCAGGTTGCGGTCCACTTCGCGGGCCACCTGGGCCTGCTCTTCGGCGGCGCTGGCGATCACCAGGTTGCGTTCGTTGATTTCGGCCACCGCGGTGGTGATGGTCTCCAGCGACAGGCCGGCGCCGCGGGCGATGCTCAGGGTCGACTCGGCGCGTTCGGTGCTGTGGCGCATCGAGTTCACCGCCTGTTCGGTACCGCCCTGGATGCTGCCGATCATGCGCTCGATTTCGCTGGTCGACTGCTGGGTCCGGTGGGCCAGGGCGCGCACTTCGTCGGCGACCACGGCGAAGCCGCGCCCGGCTTCACCGGCACGCGCCGCCTCGATGGCGGCGTTGAGGGCCAGCAGGTTGGTCTGGTCGGCCAGGCCGCGGATCACATCGAGCACCTTGCCGATGTCACGCGACTCGCCGGCCAGGTTGCCGATCAGCTCGGCAGTACCCTGCACGTCGGCACTCATGCGCTCGATGGCGCTGACGGTCTCCATGACCAGGTCGCGACCGTCGCCGGCCGAGCGGGTGGCCTGCTTGGACGCCTCGGATGTGCTCACCGCGTTGCGTGCCACTTCTTCCACCGCGCTGGTCATCTCGGTGACGGCAGTGGCGGCCTGCTGGATCTCGTTGTTCTGCTGCTGCAGGCCGCGTGCGCTTTCGTCGGTGACTGCATTCAGCTCTTCGGCCGCCGAGGCCAGCTGGGTGGCGGAGCCGGCAATCTGCTGCAGGGTGTCGCGCAGCTTGTGCTGCATCTTGCCCATGGCGTGCAGCAGGCGCGCCGCTTCGTCGGTACCGGTGGTGTTGATCGGTTTGGTCAGGTTGCCATCGGCGATCAGCTCGGCCGCCTGCAGCGCTTCGTCGATCGGCTTGACGATGCTGCGGGTGAGCAGCAGCGCGCACAGCAGGGTCAGTGCGGTGGCGGCCACCAGCAGCACGATCACCAGGGTGAAGGCCGTGTCGTATTGCGTGGCGGCGGTCTGGTTGGTCACACGGGTCTGATCGGTGTTGATCTTGACCAGGCGATCGGTGACTGCGCTGATCTGCTCGGAGTTGTCGAGCAGGTCGTGGTTGATCAGGCTGCGCAGTGCTTCCACATCACCGGCCTGCGACAGGCTTACCATGCGGTTTTCGAGCTGGCGGTACTGGTTGAGCAGCTGCACGTACTGGTTGTACGCGCCCCGTTCCTCGTCGCCTTCGATCAGTGGCTCGTAGGCCCGGCGCGCTTCGTCGATCTGGGCATTGCGCTTGGCCAGCAGTTGCACGGTGTCCTGCAGGGTGGCGGCTTCGCGGTTGAGCAGCAGGCGGTAGGACAACGTGCGCAGGCGCAGGGTGAGTTGGGTGAGCTGGTCGAGGTTGGTGATGCTGGGCACGCTGATCTGTTCGATGGCTTCGCCGGCCTTGCGTATCTGCCCCATCTGGTTGAGGGCAAAGATGCCCAATGCAAGCATCAGGGCGCCGATCAGCGAAAACCCCAGAAGTGCGCGCGGGGCGATGTTCATGTTACGTAATGACATGGTTTTATCCGGCAGGGAATAGGAATGCGCGCGGTCCATGCGTCGTGGGGCAACTCTTATTGCCTATCGGTCAAAGCAGGGCAGACTTGAGGGGGCATGTAACTAAATGTGAACCACCGGTCATTTTTTTTACCCCGGCATCCGACCAAGCGCTGGAACCGGTTGCCGATCGACGGGTCAATCTGCACCCGGTCGAGGCTCTGGCCCCGATATCCCTGGCGAGTGCGGTGAGATTTCTTTATCGTGTGCGCCCCCTGAAAAACCGTGAGAACGCAATCATGCTGGAAACATCCCTGAGTCAACTGGAGCAACTGGTCAACGACCTGGTGCAGAAGAACCTCGACCTGGCCGAGCGGAACGCGCAGCTGAGCGACGAACTGGCCCAGACCAAGGACGAGAACGAAAGCCTGCAACTGAGCCTGATGGAGCAGGAAGAGAAGCAAGGTGCAACCGCCGCGCGTATCCAGGCGCTGGTTGAACGTGCCGGTGGCGGCGCCGTTACCGCATGAAGACCACCGCGCAGTCGATCAATGTCGTGTCGATAATGGGCAATGACTATTCGATCAAGGCCCCTGAAGGTCAGGAGCAGACCCTGGCGCAGGCGGTGCAGATGCTCAAGGCCTCCCTGGCCGATACCAAGCGCAAGTACCCGTCGCTGATCGGCGACAAGTTGCTGGTGCTGGCCGCCCTGAACCTGTGCTCGCAGCAGATCGAACTGCAACAGGCACATCAGGAAGCCCTCGACCGTTATCAAGAGCAAGTCAGCGCCACGGTCGACGTCATTGCCCGGACAATCGGCAACAGCTGATTTCCCCCTCGCGTGCATTCCCTCTTTACTGTGCTGGCTCACTGACCCCTGGGGGCAGTGAGCGGCCCGAGTGTGGCTGACTGCTAGCATTGTATTTTCTGTTGTATACAATTGGCCTGGTGTTCGCGGTACACGGCTGGTTTAACTCAGGGGAAATTCATGCAGTTCTGGCGGCGCAGTATCCAGTGGCAATTGATCGCAAGCATGGGCGCGGCCCTGGTGGCGAGCATTCTGATCGTGGTTGGTATCTACACCGTGGCGGTCAATCGACTGACCGAGCGCTACCTGGTGGAGACGGCGCTGCCGGCGAGCATCGAGGCCATGCGCAACGATATCGAGCGCATGTTGGGCCGGCCTCTGACGGCGGCGGCCGACATTGCCAACAACACCCTGTTGCGCGACTGGCTGGCAGCGGGGGAGCCCCCCGAACAGGCCGGTGCGTTCGTCGAGTACCTGGAGTCGGTGCGTGTGCACAACCAGGCGTTCACCGCGCTGTTCGCCGCCACGCGCAGCAATCACTACTACAACCAGGGCGGGCTGGACCGCACCTTGAGCCGCGACAACCCGAAGGACTCGTGGTTCTTCGGGTTCATCGACAGTGGCAAGCCGCGCCTGCTCAATATCGACACGGACATCAGCAGTGGCGACCTGGCGCTGTTCATCGACTTTCGGGTGGAAAAAGCCGGCCAGCTGGTGGGCATTGCCGGGCTGGGCCTGCGCATGACCGAGTTGTCCCAACTGATCCACGACTTCAGTTTCGGCGAGCGCGGCCGGGTGTTCCTGGTGCGCAGCGATGGCCTGATCCAGGTGCACCCGCAGTCCGAGTTCAGCGGCAAGCGCCAGTTGGCCGAGCAGATCGGCGAAGGCGCCGCCCAGCGTGCGTTGACCCCGCACGAGGGCCTGCAGCAGAGCCGCTTCGAGCGCGATGGCGAGACCTACCTGGCCCTGAGCCTGCCGCTGCGCGACCTGAACTGGACCCTGGTGGCCGAGGTGCCCGAGGCGCAGATCTACGCCCAGGTGAACCAGGCCGTGTGGCTCACCAGCCTGATCGGCGCGGCGGTGGCGTTGCTGTCGCTGCTGCTGGTGGTATGGCTGGCGCGCGGCATCGTGCGCCCGCTGCGCCGGGTGACCGGTGCGCTGACCGCGATTGCCCAGGGCGGTGGCGACCTGACCCAGCGCCTGGACGAGTCGCGGGCCGATGAACTGGGCGACCTGGCCCGGGGTTTCAATCGTTTTCTGGACAGCCAGCGCGACCTGATCGGCGAGGTGCTGCGCACCACCGAGCACCTGCGCAGCGCCGTGGGGCAGGTGAGCGCGGTGGTGGAGGACACCGCCGGGCGCTCCCATCGCCAGCAGGAGATGACCGAGATGGTGGCCACTGCCGTGCACCAGATGGGCCTCACCGTGCAGGACATCGCGCAGAATGCCGGCCAGGCCGCGCACGCCTCGCAGACCGCGCGCACCGAAGCGTTGCAGGCGCGCGAGGTGGTGCAGCGCTCGATTGCGCACATCGAAGGCATGTCGGGCGAGATCGGCGTGGCGGCCAGTGCGGTTGGCCAACTGGCACAGGAGGTGGCGTCCATCGACGAGGTGCTGGCGGTGATCCGCAGCATTTCCGAGCAGACCAACCTGCTGGCGTTGAACGCAGCGATCGAGGCGGCGCGGGCCGGGGAGATGGGCCGTGGCTTCGCTGTGGTGGCCGACGAGGTACGTACCCTGGCCCAGCGAACCCAGGTGTCCACCGACGAGGTGCAGCAGATGATCCAGCGCCTCAAGCAGGGGGCGGGCAGCGCGGTGGCGTCGATGCAGGCGGGGCAGGCGGCGACCGGCACCGGCGTGGCGTCGAGCCAGCAGACCGGAGCGTCGTTGACCACCATTACCGGGCAGGTGGAACACATCACCGACATGAACCTGCAGGTGGCCACGGCCACCGAGGAGCAGTCGGCGGTGACCGAGGAGATCAACCGCAACGTGCAGGGGATTTCCGACCTGGCGCGCCAGACGGTGGCGCAGGTGGAGGCGTGTCGGGTGGATTGCCAGGCGTTGCGCGGGCTGGCTGATGACCTGGCGCGGCAGATGGGTGGGTTCAGGCTCTAGATCAGGGTGACTGCTTCGCCGGCAAGGCCGGCTCCTACAGGTTGGCGGTGTCTGTAGGGGCCGGCCTTGCCGGCGAAGGGGCCATCAGCGACCCAGCGTTACCGCACGAATATCCGCCGCCAGCTCGCGCACCCGTGCCTCGTCGGTGTCCCACGAGCACATGAACCGTGCGCCGCCGCTGCCGATGAAGGTGTAGAACCGCCAGCCCTTGGCGCGCAGCGCTTCCAGTGCCGGCTCCGGCATCTGCAGAAACACCCCGTTGGCTTCTACCGGGAACATCAACTGCACCGCCGGGATGTCCGCCACCAGCCCGCTGAGCAACTGCGCGCAGTGGTTGGCGTGCTGCGCATGGCGCAGCCACGCACCGTCTTCGAGCAACCCCACCCACGGCGCCGACAGAAAGCGCATCTTCGACGCCAGCTGCCCGGCCTGCTTGCAGCGGTAGTCGAAGTCTTCGGCCAGCTTGCGGTTGAAGAACAGGATCGCCTCGCCCACCGCCATGCCGTTCTTGGTGCCGCCAAAGCACAGCACGTCGATGCCGGCCTTCCAGGTCAGTTCGGCCGGCGAGCAGGCCAGGAACGCGCAGGCATTGCTGAAGCGCGCGCCGTCCATGTGCAGGTTAAGGCCCAGTTCCTTGCAGGTGGCGCTGATCGCCTTGAGCTCTTCGGGCCGATACACGCTGCCCACTTCGGTGGCCTGAGTGATGGTCACCACGCGTGGCTTGGGGTAGTGGATGTCCTGGCGCTTGAGCGCCACTTCGCGGATGGACTCGGGCGTGAGCTTGCCGTTTTCGCTGCGGGCGGTGAGCAGCTTGGAGCCGTTGGAGAAGAACTCCGGCGCGCCGCATTCGTCGGTCTCGACGTGGGCGGTCTCGGAGCAGATCACGCTGTGGTAGCTCTGGCACAGGGACGACAGGGCCAGGGAGTTGGCGGCGGTGCCGTTGAAGGCGAAGAACACCTCGCAGTCGGTCTCGAACAGTTTGCGAAAGTGGTCGGAGGCCTTGGCGGTCCACTGGTCGTCGCCGTAGGCGCGTTCGTGGCCCTGGTTGGCCTTGTCCATCGCCGCCCAGGCTTCGGGGCAGATGCCGGAATAGTTGTCGCTGGCAAATTGCTGGCTTTGTTCTGTCATTGCACTGTCCTGTGGTCGACGCAGGCAAGCACTCTAAACCAACTATCAAATCGCCGACTACAAGGGCCATGTCGTAAACGCACCTTTGCGTGGCGTGCGCAGGCATCTGGACGGCCCGCGCCAGCCCTACCATCGCAGCCAAAGGGCGCTGTCCATGCCACTGCCGGGAGAGATGCGATGTTCACCAAGCACGACCAGATCCAGGGTTACGACGATGCACTGCTGGCGGCGATCAACGCCGAGGAACAGCGCCAGGAAGACCACATCGAACTGATCGCCTCGGAAAACTACACCAGCAAGCGCGTGATGCAGGCCCAGGGCAGCGGCCTGACCAACAAGTACGCCGAAGGCTACCCGGGCAAGCGCTACTACGGCGGCTGCGAGCACGTGGACAAGGTCGAGCAACTGGCCATCGATCGTGCCAGGCAGCTGTTCGGCGCCGACTATGCCAACGTCCAGCCGCACTCCGGCAGCCAGGCCAACGCCGCGGTGTACCTGGCCCTGCTGCAGGCCGGCGACACCGTGCTGGGCATGAGCCTGGCCCACGGCGGCCACCTCACCCACGGTGCCAAGGTCAGTTTCAGCGGCAAGCTGTACAACGCCGTGCAATACGGCATCGATACCCGCACCGGCCTGATCGACTACGACGAGGTCGAGCGCCTGGCCGTCGAGCACCAGCCGAAGATGATCATTGCCGGGTTTTCGGCCTACAGCAAAACCCTCGATTTCCCACGCTTTCGCCAGATCGCCGACAAGGTCGGCGCCTACCTGTTCGTCGACATGGCCCACGTCGCCGGGCTGGTCGCGGCGGGCCTGTATCCCAACCCGCTGCCCTATGCCGACGTGGTCACCACCACCACCCACAAGACCCTGCGTGGCCCGCGTGGCGGGCTGATCCTGGCCAGGGCCAACGAAGCGCTGGAAAAGAAACTCAACGCCGCGGTGTTCCCCGGCGGGCAGGGCGGCCCGCTGATGCATGTGATCGCGGCCAAGGCGGTGTGCTTCAAGGAGGCCCTGGAGCCCGGCTTCAAGGCCTACCAGCAACAGGTGATCGACAACGCCCGGGCGATGGCTGCGGTGTTCATCGAGCGTGGTTTCGACGTGGTGTCCGGTGGCACCGACAACCACCTGTTCCTGGTCAGCCTGATCCGCCAGGGCCTGACCGGCAAGGACGCCGATGCCGCCCTGGGGCGCGCCCACATCACCGTCAACAAGAACGCCGTGCCCAACGACCCCCAGTCGCCGTTCGTCACCTCGGGCCTGCGCATCGGCACCCCGGCCGTCACCAGCCGTGGCTTCAAGGTGGCCCAGTGCACGGAGCTGGCCGGCTGGATCTGCGACATCCTCGACCACCTGGGCGATGCCGATGTCGAGGCCGACGTGGCCAGGAGCGTGTCGGCACTGTGTGCGGATTTTCCGGTTTACCGCTGAGTGGAGTAACAGACCATGCAACGCTATTCGGGCTTCGGCCTTTTCAAGCACTCGCTCAGCCACCACGAGAACTGGCAGCGCATGTGGCGCACGCCCACCCCGAAGAAGGTCTACGACGTGGTCATCGTCGGCGGCGGCGGGCACGGCCTGGCCACCGCCTACTACCTGGCCAAGGTGCACGGCATCACCAATGTGGCGGTGGTCGAGAAGGGCTGGCTGGGCGGCGGCAACACCGCGCGCAACACCACCATCGTGCGCTCCAACTACCTGTGGGACGAGTCGGCGCACCTCTATGAGCACGCGATGAAGCTCTGGGAGGGGTTGTCCCAGGACATCAACTACAACGTCATGTTCTCCCAGCGCGGGGTCTACAACCTGTGCCACACCCTGCAGGACATGCGCGACTCCGAGCGCCGGGTCAGCGCCAACCGGCTCAACGGCGTGGACGGCGAACTATTGAACAGCAAGCAGGTGGCCGACGAGATTCCGCACCTGGACTGCTCCAGGAACACCCGTTATCCGGTTCTCGGCGCCACCGTGCAGCGCCGCGGCGGCGTGGCGCGTCACGATGCCGTGGCCTGGGGCTATGCGCGTGCCGCCGATGCCCTGGGCGTGGACCTGATCCAGCAGACCGAGGTGATCGGCTTTCGCAAGGAAAACGGCGCGGTGGTCGGCGTCGAGACCAACAAGGGCTTCATCGGTGCGCGGCGCGTGGGCGTGGTCACCGCCGGCAACTCCGGGCACATGGCCAGGCTGGCCGGCTTTCGCCTGCCCATCGAGTCGCACCCGCTGCAGGCACTGGTGTCCGAGCCGCTCAAGCCGATCATCGACAGCGTGATCATGTCCAACGCGGTGCACGGCTACATCAGCCAGTCGGACAAGGGCGACCTGGTGATCGGCGCCGGCATCGACGGCTGGGTGGGTTACGGCCAGCGCGGTTCGTACCCGGTGATCGAACATACCCTGCAGGCCATCGTCGAGATGTTCCCGATCCTGTCGCGGGTGCGCATGAACCGCCAGTGGGGCGGCATCGTCGACACCACCCCGGACGCCTGCCCGATCATCTCCAAGACCCCGGTGGCTAACATGTTCTTCAACTGCGGCTGGGGCACTGGCGGTTTCAAGGCCACGCCGGGCTCGGGCCACGTGTTCGCCGCAAGCCTGGCCACCGGCGAGATGCATGCACTGGCCAAGCCGTTTTCCATCGACCGTTTCCATAACGGCGCCCTGATCGACGAGCACGGCGCTGCCGCTGTCGCCCACTAACAGGAGACACTCCATGTTGCACATCTTCTGTCCCCACTGCGGCGAACTGCGCTCCGAGGAAGAATTCCATGCCGCCGGCCAGGCCCACATTCCGCGCCCGCTGGACCCGAGTGCCTGCACCGACGAGCAGTGGGGCGACTACCTGTTCTTTCGTGACAACCCGCGCGGCCTGCACCACGAGCTGTGGATCCATGCCGCGGGCTGCCGCCAGTACTTCAACGCCACCCGCGACACCGTGACCTACGAGATTCTCGAAACCTATCCGATTGGTGCCAGGCCCCAGGCGCGCGCCCAGGAAAACGTCCCGCAGCTGGCTGTCACCGGCCAGGGAGAAAAGGTATGAGCCAGCGCTATCGTCTGCCCAACGGCGGTCGTATCGACCGCAGCCAGGTCCTCGACTTCACCTTCAACGGCCAGCGCTACCAGGGCTACCAGGGCGACACCCTGGCCGCCGCGCTGCTGGCCAATGGCGTCGACATCGTGGGGCGCAGCTTCAAGTACTCGCGCCCACGCGGCATCATCGCCGCCGGCAGCGAAGAGCCCAACGCGATCCTGCAGATCGGTGCCAGCGAGGCCACCCAGATACCCAACGTGCGCGCTACCCAGCAGGCGCTGTACGCCGGCCTGGTGGCCACCAGCACCAACGGCTGGCCCAGCGTGAACACAGACGTGATGGGCATCCTCGGCAAGGTCGGCGGCAAGCTGATGCCGCCGGGGTTCTACTACAAGACGTTCATGTACCCGCAGTCGTTCTGGATGACCTACGAGAAGTACATCCGCAAGGCCGCGGGCCTGGGCCGTTCGCCGCTGGAAAACGACCCGGACAGCTACGACTACATGAACCACCACTGCGATGTGCTGGTGGTGGGCGCAGGCCCCGCCGGGCTGGCTGCGGCACTGGCAGCCGGGCGCAGCGGGGCGCGGGTGATCCTGGCCGACGAGCAGGAGGAGTTCGGCGGCAGCCTGCTCGATACCCGCGAGACCCTCGACGGCCAGCCCGCCGCCGAGTGGGTGGCCAAGGTGATCGACGAGCTGCAGGGCATGCCCGAGGTCACCTTGCTGGCGCGGGCCACGGTCAACGGCTACCACGACCACAACTTCCTCACGATCCACCAGCGCCTCACCGATCACCTGGGCGACCGCGCACCCATCGGCCAGGTGCGCCAGCGCATGCACCGTGTGCGCGCCGGGCGTGTGGTGCTGGCCACCGGTGCCCACGAGCGGCCGCTGGTGTACGGCAACAACGATGTGCCGGGCAACATGCTCGCCGGCGCGGTATCTACCTACGTGCGCCGTTATGGCGTGGCGCCGGGGCGCAAGCTGGTGCTGTCGACCACTAACGATCACGCCTATCGCGTGGCGCTGGACTGGCACGACGCCGGGCTCAAGGTGGTCGCGGTCGCCGATGCGCGGCACAACCCCCGTGGCTCGCTGGTGGAGGAGGCACGTGCCAAGGGCATTCGCATCCTCACCTCCAGCGCGGTGATCGAGGCGCGCGGCAGCAAGCATGTGACGGCAGCGCGGGTGGCGGCGATCGACGTGGCCGCACACCAGGTCACCAGCCCCGGCGAATGGCTGGACTGCGACCTGGTGGCGACGTCGGGCGGCTACAGCCCGGTGGTGCACCTGGCTTCGCACCTGGGCGGCAAGCCGCTGTGGCGCGACGACATTCTCGGCTTCGTGCCCGGCGAAGCGCCGCAGAAGCGCGTGTGCGTGGGTGGCGTCAATGGCGTGTTCGCCCTGGGCGATGCGCTGGCCGACGGTTTCGAAGGCGGCGTGCGTGCGGCCACCGAGGCCGGCTTCAAGGCAGTGGAGGGCGTCCTGCCCAAGGTGCTGGTGCGTCCGGAGGAGCCCACCGTGGCGCTGTTCCAGGTGCCCCATGACCGCAACACTGCGCGGGCACCCAAGCAGTTCGTCGACCAGCAGAACGATGTGACTGCGGCCGCCATCGAACTGGCCACCCGCGAAGGCTTCGAGTCGGTGGAGCACGTCAAGCGCTACACCGCGCTGGGGTTCGGCACCGACCAGGGCAAGCTGGGCAACATCAACGGGCTGGCGATCGCCGCACGCTCGCTGGGCATCGGCATTGCGCAGATGGGCACCACCATGTTTCGCCCCAACTACACGCCGGTGACCTTCGGCGCGGTGGCCGGGCGCCA
Organism: Pseudomonas sp. S12(2018); assembly: GCF_024355235.1. NCBI lineage: Bacteria > Pseudomonadati > Pseudomonadota > Gammaproteobacteria > Pseudomonadales > Pseudomonadaceae > Pseudomonas > Pseudomonas sp. S12(2018). Next base: position 276,698 of record NZ_QLAD01000007.1, read on the forward strand.
TTGCGGCCACCTGTTCGAGCCGGTGCGCTTCACCGCGCTGCATGCCTGGCATGTGAAGAACGGCGCCGAGTTCGAGGACGTCGGCCAGTGGAAGCGCCCGTGGTATTTCCCCCGCGGCGGCGAAGACCTGCAGGCGGCGGTGGCCCGCGAATGCAAGGCGGTGCGCGACAGCGTCGGCCTGCTGGATGCCTCGACCCTGGGCAAGATCGACATCCAGGGCCCGGACGCCCGCGAGTTCCTCAACCGCATCTACACCAACGCCTGGACCAAGCTCGACGTGGGCAAGGCGCGCTACGGCCTGATGTGCAAGGAAGACGGCATGGTCTTCGACGATGGCGTGACCGCGTGCCTGGGCGACAACCACTTCCTGATGACCACCACCACCGGCGGCGCGGCGCGGGTGCTGCAATGGCTGGAGATCTACCAGCAGACCGAATGGCCAGAGCTGAAGGTGTACTTCACCTCCGTCACCGACCACTGGGCCACGCTGACCCTGTCGGGGCCCAACAGCCGCAAGCTGCTGGCTGAAGTGACCGACATCGACCTGGACAGGGACGCCTTCCCGTTCATGAGCTGGAAGGAGGGCCTGGTGGGCGGGGTGCCGGCGCGGGTGTTCCGCATCTCGTTCACCGGCGAGCTGTCGTATGAAGTGAACGTGCAGGCCAATTACGCGATGGGCGTGCTGGAGCAGATCGTCGCCGCCGGCAAGCCGTACAACCTCACCCCCTATGGCACCGAGACCATGCACGTGCTGCGCGCCGAGAAGGGTTTCATCATTGTCGGCCAGGACACCGACGGCTCGATGACCCCGGACGACCTGAACATGGGTTGGTGCGTGGGGCGCACCAAGCCGTTCTCGTGGATCGGCTGGCGCGGCATGAACCGGGAAGACTGCGTGCGCGAGAACCGCAAGCAACTGGTGGGGCTCAAGCCGGTGGACCCGAGCCAATGGTTGCCCGAGGGCGCGCAGCTGGTGCTGGACCCCAAACAGCCGATTCCGATGGACATGGTAGGGCACGTGACCTCGAGCTACGCGAGCAACTCGCTGGGCTATTCGTTTGCCATGGGGGTGGTCAAGGGCGGGCTCAAACGCATGGGCGAGCGGGTGTTTTCGCCGCAGGCCGATGGCAGCGTGATCGAGGCCGAGATCTGCGCCTCGGTGTTCTTTGATCCGAAGGGTGAGCGGCAGAACATCTGATGGTTGCAGGAGCAGCCTTGCTGGCGAAGCGACCACCGCGCACCGGGTTGCAACCGGGTCGCGGCCTTCGCCGGCAAGGCCGGCTCCTACAAAGAGATCACCGCACTACTGAATTCAAGGCAGGTATGTAATGAGCGCAATCAACGTCTACCCGCAACGCCCCGAGACTGACGCCAGGGCCGAATCACCCCTGCATCACGCCGACCTGCCCAGCCTGGTCGGCAAGGGCCGCAAGAACCCCGGCGTGACCCTGCGCGAGAAGAAGTTCCTCGGCCACCTGACCCTGCGCGGCAACGCCCACGACCCGGCTTTCGTCAGCGGCGTGCAACAGGCGTTGGGCCTGGAACTGCCGGTCGCACTCACCGTGGTCGCCAGCGGCGAGACCTCGCTGCAGTGGATGGGCCCCGACGAGTGGCTGCTGATCGTGCCCGGTGGCGAGGAGCTGGCCGCCGAGCAGAAGCTGCGCGAAGCCCTCGACGGGCAACACATCCAGGTGGTCAACGTCAGCGGCGGACAGACCCTGCTCGAACTGAGCGGGCCCAGGGTGCGCGAGGTGCTGATGAAGTCCACCAGCTACGACGTGCACCCCAACAACTTCCCGGTGGGCAAGGCGGTGGGCACGGTGTTCGCCAAGTCCCAGCTGGTGATCCGGCGCACCGGCGAGGACACCTGGGAGCTGCTGATCCGGCGCAGCTTCAGCGACTACTGGTGGCTGTGGCTGCAGGATGCCTGCGCCGAACATGGCCTGAGCATCGCCTCATGAGCCGTGCGCCGGACACCTGGATCCTTACCGCCGACTGCCCCAGCCTGCTGGGTACGGTGGACGCGGTGACGCGCTACTTGTACGAGCAGCAGTGCTACGTCACCGAGCATCATTCGTTCGATGACCGGCTGTCGGCGCGGTTCTTCATACGGGTGGAGTTTCGCCAGCCCGAGGCATTCGACGAGCAGGCCTTTCGCGCAGGCCTGGCCGCCCGTGGCGAAGCGTTCGGCATGACCTTCGAGCTGACTGCGCCCAGGCACCGGCCCAAGGTGGTGATCATGGTGTCCAAGGCCGATCATTGCCTCAACGACCTGCTGTACCGCCAGCGCATCGGCCAGTTGGCGATGGACGTGGTGGCGGTGATTTCCAACCACCCGGACCTGGAGCCGCTGGCGCACTGGCACCGCATCCCCTATTACCACTTTGCCCTCGACCCGCAGGACAAGCCGGCGCAGGAGCGCAAGGTGCTGCAGGTGATCGAGGCGTCCGGCGCCGAGCTGGTGATCCTTGCGCGCTACATGCAGGTGCTGTCGCCGGAGCTGTGCCGACGCCTGGATGGCTGGGCGATCAACATCCATCACTCGCTGCTGCCGGGGTTCAAGGGCGCCAAGCCGTATCACCAGGCCTACAACAAGGGCGTGAAGCTGGTGGGGGCCACGGCGCATTACATCAACAACGACCTGGACGAGGGCCCGATCATTGCCCAGGGCGTGGAAGCCGTGGATCACAGCCACTACCCTGAAGACCTGATTGCCCGCGGGCGCGATATCGAGTGCCTGACGTTGGCGCGGGCGGTGGGGTATCACATCGAGCGGCGGGTGTTTTTGAACGCCAATCGCACGGTGGTGCTGTAGCGGGCGTATCGCGGGTCAAGCCCGCACCCACAGGGACTGTGGGAGCGGGCTTGACCCGCGATGAGGCCCGAGAGACGGACAGAACATTCAGCGCGACATAACAACAATGAGCGAGGTGAAAGCATGTCTGGCAATCGTGGTGTGGTGTACCTGGGCGCAGGCAAGGTCGAGGTGCAAACAATCCCCTATCCCAAAATGCAGGACCCACGTGGGCGCAAGATCGAACACGGCGTGATCCTGCGGGTGGTCTCCACCAATATCTGCGGCTCCGACCAGCACATGGTGCGCGGTCGTACCACCGCCCAGACCGGCCTGGTGCTGGGGCACGAAATCACCGGCGAGGTCATCGAGAAAGGCCGTGACGTCGAGAACCTGCAACTGGGCGACCTGGTCTCGGTGCCGTTCAACGTGGCCTGCGGGCGCTGCCGCTCGTGCAAGGAACAACACACCGGCGTGTGCCTGAGCGTCAACCCGGCCCGCGCCGGCGGCGCCTACGGCTATGTCGACATGGGCGACTGGACCGGCGGGCAGGCCGAGTATGTGCTGGTGCCCTACGCCGACTTCAACCTGCTCAAGCTGCCCGACCGCGACAAGGCCATGGAGAAGATCCGCGACCTGACCTGCCTCTCCGACATCCTGCCCACCGGCTACCACGGTGCGGTCACCGCAGGTGTCGGCCCCGGCAGCACGGTGTACGTGGCCGGTGCCGGCCCGGTCGGCCTGGCCGCTGCCGCCTCGGCGCGGCTGCTGGGCGCGGCGGTGGTGATCATCGGTGATGTGAACCCGGTACGTCTGGCCCATGCCAAGGCCCAGGGCTTCGAGGTCGCCGACCTGTCCCAGGACACCCCGCTGCACGAACAGATCGCCAACCTGCTGGGAGAGCCGGAGGTGGACTGTGCGGTCGATGCGGTGGGCTTCGAGGCCCGTGGCCACGGGCATGCCGGGGCCCAGCACGAGGCGCCGGCCACGGTGCTCAACTCGCTGATGGGGGTGGTGCGGGTCGCCGGCAAGATCGGCATCCCCGGCCTGTACGTGACCGAAGACCCGGGCGCGGTGGACGCCGCAGCCAAGATGGGCAGCCTGAGCATCCGTTTCGGCCTGGGCTGGGCCAAGTCCCACAGCTTCCACACCGGGCAGACCCCGGTGATGAAGTACAACCGCGCCCTGATGCAGGCCATCATGTGGGACCGCATCAACATCGCCGAGGTGGTCGGCGTGCAGGTCATCAGCCTGGATCAGGCGCCCGAGGGCTACGGCGAGTTCGATGCCGGCGTGCCGAAGAAATTCGTGATCGACCCGCACACGCTGTTCAGCGCAGCGTAAGACCAATGTCTACCCGGTTTCAGGCCCCTGAAGCCGGGCTGACAGACAAATTGTCGCAGTAGCCCGCAATTTTTTGTTACCCTTAAACGTACTAACTGGTTAACAAGCAAGCTACCTAAATGCGCCGACTATGCTCGGGATTGGGTCGGCCAACTGTTGACGGTGGTTTTTCACTACGTTTAGGACGGTAATCACATGAACGAACAGGCAGGTGCTCCGGGCACCGCAAAGTGGCTGCTGGGAGGTCTGGGCATCCTGATCGCCCTGATCGGCCTGGTGCTGGCAGGGGGCGGTGCGTACCTGAGCAGCCTCGGTGGTAGCTGGTACTTCCTTCTGATGGGCCTGGCGATGCTGGTCAGCGGTGTGCTGATCGCGCGGCGCAAGCCGTCGGGCGCCTGGCTGTACGCGGTGGCCCTGGTGCTTACCGCGATCTGGGCGGTGTGGGATGCCGGCCTGGACTTCTGGCCGCTGGTCTCGCGGGTACTGACCTTTGCCGTGATCGGCCTGGTCATCGCGCTGGTGTTCCCGAGCCTGCAACGCGCCGACGGTCGTGCGGCCGGGCGTGGCGCGTTCGCGGTGGCCGGTGTGCTGGCCGTTGGCGTGGTCGCCACCCTGGGCTACATGTTCGTGCCCACCCACGTGGTCACCGCCAGCAGCGAGCCTGCGGTGCAGCCGGTCAAGCCGGGCACCGAGCAGAAGGACTGGGCGCACTGGGGCAACACCACCGCCGGCAACCGCTTTGCCGCGCTGGACCAGATCAACAAGGGCAACGTCGACAAGCTGCAGGTGGCCTGGACCTTCCATACCGGTGACGTGCCGCAAAGCACCGGCGCCGGCGCCGAAGACCAGAACACGCCGCTGCAGATCGGCGACACCCTGTATTCCTGCACCGCCTACGGCAAGGTCTTCGCCCTGGACGTGGACACCGGCAAGCAGCGCTGGATGTTCGACCCCAAGGGCAGCGCGCCGAACTGGCAGCGTTGCCGTGGCCTGGGCTACTCCGAAACCCCGCTGGCCGCCGACGCCGGCCCGCAGGCCTGCGCCAAGCGCCTGTTCCTGCCCACCGGCGATGCCCGCCTGATCGCGATCAACGCCGAAAACGGCGAAGCATGTGCCGACTTTGGCGATAACGGCGTGGTCGACCTGAGCGTCGACATGGGCGAGATCAAGCCGGGCTACTACCAGCAGACCTCCACCCCGCTGGTGGCCGGCGATGTGGTGATCGTCGGTGGCCGCGTGGCCGACAACTTCTCCACCGGCGAACCGCCGGGCGTGGTGCGTGCCTATGACGTGCGGACCGGCGAGCTGGCCTGGGCCTGGGACCCGGGCAACCCGAACATCACCAAGCGTCCGCCCGAAGGCCAGACCTACACCCGTGGCACGCCCAACGTGTGGTCGGCGATGTCCTATGACGCCAAGCTGGGCCTGGTGTACCTGCCGACCGGCAACGCCACCCCGGACTTCTTCGCCGGCACCCGTACCGAACTGGACGACAAGTACAGCTCCTCGATCGTGGCGCTGGACGTGAAGAACGGCCAGGTGCGCTGGCACTTCCAGACCACCCACCACGACCTGTGGGACTTCGACCTGCCGGCCCAGCCGCTGCTGTACGACATCCCGGATGACAAGGGTGGCGTGCAACCGGCGCTGGCCCAGGTGACCAAGCAGGGCGAGATCTTTGTGATCAACCGTGAAACCGGCGTGCCGATTGCCAAGGTCGAAGAGAAGCCGGTGCCCCAGGGCAACGTGCCGGGCGAGCGTTATTCGCCGACCCAGCCGTTCTCGGTAGAGATGCCGTCGATCGGCAACCAGACCCTGAAAGAGTCGGACATGTGGGGCGCGACCCCGTTCGACCAGCTGCTGTGCCGCATCTCGTTCAAGGGCATGCGCCACGAGGGTGTGTACACCCCGCCAGGGCTGGACCCGGCGTTGCAGTTCCCCGGGTCGCTGGGTGGCATGAACTGGGGTAGCGTGTCGGTCGACCCGACCAGCAACTACATGTTCGTCAACGACATGCGTCTGGGCCTGGCCAACTACATGATCCCGCGTGCAGACATTCCCAAGGGGGCCAGCGGCATCGAGATGGGTGTGGTGCCGCAGGACGGTACGCCGTATGGCGCGATGCGCCAGCGCTTCCTGTCCGCGGCCGGTATTCCGTGCCAGAAGCCGCCGTTCGGCACCATGTCGGCCATCGACCTGAAGACCAGGAAACTGATGTGGCAGGTGCCGGTCGGTACCGTGCAGGATACCGGGCCGCTGGGCATCCGCATGCACCTGCCGATCCCGATCGGCATGCCGACCCTGGGCGCTTCGCTGTCGACCCAGTCGGGCCTGCTGTTCTTTGCCGGCACCCAGGACTTCTACCTGCGTGCGTTCGACTCGGGCAACGGCAACGAGATCTGGAAGGCGCGTCTGCCGGTGGGCAGCCAGTCGGGGCCGATGACCTACGTGTCGCCCAAGACCGGCAAGCAATACATCCTGATCAGTGCTGGCGGTGCGCGTCAGTCGCCGGATCGGGGTGATTACGTGATTGCGTACGCCTTGCCGTAGGGCGGGTTGCCATCTGTTGCAGGAGCCAGCCTTGCTGGCGAAAGCGGCCACCGCGTACCTCTGGATATCGCGGTGCTGCTTTCGCCGGCAAGGCCGGCTCCTACAGGCGATGACGGCGGAACATTCGCCGCAGATACGGGTCGAAACCTCGCTTTCCTACGAGGTCCGCCCCATGAAACGTTTCGCACTGCTCTCCCTGCTGGCACTCGCCACCACCTCGGCCCTGGCCTTCAATCTCAACGATGCCGCCAACGCCGTGTCTGCCATGCAAGGCAACAAACAGCAGGACGCTGCCGTTCAAGCTCCGGCCCCCTCGGCCAACCTGCTCAATACCCTGGGCGACCAACTCGATATCACCCCCGAACAGGCCATTGGCGGCACCGGCGCGCTGCTGGGCCTGGCCAGGCATCAGCTCAGCAGCAGCGACTACTCGCAACTGAGCAAGGCCGTGCCCGGCCTTGACCTGCTGTCCGGCGACAATGCCCTGGGCGGCCTCAGCGGCCTGGGCGAGTTGCTCGGCAAGAGCGGCAATTCCTCGGCCCTGAGCAACGCACTGGGCAACGTCAAGGACACCGACGACCTGAACAACGCCTTCGGCGCCCTGGGCATGAACACCGGCATGATCGCCCAGTTCGCCCCGCTGATCCTGCAGTACCTGGGCCAGCAGGGCGTGGCCGGTTCGCTGCTGCAGAGCCTGGGCGGCATCTGGGGCACCCCGGCCGCCGTGCCTTCGGTGTAAGCCGGCGGTTTGCCGAGGCGGGGCGGTGTGGTATATGTCCCGCCCCGTTCAAGCAAGGAAGTGCGACCCCGATGTTCATGGATGCCCTGAAGATGTCCCTGCCGGCCGATGCCGTGCTGGGTTTTCTGTTCTACATGGCCGGCGCCGCCGTGCTGTTCGCGCTCTATGCGTTCATCTATACCCGCCTGACCCCCTACAACGAATTTGCCCTGATCCGCGAAGGCAACAGCGCTGCCGCCATCGCCCTGGGCGGTGCGCTGCTGGGTTTCGCCATCCCCGTGTCCGGGGCCATCTCCCATTCGATCTCGCTGCTCGACTTCCTGCTGTGGTCGGTGATCGCCGGCGCCGTGCAGTTGCTCGCGTTCGTGGTGGTCAGCGTGGTGGTCAAGGGCATGGACGAGCGTATCCGCCGTCAGGAAAACGCGGCCGCCATCTTGCTGGCCGCCGTGGCCATCGGCATCGGCATGCTCAATGCCGCGTGCATGACCCCAGCGGCCTGACAGCGGAGCACAGCCATGAAACGCAGCACGAGCATTCGGCTGATTGCCCTGGGCAGCCTGCCGCTGGCGCTGGCCGCCTGTGACAGTGATCGCAGCGCCACCCGCGTGGTCAGCGAGGTCAAGCGTTACCAGGACGTCGACAGCTGCGCCCTGGCCGGGGTAAGCCGTTCGGTGTGCGACAACGCCTGGAACGTCGCCCGCCAGCACCACGATGCCAACGCCCCACGCTTCACCCGCCTGGAAGACTGCCTGGCCAGCTTCGAGCAGTGCGAGCCAGGTCAGGGCGCGAGCTTTCACATGCCGCGCATGCAAGGCTTCGCCCTGACCACCGAGCGCCAGGTGTATGACGACGGGCTGAACCAGACCTCCAGCACCACCTCGTCGGCCGTGTATGGCGGCGGCGGTGGCCGCTACGACTACGTCAATGTCGAGCCGCGCTACCTGTCGGAGGCGATCTACCACGAGCGTGAAGGGCGCGAAGGGTTCAGGGCCAGCTCGCTGACCGACCAGGTCAACAGCGGCAACCAGTATGCCGGGCTGGTCGAGGACCACACGCCGTCCAGCCGTTTCAACGGCGGGGCTGGTGCCGATGCCCATGCGTCGGTGCTGCCGGCGCGCTTCATGGCCTCGGCACGGCCCTGGACGGTGGGCAGCCACCCCGGCTTCGCGGCCCATGTACCAGGCCGTGGCGGCTTCGGTTTCGGTTCCTGAGGGCGGGCGATGAAACGTATTGCCTGCACCCCGCGCGCGGACTGGAAAGCCACCGCCGAACACTACGGCTTCAGGTTCCACACCTTCGGCGACGAGCCGTACTGGGACGAGTCGGCGTGCTACCAGTTCACCCTGCGCCAGATCGAGGACGACCTCGAAGAACCCACCCGCCAGTTGCACGAGCTGTGCATGGACCTGGTGGCGCGGGCAGTGGACAGCGAAGAGCTGCTCGACCGCCTGGCCATCCCGCGTGACTACCGCGACCTGATTCGCCGCTCATGGCGCGACGGGCACCCGCATTTCTACGGGCGCATGGACCTGAGCTACGACGGCCATGGCCCGGCCAAACTTCTGGAAGCCAACTACGACACACCCACCTCGCTGTACGAGGCCGGCTTCTTCCAGTACCTGTGGCTTGAGCAGCAGATGCAGCGCGGTGTACTGCCGGCCGATGCCGACCAGTTCAACAGCCTTGAAGAGAAACTCGGCCAGGTGTTCGGCGCCAACACCTTTGCCACGCCGTTCTACTTTGCCTCGGTCAGGGACTCGCTGGAGGATCGTGGCACGGTGCAGTACCTGTGCGACATTGCCACCGCTGCCGGGCTCGATACACGCCTGATCGATGTGGAAGACATCGGCCTGAACCCGGCCGGGCGTTTCATCGACCGCAGTGGGGCGCCGATCCCCAGCCTGTTCAAGCTCTACCCGTGGGAAGACATGTTCCACGACCGCTACGGCCCGGCGATTGCCGGCAGCGGCACGCTGTTCGTCGAGCCGCCCTGGAAGGCGCTGCTGTCGAACAAGGGCATGCTGGCGCTGCTGTGGGAGCAGCACGAAGGGCACCCGAACCTGCTGCCCGCATTCATCGACGCCACGCCCGAACGGCCGCTGGCGCCGGGGTGGGTGCGCAAGCCGTTCTTCTCGCGGGAGGGGGCGAATGTGGAGATTCATACCCCTGACGGGCAGCGGGTGAAGGAGGAGGGGCCGTATGGCAGTGGCCCCCACGTGATCCAGCAGTTTCATGCCTTGCCACGGTTTGCCGGCAGCCACACGGTGATCGGCAGCTGGGTGGTTGGCGATCAGCCGGCAGGCATCGGCATTCGCGAGGACAACTCGCTGATCACCAAGGACAGCAGCCGCTTCGTGCCCCACGCGATCATCGGCTAGCGGCGCAGCTCCTGGCGCAGTTGCTCGATGCGCGCGTCCTTGTCGTGCCACAGCTGGTTGACCCAGTCCTGTACGCTGCGCCGGAATTGCGGGTCGTTCTCGTAGTCGCCGCGCCACAGGGCCGGGTCCAGTGCGCGTACCTGGATGTCCACGATCACCCGCGGCACTGCACCGCTGACCAGGTCCCAGAACCCCGGCGCGGTGTCGCCGGGGTACACCAGGGTCACGTCGAGCAGGGCGTCGAGCTGTTCGCCCAGCGCGGCGAGCACGAACGCCACGCCGCCGGCCTTGGGCTTGAGCAGGTGGCGGAACGGCGAGCCCTGGGCATCGCGCTTGGCCGGGGTGAAGCGGGTGCCTTCGAGGTAGTTGACCACGGTCACCGGCTGGCGCTTGAACAGCTCGCAGGCGGCCTTGGTGATCTCCAGGTCCTGGCCCTTGAGGTGCGGGTGGCGTTCGAGGAAGGCCTTGCTGTAGCGCTTCATGAACGGGTAGTCCAGCGCCCACCAGGCCAGGCCCAGGAACGGCACCCAGATCAGTTCCTTTTTCAGGAAGAACTTGAAGAACGGAATGCGCCGGTTGAACACCTGGATCAGCGCGGGAATATCCACCCAGCTCTGGTGGTTGCTGACCATCAGGTAGGAGGTGTCCAGGCGCAGGTCGGCGGCGCCGCGCACGTCCCAGCGGGTGGGGATGCACAGGGCGAAGATCAGCTTGTCGATCTCGGCCCAGGTCTCGGCGATCCACATCACCGCCCACGAGGCGTAGTCGCGGTAGCGGCCGGGCAGTACCAGCTTGAGCAGGGCGAAGACCAGCAACGGGCCGATCAGCACCAGGGTGTTGAGCAAGAGCAGCAGGGTCACAAGACTGCCGGTAAGCAGGCGGCGCATAAGAAAACTCTGATTTTCGGTTAGGCGGTCGGCCATGATAAGCAGGGATTCGGTTCAGGCCAAATTCTGGGCAGCCCACGGCGCGGACAAATGTTTCACATTGTGTTGAATACCCTGTGGCGACGAACCTATGCTGCTGCGGCAGTCTAAACACAGACTTTTCTCAAGGAAGCTGACCCGGTGAAATCCGTACTTGCACTGCTTTCCCTGCTGGCCTTGCCGGTGATGGCCGCCGAGCCGACCCTGTATGGCCGTTATGAATATATTGGCGTGGCGGACCTCGACCAGACGTTCAAGGCCAAGATGGACACCGGCGCGCTGACCGCGTCGCTGTCGGCCAAGGACATCGAGCGCTTCAAGCGCGATGGTGAGGACTGGGTGCGGTTCCGCCTGGCGACCAAGGATGCCGACGGCAAGGTGTATGAACACAAGGTGGCGCGCATCAGCAAGATCAAGAGCCGCGCCGATGAAGACGAGGACGGCGAAGCACCCGACCCGGCCAAGCGTCCGGTGGTGGAGCTGGAGTTGTGCCTGGGCGACGTCAAGCGCACGGTGGAGGTCAACCTGACCGACCGCAGCAGCTTCAACTACCCGCTGCTGATCGGGGCCAAGGCGCTGCGCGAGTTCGGCGCGGCGGTGAACCCGGCGCGCCGGTTCACGGCGGGCAAGCCTGAATGCTGAGTTGAATCCATCGCGGCTCAAGCCCGCTCCCACAAGGGCCGTCGTTCTCCCGTGGGAGCGGGCTTGACCCGCGATAGGGCCTTGTCAGTCGAGGGATAATCCCCTACAAGTGCACCCAAACCTGCCAGGCCTGCACCACCCATGCCCCACATACTGATAGTCGAAGACGAAGCGGCCATCGCCGACACCCTGATCTTTGCCCTGCAAGGCGACGGTCACAGCACCGAATGGGTGACCCTGGGTAGCGCCGCGCTGGAACAGCAGCGTCAGCGCCCGGCTGACCTGATCATTCTCGATATCGGCCTGCCGGATATCAACGGCTTCGAAACCTGCCGCCAGCTGCGCCGCTTCAGCGAGGTGCCGGTGATGTTCCTCAGCGCCCGCGATGGGGAGATCGACCGCGTGGTGGGCCTGGAGATCGGTGCCGACGACTATGTGGTCAAACCCTTCAGCCCGCGTGAAGTGGCGGCGCGGGTACGCGCCATCCTCAAGCGCATGACCCCGCGCAGCGGACCCGAGGCCCCCGAGACGCCCTTCAGCATCGACTCCCAGCGCCTGCAGATCAGCTATCGCGGTCAATCGCTCACCCTCACCCGGCACGAATTTCGCCTGCTGCAATGCCTGCTCGAACAACCCGAACGGGTGTTCAGCCGCGAGCAACTGCTGGATGCCACCGGCGTGCCGGCCGAGGCCGGCTACGAGCGCAACGTCGACAGCCACATCAAGAGCCTGCGCGCCAAGCTGCGCACCGTGCAGGCCGACGCCGAACCTATCCAGACCCACCGCGGCCTGGGCTACAGCTACAGCCCCGGGCACAGCTGATGCGCCTGGGCATCCGCATCTTCCTGGTGTACTTCCTGTTCGTCGGGCTGACCGGCTACTTCATCCTCAACACCGTGCGCGAACAGGTGCGCCCGGGTGTGCGCCAGTCCACCGAGGAAACCCTGGTGGACACCGCCAACCTGCTGGCCGAGATTCTGCGCGACGAGGTCAAGGCCGGCACCCTCGGCCAGGGCCGGCTGCCCGAGCTGCTCAAGGCTTACGGCAAGCGCCAGCCCAGGGCCGATATCTGGGGCCTGGCCAAGAACGAGGTCAACCACCGCATCTACGTCACCGACGCCAACGGCAAGGTGTTGCTCGACTCCAGCGGCGAAGCACTGGGCCAGGACTACTCGCGCTGGAACGACGTGTACCTGACCCTGCGCGGCGAGTACGGCGCCCGCTCCACCCGCAGCGATCCGGACGACCCGGAGTCGTCGGTGATGCACGTGGCGGCGCCGATCATCGATGCCGGCAAGATCATCGGCGTGGTCACCGTGGCCAAGCCGAACAAGTCGTTGCAGCCGTACATCGATCGCTCCGAGCGGCGCCTGTTCAACCTGGGCCTTGGCCTGATCGTGCTGGGCCTGCTGGTGGGCGCCGGGCTGTCGTGGTGGCTGGCGCGCTCGCTACGTCGGCTGACGCGCTATGCACAGGCGGTCAGCGAGGGTGAACGCGTGGCCTTGCCGCATTACCGCGGCGGCGAGCTGGCGCAACTGGCCGGTGCGGTGGAGCGCATGCGCACGCAGCTGGAGGGCAGGGCGTATGTGGAGCGCTACGTGCATACCCTGACCCACGAGCTGAAAAGCCCGCTGGCGGCGATTCGCGGGGCCAGCGAGCTGCTGCAGGGGCCGATGAGCGACGAGCAGCGTCAACGCTTTGCAAGCAATATCGAAAGCGAGAGCGCGCGCATGCAGCAGTTGATCGAGCGGCTGCTGGACCTGGCCCAGGTCGAGCAGCGCCAGGGCCTGGAAGACCAGCAGCAGGTGCCGCTGGCGGCGCTGGTGGACGAGGTGCTGCTGGCCCAGAGCGCGCGCATCGAAAGCGCCGGCCTGCAGGTGCGCCAGCGGGTACCGGCCAGCGTGCGGCTGCTGTGCGAGCCGTTTCTGCTGCGCCAGGCCATCGGCAACCTGCTGGAGAACGCCCTGGACTTCACCCCGCCGGGCGGCCTGCTGGTGGTCGACCTGGAGACACGGGGCCCACGGCTGGCGCTGAGCCTGTACAACCAGGGGGCGGCGATACCGGACTATGCCCTGGGCCGGCTCAGCGAGCGCTTCTACTCGCTGCCGCGCCCGGGCACGGGGCGCAAGAGCACAGGCCTTGGGCTGAACTTTGTCGAGGAAGTGATGCAGCTGCATGGCGGCTCGCTGGAGGTGGCCAACGTCGAGGACGGCGTGCGGGTGCGCCTGTGGCTGCCCAACGAGCGGCTGGGCTGAGCTCCACGCACTCTCCACATAACTCCACACAAGCGCCCAACCCGCTCCATGCACGGCGGGCAGACTGGCTCCATCGAAACCGGAGCCATTGCCCATGAACCGAACCCTGAGCATCAAACTGGGCGCCATCGCCTTTCTGATCGTGTTGCTGCTGATACCCCTGCTGATGATCGGCGGCCTCATCCAGGACCGCCAGCAGCAGCGCGACAGTGTGGTCGAGGACATCGCCCAGAGCTCCAGCTACAGCCAGCAGATCAGCGGGCCGCTGCTGGTGGTGCCGTACCGCAAGATCCAGCGCACCTGGAAAACCGTGGATGGCAGCACCCAGCAGCAGACCAGCACGGTGGCCGGGCATCTGTACTTTCTGCCCGAAACCCTGGAGGTCGACGCCAAGGTCGACACCGAGCTGCGTTCGCGGGGCATCTACCAGGCGCGCCTGTTCCACGCCGACAACCGCATCAGCGGGCAATTCAAGGTGCCGGCGCAGTGGGGCATCACCGAAGACTTCGACGATTACCGCTTCGACCCGGCGTTTCTGGCCGTGGGCATCAGCGATATCCGCGGTATCGAGAAGAGCCTGGAACTGAACGTGAATGGCCAGTCGCTGGCCTTCGCCGCGGGCACGGGGCTGGGCTGGCTGGGCGGCGGTGTGCACGTGACGCTGCCAGACCTCGACGGCCGCGCCGAGACCCGCCTGGACTACGCCTTCGACCTGAGCCTGCAGGGCACCGGGCGCCTGCATGTGCTGCCGGTAGGGCGCAGCACCACGGTGAACATGGCGGCGAACTGGCCGCATCCAAGCTTCATCGGCAACTACCTGCCCATCAGCCGCGAGATTGACGCCCACGGCTTCAGCGCGCGCTGGCAGACCTCGTTCTTCTCCACCAACCTGGAGGATGCGCTGACCCAGTGCGTGGTCAACAACGCCTGCGACGACTTTCACGGGCGCAGTTTCGGCGTGAGCTTCGTCGACCCGGTGGACCAGTACCTCAAGAGCGAGCGGGCGATCAAGTATGCGCTGCTGTTCATTGCGCTGACCTTTGCCGGGTTCTTCCTGTTCGAGATTCTCAAGAACCTCAGCGTGCACCCGATCCAGTACGCGCTGGTGGGTGTGGCCCTGGCGTTCTTCTACCTGCTGTTGCTGTCGTTGTCGGAGCATCTGGGGTTCGGGTTGGCATATGCGCTGTCGGCAGGCGGCTGCGTGCTGCTGATCGGCTTCTACCTGTGCCACGTGCTGCGCAGCCTGGCGCGCGGGCTGGGGTTTGCGGCGGGCTTGCTGGTGCTGTACGCGATGCTCTACGGGCTGCTGGGCGCCGAGGACTACGCGCTGCTGATGGGCTCGTTGCTGCTGTTCGGCCTGCTTGGGGTGTTCATGGTGCTGACGCGCCGCCTGGACTGGTATCAGGTTGGGCAGGGGATCTTGAAATGAGCGGGTTGAGAGAGGAACGCACGCTGGGGGCTGTGATGGTGGGGGAAATCAGGTTGATCTGGGCTGCCGAGATCAGCGTCGACTTCATCGCGGGTCAAGCCCGCTCCCACAGGTCCGGTACAAGCCTCAAGGGCAGCAGCAGATCTGTGGGGGTGAGCTTGACCCGTGATGAGGCCCGATCAGGCCACAGAAGGGGCGGTCTTTAGCATCGATTCGCGCTGACTCACCTCGGCATACCAGGCTGCCAGTTTCGGCTGGCGCTCGCGCCAGCCAAGGTCCGGCAGGCGCAGGTCGATGTAGCCCAGCGCGCAGGCCACCCCGATTGCCGCTACGTCGAACACCGAGGCCAGTTCGGCCAGGTGCTCGTCTTCCAGGTGCGCCAGCGCGCGCCGGATCTTGTCCTGCTGGGCGTCGACCCACGGCGTCCAGCGCTTGTCCTCAGGGCGCAGGAAGGTCTCGTAGCGCGCCACCACCGCCGCGTCCATGATCGCATCGGCCAGCGACGCCAGGGTCAGGCGCCGCCAGCGCGCCGGGCCTTCGCGCGGGATCAGCGGGTTGCCCACATGCTGATGGTCGAGAAACTCGACGATCACGCGGCTGTCATGCAGCACCGTGCCGTCCTCCAGGCGCAACGCCGGGATCTTGCCCGCCGGGTTGCCCAGGTTCAGATCGGCATCGGTCTTGATCGGGCTCAGGTCGACGGGATGCAGGGCTACCCGCTCCGCCTGCCCGGTCTCGTGCAGCAGCACGCGAACCTTGCGCACGAACGGCGAGGCGGCGGCATGGAACAGGGTCATGCTCGGTGTGCTCATGGCGTGGCCTCAGTTGCCTTGCAGGCTGGGTGGCAGGCACACGCCAGTGCCGCCGATGCCGCAGTAGCCATTCGGGTTCTTGGCCAGGTACTGCTGGTGATAGGCCTCGGCGAAGTACACGGTCGGTGCCTGGGCGATCTCGGTGGTGATCTGGCCGAAACCGGCCTTGTTCAGCTCGGCCTGGTAGGCCTGCCTGCTGGCCTCGGCCAGTTCCAGCTGTTCGGGGCTGGTGCAGTAGATGGCCGAACGGTACTGGGTGCCGACGTCGTTGCCCTGGCGCATGCCCTGGGTGGGGTTGTGCAGCTCCCAGAACATGGTCAGCAGGTCCTGGTAGCTGACCTTGGCCTTGTCGAACACCACCAGCACCACTTCGGTGTGGCCGGTCAGGCCCGAGCAGACTTCTTCGTAGGTGGGGTTGGGGGTGAAACCGCCGGCGTAGCCGACCACGGTGCTGACCACACCTTCACGCTGCCAGAAGCGCCGCTCGGCGCCCCAGAAGCAGCCCAGGCCGAAGATCGCGAAATCGACGTCTTCGAAGAACGGGCCCAGCAGCGGTGTGTCTTCGAACACGAAATGCTTCTCGGGCAGCGTCATCGGGGTCTCGCGACCCGGCAGCGCCTGTTCGGCGGCAGGCAGTACGTTTTTGTTCACCAGAATCTCCGAGCGCAGGACCATGGGCGGTTCCTCTTCAAGGCAGGATGTGTAGGGGGTAGACCCGTAGTGTGCCCGAGTGTTTCGCCGCTGTCAGGCGATTGGGCCACGCGGATAGCGCTTGAGTTTTTCGATCAGCTCGCTGCCGGGGATCGGCCGGTCGAACAGGTAGCCCTGGCCGACGTCGCAGCGGTGGCGGCGCAGGAACGCCAGCTGTTCGGCGGTCTCGATGCCTTCGGCCACCACCTTGAGCTTGAGGTTGTGAGCCATGGCCACCACTGCCGAGGTGATTTCCATATCGTCCTGGTTGTCCGGGATCTCGTGGATGAAGCTGCGGTCGATCTTGATGATGTCGATCGGGAATTTCTTCAGGTAGCTGAGCGAGGAGTAGCCGGTGCCGAAGTCGTCCATGGCCAGGGTCAGGCCCAGTTGCTTGAGCTCGTCGAGCTGGCGGTGGGTATCCTCGGTGGCTTCGAGCAGCAGGCCCTCGGTCAGTTCCAGTTCCAGCAGGTGTGGCGGCAGGGCTTCTTCCTTGAGGATGTTGGCGATCGAGCTGACCAGCTCCGGGTCGGAGAACTGCTTGGGCGACAGGTTGATCGCCACCTGCAGGTTGCCCATGCCCTCGGTGCTCAGCAGCTGGCTCATGCGGCAGGCCTGGCGCGCGATCCACTTGCCGATGGGGATGATCAGCCCGGTTTCCTCGGCCACGCTGATGAACTGGTCGGGGCGGATCATGCCCCGCTCCGGGTGGTTCCAGCGTAGCAAGGCCTCCAGGCCGAGCAGGCGGCCGCTGCGCAGGCACAGCTTGGGCTGGTAGAACACGTCCAGTTCGTTCTGGGTCAGGGCGCGGCGCAGGTTGTTTTCCACGAACAGCTTGTAGCTGGCCTCGGCGTTGAGCGCCTCGGTGAACACCTGCACCTGGTGCTTGCCGTTGGCCTTGGCCTTGTGCAGGGCCAGGCCGGCGTTCTTCATCAGGGTCTGCGGGTCGCGCCCGTGCAGCGGCGCACACGCCAGGCCCACCGAGCCGGTCACGCTGATCAGCTGGTTGTCGACGAACATCGGCTTGTCGAGGGTGTTGAGCAACTGCTGGGCCACCTGCTGGCCGGCATCCAGGCTGCTGTCCTCCAGCAGCACGGCGAACTCGTTGCTGGCAAAGCGCGCCAGGCTGCCACCGGGGCTCAGGCTGTTGCGCAGGCGCCGGGCCAGGCTGATCAGCAGCTTGTCGCCGGTCTGGTGCCCGAGGCTGTCGTTGATGCGCTTGAAGTTGTCGATGTCCACCAGCAGCAGGCAGATGGGGCTGTCGCTGTCGCGCTCGAAGCGCTCGTCGAGGCTGCGGATGAACGCCGGGCGGTTGCCCAGGCTGGTGAGGTTGTCGGTGTAGGCCAGGCGTTCGATGCGCTGCTGGGCCAGCTTGCTCTGGGTGATGTCTTCGTAGATGCCGATGTAGTGGGTCAACTCGCGGTTGTCGCCATACACCTTGGAGATCGACAGTTGGCCCCAGTAGGGCTCGAGGTTCTTGCGCCGGCTCTTGAATTCGCCCTGCCAGCTGTTGCCCATGGCCAGGCTCGACGGCGAGTCGAACAGCAGCTCGCTGAGGTTCTCCAGTGCGGTGAGTTCGGACAGGCGGTGGCCATGCACCTCTTCGGGTGTGTACTGGGTGATCTCGGTGAAGCTGGGGTTGACGTATTCCACCACGCCATCGCGGTTGACCAGCAGAAAGGCGTTGGCGCTTTGTTCCACCGCGCGCTGGAACAGGTGCAGGGCGCTGGTGGCGGTGCGCCGGTTGTGGTTGTTGATGACCTGGGCGAACTGGTCGGCCAGCTCGCCGGCAAAGGCGATTTCATCCGATTGCCAGGCCCGGGTCGAGCCGCTGTGTTCCAGGCAGAGCACGCCGACCACCTGGCCGTCGATGCGGATGCTGGCATCGAGCATGGCGTGGATACCGCGCTGGCGCAGGCTCTCGGAGATTTCGCGGGTGCGTGGGTCGCGCGCCGCGTTGTGCGCATCGATGGCGCGGCTGGTGTGCAGCGCCTCGAGGTAGTCGGGAAATCGCCCGGCATCGATCGCCTCGGGCAGGCGGTACTCCTGGGTGGCGCGGTAGAACGCCGAGATCGGTTCCAGTTGCTGGCCTTCCAGGTACCAGATGCTGGCGCAGTCGATGCTGTAGATTTCGCAGGCACTGCGGGTGATCAGCTCGGCGGCTTCCTGCAGCGAGTTGTCGGCGCTGTAGCGCTGGCGCGCCAGGCGCAGGATCAGGTCTTGCTGGGCGCGTACACGCTCCAGGTGCTCGAGCTGTTCCTGCTGCGCCTGCTGGTTGAGCTGCAGGGCGATCTGCAGGCGGTTGTTGCGGGTTTCGAGTTCTGCCGCCGAAAGGTCGGGTGTGTCGTTGGGCTGGGCATCGAGCACCAGCAGATAGCCGCGCAGCAACTGGCGGTTGTGCTGCCGGTAGGCTTCGCCCAGCTCCAGCATATTGAGCGGGCCCAGGCTGGTGTGCAGGGTATAACGCACCAGGTAGTACGGACGCTGCGCCAGTTGCAGCTCGATGGTGTCGTGCAGCTTGTAGCGTGCCTCGGGCTCCATCAGGCTGGCATAGGGCGAGCCGATCAGCGCACACAGGTCGACGGCCGCCTGGCCGAACTGACGCTCGCAGCCCGGGTCGAGGAACAGCATGGCCCAGCTGGCCTCATTCAGCCGCTCGAAACGCAGCATGCCGAGCCGCGAAGGCACCGGCAACTGCGTCACTACCTCGGCCACCGTACGGCTGGCGGCATCAGGTTGGCTTTTCATGGGAAGCTCGCTTCAAGAAGGCTGTTGGCGCGGGCTGGGCGAAGTGCTGCTACGCGTTTGAGCAAGGTTGCATCATGTGCTTGAGGCTGACAAGCAATAGAGTGGCCTGGCTTGATCTGTATCGGCTGACAGGTACAAATTCTTCAGTAATGCCGCGACGGATTGCGTCTGGCGGTGCCGCTCAAGGTGGGACGTTGAGCGGCACGGCATGAATCGCAGGCAAAAAAGCCCCGCCAGATGGCGGGGTTGAGGTACGAGCGTGGCAGCTCGAAAACAGTGTCCGTGCTCCCCGGCAGGGGAGCACGGCGGGCAGCAGTTACAGCAGCATGGTGCGGATGTCGGTCAGCAGCTCGCCCAGGCGCTTGGTGAAGCGCGCGGCAGCGGCACCGTTGATCACGCGGTGATCGTACGACAGCGACAGCGGCAGCATCAGCTTGGGCTGGAACGCCTTGCCATCCCACACCGGCTGGATGGTGGCCTTGGACACACCCAGGATCGCCACTTCCGGCGCGTTGACGATCGGCGTGAAGCCGGTGCCGCCAATGTGACCGAGGCTGGAGATGGTGAAGCAGGCGCCCTGCATGTCGTCGGCAGAAAGCTTCTTGGTGCGGGCCTTTTCAGCCAGGGCCGCCGCTTCTGCTGCCAGCTGCAGCAGGCTCTTCTGGTCGACGTTCTTGATCACGGGGACCAGCAGGCCGTCTGGCGTATCCACGGCGAAACCGACGTTGACGTACTTCTTGCGAATGATCGCCTTGCCGCTAGGGGCCAGCGACGCATTGAAGTCCGGCAGTTCCTTGAGCAGGTGCGCACAGGCCTTGAGCAGCAAGGGCAGAACGGTCAGCTTGACGCCGGCTTTCTCGGCCACGGCCTTCTGCGCAACGCGGAAGGCTTCCAGCTCGGTGATGTCGGCGCTGTCGAACTGGGTCACGTGCGGCACGTTCAGCCAGCTGCGGTGCAGGTTGGTGGCGCCAGCCTGCATCAGGCGGGTCATCGGCACTTCTTCGGTTTCACCGAAGCGGCTGAAGTCGACTGCCGGGATCGGCGGGATGCCCGCACCACCGGTCGCGCCGGCAGCCGGTGCTTCCTTGGCCTTCTGCATCATGGCCTTGACGTACACCTGCACGTCTTCCTTGAGCACGCGGCCGTGCGGGCCGCTGGCAGCCACGGCGCTCAGCTCGACGCCGAACTCGCGGGCCAGCTGACGCACGGCAGGGCCGGCGTGAACCTTGGCACCGCTTGGCGCTGGCGCAGCGGCCGGGGCCGGTGCGGCTTCGGCCTTGGCAGCCGGTGCGGCGGCAGGCGCAGCAGCCGGGGCCGCTTCAGCCTTGGCAGCCGGTGCAGCAGCGGCAGGCGCTGCTGGCGCGGCGGCGCCCTGGACCTTGAGCTTGAGGATGAAGTCGCCAGTGCCGACTTCGTCTTCGAGCTTGACGCCGATGCTTTCCACCACGCCGGCAGCCGGCGACGGGATTTCCATCGAGGCCTTGTCGGACTCCAGGGTAATCAGCGACTGGTCGGCTTCGACGCTGTCGCCGACCTTGACCAGCAGCTCGATGATCTTGGCCTTGCCCGACGAGCCGATGTCCGGCACGTGGATGTCCTGCACAGTGGCAGCCGCAGGTGCAGCGGCCGGTGCCGGGGCAGCCTCTGCAGCCGGGGCGGCAGCAGGCTTTTGTTCGGCGGCAGGCGCAGCGTCAGCCGGTGCCTCGGGCGCCGCAGCGGCGCCCTCGACTTCCAGTTCCAGCAGTTCGTCGCCTTCTTTCAGGCGGTCGCCCAGCTTGACCTTCAGGGCCTTGATCACACCGGCCTTGGGGGCCGGGATCTCCATGGAGGCCTTGTCCGACTCCAGGGTCAGCAGGCTCTGGTCGGCTTCGATACGGTCGCCGACTTTGACGAACAGCTCGATGATTTCACCTTCACCGCTGCCGATGTCAGGTACGCGAATGAGTTCGCTCACTTAAAAATACTCCTCAGCAGTCCAGTGGGTTGCGCTTGTCCGGGTCGATGCCGAACTTGGTGATGGCATCGGCCACGACCTTCGGTTCGATCTCGCCACGGTCAGCCAGGGCTTCCAGGGCAGCCAGCACCACGAAGTGACGGTCGACTTCGAAGAAGTGACGCAGCTTCTTGCGGCTGTCGCTGCGACCGAAGCCATCGGTACCCAGGACCTTGAATTCCTTGCTCGGTACCCACTGACGAATCTGCTCGGCGAACAGCTTCATGTAGTCGGTAGAGGCGATGACCGGGCCCTTGCGGCCGCCCAGGCACTCCTCGATGTAGGTCTGCTTGGGCTTCTGGCCAGGGTGCAGGCGGTTGCTGCGCTCCACGGCCAGGCCGTCGCGACGCAGTTCGTTGAAGCTGGTGACGCTCCACACGTCGGCACCGACGTTGAACTCTTCACGCAGGATCTTCGCCGCTTCACGCACTTCGCGCAGGATGGTGCCGGAGCCCATCAGCTGGACGTGGTGCGCTGCGTCCTTGGTGTCTTCCTCGAGCAGGTACATGCCCTTGATGATGCCTTCCTCGACACCGGCCGGAATGGCAGGCTGCTGGTAGGACTCGTTCATCACGGTGATGTAGTAGAAGACGTCCTGTTGCTCTTCGGTCATCTTCTTCATGCCGTCCTGGATGATCACCGCCAGCTCGTAGCCGTAGGTCGGATCATAGGTGCGGCAGTTCGGGATGGTCGCGGCCAGCATGTGGCTGTGACCGTCTTCGTGCTGCAGGCCTTCACCGTTGAGGGTGGTACGCCCGGCAGTACCGCCGATCAGGAAGCCACGGGTGCGGCTGTCGCCAGCGGCCCATGCCAGGTCGCCGATACGCTGGAAACCGAACATCGAGTAGAAGATGTAGAACGGCAGCATCGGCTGGTTGTGGTTCGAGTACGAGGTACCGGCGGCGATGAACGACGACATGGCGCCGGCTTCGTTGATGCCTTCCTCGAGGATCTGGCCCTTCTTGTCCTCGCGGTAGAACATCACCTGGTCCTTGTCGACGGGCTCGTAGAGCTGACCGACGGACGAGTAGATGCCCAGCTGGCGGAACATGCCTTCCATACCGAAGGTACGCGCTTCGTCCGGGATGATCGGGACGATGCGCTGGCCGATTTCCTTGTCCTTGACCAGCTGCGCGAGGATGCGCACGAAGGCCATGGTGGTGGAGATTTCACGGTCGCCCGAGCCGTCCAGGATCGCCTTGAGGGTTTCCAGTGGCGGGGTCGGGATGCTGAAGCTCTTGGCCCGGCGCTGTGGCACGAAACCGCCCAGGGCAGAACGGCGCTCGCTCAGGTAACGGGCTTCGGCGCTGCCTTCTTCAGGCTTGAAGAACGGCAGGTTCTCCAGGTCTTCGTCCTTGACCGGGATGTCGAAACGATCGCGGAAGTGACGCAGGCTGTCGACGTCGACCTTCTTGGTGTTGTGCGCGGTGTTCTTGGCTTCGCCAGCACCGGTGCCGTAACCCTTGATGGTCTTGGCCAGGATGACCGTAGGCTGGTCCTTGTGGTTGACCGCCTGGTGGTAGGCTGCATAGACCTTGTACGGGTCGTGGCCACCACGGTTGAGCTTCCAGATCTCGTCGTCGGACAGGTCGGCGACCATGGCCTTGAGCTCCGGGGTGTTGAAGAAGTGCTCACGGACGAACGCGCCGTCCTTGGCCTTGTAGTTCTGGTACTCGCCGTCGATGACTTCGTCCATGCGGCGCTGCAGGATGCCGTCGACGTCCTTGGCCAGCAGTGGGTCCCAGAAACGGCCCCAGACCACCTTGTTGACGTTCCAGCCACCACCACGGAACACGCCTTCGAGTTCCTGGATGATCTTGCCGTTGCCGCGAACCGGGCCGTCGAGGCGCTGCAGGTTGCAGTTGATGACGAAGATCAGGTTGTCCAGCTTCTCGCGGCCTGCCAGGGAGATCGCGCCCAGGGATTCCGGCTCGTCGCACTCGCCGTCGCCCATGAAGCACCAGATCTTCTGCTTGCCGGCAGGGATGTAGCCGCGGCTTTCCATGTACTTCATGAAACGTGCCTGGTAGATCGCCTGGATCGGGCCCAGACCCATCGACACGGTCGGGAACTGCCAGAAGTCAGGCATCAGCCACGGGTGCGGGTAGGACGACAGGCCTTGACCATCGACTTCCTGACGGAAGTTGTTCATCTGGTCTTCGCTGATGCGGCCTTCCATGAAGGCACGGGCGTAGACGCCCGGCGAGGCATGGCCCTGGAAGTAGATCAGGTCGCCGCCGTGCTCGTCGGTCGGGGCCTGGAAGAAGTAGTTGAAGCCGATGTCGTACAGCGTGGCGCTGGAGGCGAAGCTGGAGATGTGGCCGCCCAGGTCCGAGTCTTTCAGGTTGGTGCGCATTACCATGGCCAGCGCGTTCCAGCGGACCAACGAGCGAATGCGGCGTTCCATGAACAGGTCGCCAGGCATGCGTGCTTCGTGGGTGACGGGAATCGTGTTGCGGTATGGCGTGGTGATGGCATACGGCAGCTGGGAGCCACTACGGGTGGCCAGCTCGCCCATACGGGTCATCAGATAGTGAGCGCGGTCTTCGCCTTCTTTGTCGAGAACCGACTCCAGGGCGTCCAGCCATTCCTGGGTTTCGACGGGATCGAGGTCTTGCATGGCTTGCTCCAGGGCGGAAAGGCTTCCAGAATCGGTTGCCTGAGTTTGCGACTGGCCTTTTGGGCAGACGACATGAAATTCTTGGATTACCGGGCGTTGTACCGGCGGCGTGTAGTTTTACTACAAATCGATCCTCATTACATGCGTTGACAGTAAAAAAGCAGTAGTAAAACTACACGGATAAGGCTCGTGGCCCCTGTTCGGGTTGTGGGATAAAACGATACCGGTGGTTAAAAACTGGTCGGCATGCGGTTGTTTGCGATGATTTCTATCAAAGAATTACGTTTTTCAGCTATTTATTACCTTTGTACGACAGTCGAACCGTACGCCGAGTTCCCTTGCCCAAGTGCCACCAACCCTTTCACGCCGATCAAGGATAGACCATGAGCCTGCCCCTGCTGGCCGAACTGCCCGCTGCCCTGCAACCGCTGGTCAGCCGTAATGCCACCTCTTTGCGCAACGCCGTCGCGGCCGTCGACGGGCTGAGCCTGGACGACTGGAACGAGCAGCGCTGGACCGAGTTCGCCCGCGTGGCGGCGGCCAGCGATTTCGTGCTTGAACAGAGCGTGCGCGACCCGGCGATGCTGCTGGCCCTGGCCGCCAGCGGCGAGCTCGACCGCGCCTTCGCCGCCGGCGAGTTGTGTGCCCAGGTGGCCGGTGCGGCGCAGGCCGCCGGCAGCGAAGACGAACTGGCGCGCAACCTGCGCCGCCAGCGCACCCGCCAGCAGGTGCGCATCATCTGGCGCGACCTGACCCGCCAGGCCGACCTGGTGCAGACCTGCCGCGACCTGTCCGACCTGGCCGATGCCGCCATCGACCAGGCGTATCAATGGCTGTACCCGCGCCTGTGTGCGCAGTTCGGGACCCCCACCGGCAATCGCAGCGGCCTGCCCCAGCAGATGGTGGTGCTGGGCATGGGCAAGCTGGGGGCGGTGGAACTGAACCTGTCGTCGGACATCGACCTGATCTTCGCCTACCCCGAGGGCGGCGAAACCGTGGGCGTGAAGCGCCCGCTGGACAACCAGGAGTTCTTCACCCGGCTGGGCCAGCGCCTGATCAAGGCACTGGACCCGATCACCGTCGACGGCTTCGTGTTCCGCGTCGACATGCGCCTGCGCCCCTACGGCTCGTCCGGCGCGCTGGTGCTCAGCTTCAATGCACTGGAGCAGTACTACCAGGACCAGGGCCGCGACTGGGAACGCTACGCCATGATCAAGGCCCGCGTAGTGGCCGGCGACCAGCAGGCCGGCGCGCAGCTGCAGGACCTGCTGCGCCCGTTCGTGTACCGGCGCTACCTGGACTTCTCGGCGATCGAGGCGCTGCGCACCATGAAGCAGCTAATCCAGCAGGAGGTGCGGCGCAAGGGCATGGCCGAGAACATCAAGCTGGGCGCCGGTGGCATCCGCGAGGTGGAGTTCATCGCCCAGGCGTTCCAGCTGATCCACGGCGGGCGCGACCTGAGCCTGCAGCAGCGACCGTTGCTCAAGGTGCTGGCGACGCTCGAAGGCCAGGGCTACCTGCCGCCGGCGGTGGTGAGCGAGCTGCGTGAAGGGTATGAGTTCCTGCGTTATACCGAACACGCCATCCAGGCCATCGCCGACCGCCAGACCCAGATGCTGCCCGACGACGAACTGGACCGCGCACGTATCGCCTTCATGCTCGGTTTTGCCGACTGGGCGAGCTTCCACGCGCAACTGATGCACTGGCGCGGGCGCATCGACTGGCACTTCCGCCAGGTGATCGCCGACCCCGATGAAGAGGAAGGCGAGGAGGGCGAAGTGGTGGTCGGTGGCGAGTGGCTGCCGCTGTGGGAAGAAGCCCAGGACGAAGAGGCCGCCTGCCGTCAGTTGACCGACGCCGGCTTCGCCGATGCGGCCAGGGCGCTCAAGCAGCTGGCCAGCCTGCGCGCCAGCCCGCAGTTGCGTGCCATGCAGCGCCTGGGCCGCGAACGCCTCGATGCCTTTATACCGCGCCTGCTGGCGCAGGCGGTGGAGCATGCCGACCCGGACCTGGTGCTCGAACGCGTGCTACCGCTGGTGGAGGCCGTGGCGCGGCGCTCGGCCTACCTGGTGCTGCTGACCGAAAACCCCGGTGCGTTGCGCCGCCTGCTGACCCTGTGCGCCGCCAGCCCGTGGATCGCCGAGCAGATCACGCGCTTCCCGCTGCTGCTCGATGAACTGCTCAACGAAGGCCGCCTGTTCAGCCCGCCCCAAGCACCGGAGCTGGCCGCCGAGCTGCGCGAGCGTCTCACGCGCATCCCCGAGGATGACCTTGAACAGCAGATGGAAGCGCTGCGTCACTTCAAGCTGGCCCACAGCTTGCGCGTGGCCGCCTCGGAAATCGCCGGCAACCTGCCGCTGATGAAGGTCAGCGACTACCTGACCTGGCTGGCCGAAGCCATTCTCAACCAGGTGCTGGCCCTGGCCTGGCGCCAGACCGTGGCGCGTCATGGCCAGCCAAAGCGCAGCGATGGCAGCCTGTGCGACCCCGGCTTCATCATCGTCGGCTATGGCAAGGTCGGCGGCATCGAGCTGGGCCACGGCTCGGACCTGGACCTGGTGTTCATCCACGACGGTGACCCCCAGGCCGAGACCGATGGCGCCAAGCCCATCGACAGTGCGCAGTTCTTCACCCGCCTGGGTCAGCGCATCATTCACCTGCTGACCACCCAGACCAACTCCGGCCAGCTGTATGACGTGGACATGCGCCTGCGCCCGTCCGGCGCTTCGGGTTTGCTGGTGAGTTCGCTGGGCGCCTTCGAGCGCTACCAGCGCAACGAGGCCTGGACCTGGGAACACCAGGCACTGGTGCGTGCGCGGGTGCTGGTGGGCTGCCCGCAGGTGGGGGCGGCCTTCGAGGGGGTGCGGGCGCAGGTGCTGGGACAGGCCCGCGACCTGGACAAGCTGCGGGCCGAAGTCAGCGACATGCGCGCCAAGATGCGCGACAACCTCGGCACCCGGGCGACCCAGGCCGGGCTTGGGCCCAACGCCTTCGACAGCGGGGTTGCCTTCGATATCAAGCAGGATGCCGGTGGTATCGTCGATATTGAATTTATGGTGCAATACGCGGCCCTGGCCTGGTCCCACACGCACCCGGCACTGCTGCGCTACACCGACAACATCCGCATTCTCGAAGGGCTGGAGGAGGTCGGGCTGATGCCGGCCAGCGATGCAATTTTGTTGCGTGAAGTGTACAAGGCCTTCCGCTCCGCCGCGCACCGCCAGGCCTTGCAGAAGCAGGCCGGGGTGATCGACGCCGGGCAGTTCGTCGACGAGCGCCGGCAGGTACGGCGCATCTGGGGCGAGCTGGGGTTGACCTGAACGCGGGCTGAACAGCCACCAGGCGATACGGCGCAATGAAGCGGCGGCGACCACGTCCTACACTGAGTGGCGTACACTGGTCGCACCACGCCTGATTATAAAGAGGGGAGGCCAGGCTGTTGGAAAACAGGCTGTAGCCTCCCTGATCGTTTCTGGATAAAGCATGAGAATTTTGATCATTGGGCCCAGTTGGGTGGGCGACATGGTAATGGCGCAGACGCTGTTCCATGTGCTGAAGCAGCGTCACCCTGCGTGCGTGATCGATGTGCTGGCACCCGAATGGAGCCGCCCGATCCTCGAGCGCATGCCCGAAGTGCGCCAGGCCTTGAGCTTCCCGCTCGGCCACGGCGCGCTGGAACTGGCCACGCGCCGGCGCATCGGCAAGTCGCTGGCCGGTCAGTACGACCAGGCGATCCTGCTGCCCAATTCGCTCAAGTCTGCGCTGGTGCCGTTCTTTGCCGGTATCGCGCAGCGCACCGGCTGGCGTGGCGAGCTGCGCTACGGCCTGCTCAACGATGTGCGCACCCTCGACAAGGCGCGCTACCCGCTGATGATCGAGCGCTTCATGGCCCTGGGCTACCCCGCCGGTGCCGAGCTGCCCAAACCCTACCCGCGCCCCAGCCTGCAGATCGAGACCGCCAGCCGCGATGCGGCGCTGGCCAAGTTCGGCCTGAGCCTGGACCGCCCGGTGCTGGCGCTGTGCCCCGGCGCCGAGTTCGGCGAGGCCAAGCGCTGGCCCTCGGAGCATTACGCCAAGGTCGCGGAAATCAAGATTCGCGAAGGCTGGCAGGTGTGGCTGTTCGGCTCCAAAAACGACCATGCGGTGGGTGAATCGATCCGCGAGTGGCTGATCCCGGGCCTGCGTGAAGAGTCGGTGAACCTCAGCGGCGAGACCTCGCTCGCCGAGGCGATCGACCTGCTGTCGTGCAGCGATGCGGTGGTGTCCAACGATTCGGGGCTGATGCACGTGGCTGCAGCGCTCAATCGCCCGCTGGTGGCGGTGTACGGGTCGACCTCGCCGGGCTTCACCCCACCGTTGGCCGACCAGGTCGAGGTGGTGCGCCTGGGGCTGGAATGCAGCCCGTGCTTCGACCGCACCTGCCGCTTCGGCCACTACAATTGCCTGCGTCTGCTGGAACCGGAGGCGGTGGCCTCGGCGTTGCAGCGGCTCAACGGTCCGTCGCTGGTCGACGTCACGGTCGAGGTCGATTAAGTTGCGGGTACTGCTGATCAAGACCTCCTCGCTGGGGGATGTCATCCACGCGCTGCCGGCACTGACCGACGCGGCGCACGCCATTCCCGGCATCCGCTTCGACTGGGTGGTCGAGGAAGGCTTCGCCGAAATCCCCACCTGGCACCCTGCGGTCGATCACGTGATCCCGGTGGCCATCCGTCGCTGGCGCAAGAACCTCTGGCAAACCTTGAAGAACGGCGAATGGCGCCAGTTCAAGAAGCGCCTGCGCGAGCGCAAGTACGACCTGGTGATCGACGCCCAGGGCCTGGTGAAAAGCGCCTGGCTGACCCGCTACGTCAAGGCGCCGGTGGCCGGGCTGGACCGCTACTCGGCACGCGAGGGGCTGGCCAGCCGCTTCTACGACCGGCGCCTGTCGGTGGCCCGCGGGCAGCATGCGGTGGAGCGGGTGCGCCAGCTGTTCGCCCTGGCGCTGGGCTACGACCTGCCCTCGGGGCTGGGTGACTACGGCCTGGATCGCTCGCGCCTGGAAGAGATACCCACCAAGCCCTACGTGGTGTTCCTGCATGGCACCACCTGGGACACCAAGCACTGGCCCGAACTGTACTGGCGCCAGTTGGCCGAACGCCTGGGGCGTGCCGGCCTGCATATCTGCCTGCCATGGGGTAACCCGGCCGAAAAGGCCCGCGCCGAGCGCATCGCCCAGGGCCTGAAGAACGCCCAGGTGCTGCCCAGGCTGAACCTGGCCGGGGTCGCCCGGGTGCTGGCTGCCGCCAAGGCCTGCGTGGCCGTCGACACCGGCCTTGGGCACCTGGCGGCGGCACTCGATGTGCCTACCCTGTCGCTGTTCGGCCCTACCAACCCGGGCCTGACCGGGGCCTACGGCAAGGCCCAGGTGCACCTGGGCAGTGACTTCCCCTGCGCCCCGTGCCTGCAGAAGAAGTGCACCTACAAGCCGAGCGCCGACGACCGGCGCCGGTTCGATCTCAAACGCGAGTGGCCGCTGTGCTTCACTCGCCTGAACCCCGAGCGTGTGGCGAGCCAGTTGAGCGCGTTGCTGCGGGCAGAGGATGTGCGTTGATGCAACTGGCCTTTGTGCTCTACAAGTATTTCCCCTTCGGCGGCCTGCAGCGTGACTTCATGCGCATCGCCCTGGAGTGCCAGCGCCGTGGCCACCAGATCCGGGTGTATACCCTGATCTGGGAGGGCGACGTGCCCGAGGGCTTCGAAGTGCTGGTGGCGCCGGTCAAGGCGCTGTTCAACCATCGGCGCAACGAGAAGCTCACCGACTGGATGCAGGCCGACCTGGCCAGGCGCCCGGTCGACCGCCTGATCGGCTTCAACAAGATGCCGGGGCTGGACGTGTACTACGCCGCCGACGGCTGCTTCGAGGACAAGGCGCAGAACCTGCGCCACTCGCTGTACCGCCGCTGGGGCCGCTACCGCCACTTTGCCGAGTACGAGCGTGCGGTGTTCGGCAAGGACGCCAAGACCCAGATCCTGATGATCTCCGAGGTCCAGCAGCCGCTGTTCGTCAAGCACTACGACACCCCCGCCGAGCGCTTCCACCTGCTGCCTCCGGGCATCAGCCAGGACCGCCGGGCGCCGGCCAATGCCGCCGAGATCCGCGCCGAGTTTCGCCGCGAGTTCA
This sequence comes from Pseudomonas sp. S12(2018), assembly GCF_024355235.1. Classification (NCBI taxonomy): domain Bacteria; kingdom Pseudomonadati; phylum Pseudomonadota; class Gammaproteobacteria; order Pseudomonadales; family Pseudomonadaceae; genus Pseudomonas; species Pseudomonas sp. S12(2018). The sequence continues at coordinate 306,781 of NZ_QLAD01000007.1, forward strand.
ACCTGGCGGACGACGAGCGCCTGCTGGTGCAGATCGGCTCGGGCTTCAAGACCAAGGGCGTGGACCGCAGCCTCAAGGCGCTGGCCGCCTTGCCCAACAGCCTGCGCAAGCGCACCCGGCTGATGGTCATCGGCCAGGACGACCCCAAGGTGTTCCAGCTGCAGAGCGCGACCCTGGGGCTGACCGAGCAGGTGCAGTTCCTCAAGGGCCGCAGCGATATCCCGCGCTTTCTGCTCGGGGCCGACGCACTGATCCACCCGGCCTACAACGAGAACACCGGCACCGTGCTGCTCGAAGCCGTGGTGGCTGGGTTGCCGGTACTGGTTTCGGCAGTGTGCGGCTATGCCCATTACATCGCTGAGGCCGATGCCGGCCTGGTGCTCGACGAGCCGTTCGAGCAGGAGCAACTCAACCGCTACCTGCAACGTATGCTCGAAGACGATGCGGCGCGTGCCGACTGGGGCCGCAACGGCCTGGCATTCGCCGACACCGCCGACCTGTACAGCATGCCGCAGCATGCGGCCGACGTGATCCTGGCGCAGGAGCGCGCATGAAACTGATACTGGCTGAACCCTTCAAGCGCCTGTGGGCCGGGCGCGATGCCTTCGACGCCGTCGAGGCCCTGCAAGGCGAGGTGTACCGCGAGCTGGAAGGCCGGCGCACGCTGCGCACCGAGGTCGAGGGCAACGGTTATTTCGTCAAGATCCACCGCGGCATCGGCTGGGGCGAGATCTTCAAGAACCTGTTCACCGCCAAGCTGCCGGTGCTCGGTGCCGGACAGGAATGGCAGGCCATCCAGCGCCTGCACCAAGTCGGCGTGCCGACCATGACCGCGGTGGCCTACGGCGAACGCGGCAGCAACCCGGCGACCCAGCATTCGTTCATCGTCACCGAAGAGCTGGCGCCCACCGTCAGCCTCGAGGACTTCAGCCTCGACTGGGTCAGGACGCCGCCGGCGCCGCGTCTCAAGCGCGCGCTGATCGCCGAGGTGGCGCGCATGACCGGCATGATGCACCGCGCCGGGGTCAACCACCGCGACTGCTACATCTGCCACTTTCTGCTGCACACCGACCGCCCGGTAACCCCGGACGACTTCAGGCTGTCGGTGATCGACCTGCACCGGGCCCAGACCCGCGCCAGCATTTCCCGACGCTGGCGCGACAAGGACCTGGCCGCGCTGTACTTCTCGGCGCTGGACATCGGCCTAACCCGACGCGACAAGCTGCGCTTTCTGCGCGGCTACTTCCAGCAGCCGCTGCGCCAGATTCTGGCCGAGCACGCCACCTTGCTGCGCTGGCTGGAGGGCAAGGCAAACAAGCTCTACGAGCGTAAACAACGGTATGGGGACGCGCTCTGATGGCGGGTTGGACACTGGAGCCGGCCTACGCGGCCCTGGCACAGGATTTCGGCAGCATCGACGCGGTGTTCGCGCTCAAGGGCGAACGCCTCACCCACGACCCGCTCAGCGAAGTGATTCGCGTGGAGCGCGGCGGGGTGAACTACTACGTCAAGCGTTACACCGGCGCCGGCAAGGGCCTGCGCCGCTACCTGGGGCGCCCGCGGATCAAGGCCGAGTGGCAGAACCTCAAGCAGTTCGCCAAGTGGGACATCCCCACCGCCGAGGTGGTGGCCTGCGGCCTGGAACGGCGAGGCTTCGCCTTCCACCGGGGCGCCATGATCACCCGCGAGCTGCCGCGCACCGAGGACCTCTCGGCGCTGGCCAAGCGCAACGACCCGCGCCTGGCAGATGCCGGCTGGGTCGACCATGTCAGCCGACAGCTGGCCCGCCATACGCGGGTGATGCACGACCATCACTTCACCCACAACGACCTCAAGTGGCGCAACCTGCTGGTCGATGACAAGGGCATGCTGTTCTTCATCGACTGCCCGACCGGTGCGTTCTGGGTCGGCTTCATGCTGCGCTATCGCATCACCAAGGATCTGGCCTGCCTGGACAAGGTGGCCAAGTATCACCTGTCGGCCACCCAGCGCCTGCGGTTTTACCTGCAATATCGCCGTCGCGATCGCCTGAACGCGTCGGACAAGCGCCGCGTGCGGCACGTCGTGACGTTTTTCGAGGGGCGCGAATGAGTGATTTCCTGGCCAGTGCCGAAGCTGCACTGCTTGAACGCCACGGCCTGAACAGCTTCGAGGCGCTGTGGGCGCTGCAGCTGGACGCCGTGGACGAGCCCAACACCGGGCGCGGCGGCTGGAGCCGCGTGTACCGCCTGGAGCTGGAGGGCAAGGGGTTCTACCTCAAGCGCCAGAGCGACTACCTCACGCGCACCTTGCACAGCCCCTTCGGCGAGCCGACTTTCGCCCGCGAGTTTCGCAACATCAAGCGCTACCAGAAGCTGCAGATCCCGGCCTTGCAGGCGGTGTTCTACGCCGAGCGCAGGGTCGACGGCGAGCGCCGCGCGATCCTGATGACCCGTGCGCTGGATGACTGGAGCGATCTTGACCACCTGCTCGGGCAGTGGCCGCAACTGGCCCTGGAGCAACGCCAGGGCATCCTGCGCGCCTGTGGCGAACTGGCCCGCACGGTGCACGCGGCGGGGCAGGTGCATGGCTGCTTCTACCCCAAGCACATCTTTTTGCGCGAGCGCAGCGAAGGCTGGCAGGCGCAGTTGATCGACCTGGAGAAAACCCGGCCGCTGCTGCTGGGCCAGCGTGATCGCCTCAAGGACCTGGAGCCGCTGCTGCGTCGTGCCGGCGCATGGAGCGAGAGCGATGTACGGCTGATGCTGGCCGCCTACCTGGAGCAACCGGCCGACAGTACGCTGGTGGATACCTGGCTGCAGCGCCTGCTGCATCGCCGTCGTGAAAAAGAGGCCCGCTGATGCGTTTGTCTGAACTCAAGGACGCCGGGCGCAGCCCGCAACTGCCATTGAGCATTGCCCTGGCCGACGCCGCCGGGCCGGCCGAGCTGCAACTGCTCAGCCTGCTGCGGGTGCTGCCGGGGCAGCGGTATGTCGGTGCCGGGATCTGGCGTGGCAAGCCGGTGCTGGCCAAGCTGCTGGTGGGCAGCAGCGCCGCCCGCCACTTCCAGCGCGAACTGGACGGTGCGCGCCTGCTGGCCAGCCAGGGGCTGACCACGCCGTTGCTGCTGGCCGACGGCCTGCGTGAAGGCGAGGGCGGCTGGCTGCTGTTCGAATTTCTTGAGCACGCCCACAGCCTGGCGGATGCCTGGGCGGCGGTCGAGGGCCTGCCGGTGCTTGCCGATGCCCAGCAGGAAGTGCTGGGCGAAGCCCTGCGCGCCGTGGCGCAGATGCATGCCAAGGGCCTGTGGCAGGCCGACCTGCACCTGGACAACCTGCTGCGCCATGGCGGGGAGCTGTACCTGATCGATGGCGCGGGGGTGAAGGCCGAAACCCCGGGCCAGCCGCTGTCGCGTCAGCAGGTGCTGCAGAACCTGGGGGTATTCTTTGCGCAGTTGCCCAAGCGCCTGGAGCCCTTCGTCGAGGAACTGCTGGTGCACTACGTGCTGGTCAACGGCGAGCATGCGCTGCCGCTGGAAGCCTTGCAGAAGCAGATCGACAAGGTGCGCAGCTGGCGTCTGAAGGACTACCTGGACAAGGCCGGTCGCGAGTGCACGCTGTTCAGCGTGCAGCGCGGGGCCTCGGGCCTGCGCGCGATCCGTCGATCGGAGGTGGCGGCCATGCTGCCGGTGCTGGAGCAGGCCGACGCGCTGATCGACCAGGGCCACCTGTACAAGACTGGCGGCGCGGCGAGCGTGGCACGGGTCGAGGCGGGCGGTCGCAGCCTGGTGCTCAAGCGCTACAACATCAAGAACACCGCCCACTGGTTCAAGCGCTTCTGGCGCCCCAGCCGGGCCTGGCATTCGTGGATCGAAGGGCATCGCCTGGAGTTCCTCGGCATCGCCACGCCCAGGCCGCTGGCAGTGCTGGAGCAGCGCGTGCTGGGGCTGCGCAGCCGTGCGTACCTGGTGACCGAGTATGCCGACGGGCCGGACCTGATCGAGAGCTTTGCGCCCTACGTCGACAGCGCCGAGGTGCCAGAGGAGCAACTGCAAGCGCTGCAGACCCTGTTGCAGCAGCTGATGGGCGAACGCATCAGCCACGGCGACCTTAAGGGCCACAACCTGTTCTGGCAGGACGGTCAATGGTCGCTGATCGACCTTGATGCGATGTGCCAGCACGCCACCCAGCTCAGTTTCGCCAAGGCCTTCGCCCGTGACCGGGCGCGGTTGTTGCGCAACTGGCCGGCGGACAGTGCGTTGCACCAGCGGCTGGATGAGTGCCTGCCGAAACTGGCTGACTGACCTGCGCCTTCGCCGACAAGGCCGGCTCCTGCAGACGACGTGAAACCTTGCAGGCGCCGGCCTTGCCGACCAAGACTATCGCGCGGCCGGCCAAAAACCTCGCAGGCTGTACCCCACCGGCAGGGCCAGCCCCACCCACGCCAGCACATCCCACGGGCCATCCCCCAGCAGCGCCGCGAACAGCCCCACTGCGCCCAGCAGGGCAATCAGGCCCGGCATGCCGAACACCTTCCAGAACCTCGATTCACGCTTCATCACGTCGCCTGCGTACCCACCACAAATACACGCCGCTGCCGAGCACGATGATCGTCAGCACATCCAGCAGCGCCCATAGAATCTGCATCGGCCGGCCGCCGTAGTCGCCAAAGTGCAGCGGCTGCGACAGGCCCATCGCGTCCATGTACCACGGCCGCTCGCCAATCGCCGTCACCTGCAAGGTGCTGGCATCGATCAGTACCGGGGTCAGCAGGTGAGCGGTCAGGTGGGTGCTGCCCTTCATGAACACCGCATAGTGGTGCTCGCTGGAAAAGCGCGTGCCGGGGAAGGCGATGAAGTCCGGCTGCATGCCCGGCGCCGCCTCGGCGGCAATGTCCAGCAGACGGCTGGCCGGGGCCAGTGCGGTCAGCGGCGGTGCATCGCGGTACGGTGCGATCATCGCGCTGAGGCTGTCGTTGCGCCAGGCGGCGATGACCAGGTCGGACAGCGCGCTGATCACCCCGGTCACGCCCACCACCAGCGCCCAGGTCAGGGTCACGATGCCGATCAGGTTGTGCAGGTCGAGCCAGCGCAGGCGCCGCGATTTGTCGTGGCGTACCGTGGCGAACTTCAGCCTGCGCATGAATGGCGCGTACAGCACCACCCCGGAGATGATCGCCACCACGAACAGCAGGCCCATGAAGGCCAGCAGCAGCTTGCCCGGCAAGCCGGCGAACATGTCCACATGCAGGCGCAGCATGGTCAGCATGAAGCCGCCGTTGGCCGAGGGCATCTCCACCACCTCGCCACTACGCCCGTCGAGCATGAAGGTGTGCGACGAGTTGGGCTCGGTACCGGCGGTGGCGGCCATGATCGCGATCACGCCGTTGCTGTCGTCCTCGTCCCAGCCGAAGTACTGCATCACCTCGCCCGGGCGATGGGCCTGGGCCTTGAGCACCAGGGCCTGCAGGTCGAGTCTGGGTGTGTCGGCGGGCATTACCTTGAGCTCGGGCGCATCGCCCAGCAGGTGGTCGATCTCGTGGTGGAAGATCAGCGGCAGCCCGGTCAGCGCCAGCAACAGCAGAAACAGCGTGCACACCAGGCTGCTCCAGGTATGCACCCACGACCAGCGACGTATGGTTTGGCTCTTCATCGTTGGCCCTAGAACGCGTAGTTCACGCTGGCGACCACGTTGCGCTGGTCGCCGTAGTAGCACCAGAACCCGTCGCAGTTGGCCAGGTAGTCCTTGTTGAACAGGTTCTTGGCTTCCACCGCCACGCTCAGCCCCTTCATGCTGCTGTCCAGGCGACCCAGGTCGTAGTGCACGGTAGCGTCGTACACGGTGTAGGAGCCTACATGCGCCACCTCGGTGTTGGCGGTGTTGCCGTAGGTATCGCCGACATAGCGAACCCCGGCGCCCATGCCGAAGCCGTCCAGCGGGCCGGCGTGCCAGGTGTAGTCGGCCCACAGGGTGGCCTGGTTGCGCGGGATCAGCGCCATGCGGTTGCCGACTTCGCCAGGCACGCCCTTGCGGATCTCGGTATCGGTGTAGGTGTAGGAGCCGACCAGTTTGAGGTTGTCGGTGATGGCGCTGGTGGCTTCCAGCTCGATGCCGCGCACCTGCAATTCACCGACACTGCGAGAGATGCTGCCTTCGGTGACCTTCACGTTGCTCTGGCGCAGGTCGTAGGCGGCTGCGGTCAGCAGGGTGTTGCTGCCCACCGGCTGGAACTTGACGCCCACTTCGTACTGGCGGCCTTCGGTGGGCTTGAACGACTGTGCTGCATCCACGTTGGCGCCGGTGGTCGGCTGGAACGACTCGGTGTAGGACAGGTACGGGGTGAGGCCGTTGTCGAACACGTAGCTCAGGCCCACGTTGCCGGTGAAGGCCTTGTCGCGCTGGGTGCTGGTGGCGTCGCCCTTGTTGTGGAAGGTGGTGCCGGTGTGAATCCAGTCCTCACGCCCGCCCAGGGTCAGGCGCCAGTTGTCCAGGGCGATCTGGTCCTGCACGTAGACGCCGGTCTGGCGGGTTTTCTGGCCGTAGTCCTGCAGTGCGAAGTAGTTCACGTTGGACATGTCGGCGCCATACACCGGTCGGATCACGCTGATTGGCGGCACGTTGATGCCGCTGATGTTGCCGTTGGCGTCGTAGTTGTACGAGCCGCCATACAGCCACTGGTAGTTGGTGTTGGAGCGCTGGTGGTCCAGGCCCAGCAGCAGGGTGTGCTCCAGCGCGCCGGTGCTGAAGTTGGCCTGCAGGTTGTTGTCGACGGCGAACTGGCTGATGTCTTCGTTGACGATCCCGGCCTCGCGGTTGACCGTGCCGTCGGGTTCTACGGTATTGAAGGTGGCCACGTTGACCGCGCGGAACGACAGGTCGCTCTTGGTGTAGCGCAGGTTCTGGCGCAGCTGCCATACGTCGTCGAGGCGGTGCTCGAAGGCGTAGCCCAGGGCGTAGTAGGTGCGGTCGTAGAAATCCCAGTCCGGCTCACCGAGGTTCTTGTGGTGGGAAATCTTTGCCCCGGCAGGCGAGGCCAGCCGGGTGCCCTGCAAGGGCAGGAACTGCCCGGTGATGCCGGTATCGTCGCGGGTGAACTGCGAGATGAAGGTCAGGCTGGTGTCGTCGTCGACGTTCCAGGTCAGGCTGGGGGCGAGGTTGTAGCGCTTGTCGGGAATATGGTCGACCGGTGCGTTGCTGTCGCGTACCACGCCGCTGACGCGGTACAGAAACTGGCCGGCGTCGTCGATCTTGCCGGTGCTGTCGAAGTTGATCTGCCGGTGTTCGTTGCTGCCGACCTGGGCTTCGATCTGGTGCACGCTTTCGGCCTGCGGGCGTCGGCTGAGCATGTCGAGCATGCCGCCGGGCGGGGTCTGGCCATACACCGAAGAGGCCGGGCCGCGCAGTACGGTGATGCGTTCCAGGTTCCAGGGTTCGACCTTGGGGTTGGCGAACGAACCCTTGGGCAGCGGCAGGCCGTCGAGAAACTGGGTGGGGTCGAAGCCGCGCACGCGCAGCCAGTCGGCGCGCGAGTCCGAGCCGTAGCCGCTGCTTTGCACGCCCGCGGTGTAACGCAGCGCGTCGTTGAGGTTGAGCACCTGGCGCTGGTCGAGCTGTTCGCGGGTGATGACCGACATCGAGCGTGGCGCCTCGACGATCGGGGTGTCGGTCTTGGTGCCGGCGGCGGTGCGGGTGGCGACGTAGCCGGTGGTCGGGCCCCAGGCGCTCTCGTAGTCGCCGGCGGCGTTGATGCTGGTTTCCGGCAGGGCCAGGCTGCCTTCGGGGGCGGCGATCAGGCTGTAGCTGCCGGCGCTGCTCTGCTGCAGTTGCAGGCCGGTGCCGCGCAGGGCGGCCTGCAGGGCGCCGAGGCCGTCGTACTGGCCGCTGACCGGCGCCGAGGTGCGTCCGCTGGCCAGGCTCGGGTCCAGGGTCAGGGCAATGCCGGCCTGGCTGGCGATCAGGTTGAGGGTGGTCGACAACGGCCCGGCGGGCAGGCTGTAGCTGCGCGCGGCGCTCGATTCGGCGGCGATGGCGGCGGTGCTGGTCAGGGCCAGGGTCAGCAGGCAATGACGCAACAGCTTTTCAAGGGGACGGGACATGCAGCGGTTCCTCGGCGCAATAGTGCTAACTAGCTTCCATGCCGAGTGAAAAGGGAAAAGTGTCAGGGGGTGGGCAAAAAATAATGTTGAGGCCTTCGCCGGCAACGCCCGCTCCTGCAGGAGGGCGTTGCAGGCGAAGGCGTTTTACGGGGTCTCGCCCTTGGCCACGATCGTCACCCACCATGGCGTGCGCTTTTGCACCTGCACCGGCAAGGTCGGCAGCAGCGACTGCAGCGCAAGGTCGGTGTCGTGCAGCGGGAAGCTGCCGGTAATGCGCAACCCGGCCACCTCCGGCGACACCCCCAGGTAGCCGCTGCGGTAACGCCCCAGCTCCTGCACCAGCGCATCCAGGCGCACGTTGTCGACCACCAGCATGCCGTGGGTCCAGGCGTCGGCGCCCAGGGCCAGCGGATCGATGCTGCCCAGCTGGTCGTGGCTCATCATCACCTGCTGGCCTTCGCGCACGATCTGCTCGTCGCCGCTGTCCTGCGGCTTGGCCGCCACCGCCGACTGCAACACGCTCAGGCGCGTGCCCTGGTTTTCCAGGCGCACCAGGAAGCGTGTGCCCAGTGCACGCAGGCGCCCGTCGGCCGTGGCGACGATGAACGGACGGTCATCCTTGTGCCCGGTCTCGATGGAAATCTCGCCCTCGCGCAGCACGATCAGGCGCTGCTGGCCATCGAAGCGAACATCCACCGCCGAATGGGTGTTGAGGCTGAGCAGGGTGCCGTCCTCCAGGCGCAGGCTGCGCTGCTCGCCGGTGGCCGTGCGCTGGTCGGCCAGCCAGTAGTCCAGGCTCTGGTGGGTACTCAGCCAGCCGAGCAGGCCGCCCACCAGCACGATGCTGGCCAGCCCGCTGCCCAGCTTGCGCACGCGCTGGCGCAGGCCGGCCCGGGTTTCGCCCAGGGCCTTGCGCGCCGGGCCGGCCGCTGCGGCGAAGCGCTGGTTGAGCATGCCCAGCTGCATCCAGGCCCGCGCATGTTCTTCGTCTGCCGCGTGCCAGCGCTCGAAATCGGCACGCTCCTCGGCGCTGCCCGCATCCAGGCACAGCTGCCAGGCGATGGCGGCATCGAGCACCTTGGCCGATACCGGCCTGCTACTGAAGCCGTTCATGTCGGCTCGCCGTACAGCGCCACATAGCACTGGCGCATGCCCTGGGCCAGGTACTGGCGCACCCGCGACACCGACACGCCCAGGCGCTCGGCGATCTCGGCATGGCCCATGCCGTCGAGGCGGTTGTACAGGAACGCGGCGCGCGCCTTGCTCGACAGCTTGCCCAGCAGGCGGTCGATGGCCTTGAGGTCTTCGAGGATCAGGTGCTGTTCTTCCGGTGACGGCTGCTCGGCTTCGGGGATCAGCATCAGTTCGGCGAGGTACGCCTGCTCCAGTGCCGCCCGGCGAAAGTGGTCGAACAGCAGGCCGCGCGCCACCGCGGCCAGGAACGCCCGCGGCTCGCGTGGTGCGGGCAGCTGCTCGCGCCCGAGCAGGCGCACGAAGGTGTCCTGGCTCAGGTCTTCGGCGCGCTCGGCACAGGCGACGTTGCGCCGCAGCCAGCCCAGCAGCCAGCCGCGATGGTCACGGTACAGCGCACCAACCAGCTCACCGTGTGGGCTTTGCACTGACGACAAGGTGTTCCCCGGAATAGATGCGTTAACTAACGAGAATTATTCGCGATTGTGTCAGAGCCGCTGGCACTGTGCAATTAACGCTCATCGGATGACGTATCCGGGGCTGGTCAGAAGCCGTGGCTGTGTTGCCGTCGCCGGCGCCAGCCTTGCAGGCGATGCTCCAGCAGCAGCGGGCTGTCGATGTGCTGGCGTCGCGCCTGGCTGAACAGGATCAGTGCCAGTTCGGCAGTGACCTGTGCATCGGCGCTGGCGTGGTGGCGTTCACCGGCCTGCAGGCCGAAGTGCGCGGTCCAGTCGTCGAGCCCGGCGTCACGCAACACCACGTCGGGGTTGAGCAGCGGGGCCAGCTCGGCCACGTCGATGAACGGGTGCTGCAGGCGGTAGCCCAGGCTGTCCTTCAGGGCGCGGCTGAGCATGCGCTGGTCGAAGCCGGCGTGGAACGCCAGCAGCGGGCTGTCGCCGATGAACGCCATGAGGTCGAGCAGTGCATCGGCCGGCACGCAGCCGGCGGCAATCGCACTGGGCCCCAGGCCATGGATCAGCACGCTGGGGCCCGGCTTGTGGTCATGCCGGTGCAGGGTGCGCTCGAACTGCTGGCTGAAGTCGATGGCGCCGTCCTCGATCACCACCGCGCCAATCGACAGCACCTGGTCGCGGTTCAGGTTCAGACCGGTGGTTTCCAGGTCCAGCACCACCCAGCGCTGGGCGCGCAGGGTGTGGTCCTGCAGCGGGGCGGGGCCGGGCAGTTGGGCCAGACGCTGCTGCTGGGCGGCGTCCAGTGCGGGTTGGCTGGGGCGCAGCCAGGCGAACAGGCTCATGACAGGTAGCTCATAGTTGGTAGCGCAGGGCCAGGCTGCTTTGCAGACGCTGGGCCTGGCGCAGCGATTCGCGCAGGATGCGCCGGTCCAGGTCGTTGAGGCTGTCGGGGTCGACGCGGTTGGAGTAGGGCAGGTTCTGGCGGGTCTGCAACTGGTGCTGCTGCATGCGGGTCTGCTGGATGAAGTGGTAGGCCTCTTCATAGGCGCCGCCATCGAGCGGGTCGATCACTTCCTTGCCTACCAGCTGGCGCAGGCGCTCCAGCGTGTTGTTGGCGTGCACGCCATTGGCCAGCGCCAGCAGGCGCGCGCCGTCGACGAAGGGCGTGAGGCCCTGCACCTTGAGGTCGAGGGTGGCGGCCTTGTCGTTGCCGCTGCGGGTCAGCACGAACTCGCGAAAGCGCCCCACGGGCGGGCGCTGGCGCAGGGCGTTGGCGGCCATCATGCGCTGGAACAGGCGGTTGTCGGCGACCTGGTCGAGGATGCCCTGGCGCAGTTGTTCGCACGCCTGTTCGTCGCCCCACACCACGCGCAGGTCGAAATAGATGCTCGAGGCCAGCAGGTTCTCGGGGGTGGCTTCGCGGATGAACGCGGCAAAGCGCCGTGCCCACTCGGCCCTCGACAGACACAGCTCGGGGTTGCCGGCCATGATGTTGCCCTTGCACAGGGTGAAGCCGCACTGCGCCAGGCCCTGGTTGATGTGCTGCGCCAGCGGCAGCAGGCGGGCGCGGATCTCGGCAGCCTGGGCCGCGTCGCGTGCCTCGAACAGGATGCCGTTGTCCTGGTCGGTGTGCAGGGTCTGTTCGCGGCGGCCTTCGCTGCCGAAGCACAGCCAGCTGAACGGCACGCCGGGGTCGCCCTTGTCCTGGATCGCCAGTTCGATCACCCGGCACACGGTGTGGTCGTTGAGCAGGGTGATGATGTGGGTGATCTGGGTGGACGAGGCGCCATGGGCGAGCATGCGCTCGACCAGCTGGCCGATCTCGCCGCGCAGCGACACCAGGTTCTCGACCCGCGCGGCGTGACGGATGGTGCGCGCCAGGTGCACCAGGTCGACCCGCTGCAGCGAGAACAGGTCGCGCTCGGAGACCACCCCGCACAGGCGCTGGTCCTGCACCAGGCACACATGGGCGATATGGCGCTCGGTCATCGCGATGGCGGCGTCGAAGGCGCTGGCCTGGGGGCTGAGGTAGAAAGGCGCGGCGGTCATGTGCGCGGCGATCGGCGCGGCGAAGTCGGCACTGGCATCGGCCACCACCTGGCGCAGGTCGCGCAGGGTGAAGATGCCGACCGGTGCGCGCTGCTCGTCGACGATCACGATGCTGCCCACCTGCTGCTCGTGCATCAGGCGTACGGCCTCGCGTACGGGCGTATCTGGGGCGCAGGTGACCGGATGACGCATGGCCAGCTCACCCAGGCGGGTATTGAGCGAATACTGGTTGCCGAGGGTTTCAACTGCGCGGCGCTGGACCTGCTGGTTGACCTGGTCGAGCAGGCTGCTGACGCCCCGCAGGGCAAAATCCCGAAACACTTCTGAGAGTGCGAACAGGCGGATGAACGCCGCCTTGTTCAGTTGCAGGCAGAAGGTGTCTTCGGCGGCCAGGTGTTCGGTACGGGTGGCACGCTCGCCCAGCAGGGCGGCCAGCGGGAAGCACTCGCCTCCGGTGATCTCGAAGGTGGTCTCGGTGCCGGTGGCGGCATGGTTGCGCTCGCCCACCACGCGTCCCTGCTTGACGATGTAGAAGTGCTCGACGGGTCCGTCGGCAGGCTTGATGATGCTCTCACCGCTGGCGTAGAAGCGCAGCTGGCATTGTTCCACCAGGTACGCCAGGTGGGCGTTTTCCATCTGGTTGAAGGGAGGAAAGCGTTGCAGGAACTGCATGGTGCCGTGAATATTCTGCAGTACTGCGGTTTTGCCGGCCTGGTCGAAGGCGTCCATCTTGCTCATGAGCTTTACCGCATCTGTGCGTCGGCGCCGAGGGCCGAGCATTTGTTTTTATCGTGCTGCATGGTCGGCCGCGGGGTGCGCAGTGCCCATTGGACGTTTGTCTAAAGCGGGTAAGCGTCAATTATCCGACGAAAGGCGGGTTGCGGCACATGCGTTTGCGGTCTGAACTTGATTCAACGGATATTTTTACGATGGAACAGCCATGCCCGAAGCCGACGACATACTGAGCGAAGCCGAGCGCAAGGCGCTGGCGAGCGTGACTGCGCGCGGGACCGCGCTGCCCAAGGTGCTGATCGTCGAAGACGACAAAGGGTCGCGCGAAGCGCTGGCGAGTTACTTGAAGGCCCATGGCATTCGTTGCCTTGCCGCAGAAAACACCACGGTGGCGTTCGACTACCTCAAGCGCGAACCCAGGATCGGGCTGCTGATTACCGACCTGCGCATGCAGCCGGTGGGGGGCATCGAGTTCATCGAGCAGATTCGTGAGTCGGACCAGGCCGCGTTGCCGATCATCATCGTGTCGGGCGATGCCAAGGTGCAGGACGCGATTGCGGCAATGCACCTGAGCGTGGTCGACTTTCTGCTCAAGCCGCTCGACCAGGAGAAGCTGGAAAAGCTGGTGAAGCTGGTGAGGCATGAGCTGGGCATCGGCTGAACCCCTTCGCTGGCTTGCCAGCGAAGGGGTGCGTCAGGCAGCGCTGTAACGAGCTTACAGCCCGTTGCGCGCCTTGAACTCGCGACGACGGCGATGCAGTACCGGCTCGGTATAACCGTTCGGCTGCTTCGCACCCTCGATCACCAGCTCGACCGCCGCCTGGAAGGCGATGTTGCTGTCGAAGTCCGGTGCCATCGGGCGGTACAGCGGGTCGTTGGCGTTCTGCTTGTCGACCACCGGCGCCATGCGCTTGAGGCCTTCGATCACCTGCGCCTCGCTGATGATGCCGTGACGCAGCCAGTTGGCCAGCAACTGCGCGGAAATCCGCAGGGTGGCGCGGTCTTCCATCAGGCCCACATCGTTGATGTCCGGCACTTTCGAGCAACCCACGCCCTGGTCGATCCAGCGCACTACATAGCCCAGAATGCCCTGGGCATTGTTGTCCAGTTCGTTGCGGATCTCTTCGTCCGACCAGTTGGTGTCGGTGGCCAGCGGAATGGTCAGGATATCGTCGACCGAGGCCGGCGCACGCTTGGCAAGCTCCGCCTGGCGGGCGAACACGTCGACCTTGTGATAGTGCAGCGCGTGCAGCGCGGCGGCGGTCGGCGACGGCACCCAGGCGGTGTTGGCACCGGCCAGTGGGTGGGCGATCTTCTGCTCGAGCATGTCGGCCATCAGATCAGGCATGGCCCACATGCCCTTGCCGATCTGCGCGCGGCCCTGCAGGCCGGTGGCAAGGCCCACGTCGACGTTGTTGTTCTCGTAGGCACCGATCCACTTCTGGGTTTTCATGGCGCCCTTGCGCACCACGGCGCCCGCTTCCATGGAGGTGTGGATCTCGTCGCCGGTACGGTCGAGGAAGCCGGTGTTGATGAACACCACGCGCTCGCTGGCGGCCTGGATGCAAGCCTTGAGGTTGACCGTGGTACGGCGCTCCTCGTCCATGATGCCGACCTTCAGGGTGTTGCGCTTGAGGCCCAGCACGTCTTCGACGCGACCGAACAGCTCGTTGGTGAAGGCGGCTTCTTCAGGGCCGTGCATCTTCGGCTTGACGATGTACACCGAGCCGGTACGGCTGTTCTTGCGGGTGGTGTTGCCGTTGAGGTTGTGCACCGCAGCCAGGTTGGTGACCAGCGCATCGAGGATGCCTTCGGGCACTTCGTTGCCATCCTTGTCGAGGATCGCGTCGATGGTCATCAGGTGACCGACGTTGCGCACGAACAGCAGCGAACGGCCATGCAGGCTCAGCGAGCCGCCATTGGGCGCGGTGTACTCGCGGTCCGGGTTCATGGTGCGGGTGAAGGTCTGGCCGGCCTTGCTCACGCTTTCGGCCAGGTCGCCCTTCATCAGGCCCAGCCAGTTGCGGTAGATCACCACCTTGTCGTCGGCATCCACCGCGGCCACGGAGTCTTCGCAGTCCATGATGGTGGTCAGGGCGGCTTCCATCAGCACGTCCTTGACCCCAGCGGCGTCGGTCTGGCCGACCGGGGTGCTGGCATCGATCTGGATTTCGAAGTGCAGGCCGTTGTTTTTCAGCAGCACGGCGACAGGGGCCGTGGCATCGCCCTGGTAGCCGACCAGTTGCGCGTCGTCGCGCAGGCCGCTGTTGCTGCCACCCTTGAGGGTGACCACCAGCTTGCCATCGGCAATGCTGTAGCGGGTGGCATCGACGTGGGAGCCGGCCGCCAGTGGCGCAGACTCGTCGAGGAAGGCGCGGGCGAAGGCGATGACCTTGTCGCCGCGTACCTTGTTGTAGCCCTTGCCCTTCTCGGCGCCACCGGCTTCGCTGATGGCGTCGGTGCCGTACAGCGCGTCGTACAGCGAGCCCCAGCGGGCGTTGGAGGCGTTGAGGGCGAAGCGTGCGTTCATCACCGGCACTACCAGCTGCGGGCCGGCCATGCGAGCGATCTCGTCATCGACATTCTGGGTGGAGGCCTGGAAGTCCGCCGCTTCTGGCAGCAGGTAGCCGATCTCCTGGAGGAAGGCCTTGTAAGCCGGAGCATCGTGGGCCTGGCCCTTGCGCGCCTGGTGCCAGGCGTCGATCTGCGCCTGCAGGGTGTCACGCTTGGCCAGCAGGGCTTTGTTCTTTGGAGCGAGGTCGTTGATGATCTTCTCTGCCCCGATCCAGAACTGCTCGGCGTTGACGCCGGTTCCGGGAATGGCTTCGTTGTTCACGAAGTCGAACAGGACTTTGGCGACCTGAAGGCCACCGACTTGAACGTGTTCAGTCATTGCTTGCCTCACTCTGCTCAGCTATTCAGCTCTTGTTTCAACATTTTTGTAGTGCGCGTCGCGGCATACTACATGAAGCGCTGCGCTTGGGAAAATCAGACTAAATACGCCGTTTTGCGACCATTTGGTCGCAAAACGTCGTTCTGGGAGCGGGCATGTTCTCAAAAATCGAGTGAATTGTTCCAGATAAATCTAAAAACAGTACACGATTTGTTGTTCGAGCCCGCTGCGGCAGGTTGCCGCGCCTTGCCTATACTTGATCGGCGCCCCCGGTATTCGGGGGCTGGAGAGAGGACTGGCGCGTGGATCATCTTGTCTTGACCGTGATTGCCCCTGACCGCGCCGGCCAGGTGGAGCGGGTGGCCGAATGCATCGCCGAGCATAACGGCAACTGGCTGGAGAGTCGCATGTCGCGCATGGCAGGGCAATTCGCCGGCATCCTGCGCGTCGCGGTACCGGCCGAATCCTATGACGAACTGGTGGAGGCGTTGCAGGCGCTGGGCAAGCACGGGATTCGCGTGCTGATCGCCGAAAGCGGCATCGAGCCGTCGTGCACCTGGAAGCCGATCGCGATGGAGCTGGTGGGCAACGATCGCCCCGGCATCGTGCGCGACATCACCCGGCTGCTGGCCGAACAGGGGGTGAACCTGGAGCGCTTCAGTACCGACGTGCGGCCCGCGCCGATGAGCAGCGAGCCGCTGTTTCACGCCGATGCGCTGCTGGCCCTGCCGCTGACGCTGTCGCTGGATGACCTGCAAAAGCGCCTGGAGGCCCTGGCCGACGACCTGATGGTGGAGCTCAAGCTGCGCCCCGAAGAGTCGGCGTAGGGGGTGGCGTAGCGCTCAGGTGCGCCGGCGAATGCTCAGCCAGGCATCCACGCTGTACAGTGCCAGGCCGGCCCAGATGAACATGAATGCCACCAGGGTGCTGCTCGACAGGTGTTCGTCGAACAGCAGCACCGCCTGCAGCAGCACCAGGGTCGGCGCCAGGTACTGCAGAAAGCCCAGGGTGGTGTAAGGCAGATGCCGCGCGGCGGCGTTGAAGCACACCAGCGGTATCAGCGTGACGGGCCCGGCGGCGGCCAGCCACAGCGCGTCGCTGGTGCTGTAGAAGCTGGCCTGGGCGCTGTGGGCCATGGGGTTGAGCAGCAGCCAGCCGATGGCCAGCGGTACCAGCATCCAGGTTTCCACCACCAGCCCCGGCAACGCCGCCACTGGCGCCTGCTTGCGGATCAGCCCGTAGAAGCCGAAGCTCAGCGCCAGTACCAGCGACACCCATGGCAAGCTGCCCACCTGCCACACCTGCTGCGCCACACCCACTGCCGCCAGGCCTACCGCCACCCACTGCAGGCGGCGCAGACGCTCGCCCAGCAGCAACATGCCCAGCAGCACGTTGACCAGCGGGTTGATGTAGTAACCCAGGCTCGCCTCGAGCATGCGCCCGTTGTTCACCGACCATACATAGGTCAGCCAGTTGCCCGCGATCAGCGATCCGCTCAGGGCCAGGATTGCCAGGCGCCGCGGGTTGTCGCGCAGTTCGCGCCACCAGCCCGGGTGCTTCCAGAAAAGCAGCAGGATCGAGCCGAACAGGGCCGACCACAGCACCCGATGCACGATGATTTCCACGGCGGGCACGTTCTGCAGGGCTTTGAAATAGATGGGGAACAAGCCCCAGATGATGTAGGCGGTCAGGCCCAGTATGTACCCGCGGCGCGGGTTGGCGGCTTGCATGCTGATTCCTTGCTTAGGCAGCTATCTAAAACCCGGCTATTGTAGACAGACTGGCAGCAGGTTCTAGAACAATTTCAGCGGCTCTTCGGCCAGTGCGGCGGTCTGCTCACGCAGGGCCAGGACCTGGTCGCCCCAGTAGCGTTCGCTGCCAAACCACGGGAAGCTGCGCGGGAACGCCGGGTCGTCCCAGCGGCGCGCCAGCCAGGCGCTGTAGTGCAGCTGGCGCAGGGCGCGCAGCGGTTCGATCAGGGCCAGTTCGCGGGGGTCGAAATCGTGGAAGTCGTTGTAGCCATCCATCAGTTCGGCCAGCTGGCCCAGGCGCTCGTGACGATCGCCGGCGAGCATCATCCACAGGTCCTGCACGGCGGGGCCCATGCGGCAGTCGTCCAGGTCGACGATGTGGAACACCTCATCGCGGCACATCATGTTGCCGGGGTGGCAGTCGCCGTGCAGGCGGATGCTCTTGTATGGGGTGCGGGCGTAGGCGTCCTCCACGCGCTTGAGCAGGTCGCGGGCCACCGACTCGTAGGCCGGCAGCAGGCTGCGCGGCACGAAGTTGCCTTCGAGCAGGGTGGCGAGGGAGGCGTGACCGAAGTTGGCCACGCCCAGCGCTTCACGGTGTTCGAACGGGCGCGTGGCACCGACCGCGTGCAGGCGACCGAGCAACTGGCCGAGGCGGTACAGCTGGTCGAGGTTGCCCGGCTCCGGCGCGCGGCCGCCACGGCGCGGGAACAGTGTGAAGCGAAAGCCTGCATGCTCGAACAGGCTCTGGTCGTTGTGCACCAGCGGGGCGACCACGGGGACTTCGCAGTCGGCCAGTTCGGCGGTGAAGGCGTGCTCCTCGAGAATCGCCGCGTTGCTCCAGCGGCCGGGGCGATAGAACTTGGCGATCAGCGGTTCGGCGTCTTCGATGCCCACCTGGTAGACACGGTTCTCGTAGCTGTTGAGTGCCAGAACACGAGCGTCGCTGAGAAAGCCGATGCTTTCGACAGCGTCCAGGACCAGGTCGGGGGTAAGGGTATCGAAGGGGTGTGACATGGGAACTCCTGCAGCGCGACGGGTGGCCGGGCGTATGAGAGCCATGGTACAGCACCCCGGGGACGCTGCATGCCCCATCGCGGGTCAAGCCCGCTCCCACAAGGAAATCGCTGAACCTGTGGGAGCGGGCTTGACCCGCGATGGGCTGTGCTGCAGCCCCAATAATCTAGAGCGGCGTACCCAGCAGCACATACGCCGGCGAGAACCGCACTGCCACTTCACTGCCTACCGCCACCCGGTTGTCCAGCAGCCACTGCGGCTCGGCAAATGCGCACAGCGTCTGGCCGTTGCTCAGGCTCAGGCGCACCTCGGTAGTCCCTTGCGGGTCATCGATCAGTTCCTGTACCACGGCGCTCAACTGGTTGACCTGCGCCGGCCCGGGCATCGCCACCTCCAGCCAGCCGGCCTTGATCAGCGCCACCACCGGCGTGCCCGGTTCCAGCTCCAGGCGCAAGGTGCTGTCATGGGTGATCTGTGCCTCGATGCGCAGCCCCCCGGCCAGGGTCAGCTCCACGGTGTCGATGCGGCCCTGCGCGCGAATGGCGCTGACCCGCCCATGCAACTGATTGCGCGCACTGGTGCGCAGCATCAGGCGCCCGAGCAGGTCGAGATCGTCGGAGTCTTCGTCCGCTTCCAGCACCTGCGCCTGCAACAGTTGCAGCTTCTGGTACAGGCGCAACACCCGCTGCCCCTCCAGCGACAGTTTCGCCCCACCGCCGCCGCGCCCGCCCACGCTGCGTTCCACCAGCGGGCTGGCGGCCAGGTTGTTGAGCTCGTCGATGGCATCCCACGCGGCCTTGTAGCTGATGCCGGCGCTCTTGGCCGCCCGGGTGATCGACCCCTGCTCGGCGATGTGGGCAAGCAGGGCGATGCGTTGCGGGCGACGGACGATATGTTGGGTCAACAGGGCAGGCAGGGACATGGGTGGGCACGCAGTCGGGGCAGGGATGGCCCAGAAAGTGCCCGCCGCCCCGGCGCAAGTCAAGCGCCGCCGGGCTTGGGCGTGCGTGCCAGGCAGTATACGTCCACCCGCGTGGCACCCGCCGCCCGCAACAGGCTGGCCAATGCCTGCGCAGTGGCGCCGGTGGTGAGCACATCGTCGACGATCGCCACATGCTGCCCCCTGATCGCCGCCGAATCGGCCAGGGCAAAGGCGTGGCGCAGGTTGCGCTTGCGCGCCTTGGCCGTCAGCCCCTGCTGGGCCGCCGTTTCTTGCGGGCGTTGGAGCAGACGTGGCTCGCAGGCGATCTCCAACTGCCCGGCCAACCACTGGGCAAGCATCGCAGCCTGGTTGAAGCCGCGTTCGCGCAGGCGCCGGCGCGCCAGCGGTACCGGCAACAGCAGGCCGGGCCGCGGCAGGTCTTCGGCAAAGCGGTAGGCAAGCCAGTTGCCCAGCAGTTGCGCCAGCAATCGGCCCAGCGGCCACTGGCGCTGGTGCTTGAAGCGGGTGATCAGTGCATCCACCGGAAAGCCGTAGTGCCAGGGCGCCTCGACCCGGGTGAAGGCGGGTGGGCGGCGGCTGCACTGGCCGCAGGTCAGGCCATGCATCGGCAAGGGCAGCGCGCAGGTTCGACAGCATTCTTCCAGCCAGGGCAGTTCGGCCTCGCAGGCCACGCAAATGGGGTGTGACTGCTGGGCAGGTTCATCGCACAGCAAACACGTTTGGTTGATATTTAGCCAGTTGTAAACCAGTTGTTTAAGGTGTGGTTGACAGTGCATGGCGCTTCCTTAACTATGCGAGCTATCCGTGATGCGCTGGCGGGCTTTCCTGTCCCGGCGCCAGTACAAGCCTAAACAAGGAAACACCCATGAGCGCCAGCACAACTGCAACGCTTCGTCACGACTGGTCCCTGGCCGAAGTCAAAGCACTGTTCCAGCTACCGTTCAACGACCTGCTGTTTCAGGCGCAGACCGTTCACCGCGCGCATTTCGACGCCAACCGCGTTCAGGTCTCGACCTTGCTGTCGATCAAGACCGGCGCATGCCCGGAAGATTGCAAATATTGTCCGCAGTCCGGTCACTACAACACCGGCCTGGAAAAACAGAAGCTGATGGAGGTGCAGAAGGTGCTGGAGGAGGCCGCCCGGGCCAAGGCCATCGGCTCCACGCGCTTCTGCATGGGCGCGGCGTGGAAGCACCCGTCGGCCAAGGACATGCCCTACGTGCTGCAGATGGTCAAAGGGGTCAAGGCCCTGGGCCTGGAAACCTGCATGACCCTGGGCAAGCTCGACCAGGAGCAGACCGTGGCCCTGGCCCAGGCCGGCCTGGACTACTACAACCACAACCTGGACACCTCGCCGGAGTTCTACGGCAGCATCATCACCACCCGCACCTACGGCGAGCGCCTGCAGACCCTGGCCTATGTGCGCGATGCCGGGATGAAGATCTGTTCGGGGGGGATCCTGGGCATGGGCGAATCGCTGGACGACCGCGCCGGGCTGCTGATCCAGCTGGCCAACCTCCCGGAGCACCCCGAATCGGTGCCGATCAACATGCTGGTGAAGGTGGCGGGCACGCCGCTCGAGAATGCCGAAGACGTCGACCCGTTCGACTTCATCCGCATGCTGGCAGTGGCGCGCATCCTCATGCCGCAGTCCCATGTGCGCCTGTCGGCCGGGCGCGAGGCGATGAACGAACAGATGCAGGCACTGGCCTTCTTCGCCGGGGCCAACTCGATCTTCTACGGCGAGAAGCTGCTGACCACCGCCAACCCGCAGGCCGACAAGGACATGCAACTGTTCGCGCGCCTGGGCATTCAGCCTGAAGCGCGCGAAGAGCACGCCGACGAGGTGCACCAGGCGGCCATCGAGCAGGCGCTGATCGAGCAGAAGAGCAGCGAGCTGTTCTACGACGCCGCCTCCGCCTGAGGTCGCCATGAGCTTTGATCTGAGTGCGCGCCTGGAACAACGGCGCGCTGCGGCGCTGTATCGCCAGCGCCCCCTGCTGCAGAGCCCGCAGGGGCCGCAGGTGATGGTGGACGGCACGCCGTTGCTGGCGTTTTGCAGCAACGACTACCTGGGCCTGGCCAACCACCCCGAGGTGATCGACGCCTGGCGTGCCGGCGCTGAGCGTTGGGGCGTGGGCGGCGGGGCGTCGCACCTGGTGATCGGCCACAGCTCGCCGCACCATGAACTGGAACTGGCCCTGGCCGAGTTTACCGGTCGCCCGCGCGCTCTCCTGTTCACCACCGGCTACCTGGCCAACCTGGGTGCGTTGACCGCGCTGGTGGGGCAGGGCGACAGCGTGCTGCAGGATCGCCTCAACCATGCTTCGCTGCTGGATGGCGGGTTGCTCAGTGGTGCGCGCTTCAGCCGCTACCTGCACAACGATGCCGACAGCCTCGGCAAGCGCCTGGACAAGGCCACCGGCAATGCGCTGGTGGTCACCGATGGCGTGTTCAGCATGGATGGCGACATCGCCGACCTGCCGGCGCTGGCTGCCCAGACGCAGGCCAGGGGCGCCTGGCTGATGGTCGACGATGCCCATGGCTTCGGCACCCTGGGCCGCCACGGCGGTGGCGTGGTGGAGCATTTCGGCCTGGACATGGGGCAGGTACCGGTGCTGGTCGGCACCCTGGGCAAGGCCTTCGGTACCGCCGGTGCGTTCGTCGCCGGCAGTGAGGAACTGATCGAGTGCCTGATCCAGTTCGCCCGCCCGTACATCTATACCACCAGCCAGCCACCGGCCCTTGCCTGCGCCACGCTCAGGAGCCTGCAACTGCTGCGTGACGAGCACTGGCGCCGCGAGCACCTGGCGGCGCTGATCCGCCAGTTCCGTCAGGGCGCCGAGCAGATCGGCCTGCACCTGATGGACAGTTTCACGCCGATCCAGCCGATTCTGATCGGCGATGCCGCAAGGGCCATGCGGCTGTCGGCGATGTTGCGCGAACGCGGGCTGATGGTCACGGCGATCCGTCCACCGACGGTGCCGGCCGGCAGTGCCCGGCTGCGCGTGACCCTGACCGCCGCCCACAGCGCCGCGCAGGTACAGCTATTGTTGAATGCATTGGCCGAGTGTCATTCGCTGCTGGAGCCTGCTGATGCGTGATCGACTGATTCTGTTGCCGGGCTGGGGTCTGGGTACCGCTGCACTGGAGCCGCTGGCCGCGAGCTTGCGCGCCCTGGATGCCAAGCTGCATGTGGAGCTGGTGCCTCTGCCGGAGCTGGATGGCAGTGACGTGCCTGTATGGCTGGATCACCTGGACCGCACGTTGCCTACCGACACCTGGCTGGGAGGCTGGTCGCTGGGCGGCATGCTCGCCGCCGAGCTGGCGGCGCGACGCGGCGATCACTGCTGCGGGCTGGTGACGCTGGGCAGCAACGCCAGCTTCGTGGCCCGTGCGGACTGGCCCCATGGCATGCCGACCGACACCTTCAATACCTTTCTCGACGGTTGCCGTAGCCATACGCAAGTGACGCTCAAGCGCTTCAAGTCGCTGTGCAGCCAGGGCGCCCAGGCGCCGCGCAGGCTGGCGCGGTTGCTGGAGGTGGGGGTGCCGGCAACCGACCCGCTGTACCTGGCCACGGGCCTGGAGGTATTGCGGCAACTCGATACCCGGGCTGCGCTGAGCAACTTCGGCGGCCCGCAGTTGCACCTGTTCGCAGGCAGCGACGCGCTGGTGCCGGTCGAGGCGGCCAAGGCGCTGTTCGAACTGCTGCAGGACGTCGAGGTGGGCATTGTCGAGGACAGCGCCCACGCCTTCCTGCTGGAGCACGCCCAGGCGTTGGCGACCTTTATCAAGACCTTCCTGCACGAGAGTGGCGATGACTGATCTTTCCCTGCCCAGGCTGCCCGGCGCCTTGCCCGACAAGCGCCAGGTGGCGGCCTCGTTTTCCCGTGCTGCGGCCAGCTACGACAGTGTCGCCGCGTTGCAGCGGGCGGTGGGCGCTCATCTGCTGGCGCAGCTGCCCGCCGAGTTGCAACCGCGTTGCTGGATCGATCTGGGCAGTGGCACCGGGCATTTCAGCCGGCACTTGCAGCAACGTTATCCACAAGGGCTGGGTGTGGCGGTGGATATCGCCGAAGGCATGCTACTGCATGCCCGTGAGCTGGGGGGTGCGCATTACCATGTGGCGGGCGATGCCGAGCGTCTGCCGCTGCGTGATGGCAGCGCCGGGCTGATCTTCTCCAGCCTGGCGGTGCAGTGGTGCGCCGACCTGGCTGCGGTGCTGCGTGAAGCGCAGCGGGTTCTGCAGCCTGGGGGCGTGCTGGCGTTCGCCAGCCTGTGCGTGGGCACGCTATTCGAGCTGCGTGAAAGCTGGCAGGCGGTGGACGGGCTGGTGCACGTCAATCGCTTCCGCCCTCTGGCGCACTACCAGCGTCTGTGTGCCGACAGCGGGCTGCAGGTGCTCGGGCTGGAGGCCCGGCCCCATGTACTGCATTACCCCGATGTGCGCAGCCTGACCCATGAGCTCAAGGCGCTGGGCGCACACAACCTCAACCCCGGTCGCCCCGCCGGCCTGACCGGCAGGGCACGCATGCAGGGCCTGCTGCAGGCCTACGAGCGCTTTCGCCAGCCGCAGGGACTGCCCGCCACCTATCAGGTAGTCTATGCGGTACTGCACAAGCCGCAGCACCAGGGGGATTGAGATGCATGCTGCCTATTTCATCGCCGGCACCGATACCGATGTGGGCAAGACCACCATTGCCGCCGGCCTGCTGCATGCGGCACGTCTGGCCGGCCTGAGTACCCTTGGGGCCAAGCCGGTAGCGTCGGGCTGCGAGGTGACCCCCAAGGGCCTGCGCAACGCCGATGCACTGGCCCTGATCGCGCAAAGCAGCCTCACGCTGCCCTATGCGCAGCTCAACCCTTTTGCCTTCGAGCCCGCCATCGCCCCGCACCTGGCGGCCCGCGAGGCGGGTGTTGCGCTGAGCGTGCAGGCGTTGCTGGCGCCGATGCGCACGGTGCTGGCGCACAACGCCGATTTCACCCTGATCGAAGGGGCGGGTGGCTGGCGGGTGCCGTTGTCCGATCAGGCCAATCTGTCGGACCTGGCGATTGCGCTCAAGCTGCCGGTGATCCTGGTGGTAGGCGTGCGCCTGGGTTGCATCAACCATGCGCTGCTCAGTGCCGAGGCGATTGCCCGCGATGGCCTGCAACTGGCCGGCTGGGTGGCGAACATCATCGAGCCGCGCACCTCGCGCCTGGAGGAGAACCTGGCTTCGCTTGCCGAACGCCTGCCGGCCCCCTGCCTGGGCCGGGTGCCAAAACTCAAGGTGGCCAGCGCCGAGGCGGTGGCCGCATACCTGCAGCTGGATTTGCTCGACTAGGCTGAGTCTATTGAAGGGCACTGTGCCATTAGTGTTTTTGACGGGCCTTTTGCCGGGTTGTCTGCTTCAATAGGGGCCGTTGATGTCATCTGTGCCTTCCGTCACCTGGAGAGTTTGAAATGGAAATCTCGGGCAGTTCCGCATTCTATGCTGGCCTGGGCGCCATTCAGAGCGGCCAGAACCGCGTCGATCAGGCAGCCAGCCAGATCGCCAACACCACTGTCGAACGTGCTGCCACCAGCCAGTCCAGCGACTACCAGGCCGAACGCCTGCGCTCGGTCGACCGCAGCCAGCAGATGGACCTGGCCACCAGCACCGTCGAACTTGCCCTGGGCAAGCATCAGGTCGAGCTGGGTGTCAAAGTGGCCAAGGCCTCCGACGAAATGCTCGGCACGCTGATCGATACCTACGCCTGAGCCAGCCGGCGCTCGCATCTTCCCGGTTTTACCCCTACATCCTGACTCGACGCCCTGGCCCAAGGCCGGGCGCCTTGTCGTGCCTGCGTTCTGGCGAGCGGGGCCGGAGCGTAGCCTGCCATGGCAGAAATGCCCTCATGGGGGTGCTTGACAAGGTTTCGGCGTAAACGTATGTTTCAAACAACTGTTTGACCGAAAGCCGCCTAGAGCTGGTCGGTGTATGTCGCGGTCTCCCTATTCAAGGATCCATCAGCAGAGGTTCATCGCTATGCCTGATTACAAAGCCCCCTTGCGTGATATTCGTTTCGTTCGCGATGAACTGCTGGGCTACGAAGCGCACTATCAGAGCCTGCCGGCTTGCCAGGACGCCACCCCCGACATGGTCGATGCGATCCTCGAGGAAGGCGCCAAGTTTTGTGAACAGGTACTGGCCCCGCTGAACCGTGTGGGCGACCTGGAAGGCTGCACCTGGAGCGAGTCGGGCGTTAAGACCCCCACCGGCTTCAAGGAAGCCTACAAGCAGTTCGTCGAAGGCGGCTGGCCGAGCCTGGCCCATGACGTCGATCACGGCGGCCAGGGTCTGCCCGAGTCGCTGGGCCTGGCGGTCAGCGAAATGGTCGGCGAGTCGAACTGGTCGTGGGGCATGTACCCGGGCCTGTCGCACGGCGCGATGAACACCATCTCCGAGCACGGCACCGCCGAGCAGCAGAACACCTACCTGACCAAGCTGGTATCCGGCGAATGGACCGGCACCATGTGCCTGACCGAACCGCACTGCGGTACCGACCTGGGCATGCTGCGCACCAAGGCCGAACCTCAGGCCGACGGTTCCTACAAGGTCACCGGCACCAAGATCTTCATCTCGGCCGGTGAACACGACATGGCCGACAACATCGTGCACATCGTGCTGGCGCGCCTGCCCGATGCACCGGCCGGCACCAAAGGCATCTCGCTGTTCATCGTGCCCAAGTTCCTGCCGACCGCCGAAGGCGGTGTGGGCGAGCGCAACGCCGTTTCCTGTGGCTCCATCGAACACAAGATGGGCATCCACGGCAACGCCACCTGCGTGATGAACTTCGACGCCGCCACCGGCTACCTGATCGGCCCGGCCAACAAGGGCCTGAACTGCATGTTCACCTTCATGAACACCGCTCGCCTGGGTACCGCGCTGCAAGGCCTGGCCCACGCCGAAGTGGCGTTCCAGGGTGGCCTGAAGTATGCCCGCGACCGCCTGCAGATGCGTTCGCTGACCGGCCCCAAGGCGCCGGACAAGGCGGCTGACCCGATCATCGTCCACCCGGACGTGCGTCGCATGCTGCTGACCATGAAAGCCTTCGCCGAAGGCAACCGCGCGATGGTGTACTTCACCGCCAAGCAGGTCGACATCGTCAAGTACAGCCAGGACGAAGAAGAGAAGAAGAAGGCCGACGCACTGCTGGCCTTCATGACCCCGATCGCCAAGGCGTTCATGACCGAAGTCGGCTTCGAGTCGGCCAACCACGGCGTGCAGATCTACGGCGGCCACGGCTTCATCGCCGAGTGGGGCATGGAGCAGAACGTTCGCGACAGCCGCATCTCGATGCTGTACGAAGGCACCACCGGCATCCAGGCGCTGGACCTGCTGGGCCGCAAGGTGCTGATGACCCAGGGCGAGGCGCTCAAGGGCTTCACCAAGATCGTGCACAAGTTCGTCCAGAACAACGAAGGCAACGAGGCCATCAGCGAGTTTGTCGCGCCATTGGCCAAGTTGAACAAGGAGTGGGGCGAACTGACCATGAAGGTCGGCATGGCCGCGATGAAGGACCGCGAAGAAGTCGGTGCCGCCTCGGTGGACTACCTGATGTACTCCGGTTACGCCTGCCTGGCCTACTTCTGGGCCGACATGGCGCGCCTGGCCGCCGAGAAACTGGCTGCCGGCACCAGCGAAGAGGCGTTCTACACCGCCAAGCTGCAGACCGCGCGCTTCTACTTCCAGCGCATCCTGCCGCGGACCCGCACGCATGTGGAAACCATGCTGTCGGGCGCGAGCAACCTGATGGACATGAACGAAGAGCACTTCGGCCTCTCGTACTGAGTCATCGCCTGAAGCAAGAAAGCCCGCCCTTACCGGCGGGTTTTTTTATGCGCTAGTCAGAACCTGAAACGAATACGTGCTAAGCCCTGCTCCTACCCTGCCGTTACAAGTGCTGCCGGCATATTCATCTATTCATGTGCGCTGCCGACACATTAAAGGCACAATGCCATTACTTGATCTGCCGGGTCGGAGATTCCCTTGTTTCGTTTATCCGCTGTACGACTGAGCCATTTTCTGCCGTCACTGTTCCTGCTGGTGTCGGGGCTCGCCGCTGCTTATGTCAGAGACCTCAACGTCTTCTTCACCTCGCTGTTCAACGTGCTGCCAACCCTGGTGCTGCTGCTGGGCGGGGCCTACTGCACGGTCTACCGCCGTCAGCGTGAACTGTTCCTGATGGTCACGGTGTATATCGCCTACTTCCTGCTCGACACCCAGACCGACTACTACCGCGACAATGGCGTGGTACGCCAGGACGCCGCCGTGGTGTTCCACCTGGTGTGCCTGTTGCTGCCCATCCTGTTTGCGCTGTACGGCGCCTGGCAGGAGCGCACGCACCTGTTCCAGGACATGGTGGCGCGCTTTGCCGTGCTGCTGGCGGTCGGCAGCACGGCGCTGGGGCTGGAGCAGAGCTACCCGCAGGCGCTGCTCAACTGGCTCGCGGAAATCCGCTGGCCGGCGCTGCACGGTCAGTGGATGAGCCTGATCCAGCTGGCCTACCCGGTGTTTCTGCTCGCCTTCATCCTGCTGGTGGTGCAGTACCTGCGCGAACCGCGCCCGCTGCATGCGGCGCAGGTGATCGGTCTGATGGGGATCTTCTGGATGCTGCCGCAGACCTTCATCCTGCCCTTCACCCTGAACATCATGTGCAGCCAGGTGATGCTGATGATCGCCGCCGCGGTCTCCCACGAGGCCTACCAGATGGCGTTTCGCGACGAGCTCACCGGCCTGCCGGGGCGCCGCGCGCTCAACGAGCGCATGCAGCGTCTGGGGCGCAACTATGTGCTGGCGATGACCGACGTCGACCACTTCAAGAAATTCAACGATACCCACGGGCACGACGTGGGCGACCAGGTGCTGCGCCTGGTGGCCAGCAAACTGTCCAAGGTCACCGGCGGGGGCCGCGCCTACCGCTATGGCGGCGAGGAGTTCGCCCTGGTGTTCGCGGCCAAGACCATCGAGGAATGCCTGCCGCACCTGGAGGCGGTGCGCGAGGTGATCGCCAACTACAATATCCAGCTGCGCAACCAGGACAGCCGCCCCCAGGACGACCAGCAGGGGCGACAACGCCGTGGGGCGGCCGGGGCCAGCAGCGTGTCGGTGACCATCAGCATCGGTGCCGCCGAGCGCCTGCCCGAGCACCGCAGCCCCGATGAGGTGCTCAAGTCGGCCGACCAGGCGCTGTACAGTGCCAAGGGAGCGGGGCGTAACTGCACCATGACCTACGGCCACCAGAGCAAGCGTGGAGCGGTGCGCACGGCGTGACCAGAAGTGACTATATGGTCGCCAGATGACCCTATGTGTCACAAAAGTTGTTAGGTTACACTGGCTCGCAACTGTGTAGCGGCCCTGCGGGGCCGTCCCGACTCAAGGTGTGAGAGGTTGCCATGGCTGACTATAAAGCGCCCCTGCGCGATATGCGCTTCGTCCTCAACGAAGTCTTCGAAGTATCCCGGCTGTGGGCACAACTGCCCGGGCTGGCCGAGGCGGTCGACGAAGAAACCGCACTGGCGGTGCTCGAGGAAGCCGGCAAGGTCACCAGCCAGCGAATCGCTCCGCTGAGCCGCAGCGCCGACGAAGAGGGCTGCCATTGGGACAACGGCGCCGTGCGCACCCCGGCCGGCTTCATCGATGCCTACCGCACCTACGCCGATGGTGGCTGGGTGGGCGTGGGCGGCGACCCTGCCTATGGCGGCATGGGCATGCCCAAGGTGATCTCTGCCCAGGTCGAAGAAATGGTCAACTCCTCGAGCCTGGCCTTCGGCCTGTACCCGATGCTGACCGCCGGTGCCTGCCTGTCGATCAACGCCCATGCCAGCGAAGAGCTCAAGACGCGGTACCTGCCCAACATGTACGCCGGGGTCTGGGCCGGCTCCATGTGCCTGACCGAGCCCCACGCCGGCACCGACCTTGGCATCATCCGTACCCGCGCCGAGCCGCAGGCCGACGGCAGCTACAAGGTCACCGGCACCAAGATCTTCATCACCGGCGGCGAACACGACCTGACCGAGAACATCATCCACCTGGTGCTGGCCAAGCTGCCTGACGCCCCGGCCGGGCCCAAGGGCATCTCGCTGTTCCTGGTGCCCAAGTTCCTGGTCAACCCCGATGGCAGCCTGGGCGAGCGCAACCCGGCCACCTGTGGCTCCATCGAGCACAAGATGGGCATCCAGGCCTCGGCCACCTGCGTGATGAACTTCGACAGCGCCGTGGGCTACCTGGTCGGCGAGCCGAACAAGGGCCTGGCAGCGATGTTCACCATGATGAACTACGAGCGCCTGGGGGTCGGCATCCAGGGCCTGGCCTCGGCCGAGCGTTCCTACCAGAACGCCATCGAATACGCCCGCGACCGCCTGCAGAGCCGTGCACCTACCGGGCCCCAGGCCAAGGACAAGACTGCCGACCCGATCATCGTGCACCCCGACGTGCGGCGCATGCTGCTGACCATGAAGGCACTGAACGAAGGCGGCCGGGCTTTCTCCACCTATGTTGCGATGCAGCTCGATACCGCCAAGTTCAGTGAAGACCGCGAGGCCCGCAAGCGCGCCGAAGACCTGGTGGCGCTGCTGACGCCGGTGTCCAAGGCGTTTCTCACCGATCTGGGCCTGGAAGTGACCGTGCATGGCCAGCAGGTGTTCGGCGGCCATGGCTACATTCGCGAGTGGGGCCAGGAGCAACTGGTGCGCGACGTGCGCATCACCCAGATCTACGAAGGCACCAACGGCATCCAGGCCCTGGACCTGATGGGCCGCAAGGTGGTGGGTAGCGGCGGGGCGTTCTACAAACTGTTCGCCGACGAGATCCGCCATTTCATCGCCACCGCCGACACGGCGCTGGGCGAGTTCGTCAAACCGCTGGAGACGGCGCTGGACAGCCTCGACGACCTGACCGCCTGGGTGCTCGACCGCGCCAAGGCGAACCCCAACGAAATCGGCGCGGCTTCGGTGGAGTACCTGCACGCCTTTGGCTACACCGCCTATGCCTACATGTGGGCACTGATGGCCCGCACGGCCCTGGCCAAACAGGGTGAGGACGACTTCTACGCCAGCAAGCTGGGCACCGCGCGCTTCTACTTCGCCCGCCTGCTGCCGCGTATTCACTCGCTCAGCGCTTCGGTGAAGGCGGGCAGCGAGTCGTTGTACCTGCTCGACGCGGAACAGTTTTGATCTGACGGCGTCATGTAAGCATTTACTTACATGACGTGGTGACGTTTGGCCTCTTCCGTAAGATTGGATCCACAGCTAATCTTCACCTCATGGACGTCGCGCAGGATGCGCACAGTACATAACAGGGACACGGAAGGATTTCCTGCCAGGACGGCGGGACGAAAAGGATGTCAGGGAAACAGTCTGCAAAACCCCGCTTCGGCGGGGTTTTCTTTTGCCCGGGTTTTTTCTAGCCGAGCACATCCAGAGGTGAACCGCCGATCTGGCGAGGGTCGATCTCTTCCTCCAGCAGATTGCGCAGCAGCTCCACCGACGCCTGCTGGCGCTGCGCATCGCGAAACACCAGGCCTACCTTCAGTGGCACCCGCGGCTCGCTCAGCGGCTTCCAGAGCAGCTCTGGATCGTCCGTGGCGTCGCGCGCACGCCCCGGCAACACGGTTGCCAGCGAAGTATGCGCCAGGCTGTCGAGAATCCCGCCCATGTTGTTCATCTCGGCCTGCACCTGCGGGCGGCGCCCGAGGTTGGCCAGTTGCGCCTGCCAGATCTGGCGTACCTGGAACTCTTCGCCCAGCATCAGCATGGGCAGTTCGGCGGCCTGCTTGAGCGAGACTTTCTTGAATTCGCGCAGCGGGTGCGTGGGCGGGATCACCAGTTGCAGCTCGTCTTCGTACAGCAGCAGGCCGTGAAGGCCCGGCTGGCGCGGCGGCAGGTAGCTGATGCCGATATCCAGGGTGCCGTTGAGCAGGCGCCGTTCGATCTCCAGCCCCGACAGTTCGTAGATCTGCACCACCAGGTGTGGTTGCGCCTTGCGCAGGCGGTCGAGCAGTTGCGGCACCAGGCTCGGCCGTACCGTCTGCAGCACGCCGATGGCCAGGGTCCGCAAGGCCTGCCCGCGGAAGTTGCGCAACGCCTCGCGGGCGCGTTGCAGGCCGTCGAGCAGGGGTAGGGCGTGGTTGTACAGGGTGTGTGCGGCCAGGGTTGGCAACAGGCGCTTGTTGCCCCGTTCGAACAGGCTCACATCGAGGCTGTGCTCGAGCTGGCGGATCTGCTGCGACAGCGCTGGCTGCGACAGTGAAAGGCGTTCGGCGGCCCGGCCCACATGGCCTTCTTCGTACACCGCGACGAAATAACGCAGTTGGCGAAAATCCATAAGCAATACTTATCAAAAAAGCTCGAAAAACGAAATGGCCGAAGGCCCGCGAGAAGCCTAGTCTATCCCGTATTCACAAGGTTTACAGGGCCAGAAGGCGCGATGAATACCGTGTATGTGGATGGCGTTTACATAGGCAAGGCAAAAAATGTCGGTTATGGGTTACTCACCGATATCGATAAGGAACAGGTTGCAAGAAGGCTGTGGTTATGGCCACAGGGGCTGGGCAGCGACGAACACGGCGACCCGCGCTTCCATACCGGCCCCGAGCGGGCCTTGCACCACTATCCGGCCGAGCACTACGCCTGGTGGCGGCGACGTTATCCACAGATCGACTGGTGCGCGCCGGGTTTTGGCGAAAACCTCTCGACCCGCGGCCTTACCGAAGAGCACGTCTGTCTGGGCGACATGTTCCGCTGGGGCGGGGCGCTGCTGCAGGTCAGCCAGCCGCGCTCGCCGTGCTACCGCCTGAGCCATCGCTGGGGCTTGCCGAACCTGCCGCAACAGGCGCAGGACGCGCTGCGCTGCGGCTGGTTCTACCGGGTGCTCAAGCCTGGCTTCGTCAGCGCCGATGAGCCGTTCGAACTGATACAACGCAGCTATCCGGGCCTGACCGTGGCCTGGGCACTGCATACTTTTTACCGTGAACCTCTGGAGCATGCGGGTTTGAAAAAGCTGGTGGATTGTCCGGCCCTCTCGTCACGCTGGCGCGACATCGCGATCAAGCGCCTGCGCAGCGGCCAGGTCGAGGACTGGACCGCGCGCCTGCTTGGCCTGCCGCTGGAAGGGCTGCGCGCATGAACCTGTTCAATCTGCGTCGCCAGGCGGCGCGCGCTGCCGAGCAGGCACCGGCGCCGGTGGCACTGGCCCAGGCCGAGCAGCTGTCGCGGGAATGCCTGATGCCGGCCACCGAGCGTGCGCCACAGGTGTTCGTGCGCGGCCAGGGTTCATGGCTGTGGGACAACGAAGGCCGCGCCTATCTGGATTTCACCCAGGGTTGCGCGGTGAACAGCCTCGGGCACAGCCCCAAGGCGCTGGTGCAGGCACTGAGCAGCCAGGCCCAGGCATTGATAAACCCCGGCGCCGGCTTTCATAACCGTGGCCTGTTGAGCCTGGTCAACCGCCTGTGCCAGAGCACCGGCAGCGATCAGGCCTACCTGCTCAACAGTGGTGCCGAAGCCTGCGAAGGTGCGATCAAGCTGGCGCGCAAGTGGGGCCAGCTGCATCGCAATGGCGCCTACCACATCATCACTGCGCGCCAGAGCTGCCACGGGCGCAGCCTGGGGGCGCTGTCGGCCTCCGACCCGTCGGCGTGCAACCGCTGCGAGCCCGGCCTGCCGGGTTTCAGCAAGGTGCCGTTCAACGATCTGGCCGCGCTGCATGCAGCAGTGGACTCGCGTACCGTGGCGATCATGCTCGAGCCGATCCAGGGCGAGGCCGGGGTGATCCCGGCCACCCAGCATTACCTCAAGGGTGTCGAGCGCCTGTGCCGCGAACTGGGCATCCTGCTGATCCTGGATGAGGTGCAGACCGGCGTGGGCCGTTGCGGCGCGCTGCTGGCCGAGCAGACCTACGGTGTGCGCGCCGACATCATCACCCTGGGCAAGGGCCTGGGCGGCGGTGTGCCGCTGGCCGCCCTGCTGGCGCGGGGTACGGCCTGCTGCGCCGAGGCCGGCGAGCTGGAAGGCAGTCACCATGGCAATGCACTGATGAGTGCGGCGGGCCTGGCGATTCTCGATGCCGTGCTGGAGCCGGGCTTCATGGAGCAGGTGCAGGCGTCGGGGCGGCACCTGCGTGATGGCCTGAGCCACCTGGCGGGGCGTTATGGCCAGGGCGAGGTGCGCGGCCAGGGCTTGCTGTGGGGCCTGGAGCTGAGCGACGACTCGGCCGCGGCCCTGGTCAAGGCGGCGCTGCAGGAAGGGCTGCTGCTCAATGCGGCGCAGGCCAATGTGCTGCGCTTTTCGCCGGCGCTGACCGTCAGCCGCGGCAACATCGACGAAATGCTGCTGCGCCTGGCGCGTGCCTTTGCCCGTGTGCACACGGCGCAACTCAACCAGCGGCGTGCCTGACCCGGTAGCGCCGTACCGAATTCAACGAACCGTCTCGCGTTCCTGCGCATCGCCCCGGGCCTGATCCTTTTGGCCTGGGGCGTTTTTTTATGGGGGATGGCTATTTGAACCAGTGGGGGGTGCTTGCAGTCTGTAGTTAGGACTTTAGACAAGGAGCTGCCCGATGGACCTGATCCGAATTATCTTCGCCATTCTGTTGCCGCCGCTGGGCGTGTTCCTGCAGGTGGGTTTTGGTGGCGCCTTCTGGCTGAACATCCTGCTCACCTTGTGCGGTTACATTCCGGGGATCGTGCACGCGGTGTACATCATCGCCAAGCGCTAGACCGCGTCGCGGCCATCGCCTGTAGGAGCCGGCGTTGCCGGCGAATGGGCCTGTACGGTTCAGACCGCGCTGGGACATTCGCCAGCAAGGCTGGCTCCTACAATGGCAATGGCCGTGACAGAACCTCCCGGTAGAACTTCCACTCTTCTTCCAGCGCATGCGCCAGGTTCGCTGCCGTCCGGAACCCGTGCCGCTCGGTCGGGTAGAAATGCCCTTCGGCACGCACCCCATTGGCCTTCAGCGCCGCCAGCATCGAACGGGTCTGCTCCGGTACCACCACCGCATCCAGTTCGCCCTGGAAGAAAATCACCGGCACCTTGATCTGCGCGGCATGCAGCAGTGGCGTGCGCGCCTGATAACGCTGCACATCCTGCTGCGGGTCGCCGATCAGCCAGTCCAGGTAATCGCCTTCGAACTTGTGCGTGGCGCGCGTCAGCGCCAGCGGGTCGCTGACCCCGTACAGGCTCGCCCCGCCACGGAACACATTCTGGAACGCCAGCGCACACAGCGTGGTGTAGCCCCCGGCGCTGCCCCCGCGGATGAACGCCTGCGTCGGGTCGATCAACCCTTGCCCTGCCAGGAAGTCGACCACCGCGCAGGCATCCTGCACGTCCACTTCGCCCCAGCGCAGGTGCAGGGCCTGGCGATAGGCGCGGCCATAGCCGCTGCTGCCACGGTAGTTGAGGTCGGCCACGGCAAAGCCGCGCTGGGTCCAGTACTGGATGCGCGGGTCGAGCACCGGGAAGCACGCCGAGGTCGGTCCGCCATGCACGAACACCACCAGCGGCGGCGCCTCGACACCATTCATGGCCGGGTAGAAGAAGGCGTGCGCCTGGGCATCGCCGCTGGGGTAGGTGATGCTGCGCGGCTGGCTGACCTGTTCGCTGGGCAAGGGCATCGCACCGCCGGCCAGCACCTGAACGGCATGGCTGTGGCGGTCGATGGCGATGACGGCGGGCGTGCTGACGGCAGATGCGGCGATGGCATACAGGTACCGGTCGTCGATCTCCAGGCAGCGAAAGCGGGTGTAGACGTCACTGAAGTCTTCCAGGGTGCCATCGGCATGATGCACGCCCAGGCGGCTGAAGCCGCCCTCGAACCAGCTCGCCAGGTACCCGCCGCCGTCCAGGGGCAGCCAGGTGCTGGCGCCCAGTTGCCACGGTGCGCCGGCATGGTCGGCGCGCTCGGCCGGCAGTGCTGCCCAGCCCTGCGGGGTTTCGCCCCAGGGTTGCCAGTAGCCGTCACGATCCGACAGGCAGTACAGGCAACCGTCGGCATCGAAGCGCGGCTGCTGCAGCGATTCCGGTTGCGCCTCGCTGCCGGCGATGCAGCGCGGCGCTTCCCAGGTGTGTGCATCGCGGCGTTCGGCGCACAGCAGGCGGGTGGCAGTCCAGGGTTGGTGCGGGCGGCTCCATTCGATCCAGGCCAGGCGCTGGCCGTCGGCGCTGAGGGTGGGAGCGGCATAGAAGTCGGCGCCTTCGGCCAGTACCGTGCGGGTGCCGGCGGCGATCGATACCAGCCGGTGCACATCGGCGTCTTCTTCAACCGCCAGCACCTGGCCGGCGCCCCAGCGCAGGTCACCGTAGCGGCACTGGCCGTGGGTCAGCGGCTGCGGCTGCCCGCCGCCGAGCCCCTGGCTGTAGAGCTGCTGGTCGGCTTCGTTGACGAACACCAGCCCGTCGTCGCTCAGGCAGAAACCGCCGCCGCCATACTCGTAGACGCGGCTGCGCACGCTGAAGCCGTCGGGGGTCAGGCAGCGGGCCTGGCCGTCGCGCCACTGCCAGATGCGGCAACCGCCGTCCTGGGGGCGAAACTCGTTCCAGAACAGCCCCAGCGGGCTGCGCTTGAGTTCGGCATAGTCGGTGCCGGCGGCAACCGCCTGTTGTGCGCTGAAACGCTCAGCCGCGGGCGATGAGACGGGAGTTTCGATCATTGCGGAAGGTCATCTGGTCGATGGTCTGGGTGGCGGTTTCGGCCTCCTCCCGAGCAGCGAGGATGATCCCGTGG
This sequence comes from Pseudomonas sp. S12(2018), assembly GCF_024355235.1. NCBI lineage: Bacteria > Pseudomonadati > Pseudomonadota > Gammaproteobacteria > Pseudomonadales > Pseudomonadaceae > Pseudomonas > Pseudomonas sp. S12(2018). Next base: position 342,592 of record NZ_QLAD01000007.1, read on the forward strand.
TCCGCCGATTTGGCGCAAACCGGGTCGGCATTGCTGGCGTCGCCGGTCAGCATGAAGGCCTGGCAGCGGCAGCCGCCGAAGTCCTTTTCTTTCTCGTCGCAGGAGCGGCACGGCTCGGGCATCCAGTCGTAACCGCGAAAACGGTTGAAGCCGAACGAGTCATACCATATGTGCTGCATGCTGTGTTCGCGCACGTTGGGAAATTGTACCGGCAACTGGCGTGCGCCATGGCACGGCAGTGCGGTGCCGTCCGGGGTGACGGTGAGGAAGATGCTGCCCCAGCCGTTCATGCAGCCCTTGGGCCGCTCTTCATAGTAGTCGGGGGTGACGAAGATCAGCTTGCACGGGTTGCCCGCAGCCTGCAGTTTCTCGCGGTATTCGTTGGTGATGCGTTCGGCGCGCTCCAGCTGCGCGCGGGTGGGCAGCAGGCCGGCGCGGTTGAGCTTGGCCCAGCCGTAGAACTGGCACGTGGCGAGCTCGACGAAGTCGGCTTCCAGGGCGATGCACAGCTCGATGATGCGGTCGATCTTGTCGATGTTGTGCCGGTGGGTGACGAAGTTCAGCACCATCGGGTAGCCGTGGGCCTTGACCGCGCGCGCCATCTCCAGCTTCTGCGCGAACGCTTTCTTCGAGCCGGCCAGCAGGTTGTTGACCTGTTCGTCGCTGGCCTGGAAGCTGATCTGGATGTGGTCCAGCCCGGCGCGCTTGAAGTCGGCGATCTTCTGTTCGGTCAGGCCGATGCCGGAGGTGATCAGGTTGGTGTAGTAGCCCAGGCGGCGCCCCTCGCCGATCAGCTCGGCCAGGTCCTGGCGCACCAGTGGCTCGCCGCCGGAAAAGCCCAGTTGCGCGGCGCCCATTTCACGCGCCTCGGCCATCACCTTGAACCACTGCTCGGTGCTCAACTCCTTGCCCTGCTCGGCGAAGTCCAGCGGGTTGGAGCAGTACGGGCATTGCAGCGGGCAGCGGTAGGTCAGCTCGGCCAGCAGCCACAGCGGCAGGCCGACTGCGGGCTTGGCCGGTACCTCACTCAAGGACGATCCAGTGTTGCTCACGGGCGACCTCCATGAATTGCTCGATGTCGTCACCGAGTTCGGGTACGCCGGGGAATTGAACGTCCAGCTCGGCAATGATCGCGGCCACATCGCGCTTGCCGTCGATCAGCCCGCCGATCAGTGCGGCGCTTTCGTTGAGCTTGATCATGCCTTCGGGGTAGAGCAGCACATGGCCCTTCTGCGCCGGTTCGTACTGGAAGCGGTAGCCGGGGCGCCAGTGCGGCGTCTTCGAACGGTCGAAACTCATAAGGTGATCCCCTTGTGCCACACCCGCTCGCTGGTGACGCTGTGGTAGGGCGGGCGGTTCAGTTCATAGGCCATGCTCATGGCGTCGAGCATGCTCCACAGAATATCGAGCTTGAACTGAAGAATCTCCAGCATGCGTTGTTGACCCTGCACCGTGGTGTAGTGCTGCAGGGTGATGCTCAGGCCATGCTCCACATCGCGCCGGGCCTGGCCCAGGCGGGTGCGGAAGTACTCGTAGCCGGCCGGGTCGATCCAGGGATAGTGCTGTGGCCAGCTGTCCAGGCGTGACTGGTGGATCTGCGGGGCGAACAGTTCGGTCAGCGAGCTGCTGGCCGCTTCCTGCCAGCTGGCACGGCGGGCGAAGTTGACGTAGGCGTCGACCGCGAAGCGCACGCCGGGCAGCACCAGCTCCTGCGAGCGTAGCTGGTCGGGGTCCAGGCCCACGGCCTGGCCCAGGCGCAGCCAGGCTTCGATGCCGCCGTCTTCGCCGGGGGCGCCGTCGTGGTCGAGCAGGCGCTGGATCCACTCACGGCGGATCTCGCGGTCCGGGCAGTTGGCCAGGATCGCCGCATCCTTCATCGGGATGTTGACCTGGTAGTAGAAGCGGTTGGCGACCCAGCCCTGGATCTGCTCGCGGCTGGCGCGGCCTTCATACATGGCCACGTGGTAGGGGTGATGGATGTGGTAGTAGGCGCCCTTGGCGCGCAAGGCCTGCTCGAACGCGGCGGGGGAAAGCGGTACGGCTTCGCTCATGGGGGCTCCTACAGCTCGATGCTCATGCCGTCGAAGGCCACTTCGACGTTGCGGCGGGCCAGTTCGGCGCGCTCGGCGGAGTCTTCATCGAGAATCGGGTTGGTGTTGTTGATGTGGATAAGTACCTTGCGCTGGTCGGGGAAGCCTTCGAGTAACTCGAGCATGCCGCCGGGGCCATTCTGTGCCAGGTGACCCATCTCGCGGCCCGTGCGGGTACCGACACCGCGGCGCTGCATCTCATCATCCTCCCACAGCGTGCCGTCGACCAGCAGGCAATCGGCGTCGTGCATCAGTTGCAGCAGCTTGTCGTCGAACTGGCCAAGGCCCGGGGCGTAGAACAGCTTGCCGCCGGTGCGCAGGTCTTCGACCATCAGCCCCAGGTTGTCGCCCGGGTGCGGGTCGAAGCGGTGCGGGGAGTAGGGCGGCGCGGCGCTGCGCAGCGGGAACGGGGTAAAGCGCAGGTTCGGGCACGCCTGGATCACGAAGCTGCCTTCGAGCTCTATGCGGTTCCACTGCAGGCCACCGTTCCAGTGGCTGAGCATGGTGAACAGAGGGAAGCCGGTGCTCAGGTCCTGGTGGACCATGTCGGTGCACCACACCTGGTGCGGGCAACCTTCGCGCAGGCTGAGCAGGCCGGTGGTGTGGTCGATCTGGCTGTCGAGCAGGATGATCGCGTTGATCCCGGTGTCGCGCAGGGCGCGGGCCGGCTGCATGGGGGCGAAGCCTTGCAGCTGCGCGCGGATGTCCGGCGAGGCGTTGCACAGCACCCAGTGCACCCCGTCGTCGGACAGTGCGATCGAGGACTGGGTGCGTGCGCTGGCGCGCAAGGTGCCGTCGCGAAAGCCCTTGCAGTTGTCGCAGTTGCAGTTCCACTGCGGGAAACCGCCGCCGGCGGCGGAACCTAGAATCTGGATGTACATGGCCACTCCTGCTGCGTCCAAAAATGAAAACGCCCCGGCTGACCGAGGCGTTGTACCGCAAGCAGACTCAGCGACTTGCGAAATACATGGTCACTTCAAAGCCAATACGCAGGTCAGTGTAAGCAGGTTTGGTCCACATGGGAGTACTCCTTCCGGATAGGTCTGGGGGCGGGTGGCTACATATTTAGGCCCCCCTTTGAAACAAGGGGTTACAACGGCCCGGGTAGCGCCATCTTACTAAAATTAATGGACAGTTTGGTTAAACCTGCGAGAAAGGCTGTTGCGTTGCCGGTAACAATCCGCCCTGTGCGGCGCTGGCCAGGTACAGGGCGTTGTCGAACAGGTGCCGGGCGGCGTGTTCGAGCTGCTGTGCGGTGACCGCCAGCAGCTGCTGTCGCAGCGTGTCCAGGCTGGGGGTGTCGCTGCCGGCCAGCCGGGCCTGCCAGGCCCATTCGGCGACGTCGGCATTGCCCATGTCCGGTTCGTGGAACTGCGCCGCCAGGGCCTGACGCGCCTCGGCATCATCGGTCAGGTCATGGGTGAAGCCTGCGACCACGCAGCGCATGTGCTCGAGAATCTGTGCCGGGTCGGCCTTGGGCGACTGCACGCCCAGCAGCAGGCCGGTATGGCCCTGCACCTGGCGCAATGCGCTGAACACTGCATAGCCCAGTTGCAGCTCCACCCGCAGGCGCTGGTAGAAGGGCCCTTGCAGTCGATGTGCCAGCAGCCGGTACACCGCTTCGCTGCCGGGCGGGGCGGGGCAGAACACCAGCAGTGCGTGCTCGCCTTCGGGCAGCGGCACATGCTGCCAGGGCCCTGTGGCATCGCCGGTGATCGGCTCGGCCATGCCCGGCTGTCCCGGTACCTGGGCCAGCAGCGCATTCAGCGCCGGCTGCACCGCTTCGGTGAAGCCGCAGGTCATGCCCTGCCAGCGGGCATGCTGCCAGAGCGCATCCAGCTCGGGCTGGGCGATCAGGCAGGTCGGCAATGGCCCCGGGTCACGCCCGACGATATAGCCCGGCAACTGCTTTAGCAGCAGGCGGATCGGGATCAGCGCCGGCTCGGTGCCTGAGCCTGCGCTCCAGTCCTGGGCGGCAGGCAGGCGCAGCAGCGCCAATGCCTGCTCGACGACTGCGACAATGGCGGGCGGTGACCCGGCGCAGCGCAGTTGCCAGAGGTGCTCGCACTCGCTCCATTGCAGCTCCACCGAGGCGCGGGTGGCGCGCTCGACCAGTGGGCGCAGGGCACCTTCGAGTACGCGCCACAGCCGCGCGCGCAACGCCGAGCGCACCTGCCAGCGCAGGTAGATCACGCCGTACTGCCGCACGGCCGGCAGCGCCGGGCTGTGGATAACCCCGGCGGGTGTCGGCGTGGCGGGTGCATCGCTGAACCCGACGGCCAGCAAGGGCTCGGCAGGTGGCAGTCGCCAGGGCTGGCGGGCTTGCTCGGTGAAGGGTTCGAGCAGGCCTTGCAGTGCCGCCAGTCCCTGGGCGTCGAGTGCACTGAATGGCTGGCCGCTGCTGTCGCGGCGCGCCAGTTCCAGGGCGCCGGCGGCCAGCGCGCGTGACTGCTGGATACGTGCATATTCGCTGTTCAGCGCCGTCAGGTCGGCATCGCGCAAGAAGCTCAGCCAGTCCCGGAACAGGTCTTCGACCTGGTCGGCAGGTGCCGCGTCATTGAGCTTGAAGCGCGCGTGCAGTAGTGCCTGTGCGGCGAACTGATGCAATGCCGAAAAACTGAAATCCTCCAGCCAGCGCCGTTCGCGCAAAGCGGCCAGCAGCCCGCCCGGGCGGGTGTCCGAAAGCCAGGTGTCGAGAAAGGCGATCGCCTGGGCAGCGCCGGCGGGCAGCCGTTCATAGCCGAGCAGCACATCCCGTTGCCCGGGCAGCTGTTCAACCCGCGCAGCGCGAAGCTGCAGCGCCGGTGCCGGGCCTTGTTCGATGGGCTGCCCGGGTGCGAAGACGGCGCCGTACTGCATGGCCAGGGCTTCAAGGGTGGCCAGCGGCTGTGGGCCGACCAGGCTCAGGGTCATCTGCCCGGCCTGGTAGTAGCGTTGGTGAAAAGCTTGCAGGGCGCTCTGGAAGGCCGCGTCGGGTACCGGCAGGCTGTAGCGGTTGCCAGCGTGAAAACCGCTCAGCGGATGCTGCGCCGACACGCTCTGCAGCAGTGCGTGCTGACGCTGCGCTTCGGGGTTGCGCGCCCAGGCAATGAACTCGGCATGGATCACTTCGCGCTCGCGCAGCTGTTGCGCACGGTCGGCCTGGGGGTTGGCGAGCATTTCGCACAAGCGCTCGATGCCCCCCTCGAAGGCGGCAGCCGGCACTTCGAAGAAGAAGTCGGTGGTGCGCTCCCGCGTGCTGGCATTGACCTGGCCGCCCTGGCGCTGCACGTAGCGCATCAGGGCGTCGTCGATGGCAAAGCGCGGGTTGCCGAGAAAGAACAGGTGTTCGAGAAAGTGCGCCAGCCCCGGCCAGGCGTTGGGAGCATCGTGGCTGCCGGCGCGCACCCGCACTGCCGCTGCACAGCGCTTGAGCCGCGGTGCATGGCGCAGGGTGACGTGCAGGCCGTTGGGCAGGGTGAGGTGGGCGCAGGACATGACGGCTCCGGTAACGTGCGAACCGTCATGCTAGCGGATAAATCAGTGCTTGCGCGGGCCGCCGTGGAGTTCCACACGCAGGTCGTGCAGGTACGGTGTGCTGGCGCGGCCTTCGTGCACCCGTTGCAGCTCGAGGTCGGCCACCAGCAGCGTGGGCTCATGCCCGGCCATGGCCAGCAGGCTGCCGTCCGGGCCGATGATGCTGCTTTGGCCGCAATAGTGGATCTGCTCCTCGGCGCCGCAGTAGTTGGCATACACCAGGTAGCACTGGTTCTCCTGGGCGCGTACGCGCACGGTGAACTGGCAGATGAAATCGTAGGGCTGCATGTTGGCTGTCGGCACCACGATCAGCTCGGCCCCGGCCAGGGCCAGGCGGCGGGCGTTTTCCGGGAACTCGATGTCGTAGCAGATCAACAGGCCCAGCTGCCAGCCATTGAGCGTGACCACCGGGAAGTGGTCGGGGCCGGGGCTGAACATGGCGCGGTCCAGCCCGCCGAACAGGTGGGTCTTGCGGTAGTTGGCCAGGCTGCTGCCGTGGGCGTCGATCAACTGCACGCTGTTGTACACCTGGCCGTCCTCGCCAAGTTCGGGGTAGCCGTAGACGATGGCGATGCGGTTGGCCTGGGCAATTTCCACCACGGCCATGGCCGATGCGCCGTCCTGCGGCTCGGCCAGGCGTGCGACCGCTTCGCTGCCGATGTTGTAGCCGCTGAGGAACATCTCGGGGCACACCAGCAGTTCGGCGCCGCGTGCCGCCGCCAGCTGCGCCTGCTGGTGCAGGCGCTCGAGGTTGCCGGCCACGTCCATCGGGTGGGGCTGGCCCTGGTACAGGGCTATGCGCATGGGTCTCTCCTTTCAGTCGGCCAGGGCGATCGGGCCGATCTCGTTGAATACATCGCCAGGGCCGGGGTTGTCGGCGTGGGTGCGGCCACCGAAGTGGTTCATGATGCCCCATACCGCGTTGAGCGAAGTCTGCACCGCGCCTTCGACCCAGGCCGGGGTCCAGGAGACGTCGTCGCCTGCGATAAAGATGCCGCGCTGCTCGGCAGGCAGGTCCTGCTGCATGAAGTGCGCGTACATGCGCTGATTGTAACGATAATGGCCGGGCAGGGCGCCCTTGAACGCCCCCAGGAAATGCGGGTCGGCTTCCCACGACACGGTGATCGGGTCGCCGATGATGTGCCCGGCGATATCGACCTTGGGGTAGATCTTCTTCAGGGCGTCCAGCGCCAGTTTCACGCGTTTTTCCACCGGGTGCGGCAGCATCTTGAGCGCATCGCTCATCCACGAGTACGACAGGCAGATCACCCCCGGCCTGTCGTCGCCGTTGTCGAACAGGTAGGTGCCGCGGGTGAGGCGGTCGGTGAGGGTCATGCTCATCAGGTCGCGGCCGGTCTGCGGGTCCTTGTCCTTCCAGAACGGGCGGTCGACCATCACGAAGGTCTTGGACGACTGCATGTAGCGGGTGCGGTCCAGGGCCATCCACATCTTCTGCGAGAACAGCGACTCCTCGCACTCGATCTGGGTGGTCAGCAGCCAGCTCTGACAGGTGGTGAGCACCGCGGCGTAATGGCGGGTGACGCCCCAGGTGTCGGTAACGGCCAGGCGCCCATCGTCGGCGCGGGCGATGCTTTTCACCCCTGAATGTGGCGTGCCACGGTGCAACGAGCTGAGGCTGGTGCCTTGCGGCCAGTGGGCGCAGCGTTGCGGCACATGCCGCCAGATGCCCAGGGGCACCTGCTCGACACCGCCCACCACCAGGTGCTGGTGATCGTCGCAGTTGGTCATCACCACGCGGAAGATCTCGAGCATCGAGTTGGGGAAGTCGGAGTCCCAGCCGCCGGTGCCAAAGCCCACCTGGCCGAACACTTCGCGGTGCAGGAAGCTGAGCTTGGCGAAGGCCTTGGAGGTGGCGACGAAGTCGTAGAAGGTGCGGTCGTCCCACAGCGGCACCAGGGTGTTCCACAGCGCCTTCAGGCGCGGCACGTCGCGATCGCGGATTGCCTGCTGGATGTCGCCGAAGCGTGCACCATCCTCCAGCGCATCGGCCCAGGCGTCGGCGACTTCCTGGAACAGTGCCGGCAGGTCGCTGAGTTTTTCGGCGTAGTGGGTCTGGCCCTCGAGGTCGATCACCGTGCTGCCGGAGGCGGGGGTCAGCGGGTTGGGGAAGGGTCTGGTCTCCAGGCCCAGCTTGTCGACGTAGTGATAGAAGGCCGTGGAAGACACCGGGAAGCGCATGCCACCCAGCTCGGCGACGATGCCTTCGGCGCCGGAGAAGGTCTGCGAGCGCAGGCGCCCGCCCATTTTCGACGCCTCGTACACCACCGGCTTGAGGCCCAGCTTCATCAGCTCGTAGGCGGCCACCAGGCCGGCGATGCCGGCACCGACGATGGCCACCTCCTCACCGTGGCGCTCGGCGGGAATGCTGCCCAGGCCGGCCGGGTGCTCGATCCAGTCGTCGAAGGCGAAGGGGAAGTCCGGGCCGAAGATGGTGACCGGTTTTTTGCCGTCGGCGGGGTGGCGATTGTTCTTGTTCATGGGAGACCTTGCCAGGGCTGCGCGGGGAGCGGAGCTTGAGTATAGGAAATGCTGGCGGTCATTCTACGAGGGGAGGGTGTTGGTTATTAAGATGCAGAGTGTCGTCGTTTTGTGGGGATTTTTGTCATTGTGACGGGATGCTTGAGCAGAGTGATGCCTTCGCCGGCAAGGCCGGCTCCTACAGGTTTGCGAGCACCGTTAGCATGCTTGCCAGCGAAGGGCCCTATCTGTTCCCCGCTAACCCATGTCAAACCGGTTGGCCGCGGTCCACCTTGCTGCTGAGGATGATCGAGGTGGTGGTTTTCTCCACGCCCTCGACACTGCCGATCTGGTCGAGCAACTGGTCCAGTTGTTCGGGCGAATCGCTGCGCAGCCACGCCACATAGTCGAACTCGCCACTGACCGCACACAACTGCTGGATCTGCCCCATGGCGCTCAGGCGGCGTACCACCTCCTTGCCCGAGCGGGGGCGCACAGTGATGCCCACATAGGCCTGCAGGCCGCCGTCGATCACGCGCTGGCCAAGGCGCACGCCGTAACCGCTGATGACGTTGGTTTTCTCCAGGCGCGCCAGGCGCGAGGTCACGGTGGTGCGGGCAATGCCCAGTTGCCGGGCAAGCATGGCCACGCTTTCGCGGGCGTTGATCTGCAGGGCGGCGATCAGTTGACGGTCGATTTCATCGAGGGCGACAGGGCGGGTGGGCATGGACAGGGATCGTTTCTTTAGCTTGGGAAGTGGGCCGATTAAGGCAGCTAATCGACCCACTGTCCACGCCGGTGCTATCAGGGCGCGGCCTTGAAGCAGTGCTCCAGCCCCGGGAACTCCCCGCTGCGCACCTCGCGGGCGTAGTGCTCCAGTGCCTGTTCGATCTGCGGTTGCAGCTCGGCATAGCGTTTGACGAAGCGCGGCTGGTACTCGCCGAACAGGCCCAGCAGGTCCTCGGTCACCAGCACCTGCCCATCGCACGCAGGGGATGCGCCAATGCCGATGGTGGGGATGTGTAACGCTTCGCTCAGGCTGCGGGCCAGCGGCTCGGCGATGCCCTCGAGCACCACCGAGAACGCACCCGCCGCCTGCATGGCCAAGGCATCGTCGCGCACCTTGGTTGCGCTTTGTTCATCCCGCCCCTGGGCCTTGAAGCCGCCCATGCTGTTGACCTGCTGCGGCATCAGGCCCACGTGCGCCATCACCGGAATGCCACGGCGCACCAGAAATTCGACGGTGTGGGCCATTTCGGCGCCGCCTTCGAGCTTGACGCCCTGTGCACCGGTTTCGCGCAGCACCCGGGCGGCGCTGACAAACGCCTGCTCCGGCGAGGCCTGATAGCAGCCGAACGGCAGGTCGACCACCACGCAGGCGCGCTCTGCCCCGCGCATCACCGCCTGGCCATGGGCAATCATCATGTCCAGGGTCACGCCCAGGGTGCTGGGCATGCCGTACAGCACCATGCCCACCGAATCGCCGACGATGATCAGGTCGGCATGGGCATCCACCCAGCGGGCCATGGGCAGGCTGTAGGCGGTCAGCACCACCAGGCTGCCGGCGCCCTTGCGCTGCTGGATGGCGGGAATGGTCAGGCGGTTTTGACGTACATGGGTGCTCATCGACAAGTCTCCGATCAGGTTGTGCAACGGGTCGCGGCGCAGGCTACCATCGGCACTTTTGGCTCACTTGAGCAAAGGGGACAGCTGATGCCGCAAGCGGGACAGATACCGCAGGTGCCGCCCGTACCGCTGGCGCTTTCGCGCCCGGTGCAGCGGCGCATGTTCGGCATACCGGCAGGTTATGAAGTGCAGATGCACAGCCATGACTGGGTGCAGTTCACCTATGCCAGCGCCGGGATCATGCAGGTGCTGACCGAGCGCCACAGCTATCTGCTGCCGCCGCAGTGCGCGTTGTGGATTCCGCCAGGGGTGCAGCACACGGCGTTCAGTGAGCAGGCGCTGGCGTTTCGCGGGCTGTACCTGGATGCCGCGGTGCTGCCGGGCGCTCGCCGTGACTGCGCGGTACTGCAGGTGACGCCGCTGGTGCGCGAGCTGATCGAACGGGTCAGCCACTTTCCCGCCGACTACCCTGACGACGGGCCGCAGGCGCGCCTGCTGCAGGTGCTGGTGGACGAGTTGCAGGGGCTGGCCGAAGCACCGTTCAGCCTGCCGCTGCCCAGCGACCCGCGCCTGCGCCGGATCACCGATGCACTGCAGGCCGAGCCTGGGGACAACCGCACCATCGAGCAATGGGCGCAGCAGGTGGGGGCATCGCGGCGCACCCTGGTGCGCCTGTTTCAGGCGCAGACCCAGCTTTCATTCCGTGAATGGCGCCAGCGCCTGCGCTTGCTGGCCGCATTGCCGTTGCTGGCGCAGGGCATGAGCGTGACTCGGCTGGCGAATGAACTGGGATATGACTCGGTGTCGGCGTTCATCGGGTTGTTTCAGCGCCACTATGGGAAGACGCCGGGGGTGTATGCGGCCAGTTTGGGGACGTGATTGTGAAGTTCTGAGGGCCAAAAACGCAAAAGCCGCGCAATGCGCGGCTTTGAGTATGGTGGGCCCACACGGACTAGTGTTTAGCGTAATTGGCGAAATGGTTGGAAGCTGGGCACTGTACCGCCAGGGTATGTTTTTTGTACCGCGGAGCGGTCAGGTTTTTCGGCCATGACGTTGTTCTCCTGGTAAAAATGTGATCAAGGTTGTTGCAGGGTGGCAATTACACACCTAAGATGCCCGCCTTCTCTCACCCGACAGCAAAGGAGGTACATCATGCAACAGTTGATCACCCTTTGCAGGTCGCGCCTGGCTTGAACGCATTCGCCGCTACTCATTAGCGGTACCGCAACGCCCGGCCTCTGGCCTGCCAATCCGAACATCTTTTTGTTTCAACCCATCAGGATTGGACTATGGGCACTTGCATTCGCAATTTGTCCGACGGCGCCGTATTGGTCGCCGCGGACGACACCTGGATCGAAGGAAAAGCGATCCAACAACTCGAAACCACCGCTCGCCTAGGGGGCATGCATCGGGTGGCCGGCATGCCGGACCTGCATCCTGGGCGTGGCTATCCGGTCGGCGCGGCATTCTTTTCCGTGGGGCGTTTGTACCCGGCGCTGGTCGGCAATGACATCGGCTGTGGCATGGCGCTGTGGCGCACGGACATCCCGACCGCCAAGCTGCATCTGGACAAGCTGGAGAAACGCCTTGGCAACCTCGACCTGCCGCTCGACGAGACGTGGCAGGAGGCCGTCGCCAGCTTCGGTTTGCCTGCCACGGGGCACGAGCGTTCTCTAGGCACCATTGGTGGTGGTAACCACTTCGCCGAGCTGCAGCAACTTGATGAAAGCTACGACGATGCGGCCCTGGCAGCCTTGGGCATCGAGCGCAAACACCTGCTGTTGCTGGTGCACAGCGGCTCGCGTGGTTTGGGCGAGGCGATCTTGCGTGAGCAGGTCGACCTGTTCGGTCATCACGGACTGGAGGCGGGCAGCGAGGCCAGCACTCATTACCTGGGCCGGCACGACGGCGCGCTGCGTTTTGCCGAAGCCAACCGTCAGTTGATTGCCCGGCGCATGCTCGACCGCTTGCGTGCCGATGGCGATGTACTGCTCGACATCAACCACAACCTGGTGTCGCCAGCGCAGGTCGACGGGCTCGATGGTTGGCTGCATCGCAAAGGCGCCACACCGTCGGATCAGGGGGCGGTGGTGATCCCTGGTTCGCGCGGCGACTACAGCTACTTGGTACAGCCGATCGCCGACGAGCGCAGCCTGTTGTCCCTGGCCCATGGCGCCGGACGCAAATGGATGCGCAGCGAGTGCAAGGACCGCCTCGCCTCGCGCTACAGCGTCGAGCAACTGAGTCGTACGGCACTAGGCAGCCGCGTGATCTGCGCCGACCGGGCGCTGATCTACGAGGAAGCGCCGGAGGCCTACAAGGCTATCGGCTCGGTGGTGGGTGCCTTGCGTGAAGCGGGGTTGGTTCGCGTGCTGGCACGACTGAAACCGGTGCTGACCTACAAGACGCGCGGAGGGTGCTGCTGATGATCCTGCTGCAACTCTCGGCGGCTCAGGGGCCGGAAGAATGTGCCCTTGCAGTGGCCAAGGCATTGCTCAGGCTGCAGGCCGAAGCGGATGCCCAGGCCGTGGCGGTACGGATACTCGAAGAAGAGCCGGGGCCGCGGCGCGGTACCTTGCGCTCGGTGTTGCTGGCACTGGATGGCGAGCAGGCCGAGCGCCTGGCGGATCACTGGACGGGCTCGCTGCAATGGACGTGCAGCAGTCCGTACCGGCCGGGGCATGCGCGCAAGAACTGGTTCTTTGGGGGTGCACGGTTTGCGCCACCGGCACCGGAATTGGCGAGCGAGATCCACTTCGAGACCTTGCGTTCGTCCGGGCCGGGTGGTCAGCATGTCAACACCACCGACTCGGCAGTGCGCGCCACGCACCTGGCCAGCGGCGTCAGCGTCAAGGTACAGAGCGAGCGTAGCCAGCACGCCAACAAACGCTTGGCGCTGCTGCTCATCGGGCAACGCCTGGCGCAACAGGCAGAGCAGGTCGACAGCGAACTGCGCGCGGAGCGGCGGTTGTTCCATCACCGCATCGAGCGTGGCAATCCACGTCGGGTGTTTCGCGGCGAGCGCTTCAAGCCGGCTGACGAGTAGATTGTGTGCGAATAGTCGTCGAGCAAAAGTCAGGCCGGGCGGCGTAGGCTATGCCGGCCCCACAAAAACGGATGAGGAAAGGACCCGGCTCGCACTCGGGTTTACGAGTTGCAAATGAGCACTGCGTATCTGAGGCGATCCCGCCAAAAACGCAAAAGCCGCGCAATGCGCGGCTTTGAGTATGGTGGGCCCACACGGACTTGAACCGTGGACCAAAGGATTATGAGTCCTCTGCTCTAACCAACTGAGCTATAGGCCCCAGTGGTCGCGGATTATAGCGAGGGTTTCGAGGCTGTGCTATCCGAAAGATCCGAAACTGCCCGGCGTAGAAAGGTCGCGGCGAATTCAGGCGCCGCCAGCGGCAGGCTGACGATGTAGCCCTGGATCTGTTCGCAACCCTCGGCCGCCAGAAATTGCTGCTGCGCCTGGTTCTCCACGCCCTCGGCGATGATGGTCAGCTGCATGCTGCGCCCCAGCGCAATGATCGCCCGCGCAATCGCCGCATCGTGCGGGTCATCCGGCAGGCCGCGGATGAACGACTGGTCGATCTTGAGGATGTCCAGAGGCAGGCGTTTGAGGTAACTGAGCGAGGAGTAGCCGGTGCCGAAGTCGTCGATGGCCAGTTGTACACCGATGCGCTTGAGCTGGTGCAGGATGGCCAGCGCCTCCTCGGCCTGGCTCATGATGAAGTTCTCGGTGATCTCCAGCTGCAGGTCACCCGCCTTGAGCTGGTGAGTGCGCAGCAATTGCTCGATGCGCTGTACCAGCAACGGCTGACGCAACTGCGCGCCCGCCAGGTTGACCGACAGCGGCCCGAACGCAAGGTAGCTGTGCTTCCACGCTTGCATCTGCCGGCACGCCTGCTCCAACACCCAGTCGCCCAGCTGCAGAATCATGCCATTTTCTTCAGCCAGCGAGATGAAGTGCTCCGGCGGTACGTCGCCGAAGGTCGGGTGGCGCCAGCGAATCAGTGCCTCGGCGCCCACCAGGCTCTGGGTCTTGAGGCTGAACTTGGGCTGGTAGCTCAGGCTCAGTTCCTTGCGCTCGATGGCGCGGCGCAGTTCGTGCTCCAGCGCGATGCGCTCGGCGGCCTGGGCGGTCAGGTCGCGGGTGTAGCTCTCGACCCGGTTGCGCCCCTTGGCCTTGGAGCGGTACATGGCCGCATCGGCGTTGCGGATCAACGAGGCCACGTCGGTGCCGTCCTGGGGGTACAGGCTGGTGCCGATACTGGCACTGGTGAAGAACTCGTGTTCGCCGGCCTGGAACGGTGCGCCAAAGCAGGCCAGTAGCTTGTTGGCGATATGCTCGGCATCGCTTGGCTGGTGCAGGCCGGGCAGCAGGATGATGAATTCGTCCCCGCCCAGGCGTGCCACGGTGTCGTTGTCGCGCACCTGTTCTTTCAGGCGCTGCGCGATTGCCTTGAGCAGCAGGTCGCCGACCGGGTGGCCGAGGCTGTCGTTGATGTGCTTGAAGCGGTCCAGGTCGAGGAACAGTACCGCGCCCTGGCGACCCGAAGGCTGCGGGCTGCTGAGGGCGGCCTGCAGCCGGCTTTCGAACAGGGTGCGGTTGGGCAGGCCGGTGAGGGGGTCATGGTGGGCCTGGTAGTCGAGCTCGGCCTGGGCATGCTTGAGGCTGGAGATGTCGGCGAACACGGCGACGAAGTGGGTGATCTCACGCTCGTGATTGCGCACGGCGCTGATTGTCAGCCACGCAGGGTAGAGCTCGCCGCTCTTGCGCCGGTTCTGGATTTCGCCCTGCCAGTGGCCCTCGGCGGTCAGTTGATGCCACAGGGCGGCGTAGAAGGCGCTGTCGTGCTGGCCCGAGGCGAGCAGGCGCGGGGTCTGGCCCAGCGCTTCGAACTCGCTGTAGCCGGTGATTTCGCTGAACGCGCGGTTGACCGCACTGATGTGCTGGTCGATGTCGGTGATCAGTACGCCTTCGGCCGTGTTTTCAAACACAGTGGCCGCCAGTTGCAGTTTTTCCTGCATCAGATGGCGCTCGGTGATGTCGCGGGCGATGGTCAGCATGCAGTCCACGCCGGCAATCGGCAGCGGCCGCGCCGAGACTTCGCACAGGCGGATCTGCCCGTCGGCGCGGCGGATGTGGCAGCTGAAGTCGCGTACGAAGCCGTTTCGGTTCAGCAGCTCGAGCAGTTGCCGGCGCTCGTTGAGGTCTACCCAGATGCCCAGCTCCAGGGTGCTGTGGTCCAGTACCTGGCTATCGAAGCCGGTGATGCGGCAGAACCCGTCGTTGACCTCGATCAGCAGCCCGTCGCTCTGGCGCGACAGCAGCAGGCCGTCAGGCGAGGCGTGGAAGGCCTTGGCGAACTTTTCTTCGGAGGTCTGCAGTTGCTCCTGGGTCTGTTTGAGCTGGCTGATGTCGCGCACCGCCACCACCAGCGCCGGGGTGCTGTCCAGGTCGAAGATCTCCGCCGAGGTGAGCCCGGTGAACAGCTGGCCGTTGCTGCGCCGAAAAGGCATTTCGAGGTTGCGGATGTTGCCGCCCTGCAGGCGCTGCAGCGGGGCTGGCCCCTGGTCTTCGATGCCCCACAGGTTGAGCTCGGCGGCGGTGCGGCCGATCACCTGGTCCTGGCTCAGACCGATCTGGTCCTCGAAGGCTTCGTTGACCTCCAGCAGGCAGCCATCGCTGACCCGGGCGATCAGCAGGATGTCGGGGCATTGCTGGAACACCGAGGCGAATTTCTGCTCCGACAGACGCAGGGCCTGCTCGGTGTTCTTGGTTTCGCTGATGTCGATCATCAGCCCGCGCATCACCGGGGTGTGCCCATGCTCGATCAGGCTGACGATGTCGCGTACCCACAGCACCCTGCCATCGGCGCGGATCACCCGGTAGTCCAGGCTGTGGTCGCGGCCGGCGGCGGTTTCGCTGTCGCAGTAGGCCTGGGCCCAGAGGGCGTCGTCCGGGTGCAGGATGTCGCGCCAGAAGCCGGGCTTGAGCCATTGGCTGATCGGGTAGCCGAGCAGGTCTTCGGCGTGGGGCGAGACATAGCTGTAGGTGAAGTTGTTGGCATCGGCTTCCCAGGCAATCGCCGAGAGGCTCTCGACCAGGCCGCGGTAGTGGTACTCGCTGCTGCGCAGCTCCTGTTCCAGGGCTATGCGCCGGGAAATTTCCGAGCTTAGCCGGCGGTTGACGCGCATCACCGCCGCCAGTATCGCCACCAGCAGCAGGATGCCGGGCAGGCCGTAGAGCAGCAGGTCGCGCCAGCGGTTGCTGTTTTCCAGCACTTTGCCGACCCAGCGCTCCTGGATATGACTGAGCTCGGCCGGGCTCATGTCGGCAATCACCTTGTCGAGGATGCCGATCAGCATCTTCTGTTGGCGCGGGGCCGCCATGGCCAGCTGGTAGCGGTAAGGGGTTTCGCCGCTGACGTAGAGCCCTTCGAGCTTTAGCTGGCGCAGGCTCCAGACGCTGGAGGCGAGGTCGCCGACCACGGCATCGACTTCGTCGGTGGCCAGGGCCTGAAGCGCCGAGCTGACATTGGGCAGCGCCACCAGGTTGAGGTCAGGGTGGTGGGTACGCAGCAGTTCGTGTGGGGCGTAGTTCTCCACCACGGCGACTTTCAGGCCGTACAGCTCCTTGAGGTCACGTGGCCTGGGCCCGCCTTCGTGGGCCAGGATCACGATGGGGAAGTCGAGGTAAGGGCGGGTGAAGGCCAGGTAGCCCTGGCGTTCGGGGGTGGACATGATGCCGGGCAGCAGGTCCAGCTGGCCCTGCCGGGCCTGTTGGAGCACGGCCGACCAACTGCTCGGCTCGATCGGCGTGAACACAACACCCAGGCGCTCCTGGATCAACGCAATGTAGTCGGCGGCCAATCCCTGGTACTTGCCGTCCTGGTCACGGTATTCGAAGGGTGGCCAGGATGCGTCGACGCCCAGGCGCAGCTGCGGATGCGCACTGAGCCAGGCTTTCTCTTCGTCGTTCAGGGTCAAGGCGCCGGCCGCTGCACTCCACATCAGCAGGAGGGGCAGCACGAGGGCCGGCAGTCTGGGCATAGCGGCCTCGTCACTCAAGTGGATAGATTCGAGTGTAGACGGGGGTTTGGCCGAAGGGCGAAGAACGCAGGGGTTAAAACGTCAGGGCCTGAAAAAGAAAAACCCCGGCATTTGCCGGGGTTCGTCATTACTCGTCGAGGAAGGAGCGCAGATGCTCGCTTCGCGTCGGGTGGCGTAGCTTGCGCAACGCCTTGGCCTCGATCTGACGGATCCGCTCGCGGGTCACGTCAAACTGCTTGCCTACCTCTTCGAGGGTGTGGTCGGTGTTCATGTCGATACCGAAACGCATGCGCAGCACCTTGGCTTCACGTGCGGTCAGGCCGGAGAGCACGTCCCGGGTCGCTTCCTTCAGGCTTTCGACCGTGGCCACATCGATTGGCGACTGCATGGTCGAGTCCTCGATGAAGTCACCCAGGTGCGAATCTTCGTCGTCACCGATCGGGGTTTCCATGGAGATCGGCTCTTTGGCGATCTTGAGTACCTTGCGGATCTTGTCCTCAGGCATCTCCATGCGCTCACCCAGCTCTTCCGGGGTCGGTTCGCGACCCATTTCCTGCAGCATCTGCCGGGAAATGCGGTTGAGCTTGTTGATCGTCTCGATCATGTGCACCGGAATACGGATGGTGCGGGCCTGGTCGGCGATCGAGCGAGTGATCGCCTGACGGATCCACCAGGTGGCATAGGTCGAGAACTTGTAGCCACGACGGTATTCGAACTTGTCCACCGCTTTCATCAAGCCGATGTTGCCTTCCTGGATCAGGTCGAGGAATTGCAGGCCACGGTTGGTGTACTTCTTGGCGATGGAGATCACCAGACGCAAGTTGGCTTCGACCATCTCTTTCTTCGCGCGGCGGGCCTTGGCCTCACCGATCGACATGCGACGGTTGATGTCCTTGATCTCGGCGATCGTCAGGCCGGTCTCTTCCTGCAGGTCGATCAGCTTTTGCTGGCAACGCACGATATCGGCGTCCAGGCGGCCCAGTGCTTCGGCCCACTTGGCGCTGCGCTTGGACAGATCGCCGCTCCAGGTGGTGTCCACTTCGTTGCTCGGGAACAGACGCAGGAAGTCGGCACGTGGCATGCGGGCATCACGCACACACAGTTGCATGATGGCGCGTTCCTGGGCGCGCAGGCGCTCCAGGGCGCTGCGCACGCGCTCCACCAGTACTTCGAACTGCTTGGGTACCAGCTTGATCGGCATGAACAGCTCGGCCAGTTGCAGCAGCTCGGCAATGCCTTGCTTGCTGTGGCGACCGTGCTTCTTCAGGACCTTGGCGGTTGCTTCCAGCTGGTCGGCGACAGCGCCGAAACGCTGCTGGGCGACGACCGGATCGGGGCCGCTTTCGACCTCGTCCTCTTCATCGCTGGCGCCTTCCTTCTCTTCTTCCTCGTCGTCGTCCGCATCGGCCTTGGCCGGGGCTTTCGGATCGACGGGCGGCGGTACTTCGGCCGGCGGCGCGATGCCGTCATCCGGGTCGATGTAGCCACTGAGCACGTCGGACAGACGGCCACCTTCGGTGGTGACGCGGTCGTATTCGCCGAGGATGTAGTCGACGGTGCCCGGGAAGTGCGCAATGGCGCCCATCACTTCACGGATACCTTCTTCGATACGCTTGGCGATTTCGATTTCGCCTTCGCGGGTCAGAAGCTCGACGGTACCCATTTCACGCATGTACATGCGCACCGGGTCTGTCGTGCGACCGATATCGGTCTCCACGGCCGCCAACGCTGCGGCAGCTTCTTCGGCGGCGGCTTCGTCGGTATCGGCCTCGGCCAACAAAAGGGCATCCGCATCCGGAGCACTCTCGAATACGTTGATCCCCATGTCGTTGATCATGCGGATGATGTCTTCCACCTGCTCCGGATCTGAAATATCCTCTGGCAGGTGGTCGTTGACCTCCGCGTAAGTCAGGTAGCCCTGCTCACGACCGCGGGTGATCAACTCTTTGATGCGAGACTGCTGTTGCGCTTTTCCGGACATAACACCCTATCCACTGAAGGTCTTGGCGGGCAAAAAACAAGCCGAGGATTATACCCGAGCTAGGACCTCACGCGCCAGTTGAGGTCGGGGTTTGTGCGGGAACATTCCGGCTTAACAGGTCACGCAGCTGATTTTTCTCGTCTGCGCTCAACTCACTTTGACGTGCTTTCCTGAGCAGATGTTCCAGGCTGCGCTCGCGTTGGCGAGCGGACAAGCTAGTTATGGTGTCGAAAAACTGTTGTTCAAGGTTGTCGGCATCGATCAGCCATTCCTTTTCTGCCAATGCGCGCAACAATCGGCCCTGTTCGGTGCCGTGCCAACGCGCGATCAGCTGTAAGGAGCGTAGCTCAGGATTCTTTTGCAAGGCTTCGAGCAACGCCACCAGCAACTGGGCATACACATGCTCTTCAGCGGCGAAATGGCTGGCATCCTCGACCTTCTTGGCCAGTTGCGGATGGTGCATGAGGGTGCGCAGGGCGCTCAAGGTCGGCGGTTCCACCGACGTCGGCACCCGCGGCGGTGGCTGGAAGTCGCGTTTGCCGTTCTTGTCCCACGGCTTGCCCTTCTTGTCCCAGGGCTTGCCTTCCCACTTCTTCTTCTGTCCGCCCTGGCTTGGTGTCCATTGTTGCTGCTGCGGCTGGAAATGCTCGGGCTGGTGGAAGTCGCTGTAATCCGGGCTGTAGTCGGGAATCGCATCGTAGTCGATGCCCGGGTCGTACGCCGGTGGCGCCTCGCTGGGGGCGCTGTGGGCCAGCTGTTCGACCTGGTGCAGGTCCAGGCCGGTTATTTCGCGCAGGCGGTTGCGCATCAGGGCCTTGAGGTTGGCACCGGGCACTTTGTCGATCAAGGGCGCGGCCAGGGTCACCATGTGCGCCTTGCCTTCGAGCGACCGCGGGTCGGCTTCTTCGGTCAGTTGCTGGAAGAAGTAATCGGCCAGCGGCTGAGCATGCTGGTTGATGCGCGCACGGAAGGCGTCGGTGCCCTCGGCACGCACCAGGGTGTCCGGGTCTTCGCCTTCTGGCAGGAACAGAAAGCGCGCCTTGCGCCCGTCCTGCAGGCTCGACAGCGTGGCTTCCAGGGCACGCCAGGCGGCATTGCGGCCGGCCTGGTCGCCGTCGAAGCAGAACAGCACGCTGGGCACCACGCGGAACAGGCGCTTGAGGTGGTCTTCGCTGGTGGCGGTGCCAAGGGTGGCCACGGCATTGCGCAAACCTTGCTGGGCCAGGGCGATGACGTCCATGTAGCCCTCGACCACGATGATCTCGTCGAGGTTGCGGTTGAACTTGCGTGCCTCGTACAGCCCGTAGAGCTCCTGGCCCTTGTGGAACACAGGGGTTTCGGGGGAGTTCAGGTACTTGGGCTTGTCGTCGCCCAGCACCCGCCCGCCGAAGGCGATGACCCGGCCACGGCTGTCGCGGATGGGGAACATCACGCGGTCGCGGAAGCGGTCATAGCGCTTGCCGGTCTCGGCATTCTCGATCAGCAGGCCGGCGTCGACCATGGCCTTTTGCTGCAGGGCGTCGCTGCTCAGGTGCTTGAACAGGTTGTCCCAGCCCGGCGGCGCGAAGCCCAGGCCGAAGTCGCGGGCGATTTCGCCGGACAGGCCGCGGCCCTTGAGGTATTCGACGGCCGAGCGGCGTGTCGGGTGGTTCTTCAGGGCCTGGCGATAGAACTCGGCAGCGGCTTCGAGCAGCGGGTACAGCGGCGAATCGGTGGGCTGGCGGGGCTTTTGCCCGCGGCTGCTTTCTTCGCGCGGCACTTCCATGCCGGCGGCCTTGGCCAGCTCTTCGACAGCCTGGGGGAAGTCCAGGTTGTCGTGGTCCATGATGAAGCCCAGGGCGTTGCCGCCGGCGCCGCAACCGAAGCAGTAGTAGAACTGCTTGTCGGGGCTGACGCTGAAGGAGGGGGTCTTCTCCTTGTGGAACGGGCAGCAGGCCGTGTGGTTCTTGCCGGACTTTTTCAGGTTTACACGCGAACTCACCACGTCGACGATGTCGGTGCGGTTGAGGAGGTCGTCAATAAAACTCTGGGGAATCAGCCCGGCCATGGCACTCTCGTCATCAGGCGACAATCAAGTGTAATCGCTAATGCTGCGGGAACAGCGACGCATTCGATGCAAGCTCGAATGACGTGACACAAAAAAGGAAAGGGGTGTGCTCGTCTGCAGCCGGTGAAGGCTCGTCAGGGGTGACGTGCACTGCTGGCGGTTAGGCCAGGTCTGACGTGTGAGGCAGGCTTGCCCTTGCTGCATAGCAGTTTGGGCATCTCAGGCGCTCGACCCGAAGGTCCAGGCCAGAGGAAACAGCATCAACTGCCGACAGCCCGGCTTGCACCGGGCATGGCAGAAGCTGGCGACGAACGTCTGTATCAGTACAGACGAACGGCGCGGCGCTGTTCGCGCTGAACTTTCTTGGCGTGGCGTTTGACAGCGGCTGCTGCCTTGCGCTTACGCTCGGAAGTTGGCTTCTCGTAAAATTCGCGGCTACGAACTTCAGCCAGTACACCGGCTTTTTCGCAGGAGCGCTTGAAACGACGCAGAGCTACGTCGAAGGGTTCGTTCTCTTTAACTTTGACGGCTGGCATCCAGAGCTACCTTCATTCATTACCGGGGGTCAACGAACTCGTGGCAAATATGTGCACTGGAGAACGTCGGTTTTTAAGGGTTGCGGATGTTAACCCTTAGCTGGCCTGAATGCAAAGCCTCTGATCGAAAACCGCTGGTCGGCACCGGGAGCGAGGACTATCATGCGCGCCTTCGAATTCAGCCCCAACAAGGCGCAAACCCATGCTAGTACTGGGATTGGAAACATCCTGCGACGAAACTGGTGTCGCATTATACGACAGCGAACGCGGCCTGCTGGCCGATGCACTGTTCAGTCAGATCGACCTGCACCGCGCGTATGGCGGGGTTGTGCCGGAGCTGGCCTCGCGTGATCACGTCAAGCGCATGCTGCCGTTGATCCGCCAGGTGCTGGCCGAGGCCGACTGCGTGGCCACCGAGATCGACGCCATCGCCTACACGGCAGGCCCTGGCCTGGTCGGGGCGCTGCTGGTGGGTGCTTCGTGCGCCCAGGCGCTGGCCTTTGCCTGGGGCATCCCGGCCCTGGGCGTGCACCACATGGAGGGCCACCTGCTGGCACCGATGCTCGAGGCGCAACCGCCGGAGTTTCCGTTCGTCGCCTTGCTGGTGTCGGGCGGCCATACGCAGTTGGTACGTGTGGATGGCATCGGCCAGTACGAACTGCTTGGCGAGTCCCTCGACGATGCGGCCGGCGAAGCGTTTGACAAGACGGCCAAGATGATGGGCCTGAACTATCCCGGTGGCCCGGAGATCGCGCGCCTGGCGCTGCAGGGCGTGCCGGGTCGGTTCGTGTTCCCGCGGCCGATGACCGATCGTCCGGGCCTGGATTTCAGCTTCAGCGGCCTGAAGACCTTTGCCCTGAACACCTGGCAGCAGTGCCAGCGTACCGGGGACGACACCGAGCAGACCCGTTGCGACATCGCTCTGGCGTTCCAGCAGGCGGTGGTGGAGACTTTGACCATCAAGTGCAAGCGCGCCCTCAAGCAGGCCGGGCTCAAGCGCCTGGTGATCGCAGGTGGGGTGAGTGCCAACAAGGCCCTGCGTGCCTCGCTGGAGGAGATGCTGGCCGGGCTCAAGGGCAATGTGTACTACGCGCGCCCCGAGTTCTGCACCGACAACGGCGCGATGATCGCCTATGCCGGGTGCCAGCGTCTGGCGGCCGGGCAGCGGGAAACCCTGGCGATCAGCGTGCAGGCACGCTGGCCGATGGAGCAGTTGCAGGGGCTGTGAGCATGAGCGCCGCTCATGTGAACGCCTCAGAAATGCCGTTCGCGCCCGGCAAAAAGGTCGCGTAGATTGCCGCGATGGCGCCATACGATGAGCACGGTCAGCACGCTCATCGGCAGAAGCGCCTCGGGCTCGCGCCAGGCCAGCAGGGGCAGGGCCAGGGGCGTTGCGATCAAGGCGGCCAGCGAGCTGGTGCGGGTCAGGTAGAAGGTCAGCAGCCATGCGCTGATGGCCAGCAGGGCGGCCGGGGGGTAGAGCCCCAGCAGCACGCCGGCGGCAGTGGCCACGCCCTTGCCGCCGCGAAAGCGGAAGTACAGCGGAAACAGGTGGCCGACCACCGCGCACAGGCCTATCCAGGCCTGCTGCTGCTCGTTGAGGCCGACCAGGCTGGCGATCAGCACGGGCAACAGGCCCTTGCACAGGTCGCCAAGCAGGGTCAGGATCGCCAGCTTGCGGCCTGCCAGACGCAGCATGTTGGTGGCGCCGGCATTGCCTGAGCCGCAGGCACGCGGGTCGGGGCTGCCGCTCAGGCGGCTGAGAACGATGGCGAAGGACAGCGAGCCGAGCAGGTAGGCGAGCGACGCCAGTAACCAAAACATGCTAACTATTCCGGGCGAGGACGCCCTGATTCTAGCGGCGCAAGGCGCCCTTGTCGTGCTGTGGAGAGAAGTGCTTGGACAGAGTGTTCATCGAAGGGCTGGAAGTCGACACCGTGATCGGCGCCTATGACTGGGAACGCGGTATTCGCCAGTGCCTGCGCCTGGACCTGCGGTTCGCCTGGGACAATCGCCCGGCGGCGGCCGGCGACGACCTGAGCCTGGCCCTGGACTATGCCAGCGTCACGGCACGTATCCAGGCATTTGCCGAACAGGCCAGCTATGAGCTGGTCGAGACGTTCGCCGAACGCCTGGCCAAGGTGCTGATGGACGAGTTCCAGATTCCCTGGCTGCAACTGAAGCTGACCAAGCCTGGCGCCATCGCGGCGGCAAGCGGGGTGGGCGTGGAGATCGAGCGCGGATGTCTCTGACCCCGGTATACCTAGGCCTTGGCAGCAACATCGAGCGCGAGCGGCACCTCGGCGCCGGGCTCGATGCGCTGGCTGCGATGCTCAGGGACATGCGCTGCTCGACGGTGTTCGAAAGCCAGGCGGTGGGCATCAAGAGCGGGCCGTTTTTCAATCTGGTGGTCACCGGCCTGACCGACCTGCCATTGCTTGAACTGGACCGTCGCCTGAAGTTCATCGAGGCCGACAACGGCCGTTATGCTCCGGATCGCAAGGGGCTGCCGTTGGATATCGACGTGCTGATGTATGGTGACCTGCACGGCAGTTTCGACGGCCTAGTGTTGCCAAGGGCCGAAATTCTCAAGAATGCGTTCGTCTTGTGGCCATTGTCGTTGATCGCGCCGGAACTGGTGCACCCTGGAGCAGGCAAGAGCATGGCCCAGTTGTGGCAGCAGGCGCAGATCGACCAGGTACTCGAACCGGTGCCATTCACCTGGAATGGCAAGGCGCTGCCGCTGGACTGACGGTCAGGGGCGGCAATCAGGAATCGCCGCCCTTGCCGGCCTATCGATTCAGGGTTTGGCGCTTTCCTTGTAGGCCTTGAGCGCATTCAGCCGCTCGCGCTTGATCGCCTCGCCCAGGCCCTGGCCGGTGAAGCCCTTCTCTACCAGTGGCTGCACCGCCACTGCCCGCGCGGCGTCTGCTGCGCCACGCAGGTAGGCGGCCTGTGGATAATCACGCTCCTCCAACCCCAGTCGCCCGCGCGCGTCCATCTCGCACGCGGCGATGAACTCTTCAAAGCGTTGCGGGCGCCGGTACACGTCGAAGCGCTGCAGCAACTCCAGCAAGGTCGATGCCTTCAGCTCCAGGGCCCGGTGGCCATGGGTATGGTACTCGCCCACCAGCAAGGCCAGTTCCTGGCAGTCGCGCGGTACCTTGAAGCGCTGGTTGACCGCCTTGATCGCCTTCAGCCCGCGGTGCTCATGGGCGATATGCCGCGGCCACTCCTCTTCGGGGGTCAGGCCTTTGCCCAGGTCATGCAGCAGGCAGGCCCAGCGTACCGTCAGCGGCTGGTTGTGACGGGCCGCCTGCTCCAGCACCGACAGGGTATGCACGCCGGTGTCGATTTCAGGATGATGCGCCGCAGGTTGCGGAACGCCGAACAGCACGTCGAGTTCGGGCATCAACTGCTTCAGCGCCCCGCAATCACGCAGCACCTGAATGAACACCTGGGGTTGCTCTTCCATCAGGGCGCGGGCGATTTCCTTCCAGCTGCGCTCGGCGGTAAGGGCCTGCAGTTCACCCGACTCGCTCAGCTCGCGCATCAGTGCGAGGGTTTCGGGGGCTACCTGGAAACCCAGCCCGGCATAGCGCGCGGCGAAACGCGCTACGCGCAGCACACGCAGGGGATCTTCGGCGAACGCGGGGGAAACGTGGCGTAAAATCCGGTCTTGGAGATCCTGCTGGCCCTTGTACGGGTCGGTGATCCGGCCCTGTTCGTCCTCGGCCATTGCATTGATGGTCAGGTCGCGCCGCACCAGGTCTTCTTCCAGTGTGACCTCGGGGCTGGCATGGAAGGTGAAGCCGCCATAGCCGCGCCCGCTTTTGCGCTCCGTACGCGCCAGTGCATATTCTTCACCGCTGTGAGGGTGAAGGAAGACGGGGAAGTCGGCCCCCACCGGACGGTAGCCCTGGGCCTGCATCTGCTCGACCGTCGCACCCACCACCACCCAGTCGATATCGGTGACCGGCCTGCCCAGCAGGCGGTCGCGCACAGCACCACCGACTTTATAGATCTGCATGAAAAAACCTCCGTTGAGGCCACAGGATACCCTGTCTGGCCACAACGGAGGTTGGCGCGGGCGGCTACAGGTGGACGACAGCCAGGTCCAGCCGTCCGTAGTCACCTTCGCCGTGTTCGCCCTTTGGGGGGACGTGGTGGGTCTTCATCACCTGGTCGCCTTGCAGGGTCTCCAGATGGATGTCGAAGCCCCACAGGCGGTGCAGGTGCTTGAGCACCTCGTCGGTGGAGTCGCCCAGCGGTTTGCGGTCATGTTGCTGGTGACGCAGCGTCAGCGAGCGGTCGCCACGCCGGTCTATGCTCCAGATCTGCACGTTGGGTTCGCGGTTGCCCAGGTTGTATTGCGCGGCCAGGATCTCGCGGATGGTGCGGTAGCCTGCTTCGTCGTGGATGGCCGGTACCAGCAGGTCGTCCTTCTGGTCGTCGTCCAGGATGCTGAACAGCTTGAGGTCGCGAATCACCGTGGGCGACAGGTACTGCAGGATGAAGCTCTCGTCCTTGAAGCTGCTCATGGCGAACTTGATGGTCGACAGCCAGTCGCTGCCGGCAATCTCGGGGAACCACCGGCGGTCTTCCTCTGTGGGGTGCTCGCACATGCGCCGGATGTCGCGGTACATGGCAAAACCCAGGGCATAGGGGTTGATGCCGCTGTAATAGGGACTGTCGAAGCCTGGCTGGAACACCACGCTGGTGTGCGACTGCAGAAACTCCATCATGAAGCCCTCGGTCACGAGGCCCTCGTCGTACAGGTCGTTCATCAGGGTGTAGTGCCAGAAGGTCGCCCAGCCTTCGTTCATCACCTGGGTCTGGCGTTGCGGGTAGAAGTACTGTGCGATCTTGCGCACGATGCGCACGATCTCGCGTTGCCAGGGTTCGAGCAGCGGGGCGTGCTTCTCGATGAAGTACAGGATGTTTTCCTGCGGTTCGGCCGGGAAGCGCGCGTTGTCTTTCTCGTTGTACTTGTCGGTGCCCTTGGGAATGGTGCGCCACAGGTCGTTGATCTGCTTTTGCAGGTGTTCTTCGCGGTCCTTCTGGCGGCGACGCTCTTCTTCGGCGGAGATCGGGTAGGGCCGCTTGTAGCGGTCGACGCCGTAGTTCATCAGGGCATGGCAGGAGTCCAGCAGGTCTTCCACCGCGTCGATGCCGTGGCGCTCCTCGCACTGGGTGATGTACTGCTTGGCGA
The DNA here is from genome assembly GCF_024355235.1 of Pseudomonas sp. S12(2018). Lineage (NCBI taxonomy): Bacteria > Pseudomonadati > Pseudomonadota > Gammaproteobacteria > Pseudomonadales > Pseudomonadaceae > Pseudomonas > Pseudomonas sp. S12(2018). The sequence goes on from NZ_QLAD01000007.1 coordinate 369,137, forward strand.
ACACCAGGTAGTCGATGATCGAGCTGGCGTCGGTCCAGGTGCGGAACAGGTAGTTGCCCTTGAAGAAGCTGTTGTGCCCGTAGCACGCGTGCGCTACCACCAGCGCCTGCATGCAGATGGTGTTCTCCTCCATCAGGTAGGCGATGCAGGGGTCGGAATTGATCACGATTTCGTAGGCCAGGCCCATCTGGCCGCGACTGTACGATTTTTCTGTGCTCAGGAAATGTTTGCCGTATGACCAGTGGTGATAGCCCAGCGGCATGCCGACCGACGCATAGGCGTCCATCATCTGCTCGGCGGTAATCACCTCGATCTGGTTGGGGTAGGTGTCCAGGGCGTAGCGCTCGGCCAGGCGACTGATTTCGCGGTCGTAGGCCTGGATCAGCTCGAACGTCCACTCGGACCCGGTGGAAAGGGGTTGGCGCTTCTGCTCTCTGGCGGTCATGTGGCTAACCTGCGCTGGAAGAGTTCACGGAAGACCGGGTAGATATCGCCGGCCGACACCAGCTGCTGCTGGGCGAAGGTATCGGCGAAGGCTTCGCCGATGCGTTCGTATTCGAACCACAAGGCCTGGTGTTCGCGAGGGGTGATCTCGACGTAAGTGTAGTACTGCACGAACGGCATGATCTGCTTGGTGAGGATCTCGCGGCAGATGGGCGAGTCGTCGTTCCAGTTGTCACCGTCCGAAGCCTGGGCCGCGTAGATGTTCCATTCGCTGGCCTGATAGCGCTCGGCCATGATTTCCTGCATCAGTTTCAGGGCGCTGGAGACGATGGTGCCGCCCGTCTCGCGGGAATAGAAGAACTCTTCCTCGTCCACTTCGCGCGCGCTGGTGTGATGGCGGATGAACACCACCTCGATCTTGTCGTAGTTTCGCTTCAGGAACAGGTACAGCAGGATGAAGAAACGCTTGGCGATGTCCTTGGTGGCCTGGGTCATGGAGCCGGACACGTCCATCAGACAGAACATCACGGCCTTGGAACTGGGGTTGGGCTGCTTGACCAGCAGGTTGTACTTGAGGTCGAAGGTGTCGAGAAAGGGTACGCGGTGGATACGTGCACTCAGACGTTCTATTTCCCCTTCGATTTCCTGGATATCGCCGAAGTTGTCCGGCTCTTCGCGCTTCAGGCGTGCCAGCTCTTCCTGGGCGGCGCGCAGTTTGGCGCGGCTGCTGCCCGACAGCGCAATGCGCCGCGCATGGGCTGAGCGCAGGGTGCGGATGATATTGATGCGCGAGGGGTTGCCTTCATTGCTGATGCCCGCGCGCACGGTCTTGAAGGTGTCGGTGCCGGTCAGGTGACGCTTGACCAGGTTGGGCAGCTCGAGGTCTTCGAACATGAACTCGAGGAATTCTTCCTGGGTGATCTGGAAGACGAACTCGTCCATGCCTTCGCCGGAATTGCCGGCCTTGCCCTTGCCGCCGCCTCCACCGCCGCCCTGCGGACGCGCGATATGCTCGCCGGCGGTGAACTCCTTGTTGCCCGGGTGTACGACGGTCTGCTTGCCGCCGCGTCCATGGTGCAGTACCGGTTCGTCGATATCCCGGCCAGGAATGCTGATCTGCTCGCCATGCTCCATGTCGGTGATGGAGCGACGGCTCACGGCCTCTTCGACGGCCTTCTTGATGTGGTCACGGTAACGCCGCAGAAAGCGCTGGCGGTTGACCGTGCTCTTGTTCTTGCCGTTCAGGCGTCGGTCGATCACATAGCTCATAGGCCCCTCCGGGAGTAGGCAGTAGCTGCAAGCTTCAAGCTTCTAGCTTCAAGATGGGCAGCGCTGTCGCTGCAGGCCCGGCGCGTACTCCGGGCTTGCCGCTGACAGCCTGACGCTTGCCGCTTATTGCGATTTCCTGACCCGCAGGTACCATTCCGAGAGCAGCCGGACCTGTTTGTCCGTGTAGCCGCGTTCGACCATTCGCGTAACGAAGTCGTTGTGCTTCTGCTGGTCCTCCTTGCTCGCCTTGGCGTTGAAGCTGATGACCGGCAGCAGGTCTTCGGTGTTGGAGAACATTTTCTTCTCGATCACCACCCGCAGTTTTTCGTAGCTCAGCCAGGTCGGGTTCTTGCCGTTGTTGTTGGCCCGCGCGCGCAGCACGAAGTTGACGATCTCGTTGCGGAAATCCTTCGGATTGCTGATGCCAGCCGGTTTCTCGATCTTCTCCAGCTCCTCGTTAAGGGCGATGCGGTTGAGGATCTCGCCAGTTTCGGGGTCGCGGTACTCCTGGTCCTGAATCCAGAAGTCGGCGTACAGCACATAACGGTCGAAGATGTTCTGCCCGTATTCGCTGTAGGACTCCAGGTAGGCGGTCTGGATTTCCTTGCCGATGAACTCGATGTAGCGCGGTGCCAGGTATTCCTTGAGGTAGCGCAGGTAGCGCTCGCGCACCTCGGCCGGGAACTGTTCCTGTTCGATCTGCTGCTCCAGCACGTACAGCAGGTGCACCGGGTTGGCCGCGATTTCATGGGGGTCGAAGTTGAACACCTTGGACAGGATCTTGAAGGCGAAGCGGGTCGACAGACCGTTCATGCCTTCGTCGACACCGGCCGAGTCGCGGTACTCCTGGATCGACTTGGCCTTCGGATCGGTGTCCTTGAGGTTCTCGCCGTCATACACGCGCATCTTGGAGTAGATGTTCGAGTTCTCCGGCTCCTTGAGGCGCGACAGCACCGTGAACTGGGCCAGCATCTTCAGGGTGTCGGGTGCGCAGTGGGCCTTGGCCAGGGAGCTGTTGAACAGCAGCTTGTCGTAGATCTTGATCTCGTCGCTCACGCGCAGGCAGTACGGCACCTTGACGATGTAGATCCGGTCGATGAACGCCTCGTTGTTCTTGTTGTTGCGAAAGCTGTGCCATTCCGATTCGTTGGAGTGGGCCAGCAGAATCCCGGAGTAGGGGATGGCGCCGAGGCCCTCGGTGCTGTTGTAGTTGCCCTCCTGGGTGGCGGTGAGCAGCGGGTGCAGGACCTTGATCGGTGCCTTGAACATCTCGACGAATTCCATCAGGCCCTGGTTGGCCCGGCACAGTGCGCCCGAATAGCTGTAGGCGTCGGCGTCGTTCTGCGGGAATTCCTCGAGCTTGCGGATATCGACCTTGCCCACCAGCGCCGAGATATCCTGGTTGTTCTCGTCGCCCGGCTCGGTCTTGGCCACGGCGATCTGGTTGAGGATCGAGGGGTAGAGCTTGACCACCTTGAACTGGCTGATGTCGCCGCCGAACTCGGCCAGGCGCTTGGTCGCCCAGGGCGACATGATGGTGTTCAGGTAGCGGCGCGGGATGCCGAAGTCCTCTTCGAGGATGGCGCCGTCCTCGGTGGCGTTGAACAGCCCCAGCGGGGACTCGAACACCGGCGAGCCCTTGATGGCGTAGAAGGGCACCTTTTCCATCAGCTGCTTGAGTTTTTCAGCCAGGGACGACTTGCCGCCACCCACCGGGCCGAGCAGGTAGAGGATCTGTTTCTTTTCCTCCAGGCCCTGTGCGGCATGGCGGAAGTAGGAAACGATCTGGTCGATGCATTCTTCCATCCCATGGAAGTCTTCGAAGGCGGGGTAGCGCCGGATCACCTTGTTGGAGAAGATCCGCGACAGCCGCGAATTGTTCGACGTGTCGACCAGTTCCGGCTCACCAATAGCCATCAACAGGCGTTCGGCCGCCGACGCATAGGCACTACGGTCCTGCTTGCAGAGCTCAAGATACTCCTGCAGCGAGAGCTCTTCCTGACGGGTGGACTCGAAACGTTGTTGGAAGTGGCTAAAAATACTCATGACGTCACCTCGCTCGATACGTGGAGCCGACGTCGGATCGATCAGTTGATGCTGGCATGCAGACGGCACTGCCGCCTGCTGTATACCCCCCAGAACACCCTTGGAACCTTACCGATGACCCGCACGCCGGTGTACCGGCTCTCCCCTTTTTGGATGGCCTGGGCTTAAGGATAGTTGGTAATCGGCGAGGTCAAGGGCGGTTGGGCGATTAGTTCGCCACGACCGTTCGTCTGGTCTGGCGCGAGCCCGCGCAGGGCGCGGGCTGCAGGCCAACAAAAAAATTATTCGGCGGAGCCCTGGGCGGTTTCTGCCGGGAAGGTGGCGCGCCACAGCTCGAAGCCGCCGTCGAGGCTGTAGACGTCGGAAAAACCCTGGCTGACCAGATACGCGGCCGCGCTCTGGCTGGAGTTGCCGTGGTAGCAGACCACCACGGTGGGGGCGTCGAGGTCGGCGCCGCGGATGAAATCGGCGACCGACTGGTTGTCCAGGTGGCGGGCGCCGGTGATGTGGCCGTTGGCAAAGGTGGGCTGGTCGCGGATATCGACCACCACGGCGCCTTGCGCACGCAGCGCCTGAGCCTGCTCTGGAGGGATACGTTTGAATTCGCTCATGGGCGGGTCCTTCAGGATTGATCGGCTATTCTAGCCGGTTGCACGGGGCTGGCCAGCGGGCGTACGGTGCCTTCTTCGGTGCACTCGCAGCGGTGGTACTGGCCGGTATCGACATTGAACAGGGTCATCGCACCGCCCCACACGCAGCCGGTATCCAGTGCGTACACGCCAGGCTCGGTGCAGCGGCCCTCGAGGGCTGCCCAGTGTCCAAAGATGATCTTCACGTGACGCGAGCGACGGCCCTTGTGGGCGAACCACGGTTTGTAGCCGGGTGGGGCGGTGTCGGCGCCTTCCTTGCCCTTGAGGTCCAGTTTGCCCTCGGCGGTGCAGAAGCGCATGCGGGTGAAATAATTGGTGATGACCCGCAGGCGTTCGACCCCGCCCAGGTTCTTGCTCCACTTGTTCGGCTCGTTGCCGTACATGCCGTCCAGATAGAGCTTGAGCCGATTGTCATCGCGTAGCACTTCTTCGACCTCGCCAGCCAGCTCCAGCGCCTTGCCCAGGGTCCACTGCGGTGGAATGCCGGCATGCACCATCGCCACGCCGCGCTGCTCGTCGTAATGCAGCAGCTTTTGCCGGCGCAGCCAGTCGAGCAGTTCGTCGGCATCCGGGGCGTCGAGAATCTCGCGCAGGGTGTCGCTTTTCTTCAGGCGCTCGATGTTGTGCCAGGCGGCCAGCAGGTGCAGGTCGTGGTTGCCCAGCACGCACACCAGCGAGTCGCGCATGGTGTACAGATAGCGCAGGGTTTCCAGCGACTCGGGGCCGCGGTTGACCAGATCGCCGACCAGCCACAGGCGGTCGACCAACGGGTTGAAGCTGACCCGCTCGAGCAGGCATTTGAGCGGTTGCAGGCAGCCCTGGAGATCGCCGACGGCATACACCGCCATCAGTGCAGCGACCCGGGTACGGCCAGGCGGAACGCCTTGATCGGGGCCTCGAAACGGATGCCATCCTCGGCGAACATCTGATAGCTGCCTTCCATGGTGCCCACCTGGGTGCTGAGCACGGCACCACTGCTGTAGGTGTGGCTCTGGCCAGGCTCGATCAGCGGCTGCTGACCGATCACCCCGGCGCCCTTGACCTCTTCCACCTGGCCATCGCCATTGGTGATGAGCCAGTGACGCGACATCAGCTTGGCGGCCACCGAACCGTTGTTGTGCACGGTAATGGTGTAGGCAAAGGCAAAGCGGTCGTTTTCGGGATCGGAATGTTCTTTGAGGAAGCGGGTGACGACGTCGACGTCGACCTGATAGCGGGGATCGGACATTCAAGAGGGCCTTGGCAACAGACGCGAATACGGCAATGGCATCAGTCTAGGCTATCGGCGGGGTTGCCGGCCAGTCATGCGGGCATGACCGGCCGTTATCAGGTGTTACTGCGGCTGTTCGGCCAGCTTGTCGGCCAGGCGCACGAAGGCGGCCAGGTCCAGTTGCTCGGGGCGCAGGCTGCCATCGACACCGGCGGCGGCGATCTCGTCGCTGCTGAGCAGGGCCTTCAAGGTGTTGCGCAGTGTCTTGCGGCGCTGGTTGAACGCTTCGCGCACGATGCGCTCGAGCAGGCGATGGTCCTTTGCCGGGTGCGGCAGGGTGGTGTGGGGCACCAGGCGCACGATGGCCGAATCGACCTTGGGCGGTGGGTTGAACGCCCCCGGGCCGACGTTGAACAGGTGTTCCACGCGGCAGTGGTACTGCACCATGATCGACAGGCGGCCCCAGTCGCCACCGCCCGGGCCGGCGGCCAGGCGCTCGACCACTTCCTTCTGCAGCATGAAGTGCATGTCGCGGATCAGCTCGGCGTTGGCCAGCAGGTGAAAGATCAGTGGGGTGGAGATGTTGTACGGCAGGTTGCCGACCACCCGCAGGCTGCGCGGCGCGGCGCCCAGGCTGGTGAAGTCGAACTTGAGCGCATCGCCCTGGTGCAGGCGGAAGTTGTCACGGCCGGCGAACTGCTGGTTGAGGATCGGTACCAGGTCCTTGTCCAGTTCCACCACATCCAGCTGGCCGCCGCTGTTGAGCAGGCCCTGGGTCAGGGCGCCCTGGCCCGGACCGATTTCCAGCAGGCGCTCACCTGCCTTGGCGCTGATCGAGCGCAGGATGCGGTCGATGACGCCGGCGTCGTGCAGAAAGTTCTGGCCGAAGCGCTTGCGCGCCTTGTGTTGGTATTGCTCGGTCATAAATGGGTCTCGGCCATCTGGTAGGCGGTTTCCAGTGCTACCTGCAGGCTGCCGGTGTCGATCCTGCCGGTGCCGGCAAGGTCCAGGGCGGTGCCGTGGTCCACCGATGTGCGAATGATCGGCAGGCCCAGGGTAACGTTCAAGGCGGCGCCGAAGCCCTTGTACTTGAGCACCGGCAGGCCCTGGTCGTGGTACATCGCCAGCACTGCGTCGCAGTGCTCCAGATATTTGGGGGTAAACAGGGTGTCGGCAGGCAACGGGCCGCGCAGGTCCATGCCTTCGCTGCGCAGGCGCGCCAATGTCGGTTCGATGATGTCTATTTCTTCGCTGCCCAGGTGGCCGCCTTCACCCGCATGCGGGTTGAGCCCGCACACCAGGATGCGTGGCTGGGCGATGCCGAACTTGCTCTGCAGGTCGGCATGCAGGATCCGCGTGACCCGCTCCAGGCGTTCGGCGGTGATGGCGTCGGCCACTGCGCGCAGCGGCAGGTGCGTGGTCACCAGGGCCACGCGCAGCCCGCGGGTGGCAAGCATCATCACCACTTGCGCAGTGTGGGTCAGCTCGGCGAGGAATTCGGTATGCCCGGAAAACGCAATGCCGCTTTCGTTGATCACGCCCTTGTGCACGGGCGCGGTGATCATCCCGGCAAAGTGCCCGTGAAGGCAGCCCTGGCCCGCACGGGTCAGGGTTTGCAGTACGAAGGCGGCGTTGCGTTTGTCCAGCTGCCCGGCGACTACCCGGCTTGCCAGCGGCGTGTCCCACACGTACAGGCTGCCCGCAGGGGCAGGCGCATCCGGGAAGGCGTCGGGGCTGACAGGCAGCAGCGTGACGGCCAAGCCCAGTTGCGCGGCCCGCTCGACGAGCAGGTCACGACTGGTAATGGCGATCAGGGGGTGGGGCTGGGCGTGCTCGGCGAGCAGCAGGCACAGGTCAGGTCCTATGCCGGCCGGCTCGCCGGGTGTCAGGGCGAAGCGCTGGTGTTTCACTGGGCTGCCTGGTCGGCGCCAGGAAGCTTGATTTCAACATAGGCTTCGTCGCGGATCTGACGCAGCCAGCTTTGCAGCTCTTCGTCGTACTTGCGGTTGCGCAGCACGTTCATGGCTTGCTGTTCGCGTGCCTGTTCGGTGCTGTCGGTGGAGCGACGACCCAGGACTTCCAGTACGTGCCATCCGTATTGGGTCTGGAACGGCTTGGACAGCTGACCCTGAGGGGTGCTGGCCATGACTTCGCGGAACTCGGGTACCAGTGCGTTCGGATCGACCCAGTTGAGGTCGCCGCCATTGAGCGCCGAACCCGGATCTTCGGAGAAGCTCTTCGCCAGCTCGGCGAAATCTTCGCCGGCGCTGATGCGTTCATAGAGCTTTTCCGCCAGTTGCTGGGTGGCGGCTTCGCTGCGCACTTCGCTTGGCTTGATCAGGATGTGGCGAACATGCACTTCGTCGCGCAGTTGTGTCTGGCCACCGCGCTTTTCCTGCAGCTTCAGGATGATGAAGCCACCTGGTGTGCGTACAGGCTCGGTCACGTCACCCACAGCCATGGTGCTGAGCAGGCGATCGAAAGGAGGTGGCAGCTGGGCGGCCTTGCGCCAGCCCATCTCGCCACCTTCCAGTGCGTTCTCGCTGGCCGAACGGGCAGTCGCCAGCTGGGCGAAGTCGGCGCCTTGCTTGAGCTGCTGGTAGATCGCGGCGGCTTGCTGGCCAGCCGCCTGGATAGCCGCCGAGTTGGCGCTTTCCGGGGTCGGGATCAGGATGTTGGCCAGGCGGAACTCTTCGGACAACTGCATCTTGCCCAGGTCCGAGGCGAGGAAGTTCTTCACTTCCTGTTCCGAAACCTGGATGCGTTCGGCTACCCGGCGCTGGCGCACGCGGCTGATGATCATCTCGCGACGGACCTGCTCGCGGGCGTCATCGAACGACAGGCCGTCATGGGCCAGGGCCGCACGGAACTGGCTCATGTTCATGCCGTTGCGCTGGGCAATGGTGTCCATGGCCTGGTTGAGTTCTTCGTCGGTGATGCGGATGCCGGAGCGATCGCCAATCTGCAGTTGCAGGTTTTCCACGATCAGGCGCTCCAGCACCTGCTGGTCGAGCACGCCGGGTGGAGGTGTGGCGCCGCCGCGCTTGGCGATGGTCTGTTCGACCTCGCGCACGCGCTGGTCCAGCTGGCTTTGCATGACCACGTCGTTGTCGACGATGGCCACCACCTTGTCCAGGGTCTGCACCGCGGCGTGCGCGGTGCTGCTCAGTAATACAGCGCCCAGCATCAGCGGGCGCAGACAATCAATAAGCTTGGTCTTCACGTGCACGGTAACCTTGAATGCCTTCGTCGAGGAAAGTTTCGACCTTTTTACCCACTACACCACCGAGGCCTTTCAGCACGATCTGCAGGAAGATCCCATGGTCGCCTTTTTCGTTGGAGGGTGCGTCCTGGCTGAACTCGTCGTAATCGACCCAGTAGCGGTTGATCAGACGCAGCTTCCAGCAGCAGTTGTCATATTCGAAACCGCCCATGGCTTCCAGGGTGCGGTTGCGGTTGTAGTCGTGCTGCCAGCGGGCGATTGCGGTCCACTGCGGAACGATCGGCCACATGACGGAGAAGTCATGCTGCTGGATCTTGTAGTAGTCCTTGACGTAGCCCGGTTGGCCTGGGGTGCCGTAGTCGCCACCACCCACCTGCCATTGGCCGGTGCTCTGGTTGTAACGCACTGTGTCGTTACGATAGCGATAACCCAGGTTGACGATCTTGTTGACATTGTCTTCCGGCTGGTAGTGGAACATGGTGCTGCCGGAGCGTGTGCTGTGGCTGTCCGGGTCCCAGTTGAAGTCGGATCTCAAGCTCCAGTCCCGGTTAAAGCGATACTCGTGTTCCAGCGCGTAGGGCGAAACATTGGCTTGCGCGTCATCACGGTTTTTATAGTAGATGCCAGGCAACTGAACCTTGCGGTCCTTGAAGTACATAGCTTGACCAATGCTGAAGCGCATACGTTCAAAGCCGTTTTCTTCAATCCAGCGGTTTGTTACGCCCAGCGACAACTTGTTCTCGTCGCCGATGCGGTCTGAACCACTGAAGCGATTGTCACGGAACAGGGATGAGTAGCTGAACGTGCTTTCGCTGGTATCAAATACCGGGATGTCGTTCTGATCCCTGTATGGCACGTTCAGGTAGAACAGACGTGGTTCCAGAGACTGACGGTAGTTGTTGCCGAACCACTGGGTATCACGGTCGAAATACAGGCCGCTGTCGACACTGAAGATCGGTACGTTACGACTTTGTGAGCTGCTGAACGACTCTCGAGTGTTCGAGTTCAAGTTCTGGTTACTAGCCAGAAAGTCTTTGCCTTGCTGGTCTAGATCAAGGTCGTATCGGGTATAGGCATACTTAACGGACGGCTTGATAAAGCCATAACTCCATTCCATCGGAAGGCTGACCTCAGGTACGGCGTTGATTCGATTGCCGTTGGAGCGAGCCAAGCCCCTGACTCGTTCGTCATAACGAAGTTCTGGGTTACCATTTTTATCAATGAAATTGCCGTTACGTAGATCACGCTCGAAGCGTACGAACTCGGTCTTGTAGGCGAAGTCCAGACCACCAGGGTTGTACGGCAGCTTGCCGTTGAACGTAACCTGCGGCAGGCGCCCGTAAGGAGTGATCTTGCTGATGGTCGCCAGCTTGTAGTCCTGCACATTCAACCGCGCAGTGTAATCGTCGCCTCGATAGGTCAACGCACCTTGCTGGTTGATGTAGTCCTGGCTCTGTACGCCGATCTGATCCGATTCCAGATCCTGGAAATAGTACGGATCGCTGATGTCGGTGTAATCGACTTCGGTCATCAGGCGCTCGTCCAGGCCACCCTTGTGCTGCCAGTTGATCATCCAGCGCTTTTCTTTGTAGTCGGACTGACGCTTGCGCTCGTCCTCCTCGTCATTCAGCCACGCACCACCGAACTGCCCTTCGCTGGACTTGGTCAGGTAGCGGAACTCGCCTTCCATCAACAGGCCGCGCTTGGCCATGTAGCGTGGATACAAGGTGGCGTCGTAGTTCGGTGCCAGGTTGAAGTAGTACGGCGTGACCAGCATGAAGCCGGTGTCGCTGCTGGTACTGAACGATGGCGGCAGGAAGCCGGACTGGCGACGGTCATCGATCGGGAAGTAGATGTACGGGGTGTAGAACACCGGTACATCCTTGACCCGCAGGGTGACGTTGGTCGCGGTACCGAAGCCGGTGGCCGGGTTCAGTGTGATGTTGTTGCCCTTGAGCTGCCAGGCGTTGCTGTTCGGCTCGCAGGTGGTGTAGGTACCGTCCTTGAGGCGAATGATCGCGTTTTCGGCACGCTTGGCGTACAGCGCGTTACCGCGGATACGCGACTTGTGCATCACGTACTCGGCGTTGTCGACCTTGGCTTCACCGGTGTCGAGCTGGATGTCGGCGTGATCGCCAACCACCAGCGAACCATTGTCGCGGATCTTCACGTTGCCGCTCAGTTCGCCACGGTTCTCGGCCTGATACAGATTGGCCTCGTCGGCCTCGACCTGCATGCTGCCCTGGCGCATCACCACGTCACCGGCGAGGGTGGCGATCTGCTGCTCCTGCTGGTAGCGCGATACCTTGGCACCGATGAAGGTCGGCGACTCGTCCTTGGGCGTGGTGTCATCCATGCCCGGACGGGTTGGCTCGATGTAGGCCCCGGAGCAATACGGGCCGGCTTCGGCGAGCTGGGCAGGGGTCAGCTGATCGCGTGGTACCCAGTCCAGATGGCTGTAGTCGGCGCTGCGTGCCTTCAGGCCGCGCCCCTTGGTTTCGGTGACGAGTGCTGGGCCCTTGCCCGCTGCTTCGGCACTGCCGTCGGCGCTCTGGGCAGGCGTTTCGCCGGCCGAGCTGACCGCCGCACCGTCATGCACAGGGCGTGGTGGCAGGTTCGCGGTGCTGGTCTTGGGCTTGCAGTCCCAACCTCCGGCAGCGGAAACTTGGCAGTCGAACTGCTCGGCAGCCACCACGTACGACGTGGCCAGGGGTTGCATCGCCAGCAGACCGCCGGTGACGAGCAACGGGAATTTTTTACGAAACGCGGGGGATTTCAATGCCATCTTATTAGTCCGGGCTTCCTGCGTGCCATCTGCCCGCGTGTGGGGCCGCACGCCTCTCGATGGTCTGAAAAAGATGCTGGATAATAAAGCATGACCCGCTTGACGGCTAGGGCCGTCGGAGACCCATGTAATGCCCGAACATGATGTACGCCTGCAACACCTGAATGTATGGCTGGCCGAACAGCTGGCAAATCTTTTCCATAAACAGGGCTGGGGTCCGGTTCCAGCGGGCTGCCTGACCGCTGCCAGCAGCGACGCGAGCTTTCGCCGCTACTTCCGCTGGGCCGCCGAAGGACGCAGTTTTATTGTGATGGATGCCCCGCCGCCGCAGGAAAACTGCCGGCCTTTTGTGGAAATTGCTCATTTATTGGCCAGCGCCGAGGTCAATGTGCCGCAAATTCACGCTCAGGATCTCGAGCGCGGCTTCCTGCTGCTGAGTGATCTGGGCAACCACACCTACCTCGATGTGATCACCAGCGACAACGCCGATGGCCTGTTCGACGATGCCATCCAGGCGCTGCTGGCCTTCCAGCAACTGCCGATGCAGGCGCCGTTGCCCAGTTATGACGTGGCCCTGCTGCGCCGCGAGCTGGAGCTGTTCCCAGAGTGGTACGTGGGTCGTGAACTGGGCCTGCAGATGAATAATGAGCAGCAGGCGGCCTGGCAACGCATCAGCACCCTGCTGATCGACAGCGCCCTGGCCCAGCCCAAGGTGCTGGTGCACCGTGACTACATGCCGCGCAACCTGATGCAGAGTGTGCCCAACCCGGGCGTGCTGGATTTCCAGGATGCGGTGTACGGCCCGGTGACCTACGACATCACCTGTCTGTTCAAGGACGCCTTCCTCAGTTGGCCCCAGGCACGGGTGGAGGGCTGGCTCAAGGACTACTGGCAGCGGGCGCAGGCTCTGGGCGTACCGGTGCAGGCCGATTTCGAGGACTTCCAGCGTGCCAGCGACCTGATGGGCGTGCAGCGCCACCTCAAGGTGATTGGCATCTTCGCGCGCATCTGCCACCGTGACGGCAAGCCGCGCTACCTGGCCGATGTGCCGCGGTTCTTTGCTTATATAGATGAAGTGATCGCCCGCCGCCCTGAGCTGGCCGAGCTGGCCGAGCTGGACGAACTGATCGACAGCCTGCAGGCCGCAGGCGGGGCGCGCGCATGAAGGCGATGATTCTGGCCGCAGGCAAGGGCGAGCGCATGCGCCCGCTGACCCTGCATACACCCAAGCCGCTGGTGCCGGTGGCCGGCGTGCCGTTGATCGAGTATCACCTGCGCGCCCTGGCGAGGGCGGGCTTCACCGAGGTGGTGATCAATCATGCCTGGCTGGGACAGCAGATCGAAGAGCACCTGGGCGATGGCGCGCAACTTAGCCTGAGCATCCGCTATTCCGCCGAAGGCGAACCACTGGAAACCGGTGGCGGGATCTACAAGGCGCTGCCGCTGCTTGGCGACGCGCCTTTTGCGCTGATCAACGGCGACATCTGGACCGAGTACGACTTCAGCCGCCTGCCTGCGTCGCTGTCCGGGCTGGCGCACCTGGTGCTGGTGGACAACCCGGGCCATCACGGCAAAGGTGATTTCCGCCTGCAGGCCGGGCAGGTCAAGGATGCCGACGCGGTTTCGCCGACCTTGACCTACAGCGGGATCGCCGTGCTGCACCCGGAACTGTTCGACGGTTGCCAGGCCGGCGCCTTCAAGCTGGCACCGCTGTTTCGCCAGGCGATGGCCAAGGGCCTGGTCAGTGGGGAGCATTTCACTGGCCAGTGGGTGGATGTGGGTACCCTCGAACGCCTTGCCGAAGTCGAGCGCCTGCTCGCCGAGCGCCGCTGACATGTTGTGGCCGAGCACAGTGATTGGTGCCGGAGCGGGTTTTGCCATCGCCAGCATTCCAGGGGCGTTGCTGGGGGCATTGCTCGGTCAGGCGATGGACCGCCGTCTGCAACTGCACAGTTGGGCGCACCTGCGCGAGCGTCTGGGCGGGCGCGCGGTGCTGCGCGACGACGAAGTGCTGTTCGTGCTGCTTGGGCGCCTGGCCAAGAGTGAAGGGCGGGTGGTCGACGGACATATCCAGCAGGCGCGTCAGGAAATGCAGCGCCTGGAGATGAGCGAACCGGCACGTCTGCGCGCGATTGCCGCATTCAACCGGGGCAAGAGCGGCAGCGAGCGCCTGCATCCGCACCTGCGTCGCCTCAAGCAGCAACCCCATGCTGCCGAAGGCTTGCTGCGTGCCTGCTGGCGCATGGTCTGGGCCGACGGCCGGGTAGGGCGTCACGAGCGCGAACTGTTGATGCAGTGGGGGCAGCAGTTGGGCTGGTCGACGACCCGGGTGCAGGCACTGGCCAGCGACTACGAGCCGCACCGGGCGGCCCTGGGCAATCAGGGCATCAGCTATCCCGAGGCCCTGCGCTTGCTGGGGGTGTTACCCGAGACCGAGCCTGTACAGGTCAAGCAGGCCTACCGGCGCCTGCTCAGCCGGCATCATCCGGACAAACTGGTGGGTAGCGGCGCGAGCCCGGCGCAGGTGCGCGACGCCACCGAGCGTACCCGTGACCTGCATCAGGCCTACGCGGTGGTACGCAAGCGGCGCGGCTTCTAGTCGACCGCTTGCGGGCTCAGCCAGCCGCGAATGCGGCGGAACAGTTGCTCCTGCTCGGCAGCCTGGTTGCCGGGCATGGCCGTCAGGGCGACCTGGTGGTAGCTGCTGTCCTTGAGTCGCTTGCTGGCCTGCAGGCGGTTCACGGCCGCCTGCCTGACGCCGGCCTGGTTGGCATAGTAAAAGTCGGCGGTCGGCAGCTTGAGCGTGGCGGCCAGGCTGTCGAGGCTGTGTTCGACGCGGGCCGGGTTCTGCGCAGCGACCATCACCAGCTTTTGCACCTGCGGCGGTTGCCGTTCGCTGATGTAACGGGCTGACCAGTAGGCACCGCTGCCGCTGCCCAGCAGCACCACGCTGCGTGCGTTCTGCTGCTGTGCGTAGGCGACGGCGGCATCCAGGCGGGCGAAGATGCGCTCGGCGTCGGCCTTTTCACTGGCCGCCGGATCGGTACTGGCGGGCGCTTCGGCGCTTTCGCTGTTTTCGGTTTCTGCTGCGGTGGCCTGGGCGATGTTGGCATTGGCATCGGCCGGCGTGGCCTTGGCCGGTGCGCCCTTCACGTCCTTGTCCGGTTGCGGGGGCGGTGCCGGGGTTTCCTTGCGGGCCACCGGGCTCTCGGCCAGCAGATCCGGCAGGCTCAGGCTCAGACTGGCCCACTTTGCATCGGGGAACTTGCGCCGCAGGGGGCCGACGGTGCGTGGCCAGTCGGCGCTCTCGCCGGCACCCGGGACGATGATCACCACGCCTTCGGGTGCCGGGGTGTTGGCAGGTTTCCACAGGGCCAGGAAGCTGTCGCTGCCGGCCTGCAGGGTTTGCTGCTCGTCCTTGGGCACTTGCCGCTCCAGGGCCTGGGCGTCTTCCTGGCTGCGCTCGGGCAGCGCCTGGCGCGTGGCCGGCGCGGCATCGGCGTCGGCGGCCGGCGTTTCCTGCGCCAGAACTTGTGCGGTACAAGGTAGTATCAAGGACAGGCATAGCGCCGAAAGCGCCGTGCGTTTGAGTACGAACATTGATCGATCCAGGCCAGAGTGATACCGGCAGCCTAATGGTATTTGTCGACGACGGCCATGTTCGATGGCGGTCCCTTCATTGACGAGATTCAAGATGATGCGTTTGCGCTGCCTGTTGTTTATCGGCTGCTTGTGCTGGCCCTTTATGGCGAACGCGGAGCAGGCATCCGTACCGGCTGCGGTACGCCTGGACCCGGCGCAACAGCAATGGCTCGACCAGCATCGCAGCTTGCGGGTGGGCCTGGTGTTGCAGGCCCCGTTCGCGCAGTTCGACCGGCGCCTGCAGCAGCTGTCAGGTGTCAACGTCGAGCTGATGAACTGGCTGGGCAGGGCATTGGACCTGGACCTGACGTGGCGCAACTTCCCCGACCAGGCCGCGCTCGAGCATGCCCTGGCCGGCGGCGAGATCGACCTGGCGCCAGGGCTGACCCAGACCCCGGCCAGCCTGCGTCGCTGGTTGTTCAGCGACCCCTACATGCGCGTACCGCAGTTGATCGTGGGCCCGCGCAACGGCTCGATGGCAGTGGACCTGGAGCGGCTCGCCGAAAACGAGCGAGTGGCCGTGCGCATGCCCAGTTCGCTGGCCGACTATCTGCGCGCGACCTATTCCAACCTGAATCTTCAAGGCGTGCCGGCCGAGCGCCAGGCCTTGCAGCTGTTGCTCAGCGAGCAGGTGCGCTACGCGGTGCTGGATGAAGCGCAGTTGAGCCGGTTGTCGCGCGAGAACGAATTCAGCGATCTGGTGGTGGTGGGCGACATCGGTTTGCCGCAGTTGCTGCGGGTGGGCTCGCGGCGTGACTGGCCGATACTGGCCGACATCATCGAGGTCGGCCTGCAGGCCATCCCGGCCAAGGACCTGGAGCAGTTGCACAACCGCTGGCTGCAACCCCGCTACCCGCGCCTGAGCGAGTCACCGGGGTTCTGGCAGAACCTGGCGTTGCTGTTCGCGGCGCTGTTCTTCAGTTGCGTCTTCATCGTGATCTGGCAGCGGCGCCAGCAACAGCAGTTGGAACTTAATCTGCTGGCTGCGCGGGAAAACATCGCCAAGCGCCTGGCCCGCGAAGAGGCGCTGCGCCTGAGCCAGTTCTCCCTCGACCAGAGCACCGTGGGCATCCTGTGGGTGCATTGGGACAGCCATGTGCGCTACGCCAACCGCGCGGTCGAAAGCATGCTCGGCTATACCTCGGGGGCGCTGAACGATCGCCCGCTGATCGATATCGAGCCCAACCTGCACATGGACCGCTGGCTGGACCTGTGGAAGCGCGCACGGGCCAGCGACGAGGCGGCGCAGCGCTTCGAGACCCAGTGCCTGCGCGCCGATGGCAGCCTGGTACCGGTGGATGTGTCGTTGAGCTTCTTGCGCTTTCGCGATGCCGAATACCTGGTGGTGTTCATCAATGACGTCACCGAGCGCCGCCGTGCCCTGGCGGCGCTGCGCGAGAGCGAGGCGCGGCTCAAGGGCATTGCCGGCAACGTGCCGGGGCTGGTGTTCCGGCTGGAGCGCAACCCGGCGATCGGCGACCTGGAGTTCCCCTATATCAGCGAAGGCAGCGAGGCCCTGGTCGGCTACTCGCCCATCGAACTGCAGCACCCGGACATGGGCTTGCGCAACCTGGTGCACAGCGAAGACCGCGCCGACTATCACCGCGTGCAGGACCAGGCGCTGGCCACCGACCAGGACTGGTCGTGGCAGGGCCGCATCGTCACGCGCCAGGGTGAGCAGCGCTGGGCCGACATCAAGGCCAGTACCCGCAATCTGCGCGACGGCCGCGTGGTGTGGGACGGGGTGGTATGGGACATCAGCCAGAGCAAGCGCGCCGAGCTGGAACTGGCGCGCTCCCAGGAGCAGCTGCGCGAACTGTCGGCGCACCTGGAGAGCGTACGCGAGGAAGAGAAAGCGCGGATCGCCCGCGAGGTGCATGATGAGCTCGGGCAGATGCTGACCGTGCTCAAGCTGGAAACCTCGATGTGCGAGCTGGCCTATGCCGGGCTGGACCCGGGCCTGAACGAGCGCCTGGGCAGCATGAAGCGCCTGATCGCGCAGCTGTTCCAGCTGGTGCGCGACGTCGCCACGGCCTTGCGCCCGCCGATTCTGGATGCCGGCATTGCCTCGGCCATCGAGTGGCAGGCCCGGCGTTTCGAGGCCCGCACGCAGATCCCGTGCCTGGTCGAGGTACCGGACAACCTGCCGCCGCTCAGCGACGCCAAGGCCACCAGCCTGTTCCGCATTCTGCAGGAGGCCCTGACCAACGTCATGCGCCACGCCCACGCGCATACTGTGCAGATCAACCTGGGCCTGGACGGTGCGATGCTGTGCCTGACCATCAGCGACGACGGCGTGGGTTTCGTGCAGAGTGACCAGCGCCCGACCTCGTTCGGCCTGGTGGGCATGCGCGAGCGCGTGCTGATGCTGGGCGGCAGCATGCGCCTGGACAGCGAACCGGGCGAGGGCACCACGTTGAGCGTACGCATCCCCCTGAACAACGACAGGAGTTGACAGTGATTCGAGTATTGGTTGCCGAAGACCACACCATCGTGCGCGAGGGCATCAAGCAGTTGATCGGCCTGGCCAAGGACATGCAGGTGGTGGGCGAGGCCGGCAATGGCGAGCAGTTGCTCGAAGCCTTGCGCCACACCGAATGCGAGGTGGTGTTGCTGGATATCTCGATGCCGGGGGTGAACGGGCTGGAGGCGATACCGCGAATTCGCGCGTTGAGCGCGCCGCCGGCGATCCTGGTGCTGTCGATGCATGACGAAGCGCAGATGGCGGCGCGGGCGCTGAAGATCGGCGCGGCGGGGTACGCGACCAAGGACAGTGATCCGGCGCTGCTGCTGACCGCGATTCGCCGGGTGGCGGGGGGCGGGCGCTACATCGATCCGGACCTGGCCGACCGCATGGTGTTCGAGGTGGGGCTGACGGATTCGCGCCCCCTGCACTCGATGCTGTCGGAGCGCGAGTTCTCGGTGTTCGAACGGTTGGCCCAGGGGGCGAACGTCAACGACATTGCCCAGCAGCTGGCGCTGAGCAACAAGACCATCAGCACCCACAAGGCGCGCCTGATGCAGAAGCTGAATGTGACTTCGCTGGCCGAGCTGGTGAAGTATGCGATGGAGCACAAGCTGGTGTGAGTGTTCCAAAAACGACATCGGGTTGATCCCTTCGCTTGCAAGCCAGCCGCCACAGGTTCGGCGTGTACCGACAAATCTTGTGGGAGCTGGCTTGCCAGCGAAGGGGGCAGCACGGCTATCAACGTGTCTGAAAACGCCACCCTTGTAGGGCAATCCCTACCCGCAAGTTTCCATCCGGCTGATGGCATTCTCTCAGCGCCCCCGATTTGCGCCACCTTCTGCCTTCTCTAGTCTTGGGTCACAGCAGTCATCCAACAAGAAGGTGCAGGTATGAGTGAGGTGAATTCGAACGCTGCAACCGGCGAAGTGCTGGTCAGCTTCCGTGGTGTGCAGAAGAGCTACGACGGCGAGTCGCTGATCGTCAAAGACCTGAATCTGGATATTCGCAAAGGCGAGTTCCTGACCCTGCTCGGCCCCTCGGGCTCGGGCAAGACCACCAGCCTGATGATGCTGGCAGGGTTCGAAACCCCTACCGCCGGCGAGATCCTGCTGGACGGGCGTTCGATCAACAACGTGCCGCCGCACAAGCGCGACATCGGCATGGTGTTCCAGAACTATGCGTTGTTCCCGCACATGACCGTGGCCGAGAACCTGGCCTTCCCGCTGAGCGTGCGCAACCTGAGCAAGACCGACATCAGCGAGCGGGTCAAGCGCGTGCTGAACATGGTGCAGCTCGAAACCTTCGCCCAGCGCTACCCCGGCCAGCTTTCCGGCGGCCAGCAGCAGCGTGTTGCGCTGGCTCGCGCCCTGGTGTTCGAACCGCAACTGGTACTGATGGACGAACCACTCGGCGCCCTCGACAAGCAGCTGCGCGAACACATGCAGATGGAAATCAAGCACCTGCACCAGCGTCTGGGCGTGACCGTGGTCTACGTGACCCACGACCAGGGCGAAGCGCTGACCATGTCCGACCGCGTGGCCGTGTTCCACCAGGGCGAGATCCAGCAGATCGCCGACCCGCGCACCCTGTATGAAGAGCCGAAGAATACCTTCGTGGCCAACTTCATCGGCGAGAACAACCGTATCAACGGGCGCCTGCTCAGCCAGACCGGCGATCGCTGCCTGGTGGCGCTGCCCCGTGGCGAGAAGGTCGAGGCACTGGCCGTCAACGTCGGCCAGCCGGGCGAGCCGGTCACCCTGTCGATCCGTCCGGAGCGCGTGCGCCTGAACGGTCACAGCGAAAGCTGCGTCAACCGCTTCTCTGGGCGGGTGGCCGAATTCATCTACCTGGGCGACCACGTGCGGGTGCGTCTGGAAGTGTGCGGCAAGGCGGACTTCTTCGTGAAGCAACCCATCGCCGAACTCGACCCGGCCCTGGCCGTGGGCGATGTGGTGCCACTGGGCTGGGAGGTCGAGCACGGTCGCGCACTCGATCCTATTCTGGAAGCCCAGTGAGGATCGCCTCACCCATCCCAGCAACGCGGAGAGAACAATAATGAACAAACACTTGAAGCTGACCGCTCTGACCCTGGGCCTGTTCGCAGCAAGCCAGGCCATCGCCGCCGACCTGACCGTGGTCGCATTCGGGGGGGCCAACAAGGCCGCCCAGGTCAAGGCGTTCTACGAGCCGTGGGAAAAGGCCGGCAACGGCAAGATCATCCCCGCCGACTACAACGGTGAAATGGCCAAGGTCAAGGCCATGGTCGACACCAAGAGCGTGAGCTGGAACCTGGTGGAGGTGGAGTCGCCGGAACTGGCCCGCGGTTGTGACGAAGGCATGTTCGAGCAGCTCGACCCGGCCCTGTTCGGCGATGAGTCCGACTATGTGGCCGGCGCCATCCAGCCGTGTGGCGTGGGCTTCTTCGTGTGGTCGACCGTCATGGCCTACAACGCCGACAAACTCAAGACTGCGCCCACCAGCTGGGCGGATTTCTGGGATACCCAGAAATTCCCGGGCAAGCGCGGCCTGCGCAAGGGTGCCAAGTACACCCTGGAATTCGCGCTGATGGCCGACGGTGTGGCACCTAAAGACGTCTACAAGGTGCTGGGCACCAAGGAAGGCCAGGACCGCGCCTTCAAGAAGCTCGACGCCCTCAAGCCAAACATCCAGTGGTGGGAAGCAGGTGCACAGCCGCCGCAGTACCTGGCCTCGGGCGACGTGGTGATGAGCTCGGCCTACAACGGTCGCATCGCTGCGGTGCAGAAGGAAAGCAACCTGAAGGTGGTATGGAACGGCGGTATCTACGACTTCGATGCCTGGGCCATTCCGAAGGGCGCGAAAAACCTCGAGGACGCCAAGAAGTTCATCGCCTTCTCGATCCAGCCCGAGCAGCAGAAGGTGTTCTCCTCGAACATCGCCTACGGTCCGGCCAACAGCAAGGCCGTGGCGTTGCTGACGGATGAGGTCAAGAAGGACATGCCGACCACGCCGGAGAACATCGCCAATCAGGTGCAGATCGACGTGGTGTTCTGGGCTGACAACAGCGAGCAGCTGGAACAACGCTTCAACGCCTGGGCGGCCAAGTAAGCCGTGCCAATGGGGCGTCGGCATCGTGCTGACGCCTCTTGTTTCCAAGATTTTCGGAGTTCGCTATGGCCATCGCAGTGCCCCTGAACGAAGGCGCAGGTTCCAACCTCAAGAAGCGCCTGGCGCGTGCTGAACGCGTCAACCGCTGGAAGGCAAAAGCATTGATCGCACCGCTGGCAGTGTTTCTGCTGCTGGTTTTCATCGTGCCGATCGCCGCGCTGCTGTACAAGAGCGTCGGCAACCCCGAGGTGGTTGGCGGCTTGCCGCGCACCGTCGCCGCGGTGGCTGAATGGGACGGCAAGAGCCTGCCTGGCGAGGACGTGTACAAGGCCCTCAGCGAAGACCTCGCCGAATCGCGCAAGAACCAGACCCTGGGCGATGTTTCCAAGCGTCTGAACATGGAGCTGGCCGGCTACCGCAGCCTGCTGGCCAAGACTGCCCGGGCCCTGCCGTTCAAGACCGAGCCGCAATCCTACAAGGATGCGTTGCAGGAGCTGGACGAGCGTTGGGGCGACCCGGCCTACTGGCAGGCGATCCGCCGCAACACCAGCAGCGTGACGCCGTTCTACCTGCTGGCCTCGGTGGACCACCGTATCGATGACCTGGGCGAGCTGGCGCCGACCACCCCGGACCAGGCCATCTACCTCGACATCTTTGCCCGCACCCTGTGGATGGGCCTGGTGATCACCGTCATCTGCCTGGCGTTGGCGTACCCGCTGGCCTACCTGCTGGCCAACCTGCCGACCCGGCAGAGCAACCTGCTGATGATCCTGGTGTTGCTGCCGTTCTGGACCTCGATCCTGGTGCGGGTGGCGGCGTGGATCGTGCTGCTCCAGTCCGGGGGGCTGATCAACAGCGGCCTGATGGCGCTGGGGCTGATCGACAAGCCGATGGAACTGGTGTTCAACCGTACCGGCGTCTACATCTCGATGGTCCACATTCTGCTGCCGTTCATGATTTTGCCGATCTACAGCGTGATGAAGGGCATTTCCCCGACCTACATGCGTGCGGCGATCTCCCTGGGTTGCCATCCGTTCGCCAGCTTCTGGCGGGTGTACCTGCCGCAGACCTATGCCGGCGTCGGCGCAGGTTGCCTGCTGGTGTTCATCCTGGCGATCGGCTACTACATCACCCCGGCACTGCTGGGCAGCCCGAACGACCAGATGGTCAGCTACTTTGTCGCCTTCTACACCAACACCAGCATCAACTGGGGCATGGCCACCGCGCTGGGCGGGTTGCTGTTGCTGGCCACCGTGCTGTTGTACCTGATCTATAGCTGGCTGGTTGGCGCAAGCCGCCTGCGTCTGAGCTGAGGAGCGTTGTCATGCTGAGCCCTTACATGTCGCCCGTCGAACGGGTCTGGTACTACAGTTTGCGCATCCTTTGCGGGCTGGTGCTGCTGTTCCTGGTGTTGCCGGTACTGGTGATCATCCCGTTGTCGTTCAACTCGGGGAGCTTCCTGGTGTATCCGCTGCAAGGCTTCTCGCTGCAGTGGTACCAAGACTTCTTCGGTTCGGCCGAGTGGATGCGCGCCCTCAAGAACAGCATCATCGTGGCCCCGGCCGCGACGCTGCTGGCGATGGTGTTCGGCACCCTGGCCTCGATCGGCTTGACCCGTGGCGACTTCCCCGGCAAATCGCTGGTGATGGCGCTGGTGATCTCGCCGATGGTAGTACCGGTGGTGATCATCGGTGTGGCCAGCTACCTGTTCTTCGCCCCGCTGGGCCTGGGCAACAGCTTCACCTCGCTGATTCTGGTGCATGCGGTGCTGGGTGTACCGTTCGTGATCATCACGGTGTCGGCCACCCTGCAAGGCTTCAACCACAACCTGGTACGGGCTGCGGCCAGCCTGGGCGCCTCGCCGGTCACCACGTTCCGCCGGGTGACCCTGCCGCTGATCGCCCCGGGTGTGATCTCGGGGGCCCTGTTCGCCTTCGCGACATCGTTCGACGAGGTGGTGGTGACGCTGTTCCTCGCCGGGCCGGAGCAGGCCACGCTGCCACGCCAGATGTTCAGCGGTATCCGCGAGAACCTGAGCCCGACCATTGCTGCAGCGGCGACCTTGCTGATCGCGTTCTCGGTGGTGCTGTTGCTGACCCTGGAATGGCTGCGCGGGCGTGGCGAGAAGCTGCGTACCCAACAGCCGGGCTGAAACAGACGACCCTTCGCCGGCAGGGCTGGCTCCTGTAGGAGCCGGCCTTGCCGGCGAAGTGGGCACCACCGATCCTGATCCAGGCTTGATGCCAGTCAGCCCCTGACGGTTTGCCTGAGGTACAATGCGCGCCACCGTGATTCTGCCCAACAGGTGCGCCATGCAGCCCTACGCTATTGCCCCCTCCATCCTCTCAGCCGACTTTGCCCGCCTGGGCGAAGAAGTCGACAAGGTGCTCGAAGCCGGCGCCGACATCGTCCACTTCGACGTGATGGACAACCACTACGTTCCCAACCTGACCATCGGTCCGATGGTGTGCAGCGCCCTGCGCAAGTACGGCGTGACCGCGCCGATCGACGCACACCTGATGGTCACCCCGGTGGACCGCATCATCGGCGACTTCATCGAAGCCGGCGCCACCTACATCACCTTCCACCCCGACGCCACCCTGCACGTCGATCGTTCGCTGCAGCTGATCCGTGACGGCGGCTGCAAGGCGGGCCTTGTGTTCAACCCGGCTGCCTCGCTGGATGCGCTCAAGTACGTGATGGACAAGGTCGACATGATCCTGCTCATGAGCGTCAACCCGGGCTTTGGCGGCCAGAAGTTCATTCCGGCCACCCTCGACAAGCTGCGCGAAGCCCGCGCGCTGATCGATGCCAGCGGGCGTGATATCCGCCTGGAGATCGACGGTGGGGTCAACGTCAACAATATCCGTGAAATCGCCGCTGCTGGCGCCGACACCTTCGTGGCCGGCTCGGCGATCTTCAATGCCCCGGACTACAAAGAGGTGATCGCCAGGATGCACGCCGAACTGGCCCTGGCCCGCCCATGAGCGGCTTCGAGCAGCTGTTCCCCGGGGGCCTGCCCAAGCTGGTGATGTTCGACCTGGATGGCACCCTGATCGATTCGGTGCCGGACCTGGCGGCCGCCGTGGATCACATGCTGCTCGAAATGGGGCGCCAGCCCGCCGGTGTCGCCGCCGTGCGCGAATGGGTCGGTAATGGCGTGCAGGTGCTGGTGCGCCGCGCCCTGGCCGGCAGCATCGAGCATGCCGGGGTGGACGACGATGAGGCCGCGCGCGGGCTCGAGCTGTTCATGCAGGCCTATGCCGACAACCATGAATTGACGGTGGTCTACCCCGGCGTGCGTGACACCCTCAAGTGGCTGCACAAGCAGGGCGTGGAAATGGCCCTGATCACCAACAAGCCGGAGCGCTTCGTCGCTCCCTTGCTGGACCAGATGAAGATCGGGCGATACTTTCGCTGGATCATCGGCGGCGACACCCTGCCGCAGAAGAAACCCGACCCCGCCGCACTGCTGTTCGTGATGCAGATGGCCAACGTGGCGCCGGCCCAGGCGCTGTTCGTGGGCGACTCGCGCAGTGATGTGCTGGCGTCCCGGGCGGCAGGGGTGCAATGCGTGGCGCTCAGCTACGGCTACAACCATGGCCGCCCGATCAGCGAGGAGTCGCCCGCGCTGGTGATCGATGACCTGCGCGCGCTGCTGCCTGGTTGCTTAGATTCGGCCACTGAGCTAATGTCGGACGATCAATCCCCCCCTGATAGAGATTCCATCGTGGTGGCACCCGGCAAACTCTGGATGAAAGTCATCAAGGCCCTGGCCCGTTGGCGTTGGCGCGCCTGACTTTTTTCTGGCCGGCCTGATCCGGCGCGTTTGCCTGTACGACCTATTGCCCCATTGCCACGAGGCTATCATGACCCGCGAAGAATTCCTGCGCCTGGCCGCTGCCGGCTACAACCGCATTCCCCTGGCCTGCGAAACCCTGGCCGACTTCGACACGCCGCTGTCGATCTACCTGAAACTGGCCGACCAGCCCAACTCCTACCTGCTCGAATCGGTGCAGGGCGGCGAGAAGTGGGGGCGTTATTCGATCATCGGCCTGCCATGTCGCACCGTGTTGCGCGTGCATGACCATCAGGTGCGCATCACCCATGACGGTGTCGAGATCGAACAGCATGAAGTCGAAGACCCGCTGGCCTTCGTCGAGACGTTCAAGGAACGCTACAACGTACCGACCATCGACGGCCTGCCGCGCTTCAACGGTGGCCTGGTGGGGTATTTCGGCTACGACTGCGTGCGCTATGTAGAGAAGCGTCTGGGCAAGTGCCCTAATCCCGATCCGCTGGGCGTGCCGGACATCCTGCTGATGGTGTCGGACGCCGTGGTGGTGTTCGACAACCTGGCCGGCAAGATGCACGCCATCGTGCTGGCCGACCCCGCCCAGGAAAACGCCTACGAAAATGGCCTGGCGCGTCTTGAAGAACTGCTCGAACAACTGCGCCAGCCGATCGCCCCGCGTCGCGGCCTGGCCCTGGGCGGCCCTCTGGCTGCTGAGCCGGAGTTTCGTTCAAGCTTCACCCAGGCCGACTACGAACGCGCCGTCGATACCGTCAAGGAGTACATCCTGGCCGGCGACTGCATGCAGGTGGTGCCCTCGCAGCGCATGTCCATCGACTTCAAGGCCGCGCCCATCGACCTGTACCGCGCGTTGCGCTGCTTCAACCCCACGCCGTACATGTACTTCTTCAACTTCGGCGACTTCCATGTGGTGGGCAGCTCGCCGGAAGTGCTGGTGCGGGTCGAAGACAACCTGGTCACCGTGCGCCCGATCGCCGGCACCCGGCCGCGTGGTGCCAACGAGGAGGCCGACCGAGCGCTGGAGCAGGACCTGCTGTCGGACGCCAAGGAGATCGCCGAGCACCTGATGCTGATCGACCTGGGCCGCAACGACACCGGTCGCGTTTCCGAGACCGGGTCGGTCAAGGTCACCGAGAAGATGGTGATCGAGCGTTACTCCAACGTGATGCACATCGTGTCCAACGTCACCGGCCAGCTCAAGCAGGGCCTGAGCGCGATGGACGCGCTGCGCGCCATTCTGCCCGCCGGTACCCTGTCGGGGGCGCCGAAGATCCGCGCCATGGAAATCATCGACGAGCTGGAGCCGGTCAAGCGTGGCGTGTACGGCGGCGCCGTCGGCTACCTGGCCTGGAACGGCAACATGGATACCGCCATTGCCATCCGCACCGCCGTGATCAAGGACGGTGAGCTGCATGTGCAGGCCGGTGGCGGCATCGTCGCCGACTCGGTGCCGGCGCTGGAGTGGGAAGAAACCATCAACAAGCGTCGGGCGATGTTCCGCGCGGTAGCCTTGGCTGAACAGACACCGCTCAGCTGAGAAGGGCGCCGCTGCGGCGCAACACAGAATTCAGAGTCGCCAGACTCAAGAGGTTGACCCAGATGTTACTGATGATCGACAACTACGACTCCTTCACCTACAACGTCGTGCAGTACTTCGGCGAGCTGGGTGCAGAGGTCAAGGTCATTCGCAATGACGAACTGACCATCGCCCAGATCGAGGCACTGCAGCCCGAGCGCATTGTGGTGTCCCCTGGCCCGTGCACCCCGACCGAGGCCGGTGTATCGCTCCAAGCCATCCTGCACTTTGCCGGCAAGCTGCCGATCCTGGGCGTGTGCCTGGGCCACCAGTCCATCGGCCAGGCCTTTGGCGGTGATGTGGTACGGGCGCGCCAGGTGATGCACGGCAAGACCAGCCCCGTGTCGCACATCGACCAGGGTGTGTTCGCAGGCTTGAACAACCCGTTGACGGTGACCCGCTACCATTCCCTGGTGGTCAAGCGCGAAACGCTGCCCGAGTGCCTGGAAGTGACTGCCTGGACCACCCTGGACGACGGCTCGGTCGACGAGATCATGGGCCTGCGTCACAAGACACTGAACATCGAAGGGGTGCAGTTCCACCCCGAGTCGATCCTCACCGAGCAGGGCCACGAGCTGTTCGCCAACTTCCTCAAGCAGACCGGCGGCCGCCGTTAAGGATTTGACACCATGGATATCAAGAGCGCGCTGGGCCGCATCGTCGGTCACCTGGACCTGAGCACCGAGGAAATGCGCGATGTGATGCGCGAGATCAT
Organism: Pseudomonas sp. S12(2018); assembly: GCF_024355235.1. Taxonomy (NCBI): domain Bacteria; kingdom Pseudomonadati; phylum Pseudomonadota; class Gammaproteobacteria; order Pseudomonadales; family Pseudomonadaceae; genus Pseudomonas; species Pseudomonas sp. S12(2018). The sequence continues at coordinate 396,065 of NZ_QLAD01000007.1, forward strand.
GACTGGCCAGTGCAGCGAGGCGCAGATCGGCGCCTTCATGATGGGCATGCGCATGAAGAGCGAAAGCATCGACGAGATCGTCGGTGCGGTATCGGTGATGCGCGAGCTGGCTGACCAGGTACAACTGCAGACCCTGGACCAGGTGGTCGATGTGGTCGGTACCGGTGGCGACGGCGCCAATATCTTCAACGTTTCCACTGCCTCGGCATTTGTCGTGGCCGCTGCCGGCTGCACTGTGGCCAAGCACGGCAACCGTGCGGTATCGGGCAAGAGCGGCAGCGCCGACCTGCTCGAGGCCGCCGGTATCTACCTGAACCTGACGCCGGTGCAGGTCGCGCGTTGCATCGACAGTGTCGGTATCGGCTTCATGTTCGCCCAGACCCACCACAAGGCGATGAAATATGCCGCCGCCCCGCGTCGTGACCTGGGGCTGCGCACGCTGTTCAACATGCTCGGCCCGCTTACGAATCCGGCCGGGGTCAGGCACCAGGTGGTCGGCGTGTTCACCCAGGCATTGTGCCGGCCGCTGGCCGAGGTGCTGCAACGCCTGGGCAGCAAGCATGTGCTGGTGGTGCACTCCAAGGACGGCCTGGACGAATTCAGCCTGGCCGCGCCGACCTTCGTTGCGGAACTGAAGAACGGCGAAATCACCGAATACTGGGTAGAGCCCGAAGACCTGGGCATGAAGAGCCAGAGCCTGCACGGCCTGGCGGTAGACAGCCCGGTCGCGTCGCTGGAGTTGATTCGCGATGCCCTGGGGCGCCGCAAGACTGAAAACGGTCAGAAGGCGGCAGAAATGATCGTGCTCAATGCCGGCGCTGCGCTGTATGCCGCCGACCATGCCATGAGCCTAAAGCAAGGCGTCGAGCTGGCCCATGATGCACTGCACACCGGGCTGGCGCGAGAAAAGCTCGAAGAGCTGGGCGCCTTTACCGCGGTATTCAAGCAGGAGAATGAAGAGTGAGCGTACCGACGGTTCTGGAAAACATCCTGGCGCGCAAGGTTCAGGAAGTGGCCGAGCGCAGTGCCCGCGTCAGCCTGGCTGAACTCGAGCGCCTGGCGGCCGTCGCCGATGCGCCGCGCGGGTTCGCCAATGCGCTGATCGAGCAGGCAAAGCGCAAGCAGCCGGCAGTGATCGCCGAGATCAAGAAGGCATCGCCGAGCAAGGGCGTGATTCGCGAAGACTTCGTGCCGGCCGACATTGCCGTCAGTTATGAAAAGGGCGGGGCCACCTGCCTGTCGGTGCTTACCGATATCGATTACTTCCAGGGCGCCGATGCATACCTGCAGCAGGCGCGCGCCGCGTGCACGTTGCCGGTGATCCGCAAGGACTTCATGATCGATCCTTATCAGATCGTCGAGGCCCGTGCGCTGGGTGCCGATTGCGTGCTGCTGATCGTCTCGGCACTGGATGACGTGAAGATGGCCGAGCTGGCGGCCACGGCGAAGAGCGTAGGGCTGGATGTATTGGTCGAAGTGCACGACGGCGACGAGCTGGAGCGTGCGCTGAAAACCCTGGATACACCGCTGGTGGGCGTGAACAACCGCAACCTGCACACCTTCGAGGTGAGCCTGGAAACCACCCTCGACCTGCTGCCGCGCATCCCGCGTGATCGCCTGGCGATCACCGAAAGTGGCATTTTCAACCGGGCAGACGTCGAGCTGATGGAGATCAACGAGGTCTACTCGTTCCTGGTGGGCGAAGCGTTCATGCGTGCCGAGCACCCGGGGCTGGAACTGCAGCGCCTGTTCTTCCCCGAGCGCGTGGTGCACAACCCGGCGCAAGGCCTGGACTGATCCACACTGAAGCCGGCGTTGCCGGCTTTTTTGTATCGATAAGGTGGGTGTGATGACTGAACAAGCTGTTGCGGTGACGGTGGAGGCGGGCCTGCAGGCCGAGCAGGACCTGCTGGCGGCTGTGTGCAAGGGCGAAAAGCAACATGGCCTGCTGTTCTGGCAGCCGACGGACCGCGCGCTGGTGATGCCGCGGCGCATGAGCCGGCTGGAAGGTTTCGAGGCCGCCTGCACCGAATTGGCCGTTGCCGGCTGGCCGGTGCTGCTGCGCGAGACCGGCGGTGAGCCAGTGCCGCAGTCGGCTGCGACAATCAATATCGCGTTGGTGTATGTGGCGCCGCGCAGCGAGGGTGATCACGGTCGTATCGAGAAGGCCTACGAGCGGCTGTGCCTGCCGCTTTGCGAGGTGCTGCGCGAATGGGGCGGGCTGGCGTCGGTGGGGGAGATCGAGGGGGCGTTCTGCGATGGGCGCTACAACGTCAACCTCAATGGTCGCAAGCTGGTCGGCACGGCGCAGCGCTGGCGTCAGGGCCTGGGCGGCAAGCGCCCGGTGGTGCTGGTGCATGGCGCCTTGCTGCTGGACAACGAGCGCGAGTCGATGGTGGCGGCAGTCAATCGCTTCAATGAATGTTGCGAGCTTGAGCAGCGCTGCCGCGCCGACAGTCATATCGCCCTGCATGAAGTGGTGCCCCAGGCACCGCTGCTGGCGCGCCTGGAACAGGCCTACTCGCAGGTGATCGCGGCGATCGAGCGCGATTAACGGGTGCCGAAGACCACCATGGTCTTGCCTTTGACATGCACCAGGTTACGTTCTTCGAGGTCCTTGAGCACGCGGCCGACCATCTCTCGCGAGCAGCCGACGATGCGGCCGATTTCCTGGCGGGTGATCTTGATCTGCATGCCGTCGGGGTGGGTCATGGCATCGGGCTGCTTGCACAGCTCCAGCAGGCAGCGGGCCACCCGACCGGTCACGTCGAAAAACGCCAGGTCGCCGACCTTCTGCGTGGTGTTGCGCAGGCGCTGGGCCATCTGGCTGCCCAGGGCGTAAAGGATGTCCTGGTCCTGGCGGGCCAGTTCACGGAATTTCTCGTAGCTGATTTCAGCCACTTCGCATTCGGTCTTGGCACGTACCCAGGCGCTGCGCTGGTGTTCCTTGCCGATGGGTTCGAACAGGCCCAGCTCACCGAAAAAATCGCCACTGTTGAGGTAGGCGATGATCATCTCGCGGCCTTCCTCGTCCTCGATCAGGATGGTCACCGAGCCCTTGACGATGAACGACAGGGTATCGGCCCGATCACCAGCGCAGATGATGTTGTTCTTGGCTGCAAAGCGGCGACGCTGGCAGTGGGCGAGCAACTTGTCGATGTTCTTGATCTTGGCTGGAAGGGTTGTTGCAACCATGGCTGAATCCTGGAAAGACGCGACGCGTGGGCATTCTTGTCGACCGCTGGGCGCAGGTGCCAGCAGTTTGGCGCCAGCTTATCAGACGCCTGTAGGTGTATCGGCATATTTACTCGAACGCTTAGCCTTTTCGCACGTGCGCGCAAGGTCTAAGCTGACAGCCTTTTTCAAAGCAAGGGAATCCGGGTGATGAAGGCGCGTATCCAGTGGGCAGGCGAAGCCATGTTTCTTGGCGAATCGGGCAGTGGCCATGTAGTGGTCATGGATGGTCCACCCGAGAGTGGTGGGCGCAACCTGGGCGTGCGGCCGATGGAGATGCTCCTGCTGGGCCTGGGTGGCTGCAGCAATTTCGACGTGGTGAGCATTCTGAAGAAATCGCGCCAGGCGGTAGAGAGCTGCGAGGCGTTTCTCGAGGCCGAGCGGGCTGACGAGGACCCCAAGGTGTTCACAAAGATTCATCTGCGCTTTGTGGTCAAGGGCCGCGGCCTGAAGGAGGCCCAGGTCAAGCGCGCGGTGGAGTTGTCGGCCGAGAAGTACTGCTCGGCATCGATCATGCTGGGGCGCGCCGGGGTCGAGATCACTCACGCCTACGAGATTGTCGAGCTGGGTTGATCGTCGCGTGGCCATTCGCCGGTAACGCGGGCTGCTACAGGCGGATGCCGCTTCCCTTGTAGGAGCCAGCCTTGCTGGCGAAGCGCTCCAGCGCAAACAGCAGCATCAGCCCCGGTACCAGCGCCAGCAACCACCAGTGCAGGTTCAGCACCAGCAGCCCGAGTACTTCGCTTGTGCTCCAGGTATTGCCGAACGCGGTGGAGAACAACTCGCACAGCAGCCAGGCACTGACGGCCGCAACGGCAGCAAACACGCCGCCCAATACGCGGCGCCGGCGGATGATGCTGCCCAGCAACACGAACAGCAGCATTCCGGGTACACAGAACAGCGCCAGATCCAGCGCGCTGTTGTCGGAATCGCCCAGATAGGGCAGCGACATGCTGAAGGGCGTTTCGCGCAGGCTTGCGGTCATCGCCAAGATGAACAGGTAGCCCACCAGCACCAACCCCATGCTTTGCAGCGCTCGAATCAGCAGCAGGCGCACCCTCATCGACGAAGCCCCGGCAACAGGTCGAGCAGGCCGTTCGGCAGCAGTGCGCGAAGGTTTGTACTCAGACGTTCGCGATGCTTCTGGTAGAGCAGGCCAAGGCCGATGACCCCCAGGCCGATCATGCTCAGCACTACCGGGAACAGCAGCGAGTCGGCGAATACGTCATACGACAGGTAGCCAAGGTAGGCCGAAACGCCCATGGCCCCGAACACCATGAACAATGGCCGGCGCAGCAGCACGGCGACCGCCATCAGCCCCAGGTTGATCAGGCAGTACAGCGCCTTGCCGAACTCGCTGTCACTGTCCATCGAGGTCAGCCCGCCCCAGAAGGCCAGCAGCCCGGCCAGATAACCCCAGAACGCATAGTCCTCGCGGGTTCGGCCATCGATGCCGAGGAACACCAGCAACAGACCGAGGCCGAACCATAGCGAAACCTTCTGGCGTTGCGCCCAGTTGAACGGCTCGCCGTAGATCCACTCGGTCAGGTCCATCGACATGAACCACAGCGCCACGGCGATGGGCATCACGATGAACGGGAAGGGGATCAGGCGCAGCATCAGCAGGCCGGCGATCACGGTGGCCGCTTCCATCAGCAGCCAGCCGCCCTGCACGTAGGTGTAGTAGCTGTGGTAGTGAGTCTGGGTATCGTCCAGGGGCCAGAAGCCGGTAAGGCGCTCGAGGGCGAACACCGCCAGCGGTACGATGCTGACCGCCACCGCTGCCAGCAGACCGGCAGGAATACGCTGGCCGCGGCGCTGAAGTGCCAGGCCACCGCCAGTCAACACCGCCATGTAGGCCAACGCGATCAGCAACAGTGCGCTGTCGCCGATGCGCATCCAGGCCTCGCTCAGCAGCCAGCCCATGGCCCCCATGATCAGCAGGGCGCCGAAGTAGAACGCGACATGGGCCAGCTGGAAACTGGGCCGTTGTGCGGGCTGGCGCTTGAGGAATTCAAGCAGGGCCTTGTCCTGGCCCGGGTTCAGTACGCCGGCATCGACGGCGCGGGCCAGGTCCCTGGCATCGAAGTGTTCCATCAGATTCGATAGGTGCTCTTGGTCATGACCTTGGCCATCAGGCTCATGCCGAACTTGACCGGTGCGGGGAAGCGAAAGCCGCCGGCATCCAGTGCCGACTCGGCGTGCTGCTCTTCATCAACGCGCATCTGTTCGAGGATTGCGCGGGACTTTTCGTCCTCGGCCGGGATCTGTTCCAGGTGCTCGTCCAGGTGCTTGCACACCTGGTGCTCGGTGGCCGCGACGAAACCGAGGCTGACCTTGTCGCTGATCAGGCCGGCGACAGCGCCGATGCCGAACGACATGCCATAGAACAGCGGGTTGAGAACGCTCGGGTGGCTGCCCAGTTGGCGGATGCGTTGCTCGCACCAGGCCAGGTGGTCGATTTCTTCCTCGGCGGCATGTTCCATGGCCTTGCGTACCTGCGGCAGCTTGGCAGTCAGGGCCTGGCCCTGGTACAGCGCCTGGGCACAGACTTCACCGGTGTGGTTGATGCGCATCAGGCCGGCGACGTGGCGGGTCTGGTCGTCGCTCAGGTCGGCGTCTGGCTGGATGATCGCAGGCGACGGGCGGGACGGTTGGCCGCTGAAGGGGAGCAAGGTGCGCATGGCGGTATCGGCCTGCAGCAACAAGCGGTCGAGCGGCGAATAGTGACGTTCGGTAGCCATCGGGCACCTCCGCAAGAATGTGCCCGACAGTTTAACCCAATCCAGATGACAGGGCTTGCGTTGGATCAGCCCGGCGGCCAGGTCATCTGGCGCTGGCCGAGCACGTGCATGTGGATGTGGTAGACGGTCTGTCCACCCTGCTCGTTGCAGTTCATCACCACGCGGAAACCTTCCTCGCAACCCAGTTCCCGGGCCAGTCGCTGGGCGGTGAACAGGATATGACCGGCCAGACCCTTGTCTTCTTCGGTGAGGTCGTTGAGGGTGCGGATCGGCTTTTTCGGGATGACCAGAAAGTGCACCGGCGCCTGGGGGGCGATATCGTGGAAGGCCAGAACCTGGTCGTCCTCGTAGATGATCCTGGCCGGAATCTCCCGGTTGATGATCTTGGTGAACAGAGTTTCCACAACGCTTGCTCCATGGTGGGGTTCGGGCTTGAGTGTACTCAGGCGCCGCTTGCTCGCCCAGTGCCGATTCGCTTCAGCGTGGGCAGTAGGCCCGGTTGATTGCGCCGGCCAGCTTGCGCGCAAGCCAGCGCGACAGCCAACGCGGGCTGGCGGCCAGCCAGCGGTTGCGCCGACCGGGGATGATCAGTGCGCGGTTCTTTTCCAGTGCGCGCACGGTGTACAGGGCCACTTCCTCGGGGCTCATGCAGCGGTTGCCGTTGTCCAGCCGGGGGATGCGCCGCAGCGGCGATCGAACCGGGCCGGGGCATAACACCGAAACCTTGATACCAGTCTGCTTGAGTTCTTCGCGCAGGCCTTCGGAAAAATGCAGCACATAAGCCTTGCTCGCCGCATAGGTGGTCATCCAGGGGCCGGGGGCGAAGGCGGCTAGCGACGCGACATTGAGGATCTGCCCGCCACCCTGCACCGCCATCGCGTTGCCCAGCGCATGGCACAGGCGGGTGAGGGCGAGGATGTTGACCTCGATGATGTCCTGCTCGTCGCCCCATTCCTGGGCCAGGAAGTGTCCGTAGGTGCGGATGCCGGCGCAGTTGACCAGCAGGTCGATCTGCCTGTCGCCTTCCTCGAGCTCCAGCAGAAAGCCGGACAGGCGCAATGGCTCGCCCAGGTCGCAGGCGCGCAGTAGCACTTCCACGCCGAAGCGCTGGGTCAGTTCCAGGGCGATGCTTTCCAGCAGATCGCGCTGCCGGGCCACCAGTATCAGGTTGCGCCCCCGGCGCGCGAGGGCCTCGGCCAATGCCAGGCCCAGGCCACTGGAGGCGCCGGTGATCATGGCGTAACGGGTCATGCAATTCTCCAATCGGCAGGGGGCGGTGCGGCTGGCGCCTAGTTTACAGACTGGAGCAGGTAAAGGCTGCGGTCAGCCGTTGAGGGCAGTCATGTAGATACCCCACGCCATGAACGGTATCCACAGCGAGGCCACCACGATAACCGCCTTGGTGTTGGGGGGCGGTGGCGGCCCGTAACGATTGCTGGCGGGGTTGCCGGGAATCAACAGCAGGGCCAGGAAAACCAGGTTGCCGATGTAGTAGGGGATCAGGGTCAACAGGCTGTACCAGCCATTGAAGCCCAGGTCGTTCATGCGCCGGGCGATGAACACCAGGCTGAAGATCTTGGCGGCCAGCAACATCGGCACGATGGCGGCGGCCAGGTCTTTGGAGAGCGAGGACATCAGTGCAACCAGCAGCACTGTCCCGAACACTGCGCCAATCAGCACCAGGCTCCAGGCCAGTAGCCGCACCCTGCCAATGCGGCCGCGCACGCTCATGACCCTGAGCTTTTCGTTGTTCAGTTGAAGGGGGTTGATGTAGGTGTCGCGCATCGGGCTTCCTTTGCCGTTGAGAGTGGTTCAGCCAGGCCGGTGCTGGCCCAGCTGGATCGCCGCGGCCTGGGCCTGGCGATATTCGTGGTCGAGTCGAGCGATCAGTTGATCAACCGTGCCCAGGCTGTCGATGGCGCCGACGCCCTGGCCGGCGGACCATACGGTCTTCCAGGCCTTGGCCTCGTCATCCAGTGGCTTGAGCCGGCTTTCGCCCGACTTGCCCAGAGCGTTGAGGTCGAACCCGGCGTTTTCCAGGCTCTGGCGCATGAAGCTGGCCGGCACCCCGGACACTGCGGCGGTGTGGATGATATCGGCTGCCTTGGCATCCAGCAGCATTTGTTTGTAGGCGTCAGGCGCCTGGCTTTCGGTACTGCCAATGAAGTGGGTGCCCATGTACGCGAGATCCGCGCCCAGCAGTTGCGCGGCCAGAACTTCGTGACCGCTGTTCAGGCAGCCTGCCAGCAGCAGCGTCTTGTCGAAGAACTGGCGAATTTCGGCAATCAGGGCAAAAGGACTCCACGTACCGGCGTGACCACCGGCTCCCGCCGCCACGGCGATCAGGCCGTCCACGCCGGCCTCGGCGGCTTTCTCGGCATGGCGCCGGGTGGTGACGTCATGGAACACCAGGCCGCCATAGCCGTGGACGGCATCGACCACTTCCTTTGCCGCACCCAGGCTGGTGATGACGATGGGCACGCGGTGCTCGATGCAGATCGCAAGATCGGCCTGCAGGCGCGGGTTGCTGGGGTGCACGATGAGGTTCACCGCATAGGGCGCGGGGTTGTCGAGCCCGGCCAGGCCCGCCTCTATCTGCTCCAGCCAGGCCCTGAAGCCGGCACTGTCACGCTGGTTGAGCGCCGGGAAGCTGCCCACCACGCCATTGCTGCAGCAGGCCAGGACCAGCTGTGGATTGGAAATCAGGAACATCGGCGCTACCACCACGGGCAGGCGCAGGCGTTGTTCAAGCAGGGCGGGCAATGACATGGCGGGCTCTCGGAGTGGAGGATCAGAACGGTTTGACCACGACCAGGATGACGATGAGCAACAGGATGACCACAGGCACTTCATTGAACCAGCGGAAGTACACATGGCTGCGGGTGTTTTCGCCGCGCGCGAAGCGCTTCACGTTGGCGCCGCACATGTGATGGTAGCCGGTCAGCAGAATGATCAGGGTCAGCTTGGCGTGCATCCAGCCCTGCTTGAGGAAGTCGGGGTTGAGGCTGAGCAGCCAGATGCCGAACACGAAAGTCGCGATCATTGCCGGGCCCATGATGCCGCGGTACAGCTTGCGCTCCATGGTGACGAAGCGTTCCTGGCTGATGGTGTCCTGGCTCTGGGCGTGATAGACGAACAGGCGAGGGAGGTAGAACAGGCCGGCAAACCAGCAGACGACACTGACGATGTGCAGGGCTTTGATCCAGAGAAACAGCATTTTTAGGTAGTCCTTCAGGTTCACGGTCGTCAGATAGTAGTGGCTTGTGTGTGCAGGCGTCACCCGAACGGTTGTTACCAAGGCTGTGGGCCCATATTATCCGTGGTTTTCCAGTCGGTTCGTTGAAAGGGGCAGGTATATGGTCAAGGTCGGTATCGTCGGCGGCACGGGTTACACCGGTGTCGAGCTGCTGCGTCTGTTGGCACAGCATCCACAGGCTGAAGTGGCAGTCATCACCTCGCGTTCCGAAGCGGGCCTGCCGGTGGCCGAGATGTACCCGAACCTGCGTGGCCACTACGACAACCTGGCTTTCAGCGTGCCGGACACCAAGACCCTGGCGGCCTGTGACGTGGTGTTCTTCGCCACCCCGCACGGCGTGGCCCATGCACTGGCCGGCGAGTTGCTGGCAGCCGGCACCAAGGTCATCGACCTGTCGGCCGACTTCCGACTGCAGGACGCCGATGAGTGGGCGCAGTGGTACGGCCAGCCCCACGGCGCGCCAGAGCTGCTCAAGGATGCGGTGTATGGCCTGCCGGAAGTGAACCGCGAGCAGATCCGCAGCGCCCGCCTGATCGCCGTGCCGGGTTGCTACCCCACCGCGACCCAGCTGGGGTTCCTGCCGTTGCTGGAAGCGGGCATTGCTGATGCCTCTCGCCTGATTGCCGACTGCAAGTCTGGGGTCAGTGGTGCGGGCCGCGGTGCCAGCGTTGGCTCGCTGTTCTGTGAAGCCGGTGAAAGCATGAAAGCCTACGCGGTGAAAGGCCACCGCCATCTGCCCGAGATCCGTCAGGGCCTGCGCCGGGCAGCCGGTGGTGATGTCGGCCTGACGTTCGTGCCTCACCTGACGCCGATGATCCGCGGTATTCATTCGACCTTGTATGCCACCGTCGCCGACACCTCGGTCGACCTGCAGGCGCTGTTCGAAAAACGCTACGCCAATGAGCCGTTCGTCGACGTGATGCCAGCCGGCAGCCACCCGGAAACCCGCAGCGTGCGCGGGGCCAACGTATGCCGCATTGCCGTGCATCGCCCGCAAGGGGGCGATCTGGTGGTGGTGTTGTCGGTAATCGACAACCTCGTGAAGGGGGCCTCGGGCCAGGCGGTACAGAACCTGAACATTCTGTTCGGTCTGGACGAGCGTATGGGCCTGTCCCACGCCGGGCTGCTGCCTTAAGGCGCAACCGGCAGGCTGCAAGCGGGCATAGGGCGGCATTTGCCGCTTGTCGCTTGCGGCCTGCCGCTGCTTCTATTGTTGACCGATTTTCTCGGAGAAGCGGATAATGCGCGTCATCACGCATTAAGGCGGCAACAGCGCCGGGAGAAAGTCAGCATGAGCGTCGAATCCTTCACCCCCACGATTTTGCAATTCACGCAGGGTGCCGCGCACAAGGTGAAGACCCTGGTCGATGAAGAGGGCAATGATCGCCTCAAATTGCGCGTGTTCGTGACCGGTGGCGGTTGCTCGGGCTTCCAGTACGGCTTCACCTTCGACGAAGATGTGGCTGAAGACGACACCATCGTCGAGCGCGAGGGTGTTGCCCTGGTGGTCGACCCGATGAGCTTCCAGTACCTGGCGGGCGCGGAAGTGGACTACCAGGAAGGTCTGGAAGGTTCGCGTTTCGTCATCAAGAACCCGAACGCCACCACCACCTGCGGTTGCGGCTCTTCGTTCTCGATCTGAGTTACAGGCAGTACTGCTGACGCCGCGCCTCTGCGCGGCGTTTTGCTGTGTGCGTTCAGGCGGGGTAGATCGCGCCCAGAACGCGCAGGCCCTTGGCGCCAGTAACACTGGGGCGGTTGGCGGCGATGCCCTCCAGGCAGCAGTGTGCCAGCCAGGCGAAGGCCATGGCTTCCACCCAGTCTGGATCGACGCCGTTGATGGCAGTGCTGCTGACCCGGGCGTTGGGCAGCAGGCAGGCCAGACGCTTCATCAGTGTGCCGTTGTGGGCGCCGCCGCCACAGACCAGCAGCGCCTGGGTGGCTGTCTGCGCCGCCTGCAGCGAGCTGACGATGCTATGGGCGGTAAGTTCGAGCAGGGTGGCCTGCACGTCGGCATCGCTGCCGGGAGGCTGGCCGGCCAGGTGCTTGCGCAGCCATGTCAGGTTGAACACCTCGCGGCCGGTACTCTTGGGACCGGTGCCGGCAAAGAACGGATCGCTGAGCAGGCTGGCGAGCAGCCCGGGGATGACGTGGCCTGTGGCCGCCCAGGCGCCGTCGGCATCATAGCCGTGACCTTGTTTCTCGTTGATCCAGGCATCCAGCAATACGTTGCCGGGGCCACAGTCGAAGCCGCTGACCGGCTTGCCGGTCTCGATCAGGCTCAGGTTGCTGAAGCCGCCGACGTTGAGTACTGCCAGGCGCTCGCCCTGATTGTCGAACAGCGCTTCGTGAAAGGCCGGCACCAAGGGGGCCCCCTGGCCGCCGGCAGCCACGTCGCGGCGGCGAAAATCGCTGACCACTGTAATCCCGGTCAGCTCTGCCAGCAGCGCCGGGTTTCCGATCTGCACGGTGAAGCCCTGGGCAGGCTCGTGGCGAATGGTCTGTCCGTGGCTGCCAATAGCGCGGATATCTGCAGGCTGCAGGTGCTGTTCGGCCAGCAATTGCTGAATGCCCTTGGCGGCCAGTCTCACCCAGGCAGCCTCGGCCAGGGCGGCGCGGGCAATTTCGTCGGGGCCGCTGGCGCACAGCGCGAGCAAGTCGTCGCGCAGCGCCTGGGGCATCGGAATGTAATGGGTAGCGAGCAGCGTGAGACGCTGCTCCTGTCTGATCAAGGCGATGTCCAGGCCATCGAGGCTGGTGCCGGACATCACTCCCAGATACAGGGCCATGGCTTAGCGCTTGGCCGAGGCCAGCATGGTGGCCTTCTCTTGTTCCATGCGCGCCATCAGCGGCTGGCTTTGCTGCAGGAAGCGCTGGCGTTCAGCCTTGGCGATCGGATCGGCCATTGGCAGCTTCTGTCCGAGCGGGTCGACGTGCACGCCATTGACCTGGAACTCGTAGTGCAGGTGCGGCCCGGTGGACAGCCCCGTGGTGCCGATGTAGCCGATCACCTGGCCCTGCTTGACCGTGCCGCCGGTCTTGATGCCCTTGGCGAAGCCCTGCATGTGCCCGTACAGGGTCTGGTAGGTATTGCCGTGCTTGATGATCACGGTGTTGCCATAGCCTCCACGACGACCGGCCAGCAGTACCTTGCCGTCACCGGCGGCCTTGATCGGAGTGCCGCGCGGCGCTGCATAGTCGACGCCCTTGTGGGCGCGGATCTTGTTCAGGATAGGGTGCTTGCGACCTGCCGAGAAGCGCGAGCTGATGCGAGCGAAGTCCACCGGGGTACGAATGAACGCCTTGCGCATGCTATTGCCGTCGGCGGTGTAGTAGCTGGTGTTGCCCTGCTTGTTGGTATAGCGCACCGCAGTGAAGCTCTTGCCGCGGTTGGTGAAGCGTGCCGACAGGATGTTGCCGTTGCCGACCACCTTGCCATTGACCACTTTCTGTTCGTAGATCACGTCGAATTCGTCACCCTGGCGGATGTCCTGGGCGAAGTCGATGTCGTAGCCGAAGATGCGGGCCATGTCCATGGTCAGCGAATGGTTCAGGCCGGCACGCTGCGCGGAAGCCGACAGCGAACTCTTGATGACGCCGTGCACGTAGGCCGAGCGAACCACTGGCTTGGTGATTTCACGGTTGAAGGCATAGCCCTTGTCGCCCTTGGTCAGGCGGATGGTCTCAAGATCGCTGACCTTGCTATGCAGGCTGGCCAGTTGGCCCTCCTTGTCCAGTTCGATTTCCAGTACCTGGCCATGCTTGAGCTGGCTGAATTGCTTGGCCTGCTTGTTGCTGGCAAGCACCTCGTGCACCACATTGGCCGGCAGGCCGACCTTGGCGAACAGTGTCGACAGGGTGTCGCCACGGGCCACGGTGACTTCGCGGTGGCTTGGATCCTTGGCGGGTTCGGCAGTTGGGGTGGGTTCGGTCTTGGCGGTTTCTTCGGTGGGCGCGGGAGCAGTGTCAATCTGGGCGAACGGCGAGGCGGTGGTTTCTTCGCGGACGTCGGCCTGGGTGGTTTCCTGTTGCTTCAGCTGCTCGGCAGGGGATTCCAGCTCGAGGTTAAGGGTGGTTTTCTTGGCTTCGACCTCGCTGGAGGGGAACACCAGCAAGGCCAGGCTGAGCAGGGCGGCGATACCGCTGGCGGCCAACAGGTGGCTCTTCGGATAAAGCGGAGGCGCTTTAGTCGGTTCGTTGGTCATAGGTAGATTGACTTTGAAAAAGATGGATTGGAAAAGATGAATGACATGATGAAGATGAAATAACTGTATAAAATATAACCAAATCCCCTTCAGCGCAAGCGCGCAGACGTCATCAGTCGGGTGTGCGGTCACATCCGGGGCAAAAACTTGTATTTGATGGCTGATCTTGTATGGTTGGGGCCCTTTGAATCTGAGCCTTGCGGGTCTGTTATGAAGTCGGTTGAAGAGCAGCTAGCGCTGATCAAGCGTGGTGCGGAAGAGGTACTGGTCGAGGCCGAACTGGTCGAGAAGCTCAAGCGCGGGCAACCGCTGCGGATCAAGGCGGGTTTCGACCCGACTGCGCCGGATCTGCACCTGGGGCACACCGTCCTTATTAACAAGCTGCGCCAGTTCCAGGAGCTGGGGCATCAGGTGATCTTCCTGATTGGCGACTTCACCGGCATGATCGGTGACCCGAGCGGCAAGAGCGCCACGCGCCCGCCGCTGACCCGCGAGCAGGTGCTGGAGAACGCCGAGACCTACAAGCAGCAGGTGTTCAAGATTCTTGATCCGGCCAAGACCGAGGTCGCGTTCAACTCTACCTGGATGGACGCGCTGACCCCGGCCGACTTCATTCGCCTGGCTTCACAGTACACTGTGGCGCGCATGCTCGAGCGCGACGACTTCGACAAGCGCTATACCAGCAACCAGCCGATCGCGATTCACGAGTTCCTCTATCCGCTTGTGCAGGGCTATGACTCGGTGGCGCTGAAGGCCGATGTCGAGCTGGGCGGTACCGACCAGAAGTTCAACCTGCTGATGGGGCGCGAGCTGCAGCGTGGCTACGGCCAGGAGGCGCAGAACATCGTCACCATGCCGTTGCTCGAAGGGCTGGATGGCGTGAAGAAGATGTCCAAGTCGCTGGGTAACTATGTAGGTATCCAGGAAGCGCCAGGGGTGATGTACAGCAAGCTGGTGTCGATCCCTGATACGTTGATGTGGCGTTACTTCGAGCTGCTGAGCTTTCGCTCCATGGAAGAGATCGATGGGTTCCGTGCTGAAGTGGCTGCTGGTGCCAACCCGCGGGATATCAAGATCAAGCTGGCTGAAGAGATCGTGGCCCGCTTCCATGGTGAGGAGGCTGCGGCCAATGCCCATCGCGCAGCGGGTAATCGCATGAAGGATGGCGAGCTGCCGGAGGACCTGCCGCAGATCGACGTGCTGGCTGCCGAGGCCATGCCGATTTCTGCTGTGCTGAACAAGGCGGGCCTGGTCAAGAACTCGGCGGCAGCCCGTGATCTGCTGGCGGCAGGAAGCGTGAAGGTCGATGGTGAGGTCGTTGATCGTGGCTTCGTCTTCGAGCTGGGCTCCACCCATGTGTGTCAGGCGGGCAAGAAGGCGTTTGCACGTATCAGTCTGAAGGCTGAATAAAGAGAGGGCGGCGTAAGCCGCCCTTTCTATATAGAGAAGGGCTGGTTTGCTTTGTTTTGCGAAAGTTTCAAATTAG
>NZ_QLAD01000008.1:0-132887 GCF_024355235.1 Pseudomonas sp. S12(2018)
CTAATTTGAAACTTTCGTCACCGATACACGCTTGCGTCCTCCCACACGGGGAATGCGCCTCTCTATAGAAGGCACTCTCAGCAGCATCAACAACCCACCGATGACCGCGTACACCGTCCATTCCTTGAGGTCTGCCCGAACTATCCACAGAAAATGCAGCAGCCCCAGACCCAGGATCACGTAAACAAGCCGGTGCAGCTTCTTCCACCGCGCGCCCAAGCGGCGCTGGCTGTAGCGGTTGGAGGTCACCGCCAGTGCCAGCAGCCCGACAAGCGCCAAACTCCCAACAATGATGTAAGGGCGCTTGCGCAACTCGACGCCCAACTGCCCCCAGTCCAACCCGAGGATAAAGAACAGGTAGGCACACAAGTGCATCAGCACATAGGCAAAGCACCACAGGCCGAGCTGCCGGCGCACCACGATCCAGCCAGACCAGCCTGTCAGCTTCTGCAACGGCGTCATGCAAAGCGTTACCAGCAGCATGACCAGAGCACCCTGCCCCATCCTGTCCACCAGCACCTTGCCCGGATCGGGGCCCAGCGTATCGAGCACAGCCTGGGCCAGCCAGTACAGCGGCCAGACACAAGCCAACAGAAAGGCCGCGAAACGAAACAGTGGATAGCGCATCAGTAGTTCTTCCGCAGGTCCAGGCCGCTATATAAAGAAGCCACTTCGTCTGCATAGCCGTTGAACATCTGCGTATCGCGAACGTTGGGGCTGAACAGGCCGCTGGGCAGCCTGCGCTCACGGGCCTGGGTCCAGCGCGGGTGGTCCACCGTGGGGTTCACGTTGGCATAGAACCCGTACTCTTCAGGCGCGATGTTCTGCCAGGTGGTGCGCGGCTGCTGCTCGACCAGGCTGATACGCACGATGGACTTGATGCTCTTGAACCCATACTTCCACGGCACCACAAGGCGCAGCGGCGCACCGTTCTGGTTGGGCAGTTCGCGGCCATACATGCCCACCGCCAGGATGGCCAGCGGGTTCATCGCCTCATCCAGTCGCAGCCCTTCCACATAGGGCCAGTCGATCAGGGCGAAGCCCGAACGCTGCCCGGGCATGTGCCTTGGATCCTGCAGGGTTTCGAAGCGGATGTACCGAGCCTTGGAGGTCGGCTCCACCTGCTTGAGCAATGCCGAAATCGGAAACCCCAACCAGGGGATCACCATCGACCAGGCCTCCACACAACGCAGCCGGTAGATGCGCTCTTGCAACTGATAAGGCTTCATGAAGTCTTCGAGCGCATAGCGGCCCGGCTTACCGACCTCGCCATCCACCACCACCGTCCATGGCGAAGTCGGCAGCGCACCCGCATTGGCAGCAGGGTCGCCCTTGTCGGTTCCGAACTCGTAGAAGTTGTTGTAGTGCGTCGCATCCTTGAACGGCGTGATCGCTTCACCCTTGACCGTTACCGCCTGCCATTGGGTGCCCGGCAGTTTTTCGGCAAACCAGTTGGGGGCAGCACCGGCGTCGACGTCCGCATACTGCGAAACCTCGGCGGCAGCGGCCCAGCGCGGCAAGCTGCCGACCGCCAATGCAGCCGCAGTGCCACCCAGCAGAGCGCGTCGGGAGAGATAGAGGGACTCAGGCGTGATTTCCGATTCTTTGCAGTCGGAAGGCCGGGACAGCTTGATAAGCATAAAGACTCCGTAGAACCGGTGAGCTGATGCACCAGTAGACTACGGAGCCTTGGGGAAATTACATCACTGCTCGGTGGTTTTCTTGCGACGCGAACGCAACAGGTACTGGATAGGACCCGACGCGGCATACGCGAGGAAAATCAGCAGCAGAATGCGTGGCGGATCGCTGAACACCACCGCGAACACCAGCACCACCACAAGGATCGCCACAAACGGCACCCGCCCCTTTAGGTCCAGCTCCTTGAAGCTGTTGTACTTGATGTTGCTGACCATCAGCATGCCGGCAGCCGCCACCAGCAGCGCCACCAGGAACGAGAGCTTGGAACCCTGGATGCCATAGTCGCTGAACGCCCACACCGTACCCGCAACCACGCCGGCTGCCGCCGGGCTGGCCAGGCCGATGAAGTAGCGCTTGTCGGCCTTGCCGACCTGGGTATTGAAGCGTGCCAGGCGCAATGCCGCACCCGCCACATAGATGAAGGCGACCATCCAGCCGACCTTGCCCATGTCACCCAGCGCCCAGCCGAAGGCCAGCAACGCCGGGGCCACGCCAAAGGCGACCATGTCGGACAACGAGTCGTACTCGGCGCCGAAGGCGCTCTGGGTGTTGGTCATGCGGGCAACACGCCCGTCCAGACCATCGAGCACCATGGCGACGAAGATCGCGATGGCAGCGAAAGCGAAGTACTTGCTCGCTTCGCGCGGATCACCGGCACTCAGGGCGCTCTGCGCACTCATGGAGTTGATGATCGAATAGAAACCGGCGAACAGGTTCGCAGTGGTGAACAGGTTGGGCAGCAGATAGATGCCGCGATGCCGTACCTTGCGTCCTTCGGCGTCATGCCCTTCTTCAACATGCTCATCGATCGGTAGCAGGCTTTCGGCGTCAGAGGCCTTGTTCGGCTCTTCGGGACGTTCGCTCATGGACATTACCTTGCAACGGTTTGGAAAGTTTCGACAGACGTCTGCGACGAGGGTTCGCCGGCAAACGATGAAGCTTTATACCAGAAGCTGACTGCCTAAACGAAAAAACGCGGCCGAAGCCGCGTTTTCATCGCATCAGATCAAGATCAGTTCTTGGCCTTGTCGACGATTTTGTTCGCTGCGATCCAAGGCATCATCGAGCGCAGTTGCTCGCCGATGACTTCGATACCGTGGGCAGCGTTGTTGCGACGCTTGGCGGTCATCGAAGGATAGCCGGTAGCGCCTTCGCTGATGAACATCTTGGCGTATTCGCCGTCCTGAATGCGTTTCAGGGCATTGCGCATGGCCTGACGGGATTCGGCGTTGATGACTTCAGGGCCGGTCACGTACTCGCCGTATTCGGCGTTGTTGGAGATCGAGTAGTTCATGTTGGCGATACCGCCTTCGTACATGAGGTCAACGATCAGCTTCAGTTCGTGCAGGCACTCGAAGTAGGCCATTTCTGGCGCGTAGCCCGCTTCAACCAGGGTTTCAAAGCCGGCCTTGACCAGCTCGACGGTACCGCCGCACAGAACGGCCTGCTCGCCGAACAGGTCGGTTTCGGTCTCGTCCTTGAAGGTGGTTTCGATGATGCCGGTACGGCCGCCACCAACGCCTGCGGCGTAGGACAGGGCAACGTTCTTGGCATTGCCGGAAGCGTCCTGGTAGATGGCGATCAGGTCAGGGATACCGCCGCCTTTCACGAACTCGGAACGCACGGTGTGACCAGGCGCTTTTGGCGCGATCATGATCACGTCCAGGTCAGCACGTGGAACGACCTGGTTGTAGTGGATAGCGAAACCGTGGGAGAAGGCCAGGGTGGCGCCCTTCTTGATGTTCGGCTCGACTTCGTTCTTGTACAGCTGCGACTGGAACTCGTCCGGGGTCAGGATCATGACCAGGTCGGCACCGGCAACAGCGCTTGCCACGTCAGCCACTTTCAGGCCGTGGGCTTCGGCTTTGGCAACGGTGGCCGAACCTTTACGCAGACCGACAGTGACATCCACACCGGAGTCTTTCAGGTTGCACGCTTGAGCGTGGCCCTGGGAACCGTAACCGATGATGGCAACTTTCTTGCCCTGGATGATCGAAAGGTCGCAGTCTTTGTCGTAGAAAACTTTCATGAAAATACCCCTGGTTATCTCGGCCCTTTCAGGCCATTCGCTAATTTTTTGAGTTAGATGCTGAGCACTTTGTCGCCACGGGCAATGCCGGTGACACCACTGCGTACTGTTTCGAGAATGGACGCGGTACCAATCGACTGGATGAAGCTGTCCAGCTTGTCGCTGGTGCCCGACAGCTGCACGGTATAGACCGTGCTGCTGACGTCGACGATCTGTCCACGATAGATATCGGTGGTGCGCTTGATCTCGGCACGCTGCGCACCCGTGGCCTTGATCTTGACCAGCATCAGTTCACGCTCGATGTGCGCGCTTTCCGACAGGTCGACCAGCTTGACCACTTCAACCAGCTTGTTCAGGTTCTTGGTGATCTGCTCGATCACCTCGTCATGACCAACCGTGGTCAACGTCAGGCGCGACAGGGTCGGGTCTTCGGTCGGGGCGACGGTCAGGCTTTCGATGTTGTAGTTGCGCTGCGAGAACAGGCCGACCACACGGGACAAGGCACCTGGTTCGTTTTCCAACAGCAGGGAAATAATGTGCCGCATGATTAGGTCCGCTCCGTCTTGCTCAGCCACATATCGCGCATCGAGCCGTCTTTGATCTGCATCGGGTAGACGTGCTCGCTGTTGTCGACCTGGATATCGATGAACACCAACCGGTCTTTCATGGCGAAGGCTTCCTCGAGCTTGGGCTTGAGGTCCTTCAGGTCGGTGATGCGAATACCCACGTGACCATAGGCTTCGGCCAGCTTGACGAAGTCAGGCAGCGATTCCATGTAGGAGTGCGAGTGACGGCTGTTGTAGGCCATGTCCTGCCATTGGCGAACCATGCCCAACACGCCATTGTTCAGGTTGACGATCTTTACCGGCAGGTCGTACTGCAGGCAGGTAGAGAGCTCCTGAATGTTCATCTGGATGCTGCCCTCGCCGGTGACACAGGCAACGTCCTGGTCCGGGAAGTTCAGCTTGACGCCCATGGCCGCCGGGAAACCGAAGCCCATGGTGCCCAGGCCACCGGAGTTGATCCAGCGGTTCGGCTTGTTGAAGCGGTAGTACTGCGCCGCGAACATCTGGTGCTGACCCACGTCGGAGGTGACGAACGCATCCCCCTTGGTGACTTCGCACAGGGTTTCGATCACGGTCTGCGGCTTGATGACGCTGCCATCGCCCTTGTTGTACGGGAACATGATGCCGTCGCCACGCCATTCGGCAATCTGTTTCCACCAGGCATCCATCGCCGCCTGATCAGGCTTCTCGCCGATTTCGCGCAAGGTGGCGAGCATTTCGCTCAACACGCTCTCGACCGGACCGACGATAGGCACATCGGCCTTGATGGTCTTGGAGATCGATGCCGGGTCGATGTCGATGTGGATGACCTTGGCATTCGGGCAGAACCGCGCCGGGCCGTTGACCACACGGTCGTCGAAACGCGCACCGACGGCCAGGATCACGTCGGCATGGTGCATCGCCAGGTTGGCCGTGTAGCTGCCGTGCATGCCGAGCATGCCCAGGAACTGACGGTCGGTGCCCGGATAGCCACCCAGCCCCATGAGGGTATTGGTGACCGGCAGGTTGAGCAGTTGCGCGACCTCGGTCAACGCAGCCGAGCCACCACCGAGGATCACGCCACCGCCGGAGTAGACGATCGGACGCTTGGCGGCCAGCAGCATCTCGGCGGCCTTGCGGATCTGACCCGAGTGCCCGCGAACGGCCGGGCTGTAGGAGCGCAGCTTGACCTTTTTCGGGTAGACGTACTCGAACTTCTCGGCCGGGTTGGTCATGTCTTTCGGAATATCGACGACAACCGGGCCAGGACGACCGGATTCAGCCAGGTAGAAGGCTTTTTTCAGGATTTCAGGAATTTCCGAGGCATGTTTGATCATGAAGCTGTGCTTCACGATCGGCCGCGAGATACCGATCATGTCGGTTTCCTGGAAGGCATCGGTACCGACCATGGTGCTGGGCACCTGACCGGAGAGGATGACCATCGGGATGGAGTCCATGTACGCCGTGGCAATACCGGTGATGGCATTGGTGGCACCCGGACCGGAAGTCACCAGTACCACGCCGGCCTTGCCGGTGGCACGGGCATAGCCGTCGGCCATGTGGGTTGCCGCCTGCTCGTGGCGAACCAGGATGTGGCTTACTTCCGGTTCCTTGAACAGGGCATCGTATACATGCAGGAGAGCACCGCCAGGGTACCCGTAGATGTGCTTAACGCCTTCGTCACGCAAAAAGCGGACGACCATTTCAGCGCCAGATAAAAGCTCCACGTTGTTCACCTCTAAAACGCCAGAATACCGTCCAGGCAGGACGGGTCTTAATAGGTTTACTGCCAAGCAGAGCATGAGCGACGAAATCGCCGACTACGTCAGCACTGACTGAGCAAGTATTGGGAGCGCCCCAAAGTGTTGCGGGGTTTTCCCACCCAGCGCGAGGTAACGCGTTGCGGGGTGTAACAGGTCGGCGCGGGTGTGCGCCTCATGATCTGCTTAGCGGGTCTGCTTCTGGCAGTCCCTCTACAGCGGAAACTGGATTCTTCTGATTCTGCGTCTGCAAGTCAAGAAAAATTATTGCCAATTTTTCCAAATGACGATCCGCAGCCACCACGAATTACAAAGACAGCAGCAGAAAAACAAACTTCAGAAACAAAAAGAGCCACAATCTGCGGCTCTTAGGGTGAAAATAGGGAAATTCAGGCAGAAGCACTGATCAATTGGTCAAACTCTGCTAATAGACGACGCAACTCGCGACTTTCTTGCGGCCGATCCACGTACACCGTTTCAGCCATCACCAGGATGCCCGAGGCACTGGGCAGCGGCGCACCGTTTTCGAGTATCTGTTTCATCTTCGGCAGAAAGATCCACTGCAGCCACTGATCGAAGTTCATGGCGTCGACGGCGAACGGCGTGGTGCTGGCCAGGGCTTGCGCACTGGGCGCCTCGGCGGACCACCAGCCCTGCCTGTGCAGCTCGTGCTCTATCAGCAGCAGGTGGTCTGCAATCGCCAGGATGCGAGCCTCCATTACAGGCTGACCTTGGCTTTCTGGCGAGCCAGCGCGGCGCCGGCGGCGTCACCCTGCTTGTCGCGCGCCTGGGCGATGATGTCCCACAGGCCGGCCTGCAGATCGGGGCGACCGTTGGCGTAGGTCAGGGCACGTCGCGCCAGCTGTTCGGACTGCGCCGCATCGCCCTGGGCCAGTCGCACCTGGGCCAGACGGTAGAGTACCTGCGGTTCACGCGGGGCAATGCGCTGGGCACGCTCAAGGCTGGACGAGGCGCCGTTGAGATCGCCCCCGGTCTGCTGCGTCTGCGCCGTGGTCAACAGCGCCAGCACCGGGCCATCGAGCTGTTCGTCAGCCGAGAGGCCGCCGCTGCCGGCGTTCGAACTGGGAATGCCGGTGGGTGCGCTCGGTGCGCTGTAGCCACCGCTGCTGGTGCTCGGGAACGGCGCCGAATTCTGCGGGCCTGGGGTAATCGGCCCGGTGTCGATCGACGCTGGCCCGGTAGGCGCCGCAAAGGTCTGGATCGGCTCGGAGCCGGCGCCCTGGGGCACCATCACCGTCACCCCGGAATCCTGCGGCATCGCCTGCGCCTGGCGAGTACCGGTGTTCACGGCAGCGCCGGCACGGTTGGCCGACACTCGCTCGCTGTTGGAAACCCGCGTCCCTGAATCCACTACGGGGATCGAGCCACGCTGCACGCTGGCGCAACCTGTAAGCAAAGCCAGTGCCGTCAAGGCAGGAAACAACCACTTGTTCACGTCACACCCTCTTTGCTGTGCTTTGGCTTAATTCATCCAGCCCTTGACCCAGTCCATCACGGACTCGGCAGGTGCCTGCTCGCCGCCACAGGCGGCGCCGGCCACTGGCTCACTGCCGCGAATATACGGCATCTGTACCGCGCCCGGGCAGCTGGCATCGGAACCTTGGCCGGTATGCGGATCGACCCAGGCCTGCACCACGTTGTCAGGCTGTGGCATGTCCAGCGGCAGCGGGTCGGCCTTGCGCATGAAGCTGGTCCAGACCTGCAACGCGCCGGTGGCGCCGGTGAACGGTGTCTTGCCGTTGTCATCGCGACCCAGCCACACCACTGCCAGCAGGTCCTGGCTGAACCCTGCGAACCAGCTGTCACGCGAATCGTTGCTGGTACCGGTCTTGCCGGCCAGGTTCAACGAACTGGGCAATACACTGTAAACCGAGCGCCCGGTACCTTCACGCATCACCCGCTGCATGGCGTTCTGCACCAGATAGATGGACCCCGGGTCGAACGTCTGCTGGATCTGGAACGGGTAGCGCTTGAGCGGCTCGCCCTCGGCGGTCAGCACGCTGCGGATGCCTCGCATCGGCGTGTTGAAGCCGCCATTGGCCAGGGTCTGGTACATGGTCGCAACCTGCACCGGCGACATGCCCCCGGCACCCAGCAGCATCGACGGGAAGGCCGGCCAGTCGACGTTGACACCCAGGCGGCCAATGGTCTTGAGCACGTTGGGCACGCCCACTTCCAGGCCAAGCTTGGCGGTCGACAGATTGTAGGAATTGGCCAGCCCCTGGTACAGGAAGATCGTGCCATGGGCGCGCCGGTCGTAGTTCTGCGGCTTCCACACCTGGCCGTCGGCGCCCTTCACCGAGAAGGGTTCATCCTGCACCCAGCTGGTGAGGGTGAACTGGCTCGGTTTTTCCAGCGCGGTCAGGTACACCGCCGGCTTGACCAGCGAGCCGATGGGACGCACGGCGTCGATGGCACGGTTGAATCCGGCAAACCCGGCCTGGCGGCTGCCGATCAGCGCCTGCACCTCCCCGGTTTCCGGGTTGGTCACCACCATCGCCGCCTCGACTTCGTCCGCCCCCTTGCGCCCGCTGAGGCGCTTGAAGGTTTCGTTCATCGCCGCTTCGGACTTCATCTGCAGGATCGGGTCGAAGCTGGTGAAGATACGCAGCCCCTCCTCGGTCAAGTCTTCGTCACGGTAGTCCTGGCGCAACTGGCGCTTGACCAGATCGAGGAAGCCGGGGAACGAGCTGTCCGCCAGGCTGCCGCGCTTGGTCACACCCAGTGGCATTTTCTTCGCGGCCTCGACCGCTTCGGGGGTCGCCACGCCCTGCTCGGCCAGCAGGTCGAGCACCAGGTTGCGACGCGTCAGCGCGCGTTCCGGGGAACGACGCGGATTGTAGTAGGACGGCCCCTTGACCATGCCCACCAGCAGCGCCACCTGGTGCAGCTTGAGCTCGGACAGCGGCTGGCTGAAGAAGAACTGACTGGCCAGGCCGAAACCGTGCACCGCACGCTGGCCATCCTGGCCCACGAACACCTCGTTGAGGTACGCCTCGAGGATGTCGCGCTTGCTGTAGTGGGCTTCGAGCAGCAGCGCCATCATCGCTTCGTTGAGCTTGCGGCTGAGGCTGCGCTCGTTGGTCAGGTAGAAGTTCTTGACCAACTGCTGGGTCAGGGTACTGCCGCCCTGGCGCATGGCGCCGGACGAGGTGTTGACCCATATGGCCCGCGCAATCGACTTGGGCGACACCCCGAAGTGGTGATAGAAGTCACGGTCTTCCACCGCCACCAGGGTTTCGAGCAGATAGGGCGGCGCCTGATCGAGCTTGATCAGGATGCGGTCTTCGAGGTTCTTCGGGTAGATGCCGCCGATCAGCAGCGGCTCCAGGCGCACCACGTCGAGCTTCGAGCCATTGGTACCGCTCAGGCCGGCAACGTAGTCGCCCGAGAAGCGTACGCGCACGCCCTGGGCTTTTTCCATGCCTTCATAGAACTGGAAGCCGCGGGTATTGAGGTCGATGGTGTTGCCATTGACCGAGGCTGCGCCCGGGCCGTTGGCCACGCTTTCGCGGCGATAGCCCAGGGCATCGAGCTCGATCAGGAAGTCGTTCTTGCTCAGCTTCTGCCCGACGAACAGCTCGAGCGGGCGTGCGTAGACCTTGGCCGGGATGGTCCAGCGTTTGCCGGAGAATTTCTCCTGGACCACGGCATCAAGGTAAACCGCAAAGCCGGCCAGCACCACAAGGCCGACCAGGCTGAGCTTGAGGGCCCAGCCCAACCAGGCGCGCGCGCGGCCAGAAGGGCGTTTTTTAGAGGTACGGGAAGATCGGGTACGAGTCATGGCGGCGGATTATACGCACTTTATGGCTTGTCGACAGACGCCCTCCGGCGGTTTGCAGCGGCCCCGCTTGCCGCCATAATGGTCGATTCGAATCTCCCACGACCCAGAAGGATCGACCGTGAGCCAAGCCTTGATCGCCGCCCTGCAAAACCCGGCCCTGTTTGCGCACCCTGTAAAGGAATTCCAGGTCATCGAGACGCACATTTCCTGGGTGCTGCTCACGGGCGAATACGCCTACAAGATCAAGAAACCGATGAACTTCGGCTTCCTGGACTTCACCGAGCTGTCGGGTCGCGCGCATTTCTGCGCCGAAGAACTGCGCCTCAACCAGCGCCTGACCGACGACCTGTACCTGGAAGTACTGCCCATCACCGGCAGCGTCGAGGCCCCGCAGTTGGGAGGTGACGGCGCGCCGATCGAGTACGCGCTGAAAATGCGCCAGTTCCCCCAGAACCAGATGCTCAGCACGCTGCAGGCCAATGGCGAACTGACCGCTGCGCATATCGACCAGATGGCCCGCCAGATCGCCCAGTTCCACCTGGCCGCACCGAAAGTGGCTGTCGAACACCCACTGGGCACGCCCGACAGCGTGATGGCCCCGGTTGAACAGAACTTCGAACAGATTCGCCCGTTCCTCAGCGACAAGGCCGACCTGGTGCAGCTCGATGCGTTGCAGGCCTGGGCGCGCAGCAACTTCGATCGACTGCATGGCCTGTTCGAAACGCGCAAGGCCGAAGGTTTCATACGCGAGTGCCATGGCGATATCCACCTGGGCAACGCCACACTGATCGACGGCAAGGTGGTGATTTTCGACTGCATCGAATTCAACGAACCCTTCCGCCTGACCGATGTGTACGCCGATACGGCGTTCCTGGCCATGGACCTGGAGGACCGCGGCCTTAAGTCGCTGGCGCGGCGCTTCATCAGCCAGTACCTGGAAATCACCGGCGATTACGCCGGCCTCGAACTGCTGAACTTCTACAAGGCCTACCGTGCGCTGGTACGGGCCAAGGTCGCGCTGTTCAGCATGCCGGCCGACGCCGATGGCGTACAACGGGCCACCACCCTGCGTCAGTACCGCAACTACGCCAACCTGGCCGAGAGCTACAGCGCCATCCCGTCGCGCCTGCTGGCAATCACCCACGGTGTGTCGGCCGTTGGCAAAAGCCATGTCGCCATGCGCATGGTCGAAGCACTGGGTGCCATTCGCCTGCGCTCGGACGTTGAACGCAAGCGCCTGTTCGGCGAGCAGGCCGAGCAGGCCGCCGGTCAGCTGCAACAAGGCATCTACGCCGATGACGCCAGCCAGAAGACCTACCAGCACCTGCATCAGCTGGCCGGGACAATCCTGCGCGCGGGGTTCCCGGTGGTGATCGATGCCACCTACCTCAAGCAGGCACAGCGCCAGGCCGCCGCCGACGTTGCCAGCGAAACCGGCGTTCCCTTCCTGATCCTCGACTGCAATGCACCGGACGCCGTGATCGCCAGCTGGCTGGCACAGCGCCAGGCCGACCAGAACGACCCGTCCGACGCCACCCTGGAAGTGGTCGCCGCCCAGCAAGCCAGTCGCGACCCGCTGACAGGCGAAGAGCTGCTCAAGGCCAAGCGCGTGGAAACCAACGAAAGCGGCAGCCTGGATGAACTGGTCAAGCAGATTCGCCAGCGCCTGCCCGGCCTTTAAAACGGCGAGGGCGTGAAGCAGTCCACACTTCACGCCTCAATCTCGGGCGCCTCCGCACAGTGGCACTATAATGCCATCATCAGGCCACACAAGGAGGCGCCCTCATGAACCAGCCACGCCAGCTCGACAGCGCGCTATACGCTCTGGTGCACAAGGAACACATCGCGGAATTCAATCGTGAGAAGCCCAGGAACGCCATTGTCGACTTCAAGGACGGTGACTTTCGAGGGCTGGACCTGCGCAAGCTGGACACCGAGGGCATCGATTTCAGTGGTGCCTACTTTCGCGCCTCCGACCTGCGTGGGCTGGACCTGCGCGAGAACTGCCTCGAAGGTGCCAGCCTGGCCCATGCGCAGATCTCCGGCACCTACTTCCCCGCAGAACTGAGTGCCGACGAGATTCTGATGTCGGTCAATTTCGGCACCCGCCTGCGTTATCGCACCCGCTGAAAGCATCTGCCGACAGCTACCGCCTGGCAACGCCGGCGGTGGCTGCAGGCCCCGCCGTGCGCCGCCCATGGCAAAACGCCGCGTATTTTCCAACTGCCGCTACACTCCTTCTTGACCTGCCCACGAATCAATCTCCAGGACCCGTTCAGCCGTCGCAAGGAGGCTTGATGAACGATGAACTTCAGCATCTGAAAAATCTTGGCAAGACGTCGGCGCAGTGGCTGCATGCGGTGGGCATCCACAGTCTTTCGGACCTTCGTCGGCTGGGCGCGGTGAACGCCTACCACGCGGTACGCAGCCGCGGCTTTCGTGCCTCGAAGGTGCTGCTCTACGCGATAGAAGGCGCGCTGCTGGATGTGCACTGGAACGACATCCCCGTTGAGCGCAAGGATGCGCTGAACAAACAGCTGGATGCCAAGGCGCCCTGCAAAAATAATTGAAATAAGCAGAATGAAAGGATTGACTTCGAAATGAGAATCGTTATGATTATCACAACTGGTCGCGAGACTGGTTGGATATTCTGAAAGACCTTGGTTCGGACTCTCAGATTATCTCCTCATCAGGCTAATCACGGTTATTGACCCGGCACTTTGCCGGGTCTTTTTTTGCCTGGGATTTGAGTTGCCTGTCATGGCCTATGCACTGGCAAGCCCACGAAAAGGGCCACCACACATTCACAGCCTGTATCACCCGCCCTTGCGCAGGCTCGCGCAGTAATCCTGCTCGGCCACGCCAGCGGTAAACCACACGTAATCGGCCATGCCTGCGTCCACCTTTTCCCCCACCTGCGCCAGCATCAGCACGCTGGTGCCCTGCTCTACCCCCAGGTCCAGCAGATGCAAGGGCACGCCCAGGTCGTTGCGCACGTGATAGGCCCCCGCCAACAGCAGGGCCGGCGTCGGCGCCTGCATCAGGCGCTGGGCGATTCGCCGGTCACGCTGCTGCTGTACCGCCAGCATGGCCGGCATCTGCGATTCAGGCAGCAGCCCGCAATGCCCTTCACGTACCTGGTCGAGCAAGGCCTGGGTAACCGCAGCGGTCGTAGCGTGCTGCCCCTCCAACTTCGGTAGCTGGCGGTAGATATCCCGCACCTCGGCGCGATCAAGGTTCGCCGCCAGCAACGGATAGGGCTGCCCCAGCGCATGGCGCACGATCGGGCCATACAGGGCCCAATCCCAACCTGATTGCCAGTGCAGCGCCGACACCAGGTCGACCGGTAGCGTGGGCTGCTGCTTGAGTGCATCCACCCGCGCCTGCTGCGCCGGCTCCAGCATCTCCAACAGCAGGCTGCCCTGCGGCCGTTGCTGCTCCAGCGCGCGTAACAACCACAACTGCAAGGCATGGTGATCGGGGTTGTCGTGCTGCTCCCCCACCAGTACCCGCGGTGCCGCAGCCAGGCGCCGGACCAGTTGCTCCGGTGTCAGTAACCGGCCTGTGCTCAACTCGCGGATCTGCCCCAGCTCGGCATGATCGCGCCCCTGCGGACCTTGCCACTGCGGCAGTGGCGCCAACGCTGCGCCAGACTGGCAAGCGCTCAGTCCCAACGCCAGCAGCAACAGGGTGCCAAACAGCAACGTGCGAGGCATGGGCGAGCTCCTAGCGGGCGATGATGAGCGGGTGCCCCCGCTCGGGGTGAGGTTGAACCAGTACTTCAAGGCCGAACACGGCGCGCAGCGCTTCGGGCCGAAGCACCTGTTCAGGGGTATCCAGCGCATGCGGGCAGCCACGTTCGAGCAGCAGGATGCGGTCACAATAGCGCGCCGCCAGGTTCAGGTCATGCAGGATCACCAGTACCGCCGCACCACGGTCGGCAAAGGCTCTGACCGCCTGCAACGTGGTGTGCTGATGCAGGGGGTCGAGCATGGACGTCGGCTCGTCGAGCAACAGCGTGCAGCCGTCGCCCCCTGGCCAGAGCTGCGCCAGCACCCGCGCCAGGTGCACTCGCTGACGCTCGCCCCCCGACAGCGCCAGGTAGCTGCGCCCCACCAGGTGCCCGGCATCCGCCGCCTCCAGTGCCTCGACCACGATTGCCTGGTCGCGCACCTGACCAGTGCGGTGGGGCAGTCGCCCCATGGCCACCACCTCCTCGACACGAAACGCAAAGCCCAGGCTTGAAGTCTGCGGCAGTACCGCCAGGCGTTGTGCCCGCTCATGCCCGCTCCAGTCGCCCAACGCACGCTCATCCAGCAGCACACGGCCATGATGGGCAGGCAATTCGCCGCACAACGCTGCGAGCAAGGTGCTCTTGCCAGCACCATTGGGGCCCAGCACACCCAGCACCTGCCCCGGCTCGATGCCCAGGGTGATGCCATCGAGCACCCGGGTCTGCCCGCGCACCACCTGCAGGTTCTCCACCCGTAGCATCAGGCACGCCCCCGTAGCAGCAGAAACAGGAAGAAGGGGGCACCGATAAATGCAGTGACGATGCCAATCGGCAGTTCTGCCGGCGCCAGTGCCAGCCGCGCGATCAGGTCGGCGAACAGCAGCAGCGACGCTCCGGCCAGCAGCGACGCCGGCAGCAACACGCGATGGTCGGGGCCGGACAACAGTCGCACCATGTGCGGCACCACCAGCCCGACAAAACCGATCAACCCCGCCGCCGCTACCGCCGCCCCCACGCCCAGCGCGGTGCAGAACACCAGTTCGCGCTTGAGTGTTTCGACCTCGATACCCAGGTGGCGCGCCTCCGACTCACCCAGCAGCAGGGCATTGAGCGCCTCGGCCCGGCGCGGCAGCCACCAGGTCACCACCACCGCCACCAGCAACAACGGCCACAGGCGCGTGTAGCTTGCGCCATTGAGACTGCCCAGGTTCCAGAACGTCAGCGTACGCAGCGTGGCGTCGTCGGCAAGATAAGTGAACAGCCCCACCACCGAGGCGGCCAGGGCGGTCAGGGCGATGCCCGCCAGCAGCATGGTGGCGACACTGGTCTGACCGTCACGCCGGCCCAACCGGTAGACCAGCGCGGTCACGCCCAGCCCGCCGAGAAAGGCGAAGATCGACAACAGATAGGGCGCGAACACCTCGGGCACGCCCCCCAGCCAGTTGCCGCCCACAATCGCCACCGCCGCCCCGAGTGCAGCACCGCTGGACACCCCGACCAGGCCGGGGTCGGCCAGCGGGTTGCGAAACAGGCCCTGCATCGCCACCCCGGAAATCGCCAGCACCGCGCCGACCACCAGCCCGAGCAAGGTGCGCGGCAGACGAATCTGGCCCAGGATCAGTTCGGCCTGCTCCAGCCCCTGGGCCTGAATCGGCACGCCTATCAGGCGCAGCCCGGCTCGCAGGGTGTCGAGCAACGGCAGGCTGACCGGCCCCAGTGCCAATGACAGCCACACCGCCAACAGGCACAGCAGGCTCAGGCCGATGAACAGAGCACGCGGTGGTACCAGTCGATTCATGGGGCCAGTTGCGCCTTGGCCGCCGGGTAGAAGGCTTGCGCCAGCGCTTGCAGGCTGGCCGGCTGACGCGGCCCGAGGCCGCCCACCAGCAAGGTCGGGTCAAGTTCGACCAGACGCTTGTCCCGTGCTGCGCGAGAGGCCGCCAGCGCCGGGTTTTCCTTGAGCAGGGCCTGCAGCGCCGCCTCGCCCGACAGGCTGCGATCGGCAAACACCAGCACCTGGGGGTTCAGCGCCGCCAGCGCCTCGACCGAGAAGTTCTTGTAGCCGTCATTGTCGGCCAGGTTGCGCCCGCCGGCCTGGCGAATCATCCAGTCGCCTGCGGTCCCCTTGCCCGCGATCATCGGCTTGGCACCGCCATGCCCCACCAGCAGAATCACGCCAGGGGCCGCCTGACTGCCCTGCACTGCCTTGATTCGTGCCGCCAGCCCGTCAAGCTGCTGCCGGTACTCGCCGAACAGGAGCTCTGCCTGTGCCTCGTCGCCCATCAGGCGGCCCAGTTGCCGGAGGTTGCCATGCACGGCCTGCAGCTCGGGCGTGCTCGAAAACAGCTCCACCTTCACCCCGGCCCCCCGGAGCTGCTTGAGCACCTCTGGCGGGCCCATTTCCTCGGTGCCCACCAGCAGGTCCGGGCGCAAGCTGAGCACCCCTTCGGCCGACAGCTGACGCTGGTAGCCGATGCTGGGCAGCGCCTTGAGGCTCGCCGGGTGCTGGCTGGTGGTGTCGACGCCCACCAGCCGCGACTCGCCGCCCAGCGCCACCACCCACTCGCTCAGCGCACCGCCGGCACTGACCCAGCGGGCGGCCAGGGGTTCGGCCTGGGCCGCCGAGTTGAAAACAAGCCCGATACACAGGGCGATCAGGCTGGCACGTCGGCGCATAGCAAGGCTTCCTTAGATGAAGGCGGACCGTTGTCCAGGTGGATAACGGTTGGGCAGTGCCCGTACTCGCGGTATAAAGACGCCGGGCACGGCTATTGCGGGCAATTTGATAATTATTTGCATTTGGACGTCAAGCCGACTCTCGTTTCTTCAAGTGAACCTACCCATGCACCTTCTTTGCCGCCCGTCCGAGCTGGGCGAGGGCCAGAGCCGCGGCTTCAAGGCCGCAGGCATCGACCTGTTCGGCGTACGTCGCCAGGGCCGCGTCTACCTGTACCGCAACCGCTGCCCGCATCGTGGCATCGGCCTGAACTGGGAGGCAGACCAATTCCTGGACCCCAGCGCCCAACTGATCGCCTGCGTTCATCACGGCGCACTGTTCGTGCCGGAGTCCGGTGAATGCGTGGCCGGCCCCTGTACCGGGGATGCATTGCAGGCCCTGGACTGCCGGGAAGACAGCCAGGGCATCTGGCTCATTACGTGAGCATCACCGGCAATGCGCGGTCGATGCTGATCTGCTCGCCGTCCAGGTGCACGCCGTAGGCCAGCACCTCGACACCTTCGGCTGCCGCTGCACGCAAGGCCGCGGCATAGGCGCTGTCGATTTCCTCGGCCGGGCGCACCGCATCGATGCCGCTCAGGTTCACGCAATACAGTTGCACCGCCCGCACACCCTGGCGCACCAGTGCCGACAGTTCGCGCAGGTGCTTGGCGCCACGTTGGGTCACCGCGTCGGGAAACGCCGCTATCCGCGAGCCGTCGAAGCCCAGGGTCACGCTCTTGACCTCGACATAGGCCGGCCCTGTGGGGTACTCCAGGCGAAAATCGATGCGGCTGCGTTCCTCGCCATAGGCCACCTCCCGCCGGAGCGCCGTGAAGCCGGCCAGCTCGGTGATGCGCCCGGCGTGCAGCGCCTCTTCGACGATGGCATTGGCCCGCCCGGTGTTCACACAGGCCAGCCGGCCTTGCGGGGTCTCGGCGATTTCCCAGGTGCCCGGCAATTTCCGCTTGGGGTCGCTGGACCGACTGAACCAGACCTTGCCGCCCTCCAGCATGCAGTTGAGCATCGACCCGGTGTTGGGGCAGTGGATGGTCATCTGTTCTCCGTTGGCCAGTTCGATGTCGGCCAGAAAACGTTTGTAGCGACGCAGCAGGCGCGCCTGCTCAAGTTCGGGGAAAAAACGCATCAGCCTTGCCAACTCCGCAAACCGCGGGCGATCCGCTCGACCGCCTGCTGCAGGCGCGGCAGGCTCTGGGTGTAGGCAAACCGCACATGGTGCCCGGCCTGGTGACGACCGAAGTCCAGGCCCGGGGTGAAGGCTACGTGCTCGGTTTCGAGGAAGTGTTGGCAGAACGCGAAGGCATCACCGCCGAACGCGCTGATATCGGCGTACAGGTAGAACGCCCCTTGCGGTTCCACCGCGATACCGAAGCCCAGCTCGCGCAGGGCCGGCAACAAGAAGTCGCGACGCCGCGCGAACTCGGCGCGACGCTCCTCGAAAATCGCCAGCGTGCGGGGTTCGAAACAGGCCAGCGCAGCATGTTGGGCCATGCTCGGCGCACTGATGTAGAGGTTTTGCGCCAGCTTCTCCAGGTCGGCGACCGCTGCAGGCGGCGCTACCAGCCAACCGAGGCGCCAGCCGGTCATGCCGAAATATTTTGAGAAACTATTCAGCACGAAGGCTTCGTCATCGACCTCCAGCACGCTGGGGGCGTCGATGCCGTAGGTCAGGCCGTGGTAGATCTCGTCGACCACCAGGTGGCCATTGTGCGCACGGGTGGCCTGCGACAGGCTGGCCAGTTGCTCGCGGTCGAGCACCGTGCCGGTGGGGTTGGCGGGCGAGGCCACCAGTGCACCGACGGTCTCGTTGTCCCAGTAACGCTCGACCAGGTCGGCATTGAGCTGGTAGTTGGCCTCGGGGCCGACCGGCACCAGTTGCGCACCGCCCTCGACCAGGCGCAGAAAGTGCCGGTTGCACGGGTAGCCCGGGTCGGCCAGCAGCCAGTGCTTGCCTGGGTCGACCAGCAGGCTGGCCGCCAGCAGCAATGCGCCCGAACCGCCCGGGGTGATCAGGATGCGTTGCGGGTCGATGTTCACCCCGTAACGCTGGGCATAGAACCCGGCAATCGCCTCGCGCAGCGCAGGCAGGCCGCGTGCCGCGGTGTAGCGCGTGTGGCCTGCGGCCAGGGCAGCCTGGCCGGCTTCGACGATGGGCGCGGCAGTGGTGAAGTCCGGCTCGCCGATCTCCAGGTGGATCACGTCATGCCCGGCTGCCTGCAGTTCGTTGGCCCGCGCCAGCAGCGCCATGACATGAAAGGGTTCGATGGCGCGACTGCGCGCACTGTAGGGCTGGGCCATGGCCTTCTCTCAAATGGGTCTAAAATGATGATTCTACCCATGCATGGGAACGAACGTGTGGGTAAAGCCGTGGTCAACCGGGGAGACAACCGGGAGTAGCGCGCCCCGATTCGATCTGGTAAGTTCGGCGGCTCGCAGTCGCAGGGCCGGCGGGCGCCGGAGATGGAGAAGCCTGCGCAATGGATTAGAAGAGTGAGAGGCGGTCTATTCATGTCCACCCAAGAAAAGAAACAAACCGTTCAAGCCGTTGGCGACTTCACCCCCTATGAAGCTGGTAAGGGTGAGGAGTACATGAGCGATGACATGCGGGCCCACTTTGTCTCCATCCTGAACAAGTGGAAACAGGACCTGATGAAGGAAGTGGATCGGACTGTAGACCACATGAAGGAAGAGGCAGCCAACTTTGCCGACCCGGCAGACCGTGCCAGCCAGGAAGAAGAGTTTGCGCTGGAACTGCGCAATCGTGACCGCGAGCGCAAGTTGATCAAGAAGATCGACAAGACGCTGCAACTGATCCAGGACAAGGACTACGGCTGGTGCGAAGATTGCGGTGTTGAAATCGGTGTCCGCCGCCTGGAGGCCCGCCCTACCGCCGACAAGTGCTTCGACTGCAAGAACCTTGCGGAAATCAAGGAAAAACAGGTCGGCAAGGCCTGACCTGAACAGAACGGGGCGCTCAAGGCGCCCCGTTTCATTTATGGCTGTCGGATCTACCCGCCTGTGATGAACACCCCGCGCTACATCGGGCGCTTCGCCCCCACCCCCAGTGGTTTTCTGCATTTCGGCTCGCTGGTCGCCGCCCTCGCCTCGTGGCTGGACGCACGCGCGGTGGGCGGGCAATGGCTGCTGCGCATGGAAGACATCGACCCGCCGCGCGAAGCCCCCGGCGCCCAGGCCGCCATCCTGCATACCCTGGAAAACTACGGCCTGCACTGGGACGGCGCAGTGGTGTACCAGAGCCAGCGTCACGACGCCTATGCCGCCGTGGTGCAGCGCCTGTTCCAGCAGGGCCTGGCGTACGCCTGTACCTGTTCGCGCAAGCAGCTGGAAGGGTACAACGGTATCTATCCGGGCCTGTGCCGCAACCTGGGCCACGCCCTGGAGGACGCGGCCATTCGCCTGCGCGTGCCCGAGCTGAGCTATCACTTCACCGACCGTCTGCAGGGCCGCTTCGAGCAGCACCTGGGACGCGAGGTGGGCGACTTCGTGATCCGGCGCCGCGATGGCCTGTACGCTTACCAGCTGGCAGTGGTGCTGGACGATGCCTGGCAAGGCGTGACCGATATCGTGCGCGGCGCCGACCTGCTCGACAACACCCCGCGCCAGCTGTACCTGCAGGAGCTGCTGGGCCTGTCGCAGCCGCGCTACCTGCATGTGCCGCTGATCACCCAGCCCGACGGGCACAAGCTGGGCAAGTCGTATCGCTCGGCACCGTTGCCGGCGGACCAGGCCACACCCTTGCTGTTGCGGGCCTTGCGTGCGCTCGGCCAACCGGTCGAGGCGGGCATGGCGCTGGGTACGCCGAGCGAGGTACTCGCGCACGCCGCCCAGCACTGGAATACCGACGCCCTGCCCCGGCGCCTGAGCGTGCCCGAAGCCGACCTTCACTGATCGCTGCTCACTGCTGACACAGGCGTTGAGCCCTTCGCTGGCAGGCCAGCGCCCATCGGTGCACCGTTGCCCTCAAGGCCAGTACAGAACCTGGGCAGCGAAGAGGCCGGAACAGCTTGCACAAAGCCCAACAAATTCAATTCGTTGGGCATTCTGGCGAAGGTCGTTTGCAGGCACCGGCCCTTCCGTTACCATCGACGCCGATTTGCGCCAATAATAAGCCCAGGCACGCAGCGTCCACAGCCAACGAGGCCCGCATGTACATCTATCGCTTGGTCCTGCTTCTGGTAGTGGGGATCTACCTGTTCTCCCCGGCCATCATGGACTGGTGGATCGAACCCACCGGCGCCTGGTATCGCCCCTACCTGCTGTGGCTGATCCTGATCGTCGTGACCTTTATCCTGCAGAGCCAACGTGATGCCGATGAGCTTTAGCCTGACCCAGATGATCCTGATCAGCGCCGCCTACCTGCTGGTGCTGTTCGGCGTGGCCTGGATCAGCGAGCGCGGCATGATCCCGCGCTCGATCATTCGCCACCCACTGACCTACACCCTGTCGCTGGGCGTGTACGCCAGCGCATGGGCCTTCTACGGTACAGTCGGCCTGGCCTACCAGTACGGCTACGGTTTCCTGGCCTGCTACCTGGGAGTGTCCGGTGCATTCCTGCTCGCCCCGGTGCTGCTCTATCCGATCCTGAAGATCACCCGCACCTACCAGCTCTCGTCGCTGGCCGACCTCATCGCGTTCCGCTTTCGCAGTACCTGGGCCGGCGCCCTCACCACGATCTTCATGCTGATCGGCGTGCTGCCGCTGCTGGCCCTGCAGATCCAGGCCGTGGCCGACTCCATCAGCATCCTCACCGGCGAGCCGGTCAAGAGTCGCGTGGCCCTGGCCTTCTGCGCCATGATCACGCTGTTCACCATCTTCTTTGGCTCACGCCATATCGCCACCCGCGAGAAACACGAGGGGTTGGTGTTCGCCATCGCCTTCGAGTCGGTGGTCAAGCTGCTGGCGTTGGGCGGTATCGGCCTGTATGCGCTGTACGGGGTGTTCGGCGGCCCGCACGAGCTGGAGGTGTGGCTGCTGCAGAACCAGACCGCCCTCGCCGCGCTGCACACACCCTTGCAGGAAGGCCCGTGGCGCACCCTGCTGCTGGTGTTCTTCGCCTCGGCCATCGTGATGCCGCACATGTACCACATGGCCTTTACCGAGAACCTCAACCCGCGCTCGCTGGTCAGCGCCAGCTGGGGCCTGCCGCTGTTCCTGCTGTTGATGAGCCTGGCGGTACCGCTGATCCTGTGGGCCGGGCTCAAGCTGGGCGCCAGCACCAGCCCGGAATACTTCACCCTGGGCCTGGGCATCGCCGCCAACAATCAGGCCCTTGCGCTACTGGCCTACATCGGCGGGCTATCCGCTGCCAGCGGGCTGATCATCGTCACTACGCTGGCGCTGTCGGGCATGGCGCTGAACCACCTGGTGCTGCCGCTGTACCAGCCGCCGGCCGAAGGCAACATCTATCGCTGGCTGAAATGGACGCGCCGCGCGCTGATCGTGGCGATCATCGCCGCCGGTTTCGGCTTCTATCTGCTGCTCGGCGCCCAGCAGGACCTGGCCAACCTGGGCATCGTCGCCTTCGTTGCCACCCTGCAGTTCCTGCCCGGCGTGCTGTCGGTGCTGTACTGGCCCACCGCCAACCGGCGCGGCTTCATCGCCGGCCTGCTGGCGGGGATCCTGGTGTGGATGGTGACCATGCTGCTGCCGCTGGTGGGCAACCTGCAGGGCTTCTACATTCCGCTGCTGAACATGATCTATGTGCTCGACGACACCAGCTGGCACATGGCGGCGATCGCCTCGCTGGCGGCCAACGTGCTGCTGTTCACCCTGATCTCGCTGTTCAGCAACGCCAGCGCCGAGGAAGTCGCCGCCGCCGAGGCCTGCGCCGTGGATAACGTGCGCCGTCCGCAACGGCGCGAACTGCACGCCGCCTCGCCGCAGGAATTCGCCACCCAGCTGGCCAAGCCGCTGGGCGCCAAGGCCGCGCAGAAAGAAGTCGAGCAAGCCCTGCGCGACCTGTACCTGCCCTTCGACGAACGCCGCCCGTACGCCCTGCGACGCCTGCGCGACCGCATCGAGGCCAACCTGTCGGGCCTGATGGGCCCCAGCGTGGCACAGGACATGGTCGAGACCTTCCTGCCGTACAAGTCGGGCAGCGAGAACTACGTGACCGAAGACATCCATTTCATCGAGAGCCGCCTGGAAGACTATCACTCGCGCCTCACCGGCCTGGCCGCCGAGCTCGATGCACTGCGCCGCTACCACCGCCAGACCCTGCAGGAGCTGCCCATGGGCGTCTGCTCGCTGGCCAAGGATCAGGAGATCCTGATGTGGAACAGGGCCATGGAAGAGCTGACCGGCATCCCCGCCAAGCGTGTGGTCGGCTCGCGCCTGACCACCATCGGCGAACCCTGGCGCGGCCTGTTGCTGGGGTTCATCAACGTGCCCGACGAGCACCTGCACAAGCAGCGCCTGGGCCTGGACGGGCAGACCCGCTGGCTCAACCTGCACAAGGCCGCCATCGACGAGCCCCTGGCACCTGGCAACAGCGGCCTGGTGCTGTTGGTGGAAGACCTCACCGAAACCCAGATGCTCGAAGACAAGCTGGTGCACTCCGAGCGCCTGGCCAGCATCGGCCGCCTGGCCGCCGGGGTCGCCCACGAAATCGGCAACCCGGTCACCGGCATCGCCTGCCTGGCGCAGAACCTGCGTGAAGAGCGCGAGGACGACGGTGAGATCACCGAGCTGAGCAGCCAGATCCTGGAGCAGACCAAGCGCATCTCGCGCATCGTCCAGTCGCTGATGAGCTTCGCCCACGCCGGCAGCCACCAGCACAGTGACGAACCGGTGTGCCTGGCCGAAGTGGCGCAGGATGCCATCGGTCTGCTGGCCTTGAACCGGCGTAATTTCGAAGTACAGTTCTTCAACCTGTGCGACCCCGAGCACTGGGTCGACGGCGATCCGCAGCGCCTGGCGCAGGTACTCATCAACCTGCTGTCCAACGCCCGCGATGCATCGCCGGCCGGCACGGCGGTACGGGTCAAGAGCGAAGCCAGCGAGCACACCGTCGACCTGATCGTCGAGGACGAAGGCAGCGGCATTCCGAAGAGCATCATGGACCGGCTGTTCGAACCCTTCTTCACCACCAAGGATCCGGGCGAAGGCACCGGGCTGGGGCTCGCTCTGGTCTATTCCATCGTGGAAGAGCATTATGGACAAATCACCATCGACAGCCCGGCCGATACTCAAAGCCAGCGTGGCACCCGGATCCGTGTGACCCTGCCGCGTCATGTCGTAGCGACGTCCGCTGTGAACTGAGACCGTCGAGAGAATTGAATCAATGCCGCATATTCTGATCGTCGAAGACGAAACCATCATCCGCTCGGCCTTGCGTCGCCTGCTCGAACGCAACCAGTACCAGGTCAGCGAAGCCGGCTCGGTACAGGAGGCCCAGGAACGCTTCAGCATTCCGAGCTTCGACCTGATTGTCAGCGACCTGCGCCTGCCCGGCGCACCGGGTACCGAGCTGATCAAGCTGGGCGAAGGCAAGCCGGTGCTGATCATGACCAGCTACGCCAGCCTGCGCTCGGCCGTCGACTCGATGAAGATGGGCGCAGTGGACTACATCGCCAAGCCCTTCGATCACGACGAGATGCTCCAGGCCGTCGCCCGCATCCTGCGCGACCGCCAGAACGCCCCCGCCGCCCCTGCCGAGCGCAGCAGCGCCGGCGCCAAGGCGGCCCCGGCGGACAAGCCGGGCAATGCCAATGGCGAAATCGGCATCATCGGCTCGTGCCCGCCGATGCAGGACCTGTACGGCAAGATCCGCAAGGTCGCGCCCACCGACTCCAATGTACTGATCCAGGGTGAATCGGGTACCGGCAAGGAGCTGGTGGCGCGCGCGCTGCACAACCTGTCACGCCGGGCCAAGGCGCCGATGATTTCGGTCAACTGCGCGGCGATTCCCGAAAGCCTGATCGAGTCCGAGCTGTTCGGTCACGAAAAGGGCGCGTTCACCGGCGCCAGCGCCGGCCGTGCCGGCCTGGTCGAAGCGGCCGACGGGGGCACGCTGTTTCTCGACGAGATCGGCGAACTGCCGCTCGAAGCCCAGGCGCGCCTGCTGCGCGTACTGCAGGAAGGCGAGATCCGACGGGTGGGCTCGGTGCAATCGCAAAAGGTCGATGTGCGCCTGATTGCCGCCACCCACCGCGACCTGAAGAACCTGGCCAAGGTCGGCCAGTTCCGCGAAGACCTTTACTATCGCCTGCACGTGATCGCCCTCAAGCTGCCCGCCCTGCGCGAGCGTGGCGCCGACGTCAACGAGATCGCCAATGCGTTCCTCGCCCGCCAGAGCGCACGCATCGGGCGCAACGACCTGAAGTTCGCCCATGACGCCGAACAGGCCATTCGTCATTACTCCTGGCCGGGCAACGTGCGAGAGCTGGAAAACGCCGTGGAGCGCGCGGTGATCCTGTGCGAAAGCCCGGAAATCTCTGCCGACCTGCTGGGCATCGACATCGAGCTGGCCGACCTGGAAGACGATGACGTGTTCGCCGGCCTGCCGTCTGCCGGCGGCGCCGCCAGCAACACCAGCCACGAACCGACCGAAGACCTGTCACTGGAAGACTACTTCCAGCACTTTGTACTCGAACACCAGGACCACATGACCGAGACCGAGCTGGCCCGCAAGCTCGGTGTCAGCCGCAAATGCCTGTGGGAACGTCGTCAGCGCCTGGGTATCCCGCGGCGCAAGAGCGGGGCCACCAGCGAAAGCTGAACCAGCACGCGCACCGGTGTTACCGGCAGGTAACACCAGGGCGTGTGAAAAAAATGTTACCTCACGCTGATCACGTAACAGAAACCGGGGCATACGGTAACGAATCCCCGGTTTTTTTATGCCCGTCAGCCGCCCCCAAAACCGCCTAACCCCTTGTTTTACTGGGGTTTGCAAAAGTTGGCACGGCACCTGCTATATGTTCGGTACAAGAACAATAACAAGCACTGCAAAAGACAATAAAAATAAGACGAATCGGCTCACGCACAATAAGAACAAGACGGCGGAGGCGCAGCTAACTGATTCTTTTGGAGAGGAGTTGTATTTGGGGCTTGCCCCACAACCAGGCAGAGAACAACAAAAACTGCACTCAAGCAGGGCCTGAACTGGTTGGATCGCATGATCACTGCAACCTCAGCGACCAAAGCAATCCGTTTGCTCTTGACTCCCGGTTAGGGAGAACACCCACAAGCCTTGCGGTTTTGTGGGTAGGGCACTCAACAAAAACAAGAAGCCCGGCAAAAGAACAATAAGAGCATGCAACTACTTCTTGGGGAGCTTCGGCTCCCCTTGTAGTTTCCGGCTTTCAGCCCGCCCGATGCACCCGCCTACACCATCCTTCGAGTAAATGCTAGAATCCCCGCCCATCATGCGGCCATTCTTCGTTTTTGGCCGAACATTCCTTCAAACAGTGCATCCCATGCTGAAGAAGTTGTTCCAGTCATTCCGTCCTACCGTGCGTGGCCAGCACCACATTCGCACCACGCCCGAAGTGATCAATAGCGGCCAGCATTCACTGCAACGTGGCCAGTTCAGCCGCCACGCGGTGAACATCGTCGAGCGCCTGCAGAACGCAGGCTACCAGGCCTACCTGGTCGGCGGTTGCGTTCGCGATCAACTCCTGGGCATTACCCCCAAGGACTTCGACGTCGCCACCAGTGCCACCCCCGAACAGGTCCGTGCAGAGTTTCGCAACGCCCGGATCATCGGCCGGCGGTTCAAGCTGGTGCATATCCATTTCGGTCGCGAAATCATCGAAGTCGCCACCTTCCGCGCCAACCATCCCGAGGTCGAGGAAGAGAACAGCCACACCTCTTCACGCAACGAGAGCGGGCGCATCCTGCGTGACAATGTATACGGCACCCTGGAAGAAGACGCGCAGCGCCGTGACTTCACCATCAATGCCCTGTACTACGATCCGGTCAGCGAGCGCATTCTCGATTACGCCAACGGCGTGCACGATATCCGCAACCGTCTGATCCGCCTGATCGGCGACCCTGTGCAGCGCTACCAGGAAGACCCGGTACGCATGCTGCGGGCCGTGCGCTTCGCGGCCAAGCTCAACTTCGGTATCGAAAAGCACACCGTGCAACCGATCCGCGAGCTGGCCCCGATGCTGCGTGAAATCCCTGCCGCACGCCTGTTCGAAGAAACCCTGAAGCTGTTCCTGTCCGGCTATGCGGCCGACACCTTCGAGATGCTGGTCGACCTGCAACTGTTCGACCCGCTGTTTCCGGCCAGTGCCCAGGCGCTGGAAGACCAGCCGACCTACACCCACACCCTGATCAGCCAGGCGCTGATCAACACCGACCTGCGCATAAAGCAAGGCAAGCCGGTCACCCCGGCCTTCCTGTTCGCCGCCATGCTCTGGCCGGCGCTGCCAGGGCGTGCCCTGCGCCTGCAGAGCCGTGGCATGCCGCCGATCCCGGCCTTGCAGGAAGCCGCCCACGAGCTGATCGCCGAACAGTGCCAGCGCATTGCGATCCCCAAGCGCTTCACGATGCCGATCCGCGAGATCTGGGACATGCAGGAGCGCCTGCCACGGCGCAGCGGCAAACGTGCCGACCTGCTGCTGGACAACCCGCGCTTTCGCGCCGGCTACGACTTCCTGCTGCTGCGCGAGAGCGCGGGCGAGGAAACCGACGGCCTGGGCCAATGGTGGACCGACTACCAGGACTGCAACGACAGCGAGCGCCGCGACATGATCCGTGACCTGGGCAGCCGCGACGACGGCGCCGGCGCGGGCCCGCGCAAACGCAAGCGCAGCCCGAGCAAGCGCAAGCGCGCCGACGGCGCAGGCGAGTAACGCCGCATGGTGCGTACCTACATCGGCCTGGGCAGCAACCTGGCCGACCCGCAACAGCAACTGCGCAGCGCCCTCGAGGCGCTGGGCCGGTTGCCGGGTTCGCAACTGGCCGGTGTGTCGTCGTTCTACGCCAGCGACTCGCTGTCGCCTGGCCAGCCGCGCTACACCAACGCGGTTGCGGCGCTCGATACCTCGCTGGCGCCGCTGGCGCTGCTCGATGCCCTGCAGGCCATCGAGGCCGACCAGGGCCGCGAACGCAAGGAACGCTGGGGCCCACGCACCCTGGACCTGGATATCCTGCTGTATGCCGATCAGGTGCTCGACGAGCCGCGCCTGAAGGTTCCCCACTATCACATGCACGCACGCCCGTTCGTGCTGTACCCCCTGGCAGAGCTGGTGCCCGGCGACTTCTGCCTGCCCGACCAGCGCCCCCTCGCGCAATGGCTGGCAGAATGCCCGTTCGTTGGCCTAGAGCGCCTGTAACCGGGCGCTCCCCCACGCGGTAACGCCCGTAACAGCGCCTTCGTAACAATGCGGTAACAGGGTAATTGACTTCAGTCTTCGTGCTCACGACTATAGGCGTCCCGCAGCGCCCCGGCGCCGCATAAGGCGTATATAGGCCTGGAACAGGGTTGTACTCCAAACACCACAATCGATGATGTGCTGTTCCAGTAGATGAATACACGCGTTGTACGCAGTCGTTTTTCACAGCGCCTGAACGAGGATTCCTTTCATGCCAGAAGTAACCCTGACCACCCTGCAAGGCCTCAAGGCCAAGGGCGAGAAAATAACCATGCTGACCTGCTATGACGCGACCTTTGCCAAGGTGGCGAGTCAGGCCGGCGTGGAAATATTGCTGGTGGGTGACTCCCTGGGCATGGTCCTGCAGGGCCATGACAGCACCTTGCCGGTGACCAACGCCGAGATGGCCTACCACACCGCCTGCGTCAAGCGCGGCAACCAGGGTGCGCTGATTCTGGCCGACCTGCCCTTCATGGCCTGCGCCACCACCGAGCAGGCCTTCGCCAATGCCGGCGCACTGATGCAGGCCGGCGCGCACATGGTCAAGGTCGAGGGCGCCGCCTGGCTGGCCGAGACCATTCGCCTGCTGGCCGAACGCGGCGTGCCGGTGTGTGCGCACATGGGCCTCACGCCGCAGACCGTGAACATCCTGGGCGGCTACAAGGTCCAGGGCCGCCAGGAGAACCAGGCACGGCAGATGCGCGCCGACGCCATCGCCCTGGAGCAGGCCGGCGCAGCCATGCTGCTGCTCGAATGTGTGCCCAGCGAGCTGGCGGCGGAAATCACCCAGGCCGTGACCATTCCGGTCATCGGCATCGGTGCCGGCAGCGCCACCGATGGCCAGGTACTGGTGATGCACGACATGCTCGGCCTGTCGCTCAGCGGCCGCGTGCCCAAGTTCGTGAAGAACTTCATGCTCGGCCAGCCCGACATTGCCGGTGCTTTCGGTGCCTACGTGCAAGCCGTCAAGGGCGTGACCTTCCCCGGCACCGAACATGGGTTCAGCGCATGAATACCGTCAAGACCATCCTTGAACTGCGCGCTGCGGTCGCCCGCGCACGCAGCGAGGGCAAGCGCATCGGCTTCGTGCCCACCATGGGCAACCTGCACAGCGGGCATGCCGCGCTGGTGACCAAGGCCGCGCAGCGGGCCGATTTCGTGGTGGCGAGCATCTTCGTCAACCCGCTGCAGTTCGGCGCCAACGAAGACCTCGACAAGTACCCGCGCACCCTCGCCGCCGACCAGGAAAAACTCCTGCAGGCCGGCTGCCACCTGCTGTTCACCCCCAACGTCGAAGAAATGTACCCCGACGGCATGGCGGCCCAGACCCTGGTCAGCGTGCCGCACCTGTCCGAAGGGCTGTGTGGCGCCAGCCGTCCCGGGCACTTCGAGGGTGTTGCCACGGTGGTCAGCAAGCTGTTCAACATGGTCCAGCCCGACCTGGCCGTGTTCGGCCAGAAAGACTTCCAGCAACTGGCGGTGATCCGCGCGCTGGTGCGCGACCTCAACCTGCCCATCCAGATCATCGGCGAACCGACCGTGCGCGCCGAGGACGGCCTGGCCCTGTCGTCGCGCAACGGTTACCTGACCGACGCACAACGTGCCACTGCGCCCACGATCTACCGCACCCTGAGCCGGATCGCCCAGGCAATCGGCCAGGGCCGCCGTGACTTCGAGGTGCTGATCGCCGAAGGTCGGCAACAACTGGTGGAGGCCGGCTTCAAGCCCGACTACCTGGAAATCCGTCAGGCGCTGAACCTGCGCCCGGCAGCGGCGCACGACCGCGACCTGGTGATTCTGGTAGCAGCGGTACTGGGCGCCACGCGCCTGATCGACAACCTGCACCTGAACCTCGACGAACAGTGACAACGCACCCGGCCGGGCTGCCGGGCAATTAACCTGCCACACTGGAAACGGGCCCGTCTTTCCAGTGTCAAAGGCAGTTCACGTACCAAGGAAACCTGCAGCGATGGCGTACTACCGCACCCCCCACGATGTCACTACGCTGCCCGCCTGGCAGGCGCTCCAGCAACACCGCAGCGCCATGCAGGGCTTCAGCATGCGCGATGCGTTCAACGCCAACCCGCAGCGCTTCGAGCAGTTCAGCCTGAGCAGCTGCGGGCTGTTTCTGGACTATTCGAAAAACCTCATCGACCACCAGACCCGCGACCTGCTGGTGGGGCTGGCCAACGAAGTGGGCCTGCAGGACGCGATCAAGTCGCTGTTCGCCGGCGAAATCGTCAACGCCTCCGAAGGCCGTCCGGCCCTGCATACCGCGCTGCGGCGCCCGGTGGGCGACAAACTGAGCGTCAATGGCGTGAACATCATGCCCGACGTGCACAA
Organism: Pseudomonas sp. S12(2018); assembly: GCF_024355235.1. Taxonomy (NCBI): domain Bacteria; kingdom Pseudomonadati; phylum Pseudomonadota; class Gammaproteobacteria; order Pseudomonadales; family Pseudomonadaceae; genus Pseudomonas; species Pseudomonas sp. S12(2018). The sequence goes on from NZ_QLAD01000008.1 coordinate 29,996, forward strand.
GGTGCTGAATCAGGTCACCGAGCTGGTGGGACGCATCCACGACGGCCTGTGGCGCGGCTACAGCGAAAAGCCGATCACCGACGTGGTCAACATCGGCATCGGCGGCTCGTTCCTCGGCCCGGAGCTGGTCTCCGAGGCCCTGCTGCCCTACGCCCAGCGCGGCGTGCGCTGCCACTACCTGGCCAATATCGACGGCAGCGAATTCCACGAGCTGTCGGCCAAGCTGCGTGCCGAGACCACGCTGTTCATCGTGTCGTCCAAATCCTTCAATACCCTGGAAACCCTGAAGAACGCCCAGGCGGCTCGGGTCTGGTACCTGGCCCAGGGTGGTTCGGAAGCCGAGCTGTACAAGCACTTCATCGCCGTATCGAGCAACAAGGCCGCTGCGGTGGCCTTCGGTATCCGTGAAGAGAACATCTTCCCGATGTGGGACTGGGTAGGCGGACGCTATTCGCTGTGGTCGGCCATCGGCCTGCCGATCGCCCTGGCCATCGGCACCGCCAACTTCAAGGAGCTGCTGTCGGGTGCCTACACCATGGACCAGCACTTCCAGACCGCACCGTTCGAGCAGAACATGCCGGTACTGCTGGCCTTGCTGGGCGTGTGGTATGGCAACTTCTGGGGCGCCCAGAGCCACGCGATCCTGCCGTACGACCATTACCTGCGCAACATCACCAAGCACCTGCAGCAACTGGACATGGAGTCCAACGGCAAGAGCGTGCGCCAGGACGGCACCCCGGTCGACCACGACACCGGGCCGGTGATCTGGGGCGGCGTGGGCTGCAACGGCCAGCATGCCTATCACCAGTTGCTGCACCAGGGCACCCAGCTGATCCCGGCCGACTTCATCGTGCCGGTGGTGAGCTTCAACCCGGTGGCAGACCACCACCAGTGGCTGTACGCCAACTGCCTGTCCCAGAGCCAGGCGTTGATGCTCGGCAAGACCCGCGCCGAGGCCGAGGCCGAGCTGCGCGAAAAGGGCATGGCCGAAGCCGAGGTGCAGCGCCTGGCGCCGCACAAGGTGATCCCGGGCAACCGTCCGAGCAACACCCTGGTGGTCGAGCGTATCAGCCCGCGGCGCCTGGGCGCGCTGGTGGCGATGTACGAGCACAAGGTGTTCGTGCAGAGCGTGGTGTGGGGCATCAATGCCTTCGACCAGTGGGGTGTGGAGCTGGGCAAGGAACTGGGCAAGGGCGTGTACCAGCGCCTGACCGGCGGTATCGAAGAGCCGGCCGAAGATGCCTCGACCCAGGGCCTGATCAACTACTTCCGCGGGCGTCACCGGGGCTAAGGGCTACACTGTCGGGATGTTGTTATCCCCATCGCGAGCCAAGCCCGCTCCCACAGGTACGATGCACACCGCGTGGGAGCGGGCTTGGCCCGCGATGGGAGCGACACCTATCCAACAGGAAAGGGCCCCCCAATGTTCGATATCAGCGACTACCCCGAAGCCGATGCCGTCAGCAAGGCGGCACAACTCTCCCAGGCCGACTACCAGCGCCTGTATCGCCAGTCCGTAGACGATCCCGACACCTTCTGGGCCGAACAAGCCAGGCGCCTGGACTGGATCAGCCCCTGGTCGGCTGTTCAGCAGAGCGATCTGCGCACGGGCCAGGCAACCTGGTTCAAGGATGCCAAGCTCAACGTCAGCTACAACTGCCTGGACCGCCACCTGGCTCAGCGCGGCGACCAGCCGGCGATCATCTGGGAAGGCGACGACCCGCAGCAGTCCACCACCCTCACCTACCGCCAGGTTCATCAGCAGGTGTGCCGCCTGGCCAACGTGCTCAAGCAGCGCGGGGTGAAAAAGGGCGACCGGGTGTGCATCTACATGCCGATGATTCCCGAAGCTGCCTTCGCCATGCTGGCCTGTACCCGCATCGGCGCGATTCACTCGGTGGTGTTCGGCGGCTTTTCCCCCGACGCCCTGCGCGACCGCATCCTCGACGCCGACTGCCGCACGGTGATTACCGCCGACGAAGGCGTGCGCGGCGCCAGGAGCATTGGCCTGAAGAACAACGTCGACAAGGCCCTGCAAAGCTGCCCGGACGTCAGCAGCGTGGTGGTGGTACGCCGCACCGGCGGCCCGGTGGACTGGAACGAAGCCCGCGACCTCTGGTACCACGAGGCAATCAGCCAGGTGGGCGACGACTGCCCGCCCGAGCCGATGGATGCGGAAGACCCGCTGTTCATCCTCTACACCTCCGGCAGCACCGGCAAGCCCAAGGGCGTGCTGCACACCACCGCCGGCTACCTGCTGCAGGCCGCCCTGACGTTCAAGGTGGTGTTCGACTACCGCGACGGCGAGGTGTTCTGGTGCACCGCCGATGTCGGCTGGGTAACCGGCCACAGCTACATCGTCTACGGCCCGCTCGCCAACGGCGCCACCACCCTGATGTTCGAAGGCGTGCCCAACTACCCCGATGCCTCGCGCTTCTGGCAGGTGGTCGACAAGCACCAGGTGAACATCTTCTATACCGCCCCCACCGCTCTGCGGGCACTGATGCGCGAAGGTTCGGCGCCGCTCGACGGTACCTCGCGCAAGAGCCTGCGCCTGCTGGGCAGCGTGGGCGAGCCGATCAACCCGGAAGCCTGGGAATGGTACTTCGAGAAGGTCGGTGAGAAGCGCTGCCCGATCGTCGACACTTGGTGGCAGACCGAGACCGGCGGCATCATGCTCAGCCCGCTGGTCAGCGCCCGCCACATCAAGCCCGGTTGTGCCACCCGTCCGCTGTTCGGCGTGCAGCCGGTGCTGCTGGACGACAAGGGCGCGCTGATCGAGGGCCCCGGCAGCGGGCTGCTGGCGATCAAGGCCAGTTGGCCGGGGCAGATCCGCAGCGTATACGGCGATCATCAGCGCATGATCGACACCTACTTCAAACCCCTGCCGGGCTACTACTTCACCGGCGACGGCGCGCGCCGCGATGCCGATGGCGACCTGTGGATAACCGGGCGCATCGACGACGTGATCAACGTGTCCGGGCACCGCATCGGCACTGCCGAGGTGGAAAGTGCCCTGGTGCTGCACGACAGCATCGCCGAAGCCGCCGTGGTCGGGTACCCTCACGACCTGAAGGGCCAGGGCATCTATGCCTTCGTCACGCCCATGAACGGCGTGACCCCGGACGACCACCTCAAGCAGGCACTGCTGGCGCTGGTCAGCAAGGAGATCGGCAGCTTTGCCAAACCCGAGCTGATCCAGTGGGCGCCAGCACTGCCCAAGACCCGCTCGGGCAAGATCATGCGCCGCATCCTGCGCAAGATCGCCTGCAACGAGCTGGACAACCTGGGCGACACCTCGACCCTGGCCGACCCGAGCGTGGTCCAAGGCCTGATCGACAAACGCCTGAATCAATGAACGGCACCGCGGCGACGGTGCCTCAAGGTACCCATGGAAGCGCTACGCCGCCGTATCGAAACACAGTTGCTGAGCCTTACGGGCCTGGCCCTGGGCCAACTCGACCTCGAACAGCCCAAGGGCGACCCCGGGCTGTTCGGTCCGCGCAGCATCAGCTGGCAGGTGCACGGGGATTTCCCCAGCATGCTCATCGGCGGTATCAGCGCCTTGCTGCTGCAGGTGCTGCACCCGCTGGCCCTGGCCGGGGTGTGGGACCACTCCAGCTTTCGCCAGGACATCATCGGCCGCCTGCGCCGCACCAGCCAGTTCATCTCCGGCACCACCTTCGGCTCCACCCGCGACGCCGAATGGCTGATCGACAAGGTACGCACCATTCACCTGCAGGTGGTGGGGACCGCGGCCGATGGCCGCCCGTATGCCGCCAGTGACCCGGACCTGCTGACCTGGGTGCACGTGGCCGAAGTCAGCAGCTTCATGGCCGCGCACCTGCGCTACCGCAACCCGCACCTCTCGCTGGCCGACCAGGACGCCTACTACGCCGAGATCGCCCTGGTGGCCGAACGCCTGGGGGCTCGCAACGTGCCGCGTTCGCGCCAGGCGGTGGCGCACTACCTGCAAGCCATGCGTCCGCAACTGGTATGCGACGAGCGCAGCCGCGAAGTGGTGCGTGTGTTGCTGGAGGCCCCGGCGCCGAGCCGCCTGGCCAAACCGGTGGCCAACCTGATGATGCAGGCGGGGATCAACCTGCTGCCCGATTGGGCCGGCGAACTGCTCGAGCGCACGCCGCACCCGCTCAAGCGGCGGCTGGTAGGCCTGGGCATCGACAGCACGGCGCCGGTACTGCGCTGGGCCATGCGCGACAGTTCGCTGCACCGGGCCAGGCGGCGAGTGGGCTGCGCCTGAACAGGTGCAAGGCACCCACCTGCTGTTAAACTGCACGCCCGCAAACCAAGGCTACGTGCATGTCCTCCTTGAATCAGGCGCTGCGCGCCGCCCTCGACGCCCGCCAGCAGCTTCTAAGTGAGCTGCACGCCCAGGGCACCGACTGTTACCGGCTGTTCCACGGCAGCCAGGAAGGCGCGGGCGGACTGACCGTCGACCGCTATGGCCCGCAGTTGCTGGTACAGAGCTTTCACCACACCCTCGAGCGCGATGCCCTGCTGGACCTGCATGGGCACATCGAACGCGAACTGGGCCTGCCACTACTGCTGGTGTACAACGACCGCTCCCAGGGCAACAGCCGCATCGACCGGCGCGACCCGGTCTACCAGCCCAGCGAGGCCGCGCTGGCCGACCTGGTCGGTCACGAGTGGGGCCTGAACTACCGCGTGCGTGGTCGCCATGCCGGCCAGGACCCGCTGTTGTTTCTGGACCTGCGCAATGCCCGTGGCTGGGTCAAGCAACACAGTGCCGGCAAACGCGTGCTCAACCTGTTCGCCTATACCTGCGGGGTAGGCCTGAGCGCTGCCGCCGGCGGTGCCAGCGCGGTGTGCAACCTGGATTTCGCCGAAGGCAACCTGGCCGTTGGCCGCGAGAACGGCGCACTCAACCCGCAACTGGCGCCCATGGAGTTCATTCAGTCCGACTACTTTCCGGCCATTCGCCAGCTGGCAGGCCTGCCGGTCAGCCAGCGTCGCGGGCACAAGTTGCCGGCCTACCCGCGCCTGGAGCCGCGCGAGTTCGACCTGGTACTGCTCGACCCGCCTGCCTGGGCCAAGAGCGCGTTCGGCACCGTCGACCTGCTGCGTGATTACCAGAGCCTGCTCAAGCCCGCCCTGCTGAGCACGGCCGAAGGCGGCGTGCTGATCTGCTGCAACAACCTGGCCAAGGTTGGCCTCGACGACTGGCGCGAGCAAGTACTGCGTTGCGCACAGAAGATCGGCCGCCCGGTGCGGGAATGGCAGGTGCTCAAGCCGGCAGACGACTTCCCGTCACTGGACGGACAGCCGCCCCTGAAGTGCTTGATCCTGCAGCTGTAAGTGGAAAAAACCGCAGGTGGTCCGGTATTTCGGACTACCTTCGGAACCGAATTAACGTGCCATACTCCAAGCACTCCCGCTCTAGACAGACGACGCCGCACATGCCCAAAGGATTGAAACGCGCCCTCGGCGCCTTGTTGGCCGGCCTGGCCCTGTACAGCCTCCTCGGTTTCCTGATCCTGCCTGGCGTAGCCTTGCGCATCGCCAATCAGCAGTTGGCCAGTTACGCCACCGTGCCGGCGCACATCCAGCGTATCGAGCTCAATCCGTTCAGCCTCGAGCTGACGCTATGGGGCTTGCAGATCGGCGAGACCGGCAAGGAGCAGGTCGGCTTCGAACGCCTCTACGCCAACCTGCAGCTCGACAGCCTGTGGTCCGGTGCGCTGCACCTGGCAGCCGTCGAGCTGGACAAGCCGCGCACCGAGCTGCTGTTCGCCAAGGACGGCAGCCTGAACCTGACCCAGCTGTTCAAGCTGCCGCCCAGCGAGCCCAAGGCCGAGACACCGGCAAGCGAACCGTTCCCGCTGCGCATCGGCAGCATCAAGCTGAGCGAGGGCTACCTGCACTTCCAGGACCTGCGCCCGAGCGAGCCGATCGAATTCCTCTACGACTCGATGAACCTGGAGCTGAAGAACCTCAGCACCCTGCCCGACGACAACGCCGACATGACTCTGGTGGCTGCCGGGCCAGAGGGCGGGCGCATCGACTGGGCCGGCACCATCAGCCTGGTACCGATCGCCTCCGAAGGCACCCTCAAGGTCACCGACGGCAAGATGAAGGTGTGGTGGCCGTACGTGCGCGACGCCCTGCCGCTGGTGCTGGAAGACGGCGTGCTCAACCTGGACACCCATTACAAACTCAACCTGTCGAAGGAAACCGAGCTGCTGCTGGACAACGCCTCGCTCAGCATCGCCCCCTTCGCGATCAAGGCCCCGGACGGTCGCCCGCTGGCCCGCCTGGCCCGACTGGACGTGAGTGAAACCACGGTCGACCTGGCCAAACAGCTGGTCACGGTCGGCAAGATCCGCAGTGAAAAGCTGGAAACCTGGGCTGCCCTGGAAGCCGACGGCCAGCTCGACTGGCAAAAACTCTTCGCCAGCCAGCCTGCCAAGGCCACCCCCAAGGAAAAGGCCGAGCCGGCCACTGCCGGGCCCGCGCCGCAGGAAGCCAGCGCCAAGGCCGCGCCCGGCAAGCCGTGGCAGGTGCTGCTGCGCGACGTGCAACTGCGCAACTACCAGGTTCATCTGGCCGATCGCTCGCAGAAAGAAGCGGTGGCGCTGGATGTCGGCCCGCTCAACCTCGACCTGCAGAACTTCGACAGCCTCAACAAGAGCCCCTTCACCCTCAAGCTCGACAGCGGCGTCGGCCGCCAGGGCAAGCTGCAGGCATCGGGTGAGGTCAACCTGGCACCGGTCAGCGCCCGACTCAAGGTCAGCACACAGGACATCGACCTGCGGGTAGCCCAGGCCTACATCAGCCCGTTCATTCGCCTGGAGCTGCGCAGCGGCATGCTCGGCAGCGACCTGAACGTGGACCTGAAGAACACCGCCCCGTTGGCGTTCAGCGTCACCGGCAAGGCGCAGGTCAATCAGTTGCATACCCTGGACACCATCAAGGGCCGTGACTTCGTCAAATGGCAGCAACTGAACGTGGACGGCCTGGACTATCGCCACGGCGATGCACTGAGCATTGCCAAGGTGACCCTGCAGCAGCCCTATGCCCGCTTCATGATCAACGAAGACCGCACCACCAGCGTGGATGACCTGCTGATTCCGCAGCCGGCCAACGGCGCCGCCAAGCCCCAGGGCAAGCCCCCGGCCAGCAATGAAAAGCCCCTGGGTATCCGTATCGGTGGCATCGACATCAACGATGGCTCGGCCAACTTCGCCGACTTCAGCCTGACGCCCAACTTCGCCACCGCCATCCAGCAGCTCAACGGCCAGATCGGCACCATCGACAACCGCCAGCCACACCCGGCCAAGGTCGATATCAAGGGCAAGGTGGATCGTTATGCGCCCGTCACCATCAAGGGCGCGCTCAACCCGTTCGACCCGATGGCCAGCCTGGACATCGCCACCAGCTTCAAGCGTGTCGAGCTGACGACCCTGACGCCGTACTCGGGCAAGTTCGCCGGCTACCGGATTCGCAAGGGCCGCCTGAACCTGGACCTGCACTACCTGATCACCAAGGGCCAGCTCAAGGCCGAGAACAAGGTGGTGGTCGAGCAGTTGCAACTGGGTGAGAAGGTCGACAGCCCCGACGCCGTCAACCTGCCGATTCGCCTGGCGATCGCGCTGCTCAAGGACACCGAGGGCAAGATCTCCATCGAGCTGCCGGTGTCGGGCGACCTCAACAACCCGCAGTTCAGCGTAATGCCGATCGTGTGGCAGACCCTGCGCAACCTGGTGCTGCGCGCCGCCCAGGCGCCGTTCAAGTTCATCGGCGGGCTGGTCAGTGGTGGCGGTTCCGAAGACCTGGGCACCGTGTCCTTCGCCCCCGGCTCAAGCGAGCTGAGCAGCGATGCCCAGGGCTCGCTGGACAAGCTGGCGGCAGCACTCAAGGAACGCCCTGCCCTGCGCCTGGAAATCGAAGGCACCAGCGCCCAGAGCAGCGACGGGCCACTGATTGCCGCACAGCGTCTGGATCGTGAGTACCAGAGCACCTACTACAAGATCCTTCAGCGTCGCGGCGACAAGGTGCCGGCACAGGCCTCGCAACTGCAGGTGCCCGATGGCGACAAGCCGGCCATGCTCGAGGGTATCTACCGTACCCGTCTCAAGCAGCAGCCACCGGCCGAGTGGGAGCAGTTGGACCGTGCACAGCGTACTGCCAAGCTGCAGGAAGCGGTGATCAAGTCATGGGCCGAGAGCACCGTGCTGCTGCGTCAGCTCGGTCAGGCACGCGCCAGCAGCATCAAGGACTACCTGGTCGACAAGGGTCAGTTGCAAGACGACCGGGTGTACTTCATCGACGCCACGCTGGGCCAGGCCGAAGCGGATGGCCGGGTGATCTCGCCCCTGCACCTGGACGCCGAGTAGGGCTGGCGGGAGCACTGGCGCCAGGCCAGTGTTCCAGCGCACAAAGAAAAGCCCCGGCTGACTGCGCCGGGGCTTTAGGGTTGGCCACCTCCGTGTGGCCTTTCGCATGAACCGTCAGGATCAGCGAGCGAAACGCTTACTCAGCTTTCAGGCCATCAGCCGAAACGGCTTTCACGCCCTTGATTTTCTTGGCGATGTTCACCGCAGTGGTTTTCTGCGCTTCGGTGATCGCGGTGGTCGAGGACAGGGAAACCACACCTTTGTTGGTTTCGACCTTGATGTCGGTACCCGGGATGCCTTTCTCGGTGACCAGGTCGGCTTTGACCTTGGTGGTGATCCAGGTATCGGAAGTTTCTTCTTTGGCCTTGGTCATTTCACCAGCAGCCAGCATCATCGGTGCTTGCGATGCAGGTTGGGCTGCAAAGGCGGCGTTAGCCATGGTCAGGGTCAGCGCGGTGGCAGTAGCAGCAGCAATAGCGAACTTCTTCATACGAGACACTCCTGTTTTTCGAAAGGTCTGCGCCGTCATTCCTGGCAGCAGGTAACAGGGATAGTGCAGAAGCTGTGCCAACCCGAATAAAAAATAAAACCTTTAAAAATCAACAGGTTAAAAATCACCAAAAAATAGCCCATCGTGCACATTGCATGCTTTGCGATGGATGCGCGTGCAAGTTGCATGTTCACAAAATACCGCCGCACCCATGCCCGGGAATCCAACGGGCGTTGCAATATGTACCACTGCCTTCAACAGGGCACCCTCTAACGTGGCAGGCGTCGTGAGCCGGATGAACCGGGTCCCCCGCTGCAGGAAACGCCATGATCGTGATGCCCTACTTTGAGCCCGGCACCTTGCGCGCAGGCTTCATCACCGCGCTGGAGACCACACAGCGCGACCTGAGCCTGAGCATCATCGAAGCGCGGTGGCTGCGTCGCCTGGCCGATCAAACGTCCCTGCCGGCGAGCATGCGGGTGGAGGTGACAGGCAACCTGCAGCCACTGTCTGCCAATTGCCTGGTCATTCATCAGCGCGACCCACTGCTTGAGGCGACCTACCTGTACAGCCCATTGCATGGCGTACAGGGCTTCAACACGCTGCAACAGCTTGAAAGTGCCCTGCAGGCCCAGCTGACTCACCTGGGCGTGCCGAGCGAACCGCTGCAGTTCGTGAACCTGAGCGATGCCGTGTTCACCCGGTGGTCACACCACCTGATGCAACAGCAAATCGATCTGCTGCGGGGGCAATCCGGCGGCCTGGCCAAACTGCCCACCCTGGCCGGTGTTCTCGACAGTTGCTTGAGCACAGCCTTCTCGACGCTGCTGGAGAGCGTCGACGACATCGCGCAACAACGGGTCCAGGTCATTGCCAGTAACGCCAGCGTGGTGCGCACGCAGGCCCTGGCCGATGTTGCACTGGACGCGTTCAGCGGCCAGCCGATGGGCATCGACCTGAAGCGCCGTTTCGTACGCGATGGCACCGCAACGCACGACACGCCCGACCCGCTCGCCTGCGAGCAGGCCCTTGCCAGCACTGCCAAGGCCGTTCCGGGGGCCTTTGCACAGGCCCTGCGAAGCTATTGGAGCAGTGTCGACAACGACGTGGGCAGCGATAACCGCGAAGCCCTGGCACTTGGCCTTGCCGACAACTACTGTCGTACGCTGTTGCGAGCGGCCAATGAACAACGCATCGACACCCCTCAGCTGCAATGGCTGCGTGAAGCGCTGATCCCCGACCTGGGCGCCTTGCGGGTGTGTAGCCTGGCGTTGGTGCCAGCGGCTCAGGACATGGGTAGGACGGTGCTGCTGGCCGACAGCCTGGCCCTGCAACAACCGACCGATACCAGCAAGGGGGTGTTCCTGTTCAGCACACGAACCGGGTTTCAACACTTCGCCGATCAGGCCGCCCTTGAACGGCATTGCCAGGCCCTGCTCACACAACCTGCTTGCCCCGCCTCGATCAGCCGCGATGACTGGGAGCAGTTGCAAACCAGCGCGACGCCTGTGGTCAGGCTGGTCGAGGTCGGCCAACCGATGTTCCTCGCACTTGCTGATGCGCTGATCGCACTGGTCAACCGGCGTCTTGCCCACGCACTACGCTTCCCCGGTGCCCAGAGCAGCACGGCCATGGCCGGGGTCGAAGATGCACTGGACATGCGCGCGCTGGTGGACAGGCGCCTGACCCACCTGGGGGTCAACGGTCGATGGCTGCCCGATGCACAGCCAGCAGTCGCCATGAGGCTGCCCGTGCCACCCAGCCAGAGCGTTACGCTGGTGGAGCGCCTCACCCGTGCCAGGGCACTGCATCAGCTGTTTCAATCCCTGGCCACCGCCCAGCCGAAGGTGCAGTCCTGTGTTCTGGACATGCTTGCCCCCAGCCTCGACGCCATCAGCGACGGCCAGTTGCACCCCTTGGACATCCAGCTCAAATGGGCAGAAAAGACTGGCACGGTGGTCGACAGGTTTCTCGAACAGCTGGGCGAAACAGGCAACCAGCACGCGCCGCAGGATCAGGTGCAGGTGCAGGACCGGCAAGGCTTGCCACTGTCGTGGCCGTCGGCACCCGTGATCCGGCAACAGATCGACACCCTTAAAGCGGGCTTTGCCTCGACCTACCTTGAACAACTCGAGGCGTTCGACACGGGTCGGTTGCGCCTGAAGGACAGTGTGGTGTCCCCGCTCACGAGCATGCGCAGCTTGTACGAAGCGCTGCTGCGCATCGAACTGGAGCAAGCCCGCGAGAACGGCGTGATCGATGACGCGCTGCTCGACCTGCTGCAGCAAGCATTGGACCGGCCGGGGCACAGTGCCATTCGCCTGCACAGCCTGAGCTTGTCGGTACCCGGCAAGGCCGGGCTGCTGCCACTGGCCGATGCATTCGTGCTACAGCGGGCAACGGCCGACAATGACAGCCTGTTGCTCTGGTCACCGCTGGAGCCACTGAGTCAATTCAGCAGCGAAGCAGCCTTGCGCTCTGAAATGACCGGCGCATTCGACGACCCGGAGAAGCTTCATCAGTGGCTGAGCCTGGTGAACGCCGAAGACCTGCGCAACTGGCACACCCTGGCGCAGCTTCCAGGTGCCAGTCAGCCCAGCGTACGCCTCATCGAACAAAGCGAGCTGTTCGCGTTTGTTGAACACAGTGCGGCACGCTTTCGTGCTGCAACCCGGCGTTACTACCTGGGCTATGCCCTGCGCAGCAGGCTCGGCACCTCATTGCTGCAACGCTTCATCGATAACCAGGCCGCCAGGCACCCGTTCGAAGGGGCCTTGCAGCGGGTACGCGACAGCCTCGAGATTCAGTATTTGCGCACCCTTCTACCGACATGGCTATGCAACACGACACCGCAGCAAATGAAAAACTACGCGCAACTGGTGCAGGCCTGCGCCCGTGTCAGCAACCCCAAGTTCAACTACCTGTTCTCGATCCCAACGCTCAACGACTTCGCCAACCAGCAGCTCAAGGCAGGGCTCGCCCAGGATTACCCGAGCGCACCGGACGATCCCGACCTGATTACCGTCACCTTCACGCACTTCACCCCCAACCCGGTAATGCCCGGCCAGACGCCCTCGCCGATTTCCTCGGACCTGGCCACCACCACCAAGACACTGAGCGAGTACGCCCTGACCCACAGCCGGTTGACCGGCACAGCGACAAGCATGAAGGTCAGCGTCACGCGACCAGGCATGGCACCTGAAGCGCTGGAAGCAGCCACCATCCGCAACATGATCGACCGCCTCGACGTGGCCAGTGCATACCGTGCCCTGCTCGAGAAGAAGTTCACCCCGCAGGATCCCGACTACCTCGAACGCCGTCATCGCTACACGCTGGTATCCACCGCCTACCTGATGGAAGAGGGGTATCAGCATTTTCTGGACAACAAACTATCGGCCAAGGCGCTTTACTACTTTTCCCATGTGCTGGCCAAGCCGGATGCCCTCGCCCGCGACCTGGTCGAGGGCAGGAAGATCACCCTGTGCCAATTGCAGCTACGGGCCGAGCAAGGCTTCGCCCCCGATACCGTGAGGGGCATGTATGTGATCGGACCGCAGGGCGAACAGGACGGACCCCTGGTGTTGTACTGCGCCTACCGACCACACAAGATGTTGCTCGAGTTCAAGGACCAGGGCGCACTGCGCAGTGCCATCCTCTCGGACCCAGAGCTGCAACGAGATATTCTGAACCGGCTTCCCGACACGGTGCAGTCGCGATACGACCACAACGGCTTTCTTCACCCCCATCTGTTCTGGTCCTCATCGGACCTGTTCGATTTCTCGCCCACCCCCGGTGCGGTTCAACTGGTGCGCAGCGAGATCGAAGGCAATGCACTTGACTACCTGTTCACCGAAAACGTGGCATTCCTGCGGGCACTGACCAAGGCACGCACGGTAACTACCGCCGAGGAATACTGGAATGTACTGCGCTATGTAATGGGCCTTGCCATCGAGCAGAGTTCGTTTTTCCTGCCTGGAAAGCTGGCAGCCATGCTCAGCTCGCTACAGAGTGTCCAGTGGTTGCAGGCATCCGGTAACGCCGCTTTGCAGCACAACTGGGGCGAATCGCTTGCGGAGTTCGTCACCGCCCTGAGTGGCCTGGTCATGATGCGCCCAGGTGGCTCGAGCGTGAGCAGGAAGACACCTGACGAGCCTTCACCCGTCACGCCTGCACTGGAACTGGACCCTGCCTGGAACGAGGTACTGCTCAACCCCCTGGTACCCAACCGGCTGAGTGACCTGCAGGCGCAGAACGTGCAACTCAAGGACATGGTCCGCAACACCACCCTGGGGCTTTATTTCGCCCCGGGTACCGAGCGTTTCTATTGCGTGATCGCGGGCCACGTCTATGAAGTGGCCAAGCCAGCACAGCAGTGGCAGATCATCAAGCAGGGCCGACTCGGGCCCACGCTGCAAAGAACGGGAAATCAGTGGCAGGTTGATCTGCAGGAAGGCTTGCGTGGCGGCGGCGCGGCCTACAGCAGTTTCGAAACGGCCCTGGCCGACGAAGACATATCCCTGCGCTACACCACGCTGGCTTCGGGAATGAAGAACATTGCCGCGCTCCAGCCGACCAAGTACCAGATGCTACTGCGTGCCCATGCCTTGAGCCGCCAGTATCTGGACAACTGCCTGAAGAACCTCAACCTGTCTTCGCCCCAGGCGCCCCTGCCGCCCGAGACACTGAGCATCTTGCAAAACGTGTTCGACCACCCTCCCTCAGACCAGACAGTACGCCTGCTGCGTGACTATACCCAGCGGATACTGGACGAGCTGTTGTCGGCCTCGATGGACACGGTCACCTCCAAACGCCTCGTGGTGGGCATGAACATGCCCGATCAGCGCGATACCTACGGTTTCACCTACCACAACGACCCCGGCAAGCGGATCTTTCTCACCGAACGCGTGTTCACCCTGCCATGGGACGTTTCGATTTACGCAACGCCACCGGCCATCGAGCTGCTCGCCCACCAGCAAGCAACGACGCTGATACACGAGCTGTCACACCAGGTACTTCGAACCGTGGATATCGCCTACGTGGAAGCCGCCGCCCCCTTCCCGGACCAGATCAGCCAGCACACGCGGGGCGGGCGTATCGCCTATCAGACGATCCTTGGCTACAAACAGAACGGGCTCTCGATCAACACCCCGCCCAGGCGCTGTTCAGAACCTTCGACACCTCGAGCCAGACCTGGAGAGATATCAGGAAAAAGGATGGACGAGCCCTGCCCGCGATCTTTCGGCTAAGCAAGACAAACACCCTGGCAGCTGCACGCACTGCGTTCTACAGCGATCCGCAGGTACGCACCGACCTGATCCTGGCCAACGCCGACTCGCTGAGCCTGATCATCACCAACCTGGGGCGCAGGCGCTTTGCCGGCGCTGCCGGCTGAAAGCAAAAAAAATGCCCCGTATCCTGCGATACGGGGCATTGGCACTACCGGGCAGTTACCTGCCCTGCTGCATCATCAGACGCCCGACGCCTTGGCGGCGGCAACGTCCTTGATCGACAGCTTGATACGGCCGCGGTTGTCCACGTCCAGTACCAGTACTTCGACTTCCTGGCCTTCTTTCAGGATGTCGGTCACTTTCTCGACGCGAGCATCGCTCAGCATGGAGATGTGAACCAGACCGTCCTTGCCCGGCAGGATGTTGACGAATGCACCGAAGTCGACGATGCGCTCGACCTTGCCGACGTAGATCTTGCCGATCTCGGCTTCGGCAGTGATGCTCAGAACGCGCTGGCGCGCAGCTTCTGCAGCATCCTTGGTTTCGCCGAAGATCTTGATCGAACCGTCGTCTTCGATATCGATCGACGCCTTGGTTTCTTCGCAGATGGCACGGATGGTTGCGCCGCCCTTGCCGATGACGTCGCGAATCTTGTCGGTGTCGATCTTCATCGCGATCATGGTCGGTGCGTTTTCCGACAGCTCGGTACGCGACTGGCCAATGATCTGGTTCATCTGGCCGAGGATGTTCAGGCGCGCTTCCAGGGCCTGGCCCAGGGCGATTTCCATGATCTCTTCGGTGATGCCGTTGATCTTGATGTCCATCTGCAGCGCGGTCACACCCTTGGCGGTACCGGCTACCTTGAAGTCCATGTCGCCCAGGTGGTCTTCATCACCCAGGATGTCGGTCAGGATGGCGAACTTCTCGCCCTCTTTGACCAGACCCATGGCGATACCGGCTACCGGCGCCTTCATCGGTACACCAGCGTCCATCAGGGCCAGGGAAGCGCCACAGACCGAAGCCATCGAGCTCGAACCGTTGGATTCGGTGATCTCCGACACCACGCGGATGGTGTACGGGAACACGTCGGCGGCCGGCAGCATGGCCTGGACCGAACGACGGGCCAGACGGCCGTGACCGATTTCGCGACGACCAGCACCGCCCATGCGGCCACACTCGCCCACCGAGAACGGCGGGAAGTTGTAGTGCAGCATGAAGGGGTCTTTGCGCTCGCCTTCCAGGGTGTCCAGCAGCTGTGCGTCACGTGCAGTACCCAGGGTCGCAACGACCAGGGCCTGGGTTTCGCCACGGGTGAACAGGGCCGAACCGTGGGTTTTCGGCAGCACGCCGACTTCGATGTTCAGCGGGCGCACGGTCTTGGTGTCGCGACCATCGATACGTGGCTTGCCGTTGACGATGTTTTCGCGAACGGTGCGGTATTCGATTTCACCGAAGATCTCTTTGACTTCAGCGGCAGTCGGCTGGCCTTCTTCGCCGGAGAACTTGGCGATGACCTGCTCGCGCAGCTCGCCCAGGCGAGCGTAACGGTCGGCCTTGACGGTGATGGTGTAGGCATCGGACACCGCGGCACCGAATTCGCCACGAATGGCGCTCAGCAGCGGGGTGTTCTCGGCCTTGGCAGTCCAGTCCCAGGTAGGCTTGGCGGCTTCGGCAGCCAGCTCCTTGACGGCCTGGATCACGGCCTGGAATTCGTCGTGGGCGAACAGCACGGCGCCCAGCATCTGGTCTTCGGTCAGCTCCTTGGCTTCCGATTCGACCATCAGCACGGCGTCGGAGGTACCGGCAACGACCATGTCCAGGCTCGAGGCAGCCAGTTGCTCGTAGGTCGGGTTCAGCAGGTAGCCGGTGCTTTCGTGGAAAGCGACACGGGCGGCGCCGATAGGGCCTTCGAACGGAATGCCGGAGATGGCCAGCGCAGCCGAGGTACCGATCATGGCAGCGATGTCCGGATCGGTTTTCTTGCTGGTGGAAACGACGGTGCAGACAACCTGCACTTCGTTCATGAAGCCTTCAGGGAACAGCGGACGGATCGGACGGTCGATCAGACGCGAGGTCAGGGTCTCTTTCTCGGAAGGACGGCCTTCACGCTTGAAGAAACCACCAGGGATCTTGCCGGCGGCGTAGGTCTTTTCCTGATAGTGAACGGACAGGGGGAAGAAGCCTTTGCCTGGATCGGCCTGTTTGGCACCGACCACGGTCACCAGCACGGTGACATCGTTGTCGACGGTGACCAATACGGCGCCGGACGCTTGACGAGCAATACGGCCCGTCTCGAGGGTAACGGTCGATTGACCGAACTGGAATTTCTTGATTACCGGGTTCACGGTTTCCTACCTTCTTCAGTGGCTCTGGGGGAACTGGTTCTTGCGAATTCTTGGGCAGCACAGGGAATCGGCCCTGTTGGCAGTCCAGATAAAACTAGAGGTTGGGAGCCTGCCCTGCCCTTGCGGTAAACCGCGCGGGCGAGGCAGACAGCCAACCTCATAGATACGCGCGGCGTGCTCACCCGCGCGGGGGCCGAAGCCCTCGGCGGATGACAGCAGCACGCCGTGCACACCACTGACCAGGCCGCTATTAGCGACGCAGGCCCAGACGACCGATCAGGGCGCTGTAACGAGTGGTGTCTTTACCTTTCAGGTAGTCCAGCAGCTTGCGACGCTGGTTTACCATGCGGATCAGACCACGACGGGAGTGGTGGTCTTTACCGTTGGCCTTGAAGTGGCCTTGCAGCTTGTTGATGTTGGCGGTCAGCAGGGCAACCTGCACTTCCGGGCTACCGGTGTCACCGGCTGCTTGCTGGTATTCGCCAACGATCTTTGCTTTTTCTTCAACGCTGAGTGCCATCTGGCTTCTCCAATATCAAGGGAAACCGTACGCACGGTTTCCAATAGGCCAGGGACAGATCCCTGTATTTAAAAGTGAGGCGTGACCGTGCCTATTGACAGCCATCCTCTTGCCCGCCAGTGCCGGGCCTGAACCCGACACTGAAGGTTTCGATCATTCCGACCGAATCAGTCGACGTGGCGCAATGCGCCCGTCTTCGCTCACTTCACCGATACCGATGAAACGACCGTTGTGATCCTGCACGCGGACCATGCCGAACTTCGGCGCATCCGGTGCACGCACCGGCTGACCATGCAGCCAGTAGAACGCGCTGTGCTCGGAGAAGTGCAGCAACGGCCAGTCCTGCAACCCGCTGTCCGATGGCATCAGGAAGCGGTCGACCGCTTCGTTCCCACCTTCGGCGTGCACCTGCTCGAGCTCTTCGAGGGTGACGGTCTGGGCCAGTTCGAAGGGGCCTGCATGCGTACGGCGCAGCTCTGCAACATAGGCGCCGCAGCCCAGCTGCTCACCGATGTCCTCTACCAGCGTACGGATGTAGGTGCCCTTGCTGCAGCCTACCGAGAGGCGTACCCGGGTGCCTTCGCACTCGAGCAGCTCCAAGCGGTTAATAGTAACAGAACGCGCTTCACGCTCCACTACTTCGCCTGCACGTGCCAGCTTGTACAGCGGCTGGCCATCGCGCTTGAGCGCCGAGTACATCGGCGGTATCTGGCTGATTGGACCACGAAACTGTGGCAGTACGGCTTCAACGTCGCTGCGACCAACGGTCACTTCGCGGGTTTGCAGAATTTCGCCTTCGGCGTCGCCCGTGTTGGTGGTCTGCCCCAGTTGCATCACCGTCTCGTAGCCCTTGTCGGACTCGAGCAGGTATTGCGAGAACTTGGTCGCCTCGCCGAAGCACAGCGGCAGCACGCCACTGGCCAGCGGGTCGAGGCTGCCGGTATGTCCGGCCTTCTCGGCGTTGAGCAGCCAGCGCACCTTCTGCAGGGCAGCATTGGAGGTGAACCCCAACGGCTTGTCGAGCAGGATGATGCCGCTGACGTTACGACGGATACGCTTGACCTGAGCCACCGCTTACTCCTTGGTGTCCAGGGGGGTATCGTCGGACTTGTGCTGGCTGTCCTCGGCGACCGCGCGCTCGATCAGTGCCGACAGATGGGCACCGCGGGTCACGCTCTCGTCGTAGTGGAAGTGCAGTTGCGGCACGCTGCGCAGCTTCATTTCCTTGCCCAGTTGCATGCGCAGGAAACCGGCGGCGCTGTTGAGCACCTTGAGGCTTTGCTTGATGTCTTCTGCGCTGTCCTCGCCCATCACGGTGATGAACACCTTGGCGTGGCCGACATCGCGGCTGACGTCGACGGCAGTGATGGTCACCAGGCCGACGCGCGGATCTTTGACTTCGCGACGGATCAGTTGCGCCAGTTCGCGCTGCATCTGATCGCCGATACGTTGGGTACGGCTGTATTCTTTTGCCATGTTTTGCTACCTGTAACTAAAGCGGCAAACGCCCGGCCAGGCTTGGGCCTGACCGGGCGTTGCGTTCAGAGCCGCCGACCTGCGCCTTGCGGCGGGCGATCTGCGGCTCCCAAGCTCGCGGCTTAGAGCGTGCGAGCCACTTGGACTTTCTCGAAGACTTCGATCTTGTCGCCGACCTTGACGTCGTTGTAGCTCTTGACGCCAATACCGCACTCCATGCCGGCACGTACTTCGGACGCATCGTCCTTGAAGCGACGCAGCGACTCCAGTTCGCCTTCGAAGATCACCACGTCGTCGCGCAGTACGCGAATCGGACGGTTGCGGTAAACCACACCCTCGGTGACCATGCAGCCGGCGATGGCGCCGAACTTCGGCGAACGGAACACGTCACGCACTTCGGCGATACCCAGGATGTTCTCGCGAACATCGCTGCCGAGCATGCCGGTCAGGGCTTTCTTGACGTCTTCAATGATGTCGTAGATCACGTTGTAGTAACGCATATCCAGACCTTCCTGCTCGACGATCTTGCGCGCGCCAGCATCGGCACGCACGTTGAAGCCGAACAGTACTGCATTGGAAGCCAGGGCCAGGTTGGCGTCGCTCTCGGTGATACCACCGACACCGCCGCCGATCACGCGAACCTGTACTTCGTCGTTGCCAAGACCGCTGAGGGAGCCCTGCAGGGCCTCCAGAGAACCACGCACATCGGACTTGAGTACGATGTTGAGGGTCTTCTTCTCTTCCTGGCCCATGTTCTCGAAGATGTTCTCGAGCTTGCCAGCGTGGGCACGTGCCAGTTTGACTTCGCGGAACTTGCCTTGACGGAACAGAGCCACTTCACGGGCTTTCTTCTCGTCGGCAACCACGCTCAGTTCGTCACCGGCATCCGGGGTGCCATCCAGGCCAAGAATCTCGACCGGGATCGACGGGCCGGCTTCCTTAACAGGCTTGCCGTTCTCGTCGAGCATGGCCCGTACACGGCCGTAGTTCGAACCGCACAGCACCATGTCGCCCTGACGCAGGGTACCGTCCTGAACCAGCACGGTAGCCACCGGGCCACGGCCCTTGTCCAGGCGCGACTCGACCACGACACCACGGCCAGGGGCCGATGGGGTGGCCTTGAGCTCGAGGATCTCGGCTTGCAGCAGAACGGCTTCGAGCAGTTCGTCGACGCCGGTACCCATCTTGGCCGAAACCTTGACGAATGGCGTGTCGCCACCCCAGTCCTCGGAGGTCACGCCTTCGACGGCCAGTTCGTTGCGGATGCGGTCCAGGTCTGCACCTGGCTTGTCGATCTTGTTCACTGCAACGACCAGTGGAACACCTGCCGCCTTGGCGTGCTGTACCGCTTCACGGGTTTGCGGCATCACGCCGTCGTCCGCCGCGACCACCAGGATCACGATGTCGGTCGCCTTGGCACCACGGGCACGCATTGCGGTAAACGCGGCGTGACCCGGGGTGTCGAGGAAGGTGACCATGCCACGGTCGGTTTCCACGTGGTACGCACCGATGTGCTGGGTGATACCACCGGCTTCGCCGGCAGCTACCTTGGCACGACGGATGTAGTCGAGCAGGGAAGTCTTACCGTGGTCAACGTGGCCCATTACGGTCACGACCGGCGCACGGGAGAACGACTCGCCTTCGAACTTCAGGGACTCGGCCAGGGAATCTTCCAGCGCGTTGTCGCTGACCAGCGTGACCTTGTGGCCCAGCTCTTCGGCGATCAGCTGAGCAGTTTCCTGATCGAGCACCTGGTTGATGGTGACCGGAGTACCCATCTTGAACATGAACTTGACGACTTCAGCGGCCTTGACCGACATCTGCTGTGCCAGCTCGGAAACGGTGATGGTCTCGCCAATGGCCACGTCGCGGATAACCGGACCGGTCGGGCTCTGGAAGCCGTGGGCATTGCGCTTCTTCATCTTGCCCTTGCCACGGCCACCACGGCGGAAGCTGTCGCTTTCCTCTTCGGTGGTACGTGGGGCGGCACGTGGAGCTGGCGCCTTTTCCTTTTCCTTGACCTTGACCGATACGCGCGGGGCCTCGTTGCGGCGCTCGCCACCACGGCGGTCGTCGTCACGCGACTTGTCGTTGCGACGGGCGTCTTCGGCTTTCTTGCGCTCGACACCCGGGGCCGGAGCTGCAACCGGCTCGGCAGCTGCAGGCGCAGCCGTCACGGCTGGTGCTGCAGCGGCTGGTGCAGGTGCGCTGGCCGGCTGACGGCTGGCGGATTCTTCGGCACGTTTACGCGCTTCAGCTTCAGACTTGTCGCGTGCTGCGTTTTCAGCGGCACGACGTTCTTCCAGCTCGCGATTCTGCTCAGCCTGGATTTCTTCGGGGCTGCGCTGTACGAAAACTTTCTTCTTGCGTACTTCTACGCTGATGCTCTTGCTACCAGCAACACGCAGGGTGCTGGTGGTCTTGCGCTGCAAGGTAATCTTGCGCGGCTCTTCCACCTTCGCCTTGTGGCTGCTTTTCAAGTGGGTCAGCAGAGCCTGCTTCTCACTGTCGGTCACTACCTGACCGGCGTCGGTGTGCGGCAGACCTGCCTCACGCATCTGCTGCAGCAGGCGCTCTACCGGTGCAGCGACCTCTTGGGCCAATTCTTTCACCGTGACTTGCGTCATGCACTTCTCTCCTCAGGCCAGCCTACTTACTCGAACCAGTGGGCTCGGGCGGCCATGATCAACTTGCCGGCACGTTCTTCGTCGATGCCGTCGATGTCGAGCAGGTCATCAATCGACTGCTCGGCCAGGTCTTCGCGGGTAACCACGCCGCGCACCGCCAGTTCCGCCGCCAGATCCTTGTCCATACCCTCAAGCGAGAGCAGGTCTTCGGCCGGATGGGCGTCTGCCAGTTTTTCCTCAGTAGCGATGGCTTTGGTCAACAGGCGGTCCTTGGCACGCGCGCGGAGTTCATTGACGATCTCCTCGTCGAAGCCATCGATGTTGAGCATTTCTTCCAGCGGTACGTAGGCAATTTCTTCCAGGCTGGTGAAACCTTCGTCAACGAGAACCTGCGCCAGCTCTTCGTCGACTTCCAGCTCTTCGATGAAGTTACGCAGAATGTCGCCGGTTTCAGCTTGTTGCTTGGCCTGGATGTCCGACTCGGTCATCACGTTCAGGGTCCAGCCGGTCAACTGGCTGGCCAGACGTACGTTCTGACCACCACGGCCAATGGCTTGCGCCAGGTTGTCCGCGGCTACAGCGATGTCCATCGCGTGGGCATCTTCATCAACGATGATCGCCGCGACTTCTGCCGGCGACATGGCGTTGATGACAAACTGGGCCGGGTTGTCGTCCCACAGGACGATATCCACTCGCTCGCCGCCCAACTCGCCAGACACTGCCTGTACGCGCGAACCGCGCATACCGATGCAGGCGCCTTGCGGGTCGATGCGCTTGTCCTTGGAGCGGACAGCGATCTTGGCGCGAGAACCCGGGTCACGGGAAGCCGCCATGACCTCGATAAGGCCCTCGGCGATTTCCGGCACTTCGATGCGGAACAGTTCGATCAGCATCTGGGGCGCGGTACGCGACAGGATCAGCTGCGGGCCGCGGTTTTCGGTGCGGATTTCCTTGAGCAGTGCACGTACACGCACACCGACACGGAAAGTCTCGCGGGAGATGATGTCTTCACGGGCCAGCAGCGCTTCGGCGTTGTTGCCCAGGTCGACGATCACGTTGTCACGGGTAACCTTCTTGACGGTACCCGAGATGATTTCGCCCAGACGCTCGCGATAGGCATCGACCACCTGTGCGCGCTCGGCTTCGCGGACCTTCTGCACGATGACCTGCTTGGCGGTCTGTGCAGCGATGCGGCCGAACTCGATGGACTCGATCTTCTCTTCGATGACATCGCCAACCTTGGCTTCAGGATGGGTTTCCTGAATCTTGCTTGGCCAGGTTTCGATCGCAGGATCGTCAAGATCCTCTTCCTCGACCACCGTCCAGCGACGGAAGGTCTCGTAGTTACCGGTGTGGCGGTTGATCTCCACACGCAGGTCGACTTCATCTTCGAAGCGCTTCTTGGTAGCAGTGGCCAGGGCCACTTCCAATGCTTCGAAAATCACGTCTGCCGGTACACCCTTTTCATTGGATACCGACTCAACAACCAGCAGTACTTCTTTGCTCATCGTACGCCTCGCCTTTCGCAAGCCATTGGGTCCGCACGAACTATCGGACCCGGCATGTCTCAGTCAAAACTGGGAATAATGTTGGCCTTGTCGATCATGTCGATCGGCAGAAGGAATTCGTGGTCATCTACCTGCACCACGACATCCTGCTCTTCCACACCGCGCAGAAGGCCCTGAAAATTACGTCGACCTTCGAAAGGCGAGCGCAGTTTAATCTTCACCTGCTCACCGACATACTTTGCAAACTGTTCAAGTGTGAACAGCGGGCGTTCCATGCCAGGAGAGGAAACTTCAAGGGTGTATTCAACGGAAATGGGATCTTCGACATCCAGAATGCCGCTGATCTGACGGCTGACGATGGCGCAGTCATCCACCAGCACACCGCCTTCTTTGTCGATATAAACGCGCAACATTGAGTGGCGGCCTTGAGCCGAAAACTCGATACCCCAGCATTCATAGCCTAGGGCCACGACCACCGGGGCCAACAAGGCCTGCAACTCTTCTAGCTTGCTCGACACCTGAACCCCCTTGTGCATGCTATGCAAATAAAAAATGGGCGAAGCGCCCATCCCTGATACGCCGGGTGAATACCGGCGCTGAGAACTGATCAGCTAACAAAAAGCCCCTGAAAAGGGGCTCTGCTGAAACTGGTTGCGGGGGCTGGATTTGAACCAACGACCTTCGGGTTATGAGCCCGACGAGCTACCAGACTGCTCCACCCCGCGTCAAAGCTGGGGCGAAAGTATACGACCGAACCCCGCGAGGGGTCAATCTAACCTCCACCTACAAGAAAGCCCGCTGTAGCGGGCTGTCTTGTTTCAATTGGTACCGAGAAGGGGACTCGAACCCCTACACCCTATGGGCACAACCACCTCAAGGTTGCGTGTCTACCAATTCCACCACCTCGGCAATACTACTTTGAAACCCGTTACTTCTGCTCTTGAGCTGGAGGTACATCGCCGGTGTTGCTGGCGGGTGCCTGTTGCTCCTGGAGCACCGGTACATCATCTGTTGCCGGTTTTTGCTGCTTCACTTCAAGTACCGCTGGATCTGGAAGCCCTACCTGAGTCAGCTGATGAGCTTTCTCTTTAGCAAAGTAACCTAACCCTAGGGCGGTTATGAAGAAACTGGCGGCAAGTATAGCAGTAAACTTACTAAGAAAGGTAGCAGAACCTTGGCTTCCGAACACAGTATTTGAAGCCCCTGCGCCGAAAGATGCACCTGCTTCCGCACCTTTACCCTGTTGCAGCAACACCAGCACTACCAAACCCAGTGCGCCCAACAGATGAAAAACTACTACGACTGTTTCCAGCATTTTTCAGTTTCCTGCGGCGCGACAAATTGCACCGAATTCGTCTGCGTTCAGGGAAGCTCCACCAATGAGCCCCCCATCGATATCCGGCATGCCGAACAGCTCAGCCGCATTGGCCGCCTTCACGCTGCCGCCGTATAGAAGCCGCACATTCATCGCGACCTCTGAATTCTTTGCCGCCAGTTGCTCGCGAATGGCCTTGTGCACATCCTGAGCCTGTTGCGGGCTGGCCGTGAGGCCGGTGCCAATGGCCCATACAGGCTCATAGGCAATGATTGCACTGGCGAAGGCCTCAACACCGAATGCTTCGATGATGCTGCTCAACTGACGCCCTACAACCTCAAGCGTCTTGCCAGCTTCGCGCTCCTCCAGGGTTTCCCCCACACAGAGCACAGGCTTCAACCCGCAAGCCTGAGCCGCAGCGAACTTGCGATTCAGTACTTCGTCGCTTTCGCCCAGTATCTGGCGACGCTCCGAGTGCCCGATCAGCACCAGCTCACATCCCGCATCGACCAGCTGACTCGGAGCAACCTCACCGGTCAGCGCGCCTTGCTGGGGCTCTACCGCAGAATCCTGAGCACCCACGGCTATCGACTTGCCCTGCAACCCTTCAATCGCTTGATTGATGTACAGGCAGGGCGGGAACACCGCGACTTCAACACCGCTCGGCAGGGCTAGATTGCTCAAGCCCTTGATCAGCTCAGCGACGCTGGCGCGGGTACCGTGCATCTTCCAGTTACCAGCTACCATAGGGCGACGCATGCTGTACCTCGTCGGTCAAAGTGGGCGCAGATGTTACCCAACCCGATCACCACTGGCAAGCGCTAATCAGGCGCAAACTTCAGTTACCAGCTTTGCCAGTTCCTCGGCGTAGCCGCGCACCTGACTTTCGTCGTCACCTTCGACCATCACACGCACCAGTGGCTCTGTGCCGGACTTGCGCAGCAGCACGCGACCACGACCCGCCATGGCCTCGGTGACCCGCTCGCAGGCCTGTTTGACCGCCGGGTGCTCGACAGGGTCCACCTTGCTCTCGCCAAAGCGAACATTGATCAGCACCTGCGGGCATTTGCGCAGCGCCTGACGGGCCTGAGCCAGGGTTTCACCGCGACGCTTGAGTGCCATCAGCACCTGCAGGGCAGCGATGATCGCATCCCCTGTGGTGGTATGACTGAAGCACACCACGTGCCCGGAATTCTCGCCGCCGATGTTCCAGTCGCGCTCCAGCAGTTCGGCCATCACATAGCGGTCACCCACCTTGGCACGCACAAACGGTATCGAGAGCTCCTGCAAGGCCAGCTCGAGGCCCAGGTTGCTCATCAGCGTACCCACAACGCCACCATTGAGCTTGCCACGCTCCTGGAGGTCACGGGCAATGATGAACAGCAATTCGTCACCATCGACGATCGCGCCGGTATGGTCGACCATCAGCACCCGGTCACCGTCACCGTCGAACGCGATCCCCAGGTCGGCATGCCCTACCAGCACCGCCGCCTGAAGCGACTCGATATGGGTCGAACCGCAGTTCTCGTTGATGTTGAGGCCATCCGGCTGCGCTGCCAGCACCGTGACATCGGCGCCGAGCTCGCGAAACACGCTGGGGGCCACCTTGTACGTGGCGCCGTGGGCGCAGTCGACCACCAGCTTGAGGCCGGCGAAATCGGTACTGGTCGGCACGCTGCTCTTGCAGAATTCGATGTAGCGGCCGGCCGCGTCGTTGATGCGCGACACCTTGCCCAGCTTGCTCGACTCGACCACGGTCATGGGCTTGTCGAGCAACTCCTCGATCATCTGCTCTACATCGTCGGGCAGCTTGGTGCCCTGACCGGAGAAGAACTTGATGCCGTTGTCGTCATGCGGATTGTGCGACGCACTGATGACGATCCCGGCTTCGGCATGAAAGGTGCGGGTCAGGTAGGCGATGGCCGGCGTCGGCATCGGGCCGAGCAGCAGCACATCTGCGCCCGCCGCCGACAGACCGGCCTCAAGGGCCGACTCGAACATGTAGCCGGAGATACGCGTGTCCTTGCCTACGAGCACCCGGCAGGCGCCGAGCTTGCGAAAGGCCATGCCAGCGGCCCAACCGAGCTTGAGCATGAAATCCGGCGTGATCGGGTATTCGCCGACACGGCCACGAATGCCGTCGGTACCAAAATATTTTCTGCTCATAGTGAAATGCTCCGTCACTCTTATTCGGCGGCTTCAACCGCTGCAATCATCCGTACCACGTCGACGGTCTCGGCAACATCATGAACCCGCAGGATGCTCGCACCCCGGGTCATCGCCAGCGCAGCAAGCGCCAGGCTGCCATAAAGCCGCTCACCGACCGGACGCTCCAGCGCCAGGCCGATCATGCTCTTGCGCGAAACGCCCACCAGGAGGGGACGGCCCAGGCGATAAAGGTCCTGCATATGCTTGAACAGGCTGAGGTTGTGCGCAAGCGTCTTGGCAAAACCAAAGCCCGGATCGAGCACAATCTTTTCGGCGCCGATACCCACCGAAGCACAGGCTGCCATGCGCTGCTCGAGAAACATCGCCACCTCGACGGTTACATCGTCGTAGTGCGGGTTGTTCTGCATGTCGCCGGGCTCGCCGCGCATGTGCATAAGGCAGACCGGCAAACCGGTGGCTGCAGCGGCATCCAGGGCGCCATCGCGGGTCAGCGAGCGCACATCGTTGATCAGCCCCGCGCCCAGGCGGGCAGTCTCGCGGATCACCGACGGCGTCGAGGTATCGACCGAGATGATGACATCCAGCTCGCGACTGATCGCTTCGACAATGGGTGCAACCCGCTCGAGCTCTTCGAGAGCAGTGACCACGCGTGCACCTGGCCGGGTGGACTCCCCGCCGACATCGACAAGCGTAGCACCGGCCGCCACCATCGCTTCGGCATGGCGCAAGGCCGCATCACGCTGGGTGAAACGACCGCCGTCCGAGAAGGAATCAGGGGTTATGTTGAGGATACCCATCACATGGGTACGGGAAAGGTCGAGAACCCGGTTGCCGCAAGGCAACCGGGTTGGGTACTGCTGTGAAGTCATGTCAACCCTTAGAGCTGCGCCGCCGGACCACCGATCGGGGACTCGGGGCGATCACCTTGCGTGGCAGAGGTGCCCGAAGTGCCCGAACCACCTTCCCAGTCACGTGGCTCACGCGGCTCGCGACCGGCCATGATGTCGTCGATCTGGTCAGCATCGATGGTCTCGTACTTCATCAGTGCATCGGCCATTGCATCGAGCTTGTCACGGTTTTCGGTGAGGATCTGCTTGGCAGTGGCATAGCACTGGTCGATGATGCTGCGCACCTCGGAGTCGATCAACTTGGCCGTCTCGCCCGAAACGCTGGCGTGCTGGGAACCGGCACTGCGGCCCAGGAACACCTCGCCTTCTTCTTCGGCGTACATCAGCGGGCCGAGTTTTTCCGACAAGCCCCACTTGGTGACCATGTTGCGAGCGATCTGGCTGGCTCGCATGATGTCGTTGGAGGCACCCGTGGTAACGCCATCGAAGCCAAGGGTCATTTCCTCCGCGATACGACCACCGTACAACGAGCAGATCTGACTGATCAGCGCACGCTTGGACAGGCTGTAGCGGTCCTCTTCCGGCAGGAACATCGTGACGCCCAGGGCGCGACCGCGCGGAATGATCGAGACCTTGTACACCGGGTCGTGCTCGGGCACCACGCGACCGACGATGGCATGACCCGCCTCGTGGTAAGCGGTGTTCTGCTTCTCTTTCTCGGACATGACCATCGACTTGCGCTCGGCGCCCATCATGATCTTGTCCTTGGCCAGCTCGAACTCCTTCATCTCGACCACACGCTTGCCGCCGCGCGCAGCGAACAGCGACGCCTCGTTGACCAGGTTGGCCAGGTCGGCACCGGAGAAGCCGGG
The DNA here is from genome assembly GCF_024355235.1 of Pseudomonas sp. S12(2018). NCBI lineage: Bacteria > Pseudomonadati > Pseudomonadota > Gammaproteobacteria > Pseudomonadales > Pseudomonadaceae > Pseudomonas > Pseudomonas sp. S12(2018). The sequence goes on from NZ_QLAD01000008.1 coordinate 57,769, forward strand.
CGTACCACGAGCGATTACGGCAGGGTTCACGTTGTCGCCGATCGGCGTCTTGCGCATGTGCACCTTGAGAATCTGCTCGCGACCACGGATGTCGGGCAGGCCCACGACCACTTGGCGGTCGAAACGGCCTGGACGCAGCAACGCAGGGTCAAGCACGTCCGGACGGTTGGTAGCGGCGATCACGATGATGCCGTCGTTCATTTCGAAGCCGTCCATCTCCACCAGCAACTGGTTGAGGGTCTGCTCGCGCTCGTCATGACCACCGCCCATGCCGGCGCCACGGTGGCGACCGACGGCGTCGATTTCGTCGATGAAGATGATGCACGGTGCGTGCTTCTTGGCCTGCTCGAACATGTCACGTACACGGCTGGCACCGACACCCACGAACATTTCAACGAAGTCGGAACCGGAAATGGTGAAGAACGGCACCTTGGCCTCACCCGCAATGGCCTTGGCCAGCAGGGTCTTACCGGTACCGGGCGGGCCGACCATCAGCACGCCGCGCGGAATACGACCGCCCAGGCGCTGGAACTTGCCTGGATCGCGCAGGAACTCGACCAGCTCGCCAACCTCTTCCTTGGCTTCGTCGCAACCTGCGACGTCGGCCAGGGTGGTCTTGACCTGGTCTTCGGAGAGCAGGCGCGCCTTGCTCTTGCCGAAACTCATCGGCCCACCCTTGCCACCGGCACCGCCCTGCATCTGGCGCATGAAGAACATGAACACGGCGATGATGACCAGGATCGGGAAGCTGGCGACCAGCAACTGGGTCCAGATGCTTTGTTGTTCAGGCTGCTTGCCTTCGACCACGACGTGGTTGTCGACCAGGTCGCCGATCAGGCCGTTGTCGGCGATCGCGGGACGCACGGTCTTGAAGCTGTCGCCGTCGGTACGCTTACCAATGATGACTGCACCGTCGACCGTCACACGCTCGACCTTGCCATCCTTGACCTGCTGAATGAAGTCGGAATAGTTGAGGGTCTGCGGCTCGTTCGGGCTGGAGAAGTTGTTCATCACGGTCACCAGGACCGCGGCGATGATCAACCACAGGATCAGATTCTTTGCCATGTCGTTCAATTAGCTACCCTCTGAGGCAGGCCTTAGGCGCAGCCGTGCCTCGCATGATAATCACCGGCTTAACTTACTACATTACCTACATGTCTGCAGGCGCCGTCTGTAACCCTTTGTGAAACCTAGACTACACGATGTTCATCCAGGTCAGGCAGGACATCCGATTGGAAATAGCTATCGGATACCCTGGAAGCTGCCGGCCTGAAGCCCTACTCGCCCTTGTAGCCACGCCCCAGCATGTACTGCTCGCGGGAGCGATCGCGTGAAGAATCGGGCTTGAGCATCTGCACCTTGTCGAATTTCTTGCGGGCGTCCTTGAGGTAGACGTCAAACCCCTCGCCCTGAAAGATCTTGATCAGAAAATCGCCACCCGGCTTGAGTACCCGGGTCGCCAGATCAAGGGCCAGCTCGCACAGGAACATGGCCTTGGGCATATCCACAGCGGGCGTACCACTCATATTGGGGGCCATATCGGAAATCACAAGGTCTACGTGCGAATTACCGACCGCCTCGAGAATCTGCGCGAGCACTTCATCCTGGGTAAAGTCGCCCTGGATGAAGGTAACGTCGGGAATACTGTCCATTTCGAGGATGTCGGAGGCGATCAGACGCCCCTGACCGCCAATCAGACGACTGGTCACCTGCGACCAGCCACCGGGCGCCGCGCCCAGATCGATCACGCTCATGCCCGGGCGGATCAAACGGTACTTTTCCTGGATTTCGAGCAATTTGTAGCTCGCGCGCGAGCGATATCCGTCCTTTTGCGCCTTTTTGACGTAAGGATCGTTGAAGTGTTCTTTCAGCCAGCCAAGGCTTGTCTTGGAACGCGCCACTGGGCACCTCGATGATAAGGGTCGTGATTAACTGGGCGGATCCACGGGCCCTCGGGTAAAATGGCCGCCATTTTTACAGAATCTAGACAAAGGGTCAGATTATGCCGCTCAATAACGAGCAGAAGAAACAGTACAAATCCATTGGCCACGACCTGAAACCAGTTCTGATTGTGGCAGGCAACGGCCTGACTGAAGGGGTTATCGCCGAACTCGAGCGCGCCCTGGCCGATCACGAACTGATCAAGGTAGAGATCCGCTCGGAAGACCGCGAAGAACGTGCCGCCGCCATTGCCGCACTGTGCAAGGCCGGTCGCGCCGAACTGGTGCAGACCATCGGCAAGAAGGCACTGATCTATCGCCGCAACCCGCAGCCCAACAAGCAACTGTCGAACATCCACCGCTACAAGTGATGTTCGCGCCGTTCAGTGGCGCGCCTTGCGCGCCCTGCCCGGCGGCGGCTGCAGCACCAGCAGCAAACCGCTGAGGCCCAGCACCAGGTAGCAGAACAGCTGCCAACGCAACTGCCCCGCCCCGCCAACCCGCAAGACGAAATACATCACGCACGCCGCCACTGCCATCAGCAGCAGTTGCCCACGCATGTCTCGCCACAGGCTGGCCATCCCTTCGGCCTGAATCAGCACCAGCACCTGCACGCCGCAGCCCGCCGCCGCAAAGGCGACCAGCAGCGACGCGGCCAGCACGCCAAAATCTTCGATCAACAGCGGCGCCAGGCCAATCTGGCCCAGCACCGGCAGTACCGCAAAATGCAGCATCCACACGCCGCCGACCCAGAGCACCTGGGCCAGCTGCCAGATCACTGCCGACGCGGCAAAGCCGCGCGGGCGATCAAATGTGACGGACTTCGACAATCTCGTACTCGACTGTGCCGCTCGGCGTCTTGATCACCACAGTGTCACCCTTTTCCTTGCCGATGATGGCGCGGGCGATCGGAGCACCGACCGAGAGCTTGCCGTTCTTGACGTCCGCCTCGTCCTCACCAACGATCTGGTAGGTCACCTGATCGCCGGTTTCGGTGTTTTCAAGGTTCACGGTGGTACCGAAGATCACCTTGCCCGTGTGGGCAATGGTGGTAACGTCGATCACTACCGCATTCTGCAGGCGGCCTTCGATATCGCGGATACGCGCCTCGACCATGCCCTGTTCTTCACGGGCAGCGTGGTACTCGGCGTTTTCCTTGAGATCGCCCAGCTCACGGGCTTCGCCAATCGCCTGGCTCAGGCGCGGGCGTTCGGTCTTGCTCAGGAAGAGATGCTCTTCCTCCAGGGCGCGAGCGCCCTGAACGGTCATCGGGTATTTGGTAATACTCATGCTTTGAGTCCTGCATGCAGATCCTGCAAGCGACGTACGGTTTTTTCCGGACCGAACTTCAGCGCTTCGCAGATGGCTTCACCGGCCGCAATGGTCGTGGTGCAGTAGATCTTGTGCTGCAACGCATTGCGACGAATCGAGTAGGAGTCGGCAATCGACTGGCGACCTTCGGTGGTGTTGATGATCAGCGACACTTCGTCGTTCTTGATCATGTCGACCACGTGCGGACGACCTTCGGTCACCTTGTTCACGCGACGCACTTTCAGGCCTGCCGCCTCGATGATCTTGGCGGTACCGGCCGTGGCAACCACTTCGAAGCCCAGGTTGATCAGGTCGCGGGCAACGCCAGCCACCTGCGGCTTGTCGTCGTCACGCACGCTGATGAACGCGGTGCCGCCGGTCGGCAGCACTTCGCTGGCGCCCATCTGGGCCTTGGCGAAGGCTTCGCCGAAGGTGTCGCCGACACCCATGACTTCACCGGTGGACTTCATTTCAGGGCCGAGGATCGGATCGACGCCCGGGAACTTCGCGAACGGGAACACCGCTTCCTTCACGCTGTAGAAGTTCGGAATGATTTCCTGGGTGAAACCGATCTCTTTCAGGGTCTTGCCGGCCATGACGCGAGCCGCAATCATCGCCAGCGAGGTGCCGATGCACTTGGACACGAACGGTACGGTACGCGAAGCACGCGGGTTGACCTCGATCACGTAGATCTTGTCGCCCTGCAGCGCCAGCTGCACGTTCATCAGGCCGACAACGCCCAGCTCCAGTGCCATCTTCTTGACCTGGTCGCGCACTTCGTCCTGCACGTGGGCAGGCAGCGAGTACGGCGGCAGCGAGCATGCCGAGTCACCGGAGTGAACACCGGCCTGCTCGATGTGCTGCATGATCGCGCCGATCACCACGTCGGTGCCGTCGCAGACCGCATCCACGTCCATCTCGATGGCGCAGTTGAGGAAGTGGTCCAGCAGCACAGGGCTGTCGTTGGACACCTGCACCGCTTCACGCAGGTAGCGCTTGAGTTCGTCCAGTTCGTAGACAATCTCCATCGCACGGCCGCCCAGTACGTAGGACGGGCGCACCACCAGCGGGTAACCGATGACGCCGGCAGCACGAATCGCTTCGTCTTCGCTGCGCACGGTGGCGTTTGGCGGCTGCAGCAGGTTCAGGCGCTGAACCATCTGCTGGAAGCGCTCACGGTCTTCGGCACGGTCGATGGAGTCCGGGCTGGTACCGATGATCGGTACGCCGGCTTCTTCCAGGGCACGGGCCAGTTTCAGCGGAGTCTGGCCGCCGTAGTGCACGATGACGCCTTTCGGCTTCTCGACACGCACCACTTCCAGCACGTCTTCCAGGGTCAGCGGCTCGAAGTACAGGCGGTCGGAGGTATCGTAATCGGTGGAGACGGTCTCCGGGTTGCAGTTGACCATGATGGTCTCGTAGCCGTCTTCACGCAGTGCCAGTGCCGCATGGACGCAGCAGTAGTCGAACTCGATGCCCTGGCCGATACGGTTGGGGCCGCCACCCAGGATCATGATCTTGTCGCGGGTCGACGGGTTGGCCTCGCACTCTTCCTCGTAGGTGGAGTACAGATAGGCGGTGTCGGTGGCGAACTCGGCAGCGCAGGTATCGACGCGCTTGTAGACCGGGAAGATCTCGAGCTTGTGACGGTGACGACGCAGGTTCTTGTCGGTGATGCCCAGCAGCTTGGCCAGGCGCTGGTCAGAGAAGCCCTTGCGCTTGAGGCGCAGCATCAGTGCCTTGTCGATATCGGCCAGGCCCAGGGTCTTGACCTTCTCTTCTTCCTTGATCAGGTCTTCCATCTGCACCAGGAACCAGCGGTCGATCATGGTCAGGGCGAAGATTTCATCCACGCTCATGCCCGAACGCATGGCGTCGGCCACGTACCAGATACGCTCGGCGCCCGGCACGGTCAGCTCGCGCTTGAGGATGCTGGCAGCTTCCGGGCTGGCCAGGTCGACTTTCGGGTCCAGCCCGCATACACCGACTTCCAGGCCGCGCAGGGCTTTCTGCAGCGACTCCTGGAAGGTGCGGCCGATAGCCATGACTTCACCCACGGATTTCATCTGGGTGGTCAGGCGGGCATCGGCTTTCGGGAATTTTTCGAAGGCAAAGCGTGGCAGCTTGGTGACGACGTAGTCGATCGACGGCTCGAACGAGGCCGGCGTGCGACCACCGGTGATGTCGTTCTGCAGTTCGTCGAGGGTGTAGCCAACAGCCAGCTTGGCGGCGATCTTGGCGATCGGGAAGCCGGTGGCTTTCGAGGCCAGGGCCGAGGAACGCGAAACCCGCGGGTTCATCTCGATCACGACCATGCGGCCAGTGTCCGGGCAGATACCGAACTGCACGTTGGAGCCGCCGGTTTCGACACCGATTTCACGCAGCACCGCCAGCGAGGCGTTGCGCATGATCTGGTATTCCTTGTCGGTCAGGGTCTGTGCCGGTGCGACGGTGATCGAGTCACCGGTGTGCACGCCCATCGGGTCGAAGTTCTCGATGGAGCAGACAATGATGCAGTTGTCCTTTTTGTCGCGGACCACTTCCATCTCGTACTCTTTCCAGCCGATCAGCGATTCGTCGATCAGCAGTTCCTTGGTTGGCGACAGGTCCAGACCACGGGCGCAGATTTCTTCGAATTCTTCACGGTTGTAGGCGATGCCGCCACCAGTGCCACCCATGGTGAAGGACGGGCGGATAATGCACGGGAAGCCCAGCTTCTCGAGCACCGCATTGGCCTCTTCCATGCTGTGGGCGATACCCGAGCGCGGGCATTCCAGGCCGATGGCCTTCATGGCCTTGTCGAAACGCGAGCGGTCTTCGGCCTTGTCGATGGTGTCGGCGTTGGCACCGATCATTTCCACGCCGAATTTTTCCAGGACGCCTTCGCGCTCCAGGTCCAGTGCGCAGTTCAGCGCGGTCTGGCCGCCCATGGTCGGCAGCAGCGCGTCAGGGCGCTCCTTCTCGATGATCTTGGCCACCGACTGCCACTTGATCGGCTCGATGTAGGTGGCGTCGGCCATGGCCGGGTCGGTCATGATGGTGGCCGGGTTGGAGTTCACCAGGATGACGCGAAAACCCTCCTCGCGCAGGGCCTTGCAGGCCTGGGCGCCGGAGTAGTCGAATTCGCAGGCCTGGCCGATCACGATCGGGCCGGCGCCGAGAATCAGGATGCTTTTGATGTCTGTACGTTTTGGCATGGGTTGTCACTCAAATCCGCGGGTCAGTGGGCAAGCTGTGTCGAACAATCCACTCGAGGAGCGCCTGAACGCGGCCTGTGCCGGTTCAGGGCTGCCTCCGGGGGGTGCTCAGCGGCGCTTGGCCATGGCATCGATGAAACGATCAAACAGTGGCGCGACGTCGGTCGGGCCCGGGCTCGCCTCAGGGTGACCCTGGAAGCTGAAGGCGCTCTTGTCGGTGCGCTCGATGCCCTGCAGGGTACCGTCGAACAGCGACTTGTGGATGGCGCGCACGTTGCCTGGCAGGGTCGCTTCATCTACCGCGAAACCGTGGTTCTGGCTGGTGATCATCACCACGCCGGTGTCCAGGTCCTGGACCGGGTGGTTGGCACCGTGGTGACCATGACCCATCTTGACGGTCTTGGCACCGGAGGCCAGGGCCAGCAGCTGGTGGCCCAGGCAGATACCGAACACCGGCACTTCGGTTTCGAGGATTTCGCGGATCGCCTGGATCGCGTAGTCGCAAGGCTCGGGGTCGCCCGGGCCGTTGGACAGGAACACGCCATCGGGGTTGAGCGCGAGCACTTCGCTGGCCGGGGTTTGCGCCGGCACCACGGTGACGCGGCAGCCGCGCTCGACCAGCATGCGCAGGATGTTCAGCTTGACGCCATAGTCGTAGGCCACGACGTGGTACGGCAGCTCGGCGGCGTCGATGGTCGGGTGGCTGTCGGTCTTCAGGTTCCACACGCTGGAGCGCCACTCGTAGCGGCTCTTGGTGCTGACGACCTTGGCCAGGTCCATGCCCTTCAGGCCTGGGAAGCCGCGCGCGGCTGCGATGGCCGCCTCTTCAGAAATGTTGTCGCCAGCCAGGATGCAGCCGTTCTGCGCGCCCTTCTCACGCAGGATGCGGGTCAGGCGACGGGTGTCGATACCGGCAATGGCCACCACATTGTTGGCCTTGAGGTAATCGGACAGCGACATCGTGTTGCGCCAGTTGCTGGCGATCAGCGGCAGGTCACGGATGACCAGGCCGGCCGACCAGACCCGATCGGACTCGGCGTCTTCCGGCGTGGTGCCGGTGTTGCCGATGTGCGGGTAGGTCAGGGTAACGATCTGCTGCGAGTAAGAAGGGTCAGTCAGGATTTCCTGATAGCCGGTCATTGCGGTGTTGAACACCACCTCACCAACGGTCTGACCGTCGGCTCCAATGGCCTCACCGCGAAAAATGCTGCCATCGGCAAGGGCGAGTATGGCTGGCTTAGTCAAGAAGACCTCCCAAAAATAAAGCCTGAAGGGGCGATCGCAGGTTGCAAAAAAGCGGAATGACGTATAGACACGTCACCCCGCTTTCTTCGTCGAATTATCTGCGCGCTTTTAGTGGACACACTAAAGCTGTAGCTTACAGAAAAAGGCTTTTTCGGTCTACCACTGATGTGCCTGAAAGGCATGGGAATGCGACAGAAAGTCGCTTGTTTCAAACGCTCGGCCAGGGAGGCCGGCGAAGGGGCCGCATGGCAGCCCCTGATGCAGCGATCAACGCAGGTCGAGCACGTCCTGCATGTCGTACAGGCCCGGCGCACGCCCATCCAGCCACAGCGCGGCACGTACCGCACCCTTGGCGAAGGTCATGCGGCTGGAGGCCTTGTGGGTGATCTCCAGGCGCTCGCCGTCAGCGGCGAACAGCACGGTGTGGTCACCCACCACGTCACCGGCACGCACGGTGGCAAAGCCGATGGTCTTGCGGTCCCGCGCACCGGTCTGGCCTTCCCGGCCATACACGGCCACTTCCTGCAGGTCACGGCCAAGTGCATTGGCCACCACCTCGCCCATGCGCAGCGCGGTACCCGACGGCGCATCCACCTTGTGACGGTGATGGGCCTCGATGATCTCGATGTCCACATCGTCGCCCAGCACACGCGCCGCCATGTCCAGCAGCTTCAGGCTGAGGTTGACGCCAACGCTGAAGTTGGCGGCAAACACGATAGGGATGTCCTTGCCCGCCTCGGCCAGCAGTTGCTTCTCTTCAACACTGAAACCGGTGGTGCCGATGACCATCGCCTTGCCCGCCTTGCGGCAGAACGCCAGGTTCTTCAAAGTCACCGAAGGATGGGTGAAGTCGATCAGCACATCGAACTCGTCGACCACCCGATCCAGATCACCCGACAGCGGCACACCAATACGCCCCAGCGCCGCCAGCTCGCCGGCGTCGGCCCCGACCAGCGTACTGTCCGGACGATGCACGGCGGCGGTCAGGCCCGCCCCCGGCGTCTGCTGCACTGCCTCGATCAGGGTCTTGCCCATCCGCCCTGCCGCGCCCATTACCGCTATACGTCGCATGCCCTGTTCCTTCTTACAGATCGCCGAAGAAGCGCTTCACGCCTTCGAACCAGCCATTGGCCTTGGGAGAATGGCAGCTGTCGCCATCCAGCGAAACACGCAACTCTTCGAGCAGCTCACGCTGACGACGGCTCAGGTTGACCGGCGTTTCTACCGCCACCCGGCACATCAGGTCGCCCGCGCCACCGCCACGCACCGGCGCAACGCCCTTGCCGCGCAGACGGAACTGCTTGCCGGTCTGGGTCCCCTCGGGGATCTTCAGCTTGACCCGGCCATCGAGGGTCGGCACTTCCAGCTCGCCACCCAGCGCCGCATCGGTGTAGCTGATCGGCACTTCACAGTACAGGTGCTTGCCGTCGCGCTGGAAGATCGGGTGCTCGCGCACATTGATCACCACGTACAGGTCGCCGGTCGGGCCACCCTGGGAACCTGCCTCGCCTTCGCCCGACAGGCGAATGCGGTCACCGGTATCGACGCCGGCCGGCACCTTGACCGAGAGGGTCTTGTACTCTTCGACACGGCCTTCGCCATGGCACGAATCGCACGGATCGGTGATGATCTTGCCCTGGCCGTGACAGCGCGGGCAGGTCTGCTGCACCGAGAAGAAGCCCTGCTGCATGCGCACCTGGCCAATACCGCCGCAGGTCGGGCAGGTCGAAGGCGACGAGCCCTTCTTGGCACCCGAGCCATCGCACGGTGCGCAGTTGACCAGCGTCGGCACACGGATGTTGACCGTGGTGCCGCGCACGGCCTCCTCCAGGTTCAGCTCGAGGGTGTAGCGCAGGTCGCTGCCACGCTGAGCGCCACCGCGGCCACCGCCCCGGCCACCGCCGAAGAAGTCGCTGAACACATCACCAAAGATGTCGGAGAAGTTGGCGCCACCGAAACCGGCACCGCCACCACCCATGCTCGGATCGACACCGGCATGGCCATACTGATCATACGCAGCACGCTTGCTGGCATCGGAGAGCACTTCGTAAGCCTCGTTGGCTTCCTTGAACAGCTCTTCCGAGGCCTTGTCATCAGGATTACGGTCCGGGTGGTGCTTCATCGCCAGGCGACGATAGGCCTTCTTCAGGTCGGCCTCGCTCGAGCCGCGCTCGACTCCCAGAACCTCGTAATAGTCACGCTTTGCCATAATTCTTTGCACTCTTGAGGACGTTCGGCATACCTCGGCGCATACCGCGCTGTGCCGCCAGCATTCAAGCGCGCTCGAATGCTGTAAAAATTCGGGTATTCCAGACACGCCAACGCGGGAGCAAGCCCCCGCGCGGCGACATCCTACCAGTCACTGCCGAACAGCAGTCAACCGGGCGACAACCTGTAGCTATTACTTGTTGTCTTTTACTTCTTCGAACTCAGCGTCGACCACGTCGTCGTGCTTGGGCTCTTCAGCTTCTGGCTGAGCACCGCCCTGAGGCTGTTCGGCCTGCTCGGCGTACATCTTCTGAGCCACTGGCGCGGAGACCTTCGACAGCTCTTCGACCTTGGCTTCGATGGCAGCCTTGTCGTCGCCTTTGACAGCGGCTTCCAGGGCGACAACGGCAGCTTCGATAGCAGCCTTCTCGTCCGCGGTTACCTTGTCACCGGCGTCGGCGACCATCTTGCGGGTCGAGTGAACCAGCGCGTCACCCTGGTTGCGGGCAGCGGCCAGCTCTTCGAACTTGCGGTCTTCCTCGGCGTTGACTTCAGCGTCACGCACCATCTGCTGAATTTCTTCCTCGGACAGACCCGAGTTGGCCTTGATCACGATCGACTGCTGCTTGCCGGTCGCCTTGTCCTTGGCACCTACGTGCAGGATGCCGTTGGCGTCGATATCGAAGGTCACTTCGATTTGCGGTACGCCACGTGGTGCTGGCGGAATCTCGGCCAGGTCGAATTTACCCAGCGACTTGTTCTGCGCAGCTTGCTTGCGCTCGCCCTGCAGCACGTGAATGGTCACGGCGCCCTGGTTGTCGTCGGCCGTCGAGAACACCTGCGACTTCTTGGTCGGGATGGTGGTGTTCTTCTCGATCAGCGCAGTCATCACGCCACCCATGGTTTCGATACCCAGGGTCAGCGGGCTGACGTCCAGCAGCAGCACGTCTTTCACGTCACCAGCCAGTACGGCGCCCTGAATGGCAGCACCCATGGCCACAGCTTCGTCAGGGTTCACGTCCTTACGTGCTTCCTTGCCGAAGAAGTCGGTCACCAGCTTCTGCACCAGTGGCATGCGGGTCTGACCGCCGACCAGGATCACGTCGTTGATCTTGCTCACGTCGATACCGGCGTCTTTCAGCGCGATGCGGCATGGCTCGATGGTGCGCTGCACCAGGTCTTCGACCAGCGATTCCAGCTTGGCGCGGGAAATCTTCACGTTCAGGTGCTTAGGACCGGTGGCGTCTGCAGTGATGTACGGCAGGTTCACGTCGGTCTGCTGGCTCGAGGACAGCTCGATCTTGGCTTTTTCGGCAGCTTCTTTCAGGCGCTGCATGGCCAGCGGGTCACCCTTGAGGTTCATGCCGCTTTCTTTCTTGAATTCGTCGACGAGGTAGTCGATCAGACGAATGTCAAAGTCTTCACCACCCAGGAAGGTGTCGCCGTTGGTAGCCAGTACTTCGAACTGGTGCTCGCCGTCGACTTCAGCGATCTCGATCACCGACACGTCGAAGGTACCGCCACCCAGGTCGTAGACGATCACGGTGTGATCACCCTTGGCCTTGTCCATACCGTAGGCCAGTGCGGCTGCGGTCGGTTCGTTGATGATGCGCTTGACGTCCAGACCGGCAATGCGACCGGCGTCCTTGGTAGCCTGACGCTGGCTGTCGTTGAAGTAGGCAGGTACGGTGATGACCGCTTCGGTCACTGCCTCGCCGAGATAGTCTTCGGCGGTTTTCTTCATCTTTTTCAGAATTTCAGCCGAGATCTGAGGCGGAGCCATCTTCTGGCCGTTCACTTCCACCCAGGCGTCGTTGTTGTCAGCCTTGACGATCTTGTAAGGGACCATCTGGATGTCTTTCTGAACGACTTCTTCGTCAAAACGACGGCCGATCAGACGCTTTACTGCGTACAGGGTGTTGTGCGGGTTGGTCACCGCCTGACGCTTGGCCGACTGGCCGACCAGGATCTCGCCGTCATTGGCGTAGGCAATGATCGAAGGGGTGGTACGAGCGCCTTCGGCGTTCTCGATGACCTTGACGTTGCCGTTTTCCAGAATGGAGACACAGGAGTTGGTGGTCCCCAGGTCGATACCGATAATTTTGCCCATGTTAACTCTCCCGAAACTTTGGATTTGGTTGCCGCAGCGGTGGTTGCCAACTGCGGTAGCACTTAAACGCTTGACACTTAAATGGGGGCCGCCAGGCTAATTTCAAGCCTTCTCGTCAATCGAGGGCGAAACCGGAGCCGGAGCCTTGCTGACCACGACCATGGCCGGGCGCAGCAGACGCCCATTGAGCTGGTAGCCCTTCTGGAACACCTTGAGCACGCTGTTGGGCTCGACGTCCGCACTCTCCTGCATGGCCATGGCCTGGTGCAGTTCGGCGTTGAACGGTTCGCCGTGCGGGTCGATCGCCTCGAGGTTGTAGCGCTTGAGGGTGTCGTGGAACATCTTCAGGGTCAGCTCGATGCCTTCACGCATCGGGCGGATGCTCTCGTCTTCGGCGCTGGACAGCTCCAGGCCGCGCTCAAGGCTGTCGATCACCGGCAACAGGTCACCAGCGAATTTCTCAAGGGCGAACTTGTGCGCCTTCTCGACATCCTGCTCGGCGCGACGGCGCACGTTCTGAAGGTCTGCGGCGGTGCGCAGGGATTGATCCTGGGCCGCCGCCAGTTGCTCTTCGAGCACCTGCACGCGCGTGCTCAGCTCATCGCCGGCCGCCTCGGCGTTCAGATTCTGTTCATCCAGCGTCTGTTCGTCAGCCATAAAATCTCTCCTTTGCAATTTCGTCAGCGAACTTACTCGCACGTCTGCCGGCTATATGGGGTCTGAAAATGCAGCTTCAAGGGCTGATGAACAGTCCGCAGCATTACCCTCATAACCCCTTGCGATCAAAACCCTCACCGAGCAACCGAATCAAACTAAGCACAAGCATTGTCAGGCGATTTCAAAACACTGTATAAATAACCAGACCTTACGCCTGGGAGCCGCCCCAATGCTGGTGCATCTTTCCGTACACAACTACGCCATCGTCGAACACCTGGACCTCGAACTCGCCCGCGGGATGAGCGTCATCACCGGTGAAACCGGGGCCGGCAAATCGATCATGCTCGACGCCCTCGGCCTCACCCTGGGTGATCGCGCCGACAGCGGCGTGGTGCGCCCCGGGGCAGACAAGGCCGACATCCTGGCCACCTTCGACCTGGGCGACATTCCCGAGGCCCGTACCTGGCTGGCCGAGCGCGACCTGGACACCGACGGCCCGTGCATACTGCGCCGGGTGATCACCGCCGAAGGCCGCAGCCGCGGCTATATAAACGGCACGCCTTGCCCGCTGGGCGACCTCAAGGCCCTGGGCGAGCTGCTGATCGACATCCACAGCCAGCACGAACACCAGTCGCTGCTGAAGACCGACACCCATCGCCGCCTGCTCGACGAGTACGCCGGCGCCACTGACCTTGCACGCCAGGTGCAGCTGGCGGCGCAGCGCTGGCGGCAGACCCGCCAGGAGCTCGAGCGGCTGAGCAATTCCGGGGACGAACAGCGCGCGCAGCACCAGTTGCTCAGCTATCAGCTCGAAGAGCTGGAAAACCTCAACCTGGGCGAAAACGAACTTGAGCTGCTGGAACAGGAACACAAGAACCTGACCAATGCAGAGGCCCTGTTCGGTATCTGCCGCCAGGTCATCGACCATTGCAGCGAGAGCGACTCGGGCAATGTGCTCAGTGCGCTGACCGTCAGCCTCAATCGCCTGACCGCCGTACAGAATGCCCCCAAGGCGCTGGCCGAGGCGGCCAACATGATCGCCAGTGCGCAGATTCAGGTAGAAGAAGCAGTGGGCGAGCTCAACCGCTTCCTCGACCATTTCGACGCCGACCCCGCGCGGCTGCAGCAGCTGGAAGAACGTCTCGACGCCCTGTACACCCTGGCGCGCAAACACCGCGTGCACCCCAGCGAGCTGGCCGACCTGCAGCAACGCTTGATGGAGGAGCTCGAAGGCCTCAACGCCAACGACGAGTCCATTGCCCGACTGGGTGACGAACTTGCCGCCTTTGCCCGCCATTACCAGGAAAAGGCCTCGGAGCTGAGCCGCCTGCGCCAGCAGGCCGCGACCCAGCTGGCTGGCGCGGTGGAGCTTGAGATTCAGCGCCTGGGCATGCCTGGCGGACGCTTCAGCATCGAACTTCGCCCCAACAGTGGCGAAGACTTGTTGCCCCAGGGCCTGGAGCAGGTCGAACTGCTGGTCAGCGCCAACCCCGGCCAGCCGCTCAAGGCACTAGCCAAGGTGGCTTCCGGGGGTGAATTGTCACGGATCAGCCTGGCGATCCAGGTCATTACCGCTCAGACCTCGCGCATTCCGACCCTGGTGTTCGACGAAGTCGACGTGGGTATCGGCGGCCCGACTGCGGAAATCGTGGGGCAGCTGTTGCGTCGCCTGGGCGAGCGTGGGCAGGTATTGACGGTCACCCACCTGCCGCAGGTAGCCGCGCAGGGCCACCATCACCTGTTCGTGCACAAGGTGCGCAACAGCGATGCGACCCATACGGCGGTGGCGAGCCTGGGCAAACGTGAGCGGGTCGAAGAAGTGGCGCGCATGCTGGGCGGCATCGACCTGACCAAGGAATCGCTGGCGCATGCCAGAAAGATGGTCGTCACCAGCAAAGCCTGAGTGCCCCCGCAGGAGCCGGCCTTGCCGGCGTACAACATTACAGCCCCCACAAAGCACGAAGGCGACCCCAGGGTCGCCTTCAATGCCGTGCAAATTCAAAGCAAAGTGCTTACTTTTTCTTGCGCACGTACAGCACGAGATTGTGATCTACCAACTCGTAGCCGTGCTCCAGCACGATTTCCTTCTGGCGCTTTTCAATTTCGGCATCGAAGAACTCGATGACTTCGCCAGACTCCACGTTGACCATATGGTCGTGGTGGCCGCCGTCGGCCAGTTCAAACACTGCATGACCGCCGTCGAAGTTGTGACGAACGACAAGACCTGCCGCCTCGAACTGGGTCAGAACACGGTAAACCGTGGCCAGACCGACGTCCTCGCCTGCCTCCATCAACGCCTTGTAGACGTCTTCAGCACTCATGTGGCGCTGCTCGGTGGAGTCGAGCATCTGTAGAATCTTGACTCGAGGCAGGGTCACCTTGAGACCGGCTTTGCGTAATTCGCTATTTTCAACCATGGTCAGCTTTCTCGCCGATGCTGCTTCGCAGCTTCTCTGAATACGGGTATGATCGGGGTTTACGTTGTCCAGCCAAGATAGTGGAAGTCGCCCACCGATGCAAAACACCAAGCTCTTGCTAACCAGCCTCACCTTTGTGGGACTGCTCGCACTCGCCGGTTGCTCGTTCCCCGGGGTTTACAAAATCGACATCCAGCAGGGCAATGTCGTCACGCAGGACATGATAGACCAATTGCGGCCGGGAATGACCCGCCGGCAAGTACGGTTTATCATGGGCAACCCTCTGATCCAGGACACCTTCCACACCAACCGTTGGGACTACCTGTACAGTCTGCAACCAGGTGGGGGCGAGCGCCAGCAGGAACGGATGAGCGTGTTCTTCAACGAGAACGACCAGCTCGCCAGCCTGTCGGGTGACTTCATGCCGGGTGTGAGCCGCGATCAGGAAATCCTTGGCGGCGCAGCGGGCACCACTGTCAGCCCTGCCGAAGGCGAGACACCTGCCAAGCAGGAAGCCCCCGCCAAGCCTGGCTCGCTGGAAGACACGATCCAGCGCGACGTCGATACCATCGAAGTCATCCCGGTTCCAGTGCCGGAACCGCTGGACACCTCGCCGCAGTAAGCAAGGCGCAGGCAATAAAAAGCCCGGATCATTCCGGGCTTTTTCATGCGCGGCGTTTCACCGCTTGGCCTTCTTGAACACCCTGGCTACCTTGGCCGCGCGCTGTTTGCGCACCTCCTTGGGGTCGATCAGCAGCGGCCGATACAGCTCGATCCGATCACCCGCCTCGACCGGATGCTGCGACGCAACCACCTTGCCAAAGATACCCATCGGGCAATCCCCGATCGACACGCCCGGCAACTGCCCGGCGATGCCCGACAAGCGAACTGCCTCGCTCACCGACGTACCCGCCGGCACCTCCAGCGCCAGCAACAGCTGCTGCTCGGCGGTGGCGTAGACCACTTCGATGGGCAGCATCGGCTCAGCCATTGAGTTGCTTGGCCCGCTGGCAGAACGCATCCACCAGGGTGTTGGCCGCCTGGTTGAAGATCGGCCCCAGGGTGGCGCGCACCAGCGGCCCGGCGTAATCGAACGACAGATCCAGGCTGATCTTGCAGGCCTTGTCGCCGAGTGCCTTGAACGTCCACAGCCCGTGCAGCTGATTGAACGGCCCCTCCTCAAGGTTCATCTCGATGGACTGCCCTGGCACCAACTCATTTCGCGTTACAAAACTCTGGCTCATGCCGCCCTTGGCCGCCTCGACTCGCGCACGCATCAGGGTCTCGCTCTGCTCCAGCACCGTGCTGGAGGAGCACCACGGCAGAAATTCCGAATAGCGGGCGACGTCATTCACCAGGTCATACAGCGCCTGAGCGGGGTACGGCAACAGTGCCGAACGTTGAATATGGGTAGTCATCCAGGCGTCACTTCCAAAGCTGAGCGGTAAACACGATGCGAATGCCGAGGGGCGCCACATAGCGCATCAAGAGGAAAAACAGCGCGTATTGTCCGGGATTCACTCCAACGGCTCAAGCGTACCGCTACCCCGTAGCCGACAGCGCGACGACTGCCTATAATGCCGCCCCTATGGCTAAACAAAAGAAGCATCCGACAGGGACCATCGCGCAGAATAAAAAGGCGCGTCACGATTACTTCATCGAGCACAAGTTCGAGGCCGGATTGGTCCTGTCCGGTTGGGAAGTAAAAAGTCTGCGTGCCGGCAAGGCGCATCTTGTGGACAGCTACGTGCTGCTCAAGGACGGTGAAGCATGGCTGATGGGTTGCCATATCACCCCCCTGACCGCAGCCAGCACCCACGTGATCGCCGACCCGACCCGTACCCGTAAACTGCTGCTCAATCGCCGCGAGCTGGAGCGCCTGTTCGTGGGCGTACAGCAGAAGGGCTATACCTGCGTGGCCTTGTCGATGTACTGGAGCAAGCACTTGATCAAGTGCGAGATTGCCCTGGGCAAGGGCAAGAAGGAATACGACAAGCGCGATACCCAGCGCGAGCGTGATTCCGATCGCGAGTTGCAGCGCGCCGTGCGCAGCAAGGGCCGCGACGAGTAGGCACGCCTGCTCTAGCCACTTTGCCAGCAAAGCCGGCTCCTACAGGCCAAGCGAAACCCTGTAGGAGCCGGCCTTGCCGGCGAAAGCCGCAACACTTGTCTAGCGCCCGTTGCGCCGCTCTGCCCGCGCGACCCGCTGCACTTCCTGACGTACCTCTTCGAGCACCTCCTGCACATACAGAATGTGCTGGCTCGACACCTCCCGTGCATCCTGCGCACGCCCTTCGACAATCGCCAGGTACAGGTCCCGATGCTGCGCAATCAGCATGTCGCGGGTCTCGCTGCGCTGCTTGTACATACCGCCGATGTTGGTCACCACGTTGCGCTTGAGCAGGTCGAACAACCCGCGAATGGTATGCAGCAGCACCGCGTTATGGCTGGCCTCGGCAATCGCCAGGTGGAACGACGCATCCGCCGCCCCTTCCTCGGCTCGGCTCACCTCATCGGCACGCGCATAACAGTCCTGCAGCGCATCGAACGCCACCTTCAACCGCTCGCGATCCACCGCGGTGGCACGCAATGCGGCGTAATAGGCACACGACGCCTCCAGCGTATGACGAAACTCCAGCAGGTCGCGTTCGACCTCCGGATTGTTCTCCAGCAATTGCAACAAGGGGTCGCTGAACGTCGAACCCATCGACTGGGCAACATAATTGCCGCCGCCCTGTCGACTCACCAGCATGCCCTTGGCTACCAGCTTCTGGATCGCCTCGCGCAACGACGGGCGTGACACCCCGAACTGCTCGGCCAGTTGCCGCTCGGCCGGCAACCGCTCACCGGCGGTCAAGGTGCCTTCAAGAATCATCCCCTCAAGCCGCTCGACGATATCGTCGGACAAACGGCGTTGGCGGACCTGGTTGAAAACCATCACATGCTCTCCACAATCCCGAGTTCGTTCGGGGCCGCCTATTTTGGCCTATCGGTGCCCACGCCACACCCACCAGTTGGCGAATTTCGAAGCCGCTCAGCCGACCTTTTTTCAACCGTCCGACGAAAGTTTTAGCGGGGCAAATTGACACACCCACCACAGGGCTCTTAACCTAGCGGCTCGACATTGTAAATTGGTATGACCAATTAGCCAATGCCACTGCATGACCAACAACAATTAGGGGCCACCCCATATGCAAACCTGGCAACAACTCTATAGTCCGCTTGGTAGTCTCGGCCTGTCCGCCCTGGCGGCAGTCATCCCTATCGTGTTCTTCTTCCTGGCGCTGGCCGTGTTCCGCCTCAAGGGTCATGTGGCAGGCAGCATCACGCTGGCGCTGTCGATCCTGGTCGCCATCTTCGCCTTCCAGATGCCCGCCGACATGGCCCTGGCTGCTGCCGGGTACGGTTTTGCCTATGGCCTGTGGCCCATCGCCTGGATCATCGTCGCGGCGGTGTTCCTGTACAAACTGACGGTCAAGAGCGGCCAGTTCGAAGTGATCCGCAGCTCGGTGCTGTCGATCACCGACGACCAGCGCCTGCAGGTTCTGCTGATCGGCTTCTGCTTCGGCGCCTTCCTGGAAGGCGCGGCAGGCTTCGGCGCACCCGTGGCCATTACCGCTGCACTGCTGGTGGGCCTGGGTTTCAACCCGCTGTACGCCGCCGGCCTGTGCCTGATCGCCAACACTGCCCCGGTGGCCTTCGGCGCCCTGGGTATCCCGATCATCGTGGCCGGCCAGGTCACCGGTATCGACGCCTTCAAGATCGGCGCCATGACCGGCCGTCAATTGCCGCTGCTGTCGCTGTTCGTGCCGTTCTGGCTGGTGTTCATGATGGACGGCCTGCGCGGCGTCAAGGAGACCTGGCCTGCAGCCCTGGTGGCCGGCCTGAGCTTCGCCGTCACCCAGTACTTCACCTCCAACTTCATCGGCCCGGAACTGCCGGACATCACCTCGGCACTGGCCAGCCTGATCTCCCTGACCCTGTTCCTCAAGGTCTGGCAGCCCAAGCGCTCGATGACCACCGCCACCGGCAGCGTTGGTGCAGCCGTGGTCAACGGTGGCGGCAGCCAGCCTTCGCCTTACAGCTTTGGCGAGATCTTCAAGGCCTGGTCGCCGTTCCTGATCCTCACCGTGCTGGTCACCATCTGGACCCTCAAGCCATTCAAGGCAGCCTTTGCCGCCGGTGGTTCGATGTACAGCTGGGTGTTCAACTTCGCCATCCCGCACCTTGACCAGTTGGTGATCAAGACCGCGCCGATCGTCGCCGCCCCGACCGCCATGCCGGCGGTGTTCAAGCTCGACCCGATCTCGGCCACCGGTACCGCGATCTTCTTCTCCGCGCTGCTGTCGATGCTGGTGCTGAAGATCAACTTCAAGACCGGCCTGACCACGCTGAAGGAAACCTTCTTCGAACTGCGCTGGCCGATCCTGTCGATCGGCATGGTGCTGGCCTTTGCCTTCGTCACCAACTACTCGGGCATGTCGTCGACCATGGCCCTGGTACTGGCCGGCACCGGCGCAGCGTTCCCGTTCTTCTCGCCGTTCCTTGGCTGGCTGGGCGTGTTCCTGACCGGTTCGGACACTTCGTCCAACGCGCTGTTCAGCTCGCTGCAAGCCACCACCGCGCACCAGATCGGGGTCAACGACACCCTGCTGGTGGCCGCCAACACCAGCGGCGGCGTTACCGGCAAGATGATCTCGCCACAGTCCATCGCCGTGGCATGCGCGGCCACCGGGCTGGTTGGCAAAGAGTCGGACCTGTTCCGCTTCACCCTCAAGCACAGCTTGTTCTTCGCCACCATCGTCGGCCTGATCACCTTGATCCAGGCGTACTGGCTGACCGGCATGCTGGTTCACTAAAGTGAAAGAGGCCGGGCGCCCCAAGGGCGCCCGGCAGCTGCCCCTTTCAACCGACGCTGCGAGACACCATGATCATTTCAGCCTCTACCGACTACCGCGCCGCAGCCCAACGCAAGCTGCCGCCCTTCCTGTTCCACTACGCCGACGGCGGCGCCTACGCCGAGTACACCCTGCGCCACAACGTCGAAGACCTGGCCAGCATCGCCCTGCGCCAGCGCGTTCTGAAGAACATGTCCGAGCTCAGCCTCGAGACCCGCCTGTTCGATGAAACCCTGAGCATGCCCGTGGCCCTGGCACCGGTCGGCCTGACCGGCATGTACGCCCGGCGCGGCGAGGTGCAGGCGGCACGTGCCGCGGCGGCCAAGGGCATCCCCTTCACCCTGTCGACCGTGTCGGTGTGCCCGATCGAGGAAGTGGCCCCGGCCATCGACCGGCCCATGTGGTTCCAGCTCTATGTGCTCAAGGACCGCGGCTTCATGCGCAATGCCCTGGAGCGTGCCAAGGCCGCCGGCGTGACCACCCTGGTGTTCACCGTGGACATGCCCGTACCCGGCGCACGCTACCGTGACGCCCACTCTGGCATGAGCGGCCCTAACGCACCGCTGCGGCGCATGTGGCAGGCCATGACCCACCCCCAGTGGGCGCTGGATGTAGGCCTGCTGGGCAAGCCCCACGACCTGGGCAACATCTCCAAATACCGCGGTAGCCCCACCGGCCTGGCCGACTACATCGGCTGGCTGGGCGCCAACTTCGACCCGTCGATTTCCTGGAAGGACCTGGAATGGATCCGCGAGTTCTGGGATGGCCCGATGGTGATCAAGGGTATTCTCGACCCGGACGACGCGCGCGACGCCGTGAAGTTCGGTGCCGACGGCATCGTGGTGTCCAACCACGGCGGTCGCCAGCTCGACGGCGTGCTGTCCAGCGCCCGTGCCCTGCCGGCCATCGCCGATGCGGTCAAGGGCGACCTGAAGATCCTTGCCGATTCCGGTATCCGCAGCGGCCTGGACGTGGTGCGCATGATCGCCCTGGGCGCAGACACCGTACTGATCGGCCGTGCCTTCCTCTATGCCCTCGCCACCGCAGGCGAAGCGGGCGTGAAGAACCTGCTCGACCTGTTCGAAAAGGAAATGCGCGTGGCCATGGTGCTGACCGGCGCCAAGTCCATCAGCGAGATCACTCGCGATTCGCTGGTACGCGAATTCGGCGCCTGACCGCCTGCCCCATCACCGCCTGATTGTCCGGGGCACGCGGCGCGATAGACGCCGTGGCCCCGCGAGGAGTTTGCATGAGCCTGCCCACCGCGTTTCTCGACTCGGTTGAACGCCTGATCCCCCGTGAGCGCCGCTTCGACGACCCCACGTCTACCCTGGCCTTCGGTACCGACGCCAGCTTCTACCGGCTGATCCCCAAGCTGGTGGTGCGCGTGGAAAGCGAAGACGAAGTGGTGGGCCTGCTCCAGCTGGCCCAGCGCGACCGCGTGCCGGTGACCTTCCGCGCCGCCGGCACCAGCCTGTCGGGCCAGGCCATCAGCGACTCGGTGCTGATCGTGCTGGGCGACAACTGGAACGGTCGCGAGATTCGCGAGCAAGGCCGGCAGATCCGCCTGCAACCTGGCGTGATCGGCGCCCAGGCCAACGCCTGGCTGGCGCCGTTCGGACGCAAGATCGGCCCCGACCCGGCGTCCATCAACGCCTGCAAGATCGGCGGCATCGTTGCCAACAACGCCAGTGGCATGTGCTGCGGCACCGCCCAGAACACCTACCACACCCTGGCCGGCCTGCGCCTGGTGCTGGCCGACGGTACCCGCCTGGACAGCGAAGACCCGGCCAGCGTCGCGGCCTTCCAGAGCAGCCATGCCGACCTGCTCGAATCGCTCGCGCGCCTGGGCCGCGAGACCCGCGCCAACACCGAACTGGCTGCGAAAATCCGCCACAAGTACCGGCTCAAAAACACCACCGGCCTGTCGCTCAACGCCCTGGTCGACTACGACCAGCCACTGGACATCCTCAACCACCTGCTGGTGGGCTCCGAGGGCACACTGGGCTTCATCAGCGCGGTTACCTACGACACCGTGATCGATCACCCGCACAAGGCGTCGGCGCTGATCGTGTTCCCGGACGTGGAAACCTGTTGCACCGCCGTCACCGTGCTGAAAAGCCAGCCGGTATCGGCCGTGGAACTGCTCGACCGGCGCAGCCTGCGCTCGGTGCAGGACAAGCCCGGCATGCCGGCCTTCGTGCAGCAGCTGTCCGAGGGTGCGTGCGCCCTGCTGATCGAGTCCCGCGCTGCCACCCAGACACTGCTGCACGAGCAGTTGGGCCTGATCATGGCCTCGCTGGCGCAATTTCCGGTCGAGAAACAGGTCGACTTCACCGAAGACGCCAAGGAAAACGCCAAGCTCTGGGCCATCCGCAAGGACACCTTCCCGGCCGTCGGCGCCGTGCGCAAGACCGGCACCACGGTCATCATCGAAGACGTGACCTTCCCGGTCGAGCAACTGGCCATCGGCGTCAACCGCCTGATCGAGCTGTTCGAGCGGCACCACTATGACGAAGCCATCCTGTTCGGCCATGCGCTGGAGGGCAACCTGCACTTCGTGTTCACCCAGGGTTTCAACAGTACCGAAGAGGTCGCCCGCTACCAGGCGTTCATGGACGACGTGGCACACCTGGTGGCGGTCGAATTCGGCGGTTCGCTCAAGGCCGAGCATGGCACCGGGCGCAACATGGCGCCGTTCGTCGAACTGGAATGGGGCCACGATGCCTACCAACTGATGTGGACGCTCAAGCGCCTGCTCGACCCCAACGGTATCCTCAACCCGGATGTGGTGCTCAGCAACGACCCGCAGATCCACCTTAAAAACCTCAAGCCGTTGCCCGCCGCCGACGAGATCGTCGACAAGTGCATCGAGTGCGGCTTCTGCGAACCGGTGTGCCCGTCCAAGGGGCTGACCCTGAGCCCGCGCCAGCGCATCGTGATGTGGCGCGACATCCAGGCCAAGAAGCGCGCCGGGGTCGATACCACCACGCTTGAACGCGACTACCAGTACCAGGGCATCGACACCTGCGCCGCCACCGGCTTGTGCGCCCAGCGCTGCCCGGTAGGCATCAACACCGGCGAACTGGTGAAGAAACTACGCGCCCAGGCTGCCAGCCACGTGAAAACAGCCGAATGGCTGGCGGAGCATTTCCACACCGCGCTAAGCGGCGCCCGCTTCACCCTGCGCGCAGCCAACGGTGCCCGCCGCCTGTTGGGCGCGCCACGTCTGGCCCGTATCAGCCAGTCGTTGAGCAAAGCCAGCAACGGCCGCCTGCCGCTCTGGACGCCGGCCATGCCGCAGCCCCTGCAGCCCATCCAGTTCAGCCCGGCGAGCAACGATGCGCGGCCCCGCGTGGTGTACCTGGCGGCCTGCGTATCGCGCGTCATGGGCCCGGCCGCTGGCGATCGCGAACAGACCTCGCTGCTGGACAAGACCCGCGGCCTGCTGGAAAAGGCCGGCTACCAGGTGGTGTTCCCCGAGAACCAGGACAGCCTGTGCTGCGGTCAGCCGTTCGCCTCCAAGGGCTATGCCGAACAGGCCGAACACAAGCGCCAGGAACTGATCGGCGCGCTGCTGCATGCCAGCCGCGGCGGGCTCGACCCGATCTACTGCGACACCAGCCCGTGCACCTTGCGCCTGGTGCAGGACCTCAAGGACTCGCGCCTGGACCTGTATGACCCGGTGCGCTTCATCCGCACCCACCTGGTGGACAAGCTGGAGTTCACCCCGCAGGACGCACCCATTGCCGTGCACGTGACCTGCAGCACCCAGCACCTGGGCGAGAGCCAGGCGCTGATCGACCTGGCACGGCGTTGCAGCAAAGAGGTGGTGATACCCGAGGGCATCCACTGCTGTGGGTTCGCCGGCGACAAGGGCTTCACCACCCCCGAACTGAACGCACATTCACTGCGCAGCCTAAAGGACGCCGTGCAGTACTGCAGCGAAGGCATCTCCACCAGCCGCACCTGTGAAATCGGCTTGAGCGAGCATGGCGGCATCGACTATCACGGCCTGGTGTACCTGGTGGACCGGGTGACCAGAGCCAGGGCGCTGTGAGCCAAGGCGGCTCCTGCACACCGGCAGGAGCTGGCCTTGCCGGCGAACAGGCCATCTGCCACAACATCCGTCTGAACCCCTGGCATCGGCCGCAGTCCATGCAAATAGGCCCCTTATCCTGAGGCCTTCCCAGCCAAGGAGATTCACATGAAGCGTACTGCGATTACCGGACTGTTCCTCAGCGCCGCACTGCTAGCCTCGCCTGTGTTCGCGGCGGATAAAGACCTGTGTACCAGCAACCTGCAGAAGATCGACGACCAGATGGCAACCATGGGCGCGACCTCCGAAGGGCTGGACGATGCGCTGAAGCAGCATGTGGCTGACGCCAAGGCCGCGCAGGCGGCGGGCAACGACAAGGATTGCATCACCATCAGCGCCAAGGTGCTGTCGCGCCTCGAGAAGACCGACAAGGGCGGCAACGGTCAGTAACCTCGGTGGGCGACCGGACCGGTAGTCGACGTCGCCCGACCGATGGCGTATACTCCGTCACATGCACCCGAAACGGTGCTAGCGCTAGAGCAGTAAAAAATGGGGCCGATTAGGATTCGACGCCGGTGATGAAACTCTAGGTGCATGCCGAGTTGGTAACAGAACTCGTAAATCCACTGTTGCAACTTTCTATAGTTGCCAATGACGAAAACTACGAGGGTTACGCTCTCGCTGCGTAAGCAGCCGAGCCCGCTCTCCTGGTAGCTTCGGCTCCAGCAATCACTAGGGGATGCCTGTAAACCCGAAGTGATTGTCATACAGAACAGGATCGTCGTGTAGCACGTTGGGGGCAAAGCGACTAAAACTTACCCAACTCGTCCAAAGCACCCTGCCCGTCGGGCGGCTGCGGATTAACTCAATAGACACGGCTAAGCATGTAGTACCGACAGCGGAGTACTGGCGGACGGGGGTTCAAATCCCCCCGGCTCCACCAATTCAACATCTAAAGACGTCCACGGACGTCTTTTTTTGTGCCTGAAATCCAGTAAATTCGGGGCTTTCAGCGCTTTTGCGGTCTTTTGAGAGTTTTTGAGTTCCAGTCATTCGGGTATTCCAGACGGTATTCCACCTCACCCGGCGCTAATCTTTGGAATACCGAATCAGTGCTGAGGACAATCTCATGCCTGCTCAAAACCTCCGCCTCTCCGATCGACAGCTCAAGGGAGTCAAACCCGCGTCCAAGGTTTACGTCCTTACCGACGGTGACGGTTTGCAACTTCGTGTACGCAGCAACGGCTCTCTGCTTTGGAATTTCAATTACCGTGAACCGGTGAACAAGAACCGCATCAACATGGGCTTGGGCACCTACCCAGAGCTCTCGCTGGCGAACGCCCGAAAGATGGCGGTCGAAGCACGCGAACTGCTCGCCCAAGGCATCGATCCGAAGGTGCAGCGCGATACGTTGAATGAGGCGAAGCGCGCAGAAACGGAACACACCTTCGAGAACGTGGCCACCGCTTGGTTCGAGCTCAAGAAAGACTCGGTGACCCCTGCCTACGCCGAGGACATCTGGCGGTCGCTCACGCTGCACGTGCTCCCCGATTTGAAGACGACACCACTCACCAAAATCGCCGCGCCGATGGTGATCGCGTTGCTTCGACCAATAGAAGCGAAAGGCAGCCTGGAGACGGTCAATCGCCTTAGCCAGCGGCTAAACGAGATCATGACCTACGGCGTGAACTCCGCCTGATCTTCGCCAATCCGCTCAGCGGCATCAGGGCAGTATTCAAGAAGCCCAAGAAAGAGAACATGGCTGCGCAGCCGCCCGAAGAACTCCCCGAGCTCATGCTGGAGACCGCGAACGCCAGCATCAAACGCACCACCCGCTGCCTGATCGAATGGCAGTTACACACAATGACTCGCCCCGCCGAGGCGGCAACTACTCGCTGGGCAGACATCGACTTTGAAAGGCGTGTCTGGACTATTTCACCGGAGCGGATGAAGAAGCGCCGCCCTCACAGCATCCCGTTGAGTGATCACGCCGTCGCATTGTTGGAGTCACTGAAGACTCACAGCGGCCATCGCGAATACGTCTTCCCGGCAGACAGAAATCCACGCACCCACGCCAATAGCCAAACGGCCAACATGGCGTTGAAACGTATGGGCTTCCAGGATCGCTTGGTCAGCCACGGCATGCGTTCGATGGCCAGTACTATCTTGAATGAACATGGGTGGGACCCGGAACTCATTGAGGTCGCATTGGCGCACGTCGATGAGGTGCGTAGCGCCTACAACCGAGCCGACTACATCGAGCGCCGGCGCCCGATGATGGCCTGGTGGAGTGAGTACATCCAGAAAGCCGCCACCGGCAGCCTGCTCGCCTCAGCGTACGGCCAAGTCAGAGACAAGAACGTGGTGCCGATTCGCTAGCGCTGTACAGGCGCAATAACGGCAGCAACAACTGAACGTTCAAGATTCGGGGCAAGCAACCTCGCTTATCCGCTTCTCAGCACGGGTCCTTCCAAACAGGGCTGCAAAGCCGCCCTGTTTGGAAGGACCTCACTTTGAAGAGCTAAAAGCGAACACGTTGTCCAGGATTTACCACGGAATTCCACCGGTGGATAACCGCTCTTAAAGCCCAAAGTGGCGCCGAATTTCGACCCTTGACCGGGTTTATCCACAGGCGTAGAACTGGCCGTGCAAACGCTGTCGATGACAGCAACCCAGGTGGCCCGAACCTTGAAGGTCACGCCGCTCTTGCGGTGGTTCTCCCCCCAAATGGCGATTCGCATCCGGCAGCTCGCCCGGTCACCTCCCCGGTGATGGATGCCTACTTCAGATCATGGCCCTCGTGCGCCAGATGACACTTCCTACTTCGCTGCCCTGCAGCAACCTATCCGCTTGGCCGAATCTTGCGCCAACCTGCGCCCGTCTCTTTCTTCTGGAAAGAGACGGGCGCTCATGACACTGCTGCAGCCCTGATCCCACAAGGCTTTGCGGCAATCCCCCTCGTGACAATCGGCGTGACAAACGCCGATGTCACCAGCAACAGCGTTGTAGTTGATGGTGCCGCAGACCAAGGAATGGACTGCACCTGACTGACAGTCAGGCATGCCCCGGTCAACACATCGCTGCGTTCACCCGACTCAAGATCTATAGGCGCTGGTCTTGTCAGCCAGTGCTGCCTCCACCCGCCCACCGGTATCGGTGCTGAGGAGGCCAGATCATGAGATGCCCTTGCTCCCGGTCGTAAGGAGCCGCCAGTCCCGCGTAGAGGACATTCCCCACAGGTCGCAGGGGCCTTGATCCCTGATAACACTCAACATTCTTGGCGGGATGACGTGGGGCGAGGATCGGAGAGCGGATGATGAGGTGACTGACATGGCATTGGTGGGTAGACGCGATGGCCGCAATTTCGGTTACGGCAGGCAATTGAGCTACGCAGGGCCGCAAGCGCTGAAAGACATGTTCGGCAGCGGTCATTACGGCACGGTCAAAGCGCACTGTGATCGGTGGCAGGCATTCGTCAAATGGTGCCGTTCCGAAAAGGGGCCCGGTATCAATGATGCGCGGCAGATTGATCGAGAGATCTTGGCAGACTACGCAGCGTACCTGAGTGACTTGATTATGCGCGGTGATTTAGCTGTCAGTAGCGCACAAAACCGGCTGTCCAGCGTTAACAGGACTATGGCAGCGCTTCGTGGTGATCAGTACGTGAAATTGCCAAGCCCGAGCAAGGCGTTGGGTATGCAGCGCACCGGGGTTCGTCACTTGATTCCACAGGGCCAAGACCACGAACAGATTAAGCAGATCGTCGACGCACTTTGTAGTCGTGATCAATTAAGAGCCGCAGCGATCGTTCTGTTGGCGCGAGCCACTGGCATGCGTTTGCGAGAAGCCATCTTGGCTGACCTGCCCCGATTGAGTCGTGAAGCTGATCACTTAGGCAGGATCAACATCCAGGACGGCACCAAAGGCGGCCGCGCCGGTGCATCGGCACCTCGTTGGATTACGGTGGACGAGCATGTTCGAGGAGCGCTTGGATTTGCAGACGAGGTGTCGCCAACAGGAAGTCGCAATTTGATTGCTCTAGGCGAGAGCTACCTGAGCGTTCTGCAGAAAATCGTCCGTCCTGCGCGGGACACGCTGCATGCACACAAACTCAAAGGCTTCCATGAACTACGAGCGGCGTATGCGTGTGAGCGCTACGAACAGATCACCCAGCACCGTGCGCCTATCAACGGCGGTGAATGTTGCCAGATAGATCGGTGCCTTGATCGTGAGGCCCGACGACAAATCAGCTATGAACTGGGGCACGGACGGATTGACGTGGTAGCCGCCTACATTGGAGGGCGGACATGAGAAAGCAATTCGACATGGAGCTGTTCTTGGCTGGCGTGCTGACCGGGTCGCATGCGACGCGACAGCGCCATTTGCAGCAAGCAAAGATCATCCAAACTGAGATTGCAGAACGCTGGCAGCGAGAAACACCTTGGGCTTGGCAGAGAAAGCATGTGGCTTGGTTCCTCGAGCATCGCCTAGGCCGGTGCAGCGAGCTGACGCGGTATTATTATGTGCTGACTATACGGCTGCTCGCTCGTCGGCTTGAAAAATCATGGGTGTTCGACCGTTGAGCGAGGGGCTAAGGTTTATAGTCTTGACCAGGTGCCATCGACCAATCTATACCTTGGTAATCTTTTAATGATGCTGTGACCTTATCCATCATAGTAGAGAAGACCACAGCCTCACCACCTACTTCCACAACTCAATAGTAGGCTCATCCCTTGTAGAGTAGCGACCAAGTGTATAGGAGATATTATCTAGCCCTGAATCAATCATAGCAGCTGCATAGATTATTTGATGCCTAGCCTTAAGCTTGGCTGAGCGATTAACTAGCAATCGCTGAAAATTCTTACTGCTAACCTCTTCCACCCCCATGCTTTCTAATGTATCAATCATGCAAAATCTTGGATGCCGGAAAATTCTTCCTCACTTGCAGCAGCAGTGAATCCCGCAAAGAAACTGCTCTTCAATTTACTCCAAAACTTGCAGAGAAATAACTTTCATCATCGACTGTTAGCTACTTTTTCCAAAAGAAAAACTTAGACCCTTAGCCGAGCAATTAAGGCACCGCCCAACACTCGCGTCTATTACGAACCTCCGCAGCCGGACTTCTGCCTGGCAACGCTGCTGCTGGCGTGCTGGCTCGACCAAGAGCTAAGCGGCGCCAAGCCAACTAGCTGACTGTGAGCAGCCGCAAGGCTGCTCACTCTTCTTGCAAAGGTGTTTTTTTTTGATCGTCACGAAAATGAGCAAAACCAGCATGCAAAATTGCATCAATAGAGATGACGCATTTTTTCGCTTGACGAACAGCTAATCCAGGCCGATCATGACTGCATCATTGATTATGAAGCGGAGCAAGCGTGAAGCTCAGACAGGTTGCAAGCATCACGGCAGGCTATCCGTTCCGAGGCAAGCTACCAGAGGTAGCAGGCTCGTCCGTGGTGGTTGTGCAAATGCGGGATATCTCACTCACCGAAGGGATTCACTGGCGAGACTGCCTAGGCACAGAACTCACAGGCAAACGCGAGCCCGACTACCTCACACCGGGCGATATCTTGGTGGCAGCACGGGGTAGCCACAACTATGCCGTACACGTCGACCAAGCCTTGCCAGCCAGCGGCAAGCAAGCCGTGGCCGCGCCGCATTTTTTTGTTGTGCGTCTAACGAAGAAAGAGATCTTGCCCGCCTTTATGGTGTGGCTACTCAACCAGCAACCCGCGCAGCGCTATTTCGAGCAAAACGCCGAAGGCACACTGGCCAAAAGCATTCGCCGCAGCGTGCTGGAAGAGGTGCCCGTGGTTGTGCCGCCACTCGCCAAACAACAGACCATCATCGCTATGGCCAACACCCTGCGCGAGGAGCAACGCTTGATCCAGCAACTGATCACCAACGGCGAACGCATGATGATGGCGATTGCCAGCGACTTATACCCAGCGCCCAGCCGCTAAGGCTCGGCACCGTACACCCCAGCATTGAACAGGGCCAAACCCATGACCTGGCCTCTATAAAAGGAAGTAAACCAATGAACGACAAGATCAACCAAGACAGCATCAACAAAGCCCTTTGGGCGGCCTGCGACACCTTCCGCGGTACCATCAGCGCCGACACCTACAAAGACTTCATCCTCACCATGCTGTTCCTCAAGTACATCTCCGATGTCTGGCAGGATCACTACGACGGCTACAAAGCCGAATACGGCGACGAGCCGGAACTCATTGAAGAGATGATGAAAAATGAGCGCTTTGTGCTGCCCAAGCAAGCCAGCTTTTACGCCCTGCATGACCGCCGCCACGAGCCCGGCAACGGCGAGCGCATCGACCAAGCCCTGCACGCCATTGAAGAAGCCAACGGCACCAAGCTCAAAGACGCCGGCAAAAGCGTGTTCCAAGACATCAGCTTCAACACCGACAAACTCGGTGAAGAAAAACAGAAAAACACCATCCTGCGCCACCTGCTGGAAGACTTCGCCAAGCCCGAGCTGAACCTAAAACCCAGCCGCGTCGGCACGCTGGATGTGATCGGCAACGCCTACGAATACCTGATCAAAAACTTCGCCGCCAGCGGTGGCCAGAAGGCCGGCGAGTTCTACACCCCGCCCGAAGTGAGCGACCTGATTGCCGAACTGCTTGACCCGCAACCCGGCGACAGCATCTGCGACCCAGCCTGCGGTTCAGGCTCGCTGCTCATGAAGTGCGGTCGCAAAGTGGTGGCTAACCACGGCAGCAAGCAATATGCCCTCTACGGGCAAGAGGCCATTGGCTCCACCTGGTCGCTGGCGAAAATGAACATGTTCCTGCATGGCGAAGACAACCACAAAATCGAATGGGGCGACACCATTCGCAACCCCAAACTGCTGGATAAAAAAGGCGACTTGATGCTGTTCGACATCGTCACCGCCAACCCGCCTTTCAGCTTGGATAAGTGGGGTCATGACGAAGCCGAGCACGACAAATTCAGCCGCTTCCGCCGTGGCGTACCACCGAAAGCCAAGGGCGACTACGCCTTTATCCTGCACATGATCGAAACCTTAAAGCCCAAGAGCGGGAGGATGGGCGTAGTGGTGCCCCACGGCGTGCTGTTCCGTGGCTCCAGCGAGAGCAAAATTCGCCAGCAACTGATCGATGAAAACCTGCTGGATGCCGTCATCGGTCTGCCGGAAAAACTCTTCTACGGCACAGGTATTCCAGCAGCCATCTTGATATTCAAGAAGCACAAAACCAATAACCAAGTCTTGTTTATCGACGCCAGCCGCGAGTGCAAAGCCGGCAAAAGCCAGAACTTGCTCACCGCAGACAACATCGCCAAAATTGTCGCCACCTATCAGGCCCGCGAGAGCGCCGATAAATACGCCTATGTTGCCAGCCTCGATGAGATCAAAGAGAACGACTACAACCTCAACATTCCGCGCTATGTTGATACCTTTGAAGAAGAGGAAGTAATCGACCTGATGGTCGTGCGGGCTGAGCGTGAACAGCTGAAAACCCAACTGACCGAGCTGGAAACCGAGATGGCGAAGTATCTGGAGGAATTGGGATACGACGCACAGGGAAGTGCTCGTGCCGCGCGAGACGGGAACCCCAAAGCGGTGGGTGCCGGAGGTGTTGAATGAAAGCGCCTCTCGGATGGACTCACACAACTTTCGATAAACATGTTGATTGCTTAACAGGATTTGCATTCAAAAGCAGTGACTATTCAAGTGATGAAAAAGATGTCCGACTGCTAAGAGGCGACAACATCGAGCCAGGTAATCTTCGCTGGAAAGATGCTAAATTCTGGCCTGACACCGAACTCGACAGCTTTGAAAGATATCGACTTCAAGAGGGCGACTTTGTTATTGCGCTTGACCGCACCTGGATTTCAAGCGGGCTCAAGGTGGCTGAAGTAACTCCAGCCGACTTACCCTGCTTACTTGTTCAACGCGTAGCAAGAGTTAGGGCTAATTCGACATTGGAGCAAAGCTTGTTGCGTCAGTATTTTTCTGGCCACCGCTTTGAACAATATGTGAAATCAGTACAGACAGCGACTGCTGTCCCCCACATCAGTCCAAACGATATCAAAGAGTTCCCAGTAGCTTTACCCCCACTTTCCGAACAAAAGAAAATCACCAAAATCCTCTCCACTTGGGATAAGGCCATCACCACCACCGAACAGCTACTCGCCAACAGTCAGCAGCAGAAAAAAGCCCTGATGCAACAACTGCTCACCGGCAAAAAACGCCTGCTGGATAAGAATGGAGTCAGGTTTAGTGGGGAATGGAAGCGGGTCGAATTAGGCGATCTACTGGACTATCGACAGCCAACTCCCTATTTGGTTGAAAGTACGAATTACAGTGATGCTTTTTCTACGCCCGTTCTTACGGCCGGGAAGACTTTTATTCTCGGATATACAAACGAAGACTCGGGTATCTTTGCGGAAAACCTGCCCGTCATAATTTTCGATGACTTCACAACTGATAGCAAATTCGTGGAGTTTCCTTTCAAAGCAAAGTCCAGTGCAATGAAGATTTTGACTGCTAGACATGGTGTCTCAATCAGGTATGTATACGAAGCGATGCAATTGCTGGATTTCGCTGTTGGAGGTCACCAGCGACACTGGATTTCGATCTATTCACGCCTTGTTGTTCCTTTCCCAGAAAAAGATGAACAGAAAAAAATCGCCGAAGTGCTTTCCACTGCCGATAGTGAAATCACCAACCTGCAACAAAAGTTAGATGCCTTAAAGCAGGAGAAAAAAGCTCTGATGCAGCAGCTGTTAACGGGCAAGCGAAGAGTAAAAGTTGATGACCAGGAGGTTGCATAATGGCACTGAAGTTTTCTGGCACATTCGCAGATCTTACCGCCAAGTTTGTTACGCTTGGTGGAGAGTGGGATGAATCGCAACCGAATAAAAAGGTTCTTCGCCTTTCAGGCACAAGGGATTGATATCGATGGCTAAGCATTACGCCCCCAAATTTCAGGAAGAATACAGCGCGAAAATTCCTGCTCTCGCCCTGCTGGCCAATCTCGGGTGGTCGTTCTTGTCGCCTGCGCAGGCCTTGGCCGCTCGCGGTGGTCAAGCGGATCACGTTGTACTGCGTGAGCTGTTACGCGATGTGCTGCAAAAGCGCACCTTTACCTTTGCCGGTAAAGAGCATGCTCTGTCGGCCAAGTCGATCGACAACCTGATTACCGAGGTGTGTAGCCCGGCGCTCAACGAGGGGCTGCAAGCCGCCAACGAGCGGCTGTACAACCATCTACTGTATGGCATCTCGGTCACGGAATTTGTGGATGGTAAAAAAGCCAGCCCAACCATTGCACTGATTGATTGGCAAAAACCTGCCAATAACAGCTTTGTGTTCACTGAGGAATTTACCGTGACCCGCTCGGGCGGTGTCGAGAGCCGTCGCCCAGACGTCGTGTGCTTTGTGAACGGCATTCCCCTGGTGGTGATCGAGGCCAAGCGCCCCGATGGCAACAGCAAGAAAGGGCCGACGATTGATGAAGGCATTTCACAAAGCCTGCGCAATCAGCGCCATGATGAGATTCCGCTGATATTCGCCTATAGCCAGTTGCTGCTGGCCATCAACGGTACCGAAGGCCGTTATGGCACCTGTGGCACGCCAGCTAAGTTTTGGGCCGCGTGGCGCGAAGAAGACCTCTCGGATCTCGAGATGTTTGCCATTAAAAACCGCAAGCTCTCGGCCGAACAGCTGGCGGGCTTATTCAGCCACCGCGCGGCGAAAGACTTGGATTGGTATCAAAGCCTGACCGCAGCTGGCGAGTTGGCCGTCACCGGGCAAGACGCCTTGCTGATCAGCTTGCTGAGCCCGGTGCGCCTGCTGGAGATGACCCGCTATTTCACCTTGTTCGATAAGAAAGCCGGCAAGATTGTCGCCCGCTATCAGCAGGTGTTTGGCATCAAGCGGCTGATTGAACGCATCAATACCAAGAGCGTAACCGGCGGCCGTGAAGGTGGGGTGATCTGGCATACCACGGGCTCGGGCAAGTCGTTCACCATGGTGTTTTTAAGCAAGGCGCTGATTCTGCACGAAAGCCTGAAAGCCTGCCGCATTGTGGTGGTGACAGACCGCGTTGATCTGGAAACCCAGCTGAGTAAAACCTTTGCCTCGGGCGGCGAGCTGGCCGGTAAGAAAGATAAAGAAGCCGCCATGGCCACTTCAGGCAAGCGCTTGGCCGAGCAGATCGGCAAAGGCACTGAGCGGATTATTTTTTCGCTGATCCAGAAATTTAATACCGCCACTAAGCTGCCGGAGTGTGTGAACACCAGTGCCGATATCGTCGTGCTGATCGACGAGGGCCATCGTAGCCAAGGCGGCGAAAACCACATCCGCATGAAGCAGGCGCTACCCAATGCAGCGTTTGTCGCCTTTACCGGCACGCCGCTACTGAAAGACGACAAAACCACCAACAAGTTTGGCCCTATCGTGCATGCCTACACCATGCAGCGAGCGGTAGAAGATAAGACGGTGACGCCACTGCTGTACGAAGAGCGGATTCCCGACCTAGATGTGAATGAGCGCGCCATCGACAGCTGGTTTGCACGTATCACCGAGGGCTTAAGCGAGCAACAGCAGGCAGACCTAAAACGTAAGTTCGCCAAAAAGGGCCAGGTGTATGCAGCCGATGATCGTATCCGCCTGATCGCGCTGGATATTGCCAACCACTTTGTGAAGAACATCGACGCAGGCTTAAAAGGCCAACTGGCCTGCGACAGCAAGCTGTCGGCTATCAAGTACAAAAAGTACTTAGACGAAGCCGGCCTGTTTGAAAGCGCCGTGGTGATGAGCCCGCCCGACACCCGCGAAGGCAATACCGAAGTGAATGAAGCCAGCATGCCCGAGGTGGCGCAGTGGTGGAAAACCCATGTAGGCAACCAGGATGAGCAGGCTTACACCAAGCAGCTGGTGGAGCGCTTCGATAAGGACGACGACCTCAAGCTGCTGATCGTGGTGGACAAGCTGCTGACCGGTTTTGATGAGCCGAAAAACACCGTGCTGTACATCGACAAGCCGCTGAAAGAACACAACCTGATTCAGGCCATTGCACGGGTTAACCGCCTGCACCCGAAGAAGCAGTTTGGTTTGCTGATTGACTATCGCGGCATTCTGGCGGAGCTGGATACCACTATTGCCAAGTATCAGGACTTAGCCTCACGCACCCAGGGCGGCTACGATATCAATGATATTGCCGGCTTGTACAACCAAATGAGCACCGAGTACAAGCGCCTGCCACAGCTGTATAAACAGCTTTGGGCCATCTTCGACGGCGTAAAAAACAAGAATGACATCGAGCAGTTGCGCCAAGTGCTAGTGCCCAAAATTGAAGAGCGCGATGCAGAGCTGGTGGATGTGCACTTGAAGGTGCGTGAGGACTTCTACGAAGCCCTGTCCGAGTTTGCCAGTTGCCTGAAAGTTGCCCTGCAGTCGGCCACCTTTTTTGACGACAAGAGTTTCAGCGACGAGGATCGCCGGCACTACAAAGAAACCGTTAAACAGTTCTCCAGCTTGCGGCAGCTGGTACAGCAGGATGCTGGCGAAAAGATCGACTATGACGAATACGCCGAGCAGGTGAAAAAGCTGCTTGATAAGCATGTGGTCGGTGTCGAGGTGAAAGAGCCCGACGGTGTTTACGAAGTGGGCAAGATGGGCCAAAAGCAACAGCCGCAAGACTGGAGCGACGACAAGACCCGCAACGAAACCGACATCATCAAAACCCGTGTCACACGTATGATTGAACAGGAGCTTCGGGATGATCCCTACGCCCAAGAGGCCTTCTCGACACTGCTGCGCCAGGCCATTGAAGAAGCCGAAAAACTCTTCGATCACCCGCTAAAGCAGTACATGCTGTTCCGTGAGTTTGAAGAGCAAGTTCAAGAGCGCCGCCTGAATGACATTCCCGATGCGTTGGCTGGCCATCGCCATGCACAGGCGTACTTTGGTGTGTTCAAAAAGGTGTTGCCCGCCGCGCTGACGGTGTTCGATCAGCAGGTTCTGGGTATGTGGGTAAAGCTGGCCTTTGAGATCGACAAGTCGGTTGAGACCTCAGTAGCGGAACACTCGATTAGCCCGCAGAACATTGAAGCGGATATCCGCAAGAAGCTTTTGCCGCGCATGTTCCAGGAGTGCAAAGCCATTGGTGGCGGTATGGATCAAGCCAAAAAGATTGTGGAGATGATTGTGCAGATCACCCGTGTGGGCCTGAGCGGTATCTAAGCCTAATGAGCGTGCCGATTAAGCCTGACACCCAGCACATGAGCTTTCGCTACGGTGACGAACACATCGCTTTTGAGCGGGTAAAGCGCCCCCAAGCAACAGGCAAAGTGTTGATTAAAGTGTTGCCAGATTGCCGGGTTGTTGTTGCTGCACCTGCGGATGCCCGCGACGATGCGGTGCTCACTGCCGTGAAAAAGCGCGGGCGCTGGATTTATGAGCAACTGCGTGAGTTTCGCAAGCAGCTTGAGTACATCACGCCACGCCAATACATCAGCGGCGAGAGCCATCACTACCTTGGAAAACAATACCTTCTAAAAGTGATTGAGGCGCCCGAGCAGGTTCAGGGCGTTAAGCTGCTACGCGGCAAGCTGGAGGTTTCGGTTCGCAGCAAAAACACCGAGAAAGTAAAAGAGCTGCTTGCTGACTGGTACAAAGCGCGCGCCAAGGAAGTGTTCGCCAAGCGCCTTGAGGCCACACTGGAGCAAGCCCTGTGGGTGGCGGAGCAGCCACCGCTGCGTATTTTGACCATGCAAACCCAGTGGGGGAGTTGCTCGCCCAATGGGCGCATCACGTTGAACCCTCACTTGGTAAAAGCACCGCGTGAATGTATCGACTACGTGATTCTGCACGAGCTTTGCCACATCGCTGAGCATAACCATAGCGAGCGGTTTTACCGCCTGATGAGCCAGGTCATGCCGCGTTGGGAAAAAATCAAAGATCAGCTGGATGGCATGGCGCCACTAATCGCGCATTAAACAGCCTGTAAGTGCTCGCTGCCCTTGCGCTGGGCTAAAGGGCGCAGGCTTTTTGCCGGTAGCCTGCAGAGGACGAAGTCACAGCACCGAGACGCTCTTAAAAATACGCTCCCCAATTGAACCAGGATCGATCTAGCTTGGAGTGCAAGCCAGGAGGCTTTCGACGCTGCCATGGCCAAACATACATGAACCCTAGGGCGACCTGAGAGCAGCGATACCTAGCGGTCAAACGTGAAGCGTGAAGCGTGAAGCGTGAAGCGTGAAGCGTGAATCAACGATCAGGGTTCCTGAAATCAAATCCAGGTACACGTATTCCAAATGGTATTCCAAGTAAAAATCTAACCGGAAATTTTTATTGAATCTCAGCAAGTTAAAACATCAATACAGATTACCCCGGCACATCAAAAATATAAAAGACCTCTTCAAACGTCTTCTTTAAGCCTGAAAATCGAATAAACATCAAAGCTCCATCCATAAAAAACCGAAGCCCCCCCCCACCTCCCCCATAGTTTAGTAAACCCCAATCCAAGAATCGAAAAAGTCAGCTTTTACCCTCCTTACCCCCATGAAACCTTAGGGCACCACAAAACCACCTTAGGAGAACACTGCGCTGCGTGGCGAGCACTGCTGTTGGCTGTGCGGTTCGCCCTACAGCGCATGGAACGAGAACCGGATGTCTCTCGTCTGGGAGGACCGATTGATCCCGGTGTCTCGAGTGATGTGCAATCACCCTTGAACAGTAGGAGATAACAATAATGATCAAAGCTCTGAAATTCGCAGCACTCGCAACGGGGATAGTCACTGCCAGTCACGGCCTCGCGGCCGACCTCACCATCGTCTCCTTCGGTGGCGCCAACAAGGAGGCCCAGGTAAAGGCCTTCTACAAGCCCTGGCAACAAGCCCGGGGCAGCAAGATCATTTCCGGCGAGTACAACGGCGAAATGGCCAAGGTCAAGGCCATGGTCGATACCCGCAGCGTGTCCTGGGATGCCGTGGAGGTGGAGTCCGCCGAGCTTGCCCGGGGCTGTGAAGAGGGCATGTTCGAGACGCTGGACCCAGCTCAGATCGGCCTCGATACCAAGCATTTCGTTCCCGGCGCCATCCAGCCCTGCGGCATAGGGTTCCTGGTGTACTCGACGGTGCTGGCCTACAACACCAGCAAGCTGAAGCAAGCCCCCACCGGCTGGAAGGATTTCTGGGATGTGGAGAAATTCCCGGGCAAGCGCGGCCTGCGCAAGCTGGCCAAGTCGACTCTGGAGTTCGCCCTGATCGCCGACGGGGTAGCGCACGCTGACGTCTACACGCTGCTGGCCACCAAGGCAGGTCAGGATCGCGCCTTCGCCAAGCTGGATGAGATCAAGCCGCATATCCAGTGGTGGGAAGCCGGTGCCCAGCCACCTCAGTATCTCGCCGCGGGGGATGTGGTGATGAGCTCGGTGTACAACGGCCGCCTCTCGGCCAAGCAGAAGAAAAAGTACGACCTGGACATCGTCTGGTCCGGCGGCCTCTACGAGTTCGATTCCTGGGCTATCCCGCGGGGCGCTTCACGCCAGGAGAAAACCCGCGAGTTCATTGCCTTCACGCTCGACCCCGCGCAACAGAAAAGCTTCGCCGAACATATCGACTACGGCGCCGCCAACCTGCAGGCCATGCAACTGCTCGACAAGGACCGCATCGCCGAACTGCCCACCGCGCCAGCCAACCTTTCCCAGCAGGTGCCGGTAGACCCCCTGTTCTGGGCCGACCATGGCGAACAACTGGAGCAACGCTTCAACGCCTGGGCGTCGCGTTAACCCCCTGAACGGCCAGCCATGGGGCACTCACCCCATGGCTTTCGGAATCTGCCGAGCACAAGGTCAGACCTCCGTCATCACCACCATCACCTCGGCGTCACTCCCCGCCTCGCCCTCAGCCAGGTAGATGTGCCCGATCGCGCTGTTGAAATACACCGTCTCCCGGCAACCAACGCTGACGGATTCACCCGTTTCGAACTGAATGCGCACACGGCCCGAAAGCACCACGGCAAACTCCTGCCCGGGGTGGCGAATGTAGTCTTCGAACTGGCTCATCTCACGCGCGCAGATGCGGGCATACATCGGCGTCATGTTGCGCCCGGGAAAATCCCCCGCCATCGGGTGGTACTCGTAGTTGCCCGTGCTGTAACCCGCCGCCGTATCGATGGCCGTGCTCACCACCGTGGGCTGTACCGCACCCACGCTCACCTTGGCCGGGCTGAACAGCTGGGCGATGTCCACACCCAATGCCCGCGCTGCCGCCGCCAGCTTCTCGTAACTCACCGATACCTGCGCCAGCTCCATCTTCGACAGGGTCGACAGCGCCACGCCTGAACGCTCGGACAATTGCTTGAGCGTGAGCTTCTGGTTCTTGCGTATGACACGAAGACGGGCACCCACCTGGGCGCGATCTATCAAGGGGTGGTCCGGGGAACGCGAGACTGGATCGGAGCTCATGCAAACTTCTCTGCCATACGGAAACGATGCCTGGGCCAAGCCGGGCAAGGGCCAAAAATAATACCTCAAGGTAATAGGTTGACTGGAAAATTCTCATATCTTACATTTCTCGTATCTGAGAATTACAAGAACAGCGGCGAAGACATTGCTTTTCCCACTCGGAACAGGAGGCACCTCGGTATGCACGACAGCGAATGTTTCGATTTCGCCATCATTGGCGGCGGTATAGCGGGGGCCTCTCTGGCCTATCGCCTGGCTGGGCAAGCCAGGGTCGTGGTGCTCGAGCGCGAGAGCCAGCCGGGCTATCACGCCACCGGCCGCTCCGCAGCCATGTTCATGGAAAGTTACGGCACACCGCAGATCCAGGCCTTGACCCGCGCCAGCCGCACTTTCTATGAGCAACCGCCCGCTGATTTCACCGA
This sequence comes from Pseudomonas sp. S12(2018), assembly GCF_024355235.1. Taxonomy (NCBI): domain Bacteria; kingdom Pseudomonadati; phylum Pseudomonadota; class Gammaproteobacteria; order Pseudomonadales; family Pseudomonadaceae; genus Pseudomonas; species Pseudomonas sp. S12(2018). The sequence goes on from NZ_QLAD01000008.1 coordinate 97,662, forward strand.
GCATGCGCTGCTGGAGCCTCGCGGTTGCCTGTATGTCGCAGGCCAGGGGCAACAGGCTCTGCTGGAACAGACCTTCGCTGTCGGTGCAGCACAGGCTGGCAATGTGTCGTTGATCGATACCGAGCATGCGCTCGCGTTGGTGCCGTGCCTGAACCCGGAAGCAATGGTTGGCGCGATGCTCGAAACCGACGCCCGCGATCTGGACGTGCATGCACTGCACCAGGGCTTCTTGCGCGCCATGCGCCGTGCCGGTGGTGTGCTGCAATGCGATGCGCAACTGAGCGTCGCCACGCGCGAAGGCGGTCACTGGCACCTGACCCTGGCCGACGGTCGCCAGTTGCGCGCGCGCACGCTGGTGAATGCCGCAGGCGCCTGGGCTGATGAGGTTGCGCAGCAGTGCGGCGTGAAGCCCATCGGCTTGCAGCCCTGCCGACGCACAGCCTTTACCTTCGACGGCCCCCAGGGCATGGATTTCTCGCGCTGGCCCACGGTGATCGGCATCGACGAAAGCTTCTACTTCAAGCCCGATGCCGGCCAGTTGCTGGGCTCCCCGGCCAACGCCGCCCCCGTGCCGCCTCATGACGTGATGCCTGAAGAGCTGGACATCGCCACCGGCATCTACCACATCGAGGCCGCCACCTCCCTGACCATCCGCCGCCCGCGTCACAGTTGGGCCGGCCTGCGCTCGTTCGTCGCCGATGGCGACCTGGTGGTCGGCTGGGACAATCACCGCGAAGGCTTCTTCTGGCTCGCGGCACAGGGCGGCTATGGCATCCAGTCTGCGGCCGGCGTGTCGCAACTGGCCTGCGCCCAGTTGCTCGATCAGCCGCTGCCCCAAACACTGCTTCATCAAGGTGTCGAGCCACAGCGCCTGGCACCTGCCCGCTTGCGTTAATCACTCATCACCCACGAGGTTCAATGCCATGTCCGAACAACTGCAGCGTTACCCCAGCCATCTGCCCTACCCGTTCTCCAAGGCCATCCGTGTCGGCGATTTCCTGTTTCTCTCGGGGCAGGTACCAATGGACCCACAGGGCAACGTGGTGCTCGGGGATATCCGCGAGCAAACCGAGGCGGTCATGAGCCGTATCGGCGAAACCCTGACCGAGTGCGGTGTGGGGTTCGATCAGGTGGTCAAGGCCACGGTCTGGCTGACCGACATGCAACATTTCGCCGGTTTCAACGAGGTGTACAAGCGCTACTTCGACAATGGTTTTCCGGTGCGCTCCACGGTCGGCGGCAGCCAGCTGGCACTGGGGGTCGACGTAGAGATCGAAGTCCAGGCCTGGGTCGGCGCCCGCTAGCACACCCTTGCCGCCTGCCACTGCGATGCCCCGGCATGGCCACGGAAAGTGGCCCGCCCCATAAGCCCTAACAACAATAATTCGAGGGAAATCGTCATGAAAGAGAGCCTGAAAATAGCCGGCGCGTTCGTCGGTGTGATTGTCGGCGCCGGGTTCGCTTCCGGTCGGGAACTGCTGCTGATGTTCGTCGATTTCGGCGTATGGGGATTGCTCGGGACAGTGGTCAGCGCCTCACTGTTCATCTTTCTCGGCATGGCATTGGCAGGCATGGGCAGCCGCCTGCGGGCCAGCTCCCATAAAGACGTGGTGAACGCCCTGTGCGGACGCTACCTGGGCGCCTTCGTCGACCTGATGATCACCTTTTTCATGTTTGCGGTAACCGTGGTCATGCTGGCCGGTGGCGGTGCCCTGCTGGAGCAGCAGTTCGGCATCCCGGCCCTGTTCGGCAGCCTGGCGGTAACCGTGATCGTGGTCGCCATCGTGTGCCTGGATGTGCAGAAGGTGATTGGCATGATCGGCGCCGCCACCCCGCTGTTGATTCTCACGGCAGTAGCGGTGGCCCTGTATGGTGTGGCCACCCGAGGCCTGAGTTTCGGCGAGCTCGATCAACTGGCCAGCCAGCAGGACGCCGGCGCCAGCCATTGGCTGCTGGGGGCACTGTTGTACGTGTCCTACAACATCGTGGCCGGGGTGCCCTTTCTATCGATCATGGGCGGCACCGCAAAGACCGAGAAGCACGCCATCTGGGGTGGCATCTTCGGCGGCGCGTTGCTGGGGGTGCTGATGCTGGTGATGAGCCTGGGTCTGTTGTCGCGCCTGGACAGCGTGGCGGACCTGCCCATGCCCATGTTGTCCATCGCCACCGAGATTTCACCGGTGCTTGGCCTGGTGATGGCCGTGGTCATTTTCCTGATGATCCTCAACACCGCCGTTGGCACCCTGTACTCCTTTTCGGCGCGATTGCTGCCAGCGGGCACCCGCACGTTCCGCATCGGCTCGGCGGCCGCCGGCGCCCTGGCGTTCGTTGGCAGCCTGGTCGGGTTCGTCAGCCTGGTGGGTCAGGTCTACCCGCTGTTCGGCTACCTGGGCTTCCTGCTGATTGGCGCGGTCGTGCTTGGCTGGCTACGCGTCGGCCGCCTGGCCCAGGCTTGAGCAATCGACAGTGACGCGCTGATCGGGCGCGTCACAAATTGCATCGAACCGGCCCTCTCGAAATCGATTGCCAGGCCGATATGCTTGGCAACCGAACTAGCAGCAGAGCAGGTCACCGATGAAAGTCTGCACAACCTACCGTGAAACCTTCTATCACGTACTCAACGCGGTGTTTACCGCCTATGGCAAGCAGCCGGTGGTAGCGGAACTGGGAGTGCTGCGCGGCGAAAACGCGATGAAGCTCTACCAGGCCCTGACCCCGGAAAAGATGGTGCTGATCGACAGCTGGAGCCCTGCCTCCAATGACGACTACAGCCCATTCGACCAGTTGCCGCCATGGGTCGAGCCGCCAGAGAAATACGCCTACTACTACGGCGGCCCGATGCATGAGCAGGCCACCTTCGACAACCTCTACCAGCAATGCCTGGACCGCTTCGCCGACAAGGACAACGTCACCGTCATCCGCGCCGACACCATCAGCGCCATCGATGCGATCCAGCCGCGTACCGGCATCGAGACCTTCGACGTGGTGTACATCGATGCCAGCCACCAGTACGAATTCATCCTGCGTGACCTGATGTACTACCAGGAACTGGTCGGCCCGGATGGCTTCATCCTGCTCAACGACTGCTGCCACAGCCCCAACGGCACCAAGCAGAACCTGGGCGTGCTCGAAGCCTTGAGCAGCTTCATGAAGCGCTCCGACTTCATCCCGCTGGCCATGACCAACACCGACTGGTCGGACGTGATCCTGGTGCGCAAGAACTCGATCATGGTGCAACTGGTGGACATCGCCCTGACCAACTCCGACATTCCGTTCGTGGAGATCCCGCACCAGCTGATCTCTGCCGCCAAAGTCGTTTACGGCCAGCAGCGCATCAACATCAGCTTCGCCTGATTGCGGTTGCAAGACGTCCTGGCCTTCGCCAGGACGACACCGGCCGACCCCACACGATCGATTAAATTCCCGCGAATCTGCCTGTTTTCCCTACAGATGCAGGCTGATTCACATTTTTTTCGTGAAAAGCAGCCTAACCGGCTTTCGCTGCTGAATTGTCCTACAACCATCCTGTACAGTACCCAGCGCTTGATTCAGCACTCACTGACAAGCCGGCAGGGATGGCCGATACAGACGCAGCATGCGCTGGTTGTCCCGCGTCGGTTTCCGACCCTGGAAGGGACACCCTCTTGAATACTGCATCGCTGCGCCGCTCACTGCTGGCGCTTTCCATTGCCGCTGCTACAGCCACGGCCAATGCCTCTCCCGCTATCGACTTGAATCACGACCTCAGCTCCGGTGCCTACAGCAATAACGGCGATACCTTCAGCAGCGCCACCTTCAGCGGCACATCGCAGAACGCCGGCGTCGAGCTGATCGATGTCACCGTGCTGGGCAACCTGACCAACAGCGGCGCGATCAACCTCAGCGCGGCGAGTGCCACCGATATTCCCTCGGCCATTTCCCTCACCCTTGATTCCAGCATCGGCGGCAACCTGGTCAACCAGGGCAGCATCAACGTGACCGGCGAAGGCGCCATGGGCCTGGACCTGTACCTGGCCAAGATTGCCGGTGATGTGATCAACAGCGGCAGCATTGCCGTGACGGGCCAGAACGCCAACGGCATGATGATCACCTCCACCCAGTCGAGCATCATCAACAGCGGCACCATCACCGCGCGTGGCGCCGACTCGGCCGGTATCGAAGTCGAGAATGCCGTCTTCAGCGGGTCCATCACCCCGCCCTACAAAAGCAACATCAACAACAGCGGCACCATTTCGGCAGATGGCATCGGCATCCATCTGGTCAACCTGAGCGGCAGCAACCTGTTTTCGATCACCCAGACCGCCGGCCTGCTCGAAGGCGGCACTGCGGCGATTCTGGCCGAAGACAGCAACGCGCAGTCGTACTTCTACTGGTCCGGCGGCCAGGTAAAAGGCGATCTGCTGGGGCTAAGTGGCGTGCTAGTCAAAGGCGACGTGGCTTTCGGCGGTTCGACCATCCGTGCCGGCTACGTGGACATCGACGGTGGCACCCTGACCCTGCTGGCGCCGCATACCGCGCTGGACGGCGATCTCGACCTCGACAGCGACACCGCACGCCTGCGTCTGCTGCTGGACAACACGACCCTGCCCGATTCACCGATTCTCAAGGTGACCGGCAACACCTACTTCTCCGCAGGTAGCCAGATCGAGCTGCAAGCCCGCTCCGACGACTTCCGCACCCCGGCCCAGGGCACCCGCTACACCCTGCTGAACTCCGGCACCTGGGAAGAGGCGCAGAACCTGTCGGTGGTCTCGTCCTCGGCGCTGCTCGAAGTGAAAAACTTCGGCATCGAGGGCCAGGATGTGAAGGCGCTGGTCGCAACCCGCAGCGATGAAGCGATCGAGCAGAACCTGCTCGGCGCCCGTGCTTCGCGCAATGCGGTCAATGCCATACAACCGTTCAAGAACACCGTGATGGGCCAGCTCAGCGAAAGCGATCCGGTATTCCAGGCCTTCGCCAACGCCAGCAGCGATGCGCAGCTGGCCAGTCTCGCCGAAACCCTGACCCCGGATGTCAGCCGCGGCGTGATCAATGCCGCCACCAGCAGCCAGACCCTGGTGGGCAACGCCGTCACCCGCCGCTCCAGCAATGCCCGCAACGGCCTGTCGTCCGGTGAAGGCCTGTCGGGCACTGGCGTATGGGTACAGGCACTGTCCAGCGATGCCGATCAGGATCGTCGCCACGGTATCGACGGTTACGATGCCAACACCAACGGCATCGCCGTGGGCGCCGACGGCAAGCTCGACCCCGATACCACCGTGGGCCTGGCGTACAGCTACCTGACAAGCGACGTCAAATCCGACCGGGGCAACAAGACCGATGTCAGCGGCCATGCCCTGACCCTGTACGGCAACTGGACCCTCGACAACTACTTCGTCGACGCTTCGGTGATGTACGGCTGGAACGACAACGAGTCCAAACGCTACATCGCCGGCAGCCGCGCCAAGGCCGACTACGACAGCGAGATCTTCGGCGTCAACGCGCTGGCCGGCTACACCTTCCAGCTCGACCGCCAGGTAGTGCTCGAGCCGCAGATCGGCGCGCGCTACGCCAATGTCTCGATCGACTCGTACCGTGAAAAAGGCAGCTCGGCGGCGCTCAACGTCGGCAGCCAGCGTTACGAAATCGGCGAGATGGGCCTGGGCGCACGCCTGGCAGCCGCCTTCGACCTGGGCGTGGGCAGCCTGGAGCCCGAAGCCAAGCTGATGGCCTGGCATGACTTCATCGGCGACAAGGCCGGCACCACCTCCACCTTCGTGCTGGGTGGCACGCCATTCACCACCCGCGGCGCCACCCCGGCCCGCGACAGCTACGAGCTGGGCCTGGGCGCAACCTACCGCGTCGGTGCCTGGAGCGTGGGGGGGTCGTACAACTACCTGACCAGCAGCGGCTTCGATGCCGACACCTTCACCGCCAACGTGCGCTACGACTTCTGACCTCAACCGCCAGACACGACAAAGCCCGCCAGAAGCGGGCTTTGTCGTGGCGCGTATTCAGGCGCGCTGCAAGCGTATCGTACTACTCATGGTGACTCAGGTAGGCGGTCAATGCCCGGCGCGTCAGGTCGTTGAGCGAAATACTCTGCCGGTTGGCAACCACGCTGGCGGCCAAATGCAGGTCATGGCCAACCCTCACATTGAATGAGCCTTTACATGGGGTTTCGGGAGCCTGATGCAAGGTTGCACATGTGTGTAGATAGTCATCCACGGCCTCGCGAAATGCCGCGTCCAACTGTGCCACAGTCTCTCCTTCATAGCTCACCAGAGCCCGGATGAACTGCACCTTGCCGTATAGACAGTTGTCTTCTGGGCTGGCTTCAATGGAGCCGTGATACCCCCTGTAATGCAACAGTGTGCCCATCAAATCAACCCTCCGGCTTTCAAGTGTTCAATAACCTGGCATCTGATGTAAGCCTTCAGCTCGTTGCCGGGATGTGGCTTATGCAAGTTGATCATCGCCAGCGGATTCCCGTTATCGAACTTCACTCGGCTTCCGTTACCGTTGATCACTCAGGCGCGCCAGGAAACCCCAGATGAACCGCTGTGAACAGCAGCCCCACAGTGGTCAAGACACCTCTCATCCCAATTGAGGAAACTGCCTACCCGCCTTACCTGATTTCTTCGAGTCAGACACGACAAAGCCCGCCAGAAGCGGGCTTTGTCGTGTCGGGGCGTGCCTCAGATATCCAGCACGATCTTGCCGAAATGCTGGTTGGTTTCCTGATAGCGGAACGCATCGGCGATCTGCTCCAGGCCAAAGTGCTTGTCGATCACCGGGCGAAGGCCGTTGGCGTCGATGGCGCGTACCATGGCCTGCTGCTGGGCACGGCTACCCACCAGTACCCCCTGCAGGCGCAACTGGCGCACCAGCGCCTGCACCAGCGGCAACTGCCCCGCCACGCCGGTGAGGATGCCGATCAACGAGATGTGCCCGCCAATGCGCGCGGCAATCATCGATTGCTCCAGCGTGGCCGGGCCGCCCACCTCGATCACATGGTCCACACCACGATTGTGGGTCAGGGTGCGCACCTGCTCGCCCCAGGCCGGGGTGGTGCGGTAGTTGATCAGGTGGTCGGCGCCCAGGGCCTTGAGGCGTTCGAGCTTGGCGTCGCTGGAGGAGGTGGCGATCACCGTGGCGCCCGCCAGCTTGGCGAACTGCAAGGCGAAGATCGACACCCCGCCGGTGCCCTGCACCAGCACCGTGTCGCCTGGCTTGAGTGCGTCGTCGGCCATCAGTGCACGCCAGGCGGTCAAGCCCGCAGTGGTCAGCGTGGCCGCTTCGGCGTGGCTCCAACCTTTGGGCGCATGGGTAAACGAAGTGGCACGGGCCGTCACCTGCTCGCGGGCATAGCCGTCGATGCCATCGCCCGGCACCGTGGCAAAGCCTTCGATCAGCGGCGCGCCATCCAGCCAGTCGGGGAAGAAGGTGCTGACCACCGCATCACCGACAGCGAACTCGCTGACCCCGGCGCCCACGGCCACCACTTCACCGGCACCATCGGCCATCGGAATGCGCGGCTCGGCAGGCCCCCACATGCCGCTGACCACGGCAAAGTCGTGGTAGTTGAGCGAGTTGGCACGCAGGCGCACGGTGATCTCGCCCGCCTGCGGCGCCGGCGCTTCGCACGTGCCCACCTGCACCTTGTCATATCCGCCGCCGGGTTGAACGTAAATGGCCTTGTGGCTCATGGGAAGCGCCTCGCTCGTGTCTGTAAAGGGTCAACCAGTCTTCGCTCGTGCCTGACGCAGGTCAAGCACCAGCACTTGCACAATCCGCCGGCAAACCACAATAATGCGACTAATTATCAATTACTCAGTATCCTCCGCGCCATGCCCGCACCCGATCACGCTGCCCTGCACGCGCTCTACAGCGAACACAACGGTTGGTTGAAAAGCTGGCTGCGCGCGCGCCTGGGCAACGCCAGCGATGCCGCAGACCTTGCCCAGGACACCTTCATCCGGGTGCTGACCGCACGCAATGCCCAGACCATTCGTGAACCGCGCAGCTACCTGGGCGCCATCGCCCATGCGCTGATGGTCGACAAGTTTCGCCGCAAGGCCCTGGAACAGGCCTACCTCGCCGAACTGGCCACCCGCCCGGAGCGCGTCGTCGAGTCGCCCGAAACGCGCCTGCTGATTCTCGAAACCCTGGTGGCCGTCGATACCCTGCTCGACGGCATGGGCGAACGCACCCGGCAGATCTTCCTGGCGGTGCAGCTCGAGGGCCTGAGCTACGTGGCCACCGCCGAGCGCATGGGCGTGTCGGTGACCACGGTGAAAAAACACATGATCCGCGCCATGACCCACTGCCTGCTGCTGACGGACGACTGACATGGCCCAGCCCCTGGACTACTCAACCCTGGAGGCGGCGGCCAGCTGGTACGTCAAGCTCAATGCCGCGCCGCCCAGCGAGGCCCAGGTGCAGGCCTGGCGGGACTGGCTGGCCAAGAGCCAGGCCCATGCCCAGGCCTGGGCACGGGTGGAAAAACTGCAGCGCCAGCTTGGCCGCCTGCCCGCCGACGTGGCCCTACCGACCCTGGCCGGCGTACGCGCGCGACGCCGCGCCGTGCTCAAGACCCTGGCCCTGCTGATGGGCGTGGGCATCACCGGCTGGGCCGTGCGCGAAAGCGACACGGGCCGCGAGCTGATGGCCGGGCTGCGTACCGGCAAGGGCCAGCGCCGCCACGTGACACTGGCCGATGGCAGTCAACTGGAACTCAACACCGACACCGCGCTGGATATCGAATTCGACGGCCAGCAGCGCCTGCTGCGCCTGTACAGCGGCGAAATCATGGTGCAAACCGCCGCCGACGCCGCAGGCCGGCCCTTCCTGGTGCAAACCCCGGAAGGCCGCATCCGCGCCCTGGGCACCCGTTTCAGCGTGCACAGCGAGGGCGGCCTGAGCCGGGTCAGCGTACTGGAGCACGCCGTGGAGGTCCGCCCCGCCGATCAGCCCGGGCAAGTGCTGCGCCTGGACAGCGGGCAAAGCGTGAGCTTCGACGCGCATCAGCTCGGAGCGGTCGGTAGCGCGGCCCCCGGCACCGGTGCCTGGACCGACGGCATGCTGACCGTGATCGAGTGGCGCCTGGCCGACTTCATCAGCGAGCTGCGCCGCTACCGTCCCGGCCTGCTGCGCTGCGACGAGCGTATTGCCGACCTGCGCCTGTCCGGCGCCTTTCGCATCGACGATACCGACACCGTCCTGCAGAACCTGGGCACCTCGCTGCCGGTCAAGGTGCGCTACCTCACGCGGTACTGGGTGAGCGTCGAGCCGGTCTGAAAAAACATCGAAAACCGGGTTGCCGATTTTCATTCTCATTCGGCTACGCAGTTAAAGCGGAAAAAAAAGCCGCGACCCTGCCCAGCCAATCGAAGGAAAACCTGCATGTCCGCCCCTTGCCCGCGAGCGCCTCGCCCTCTGCTACGCGTCGTCCACCTGGCCCTGTTCAGCCTGCCGCTGGCACCGTTGCCGTTGCTGGCGGTGCTGCCGTCAAACGCCCTGGCACAAAGCGCAAGCACCCACTTCCAGATCGCCGCAGGCCCGCTGGGCACCGCGCTGAGCCTGTTCGCCACCCGCGCCAGCATCACCCTGTCGTTCGATGCGCGGCAAACCCAGGGCCTGCAATCGGCGGGCCTGCAGGGCAGCTACAGCATCGATGAAGGCCTGGCGCGACTGCTGGCGGGCAGCGGCCTGCAGGCCCAGCGCCAGTCCAATGGCGGCTACGTGCTGGTGCCAGCCGGCAACGGCGGCGCCGTCGAGCTGGGGGCCACCAGCATCGAAAGCAATACCCTTGGCGAGACCACCGAAAACACCGGCGCCTACACCACCGCCGCCACCCGCACCGCCACCAAGCTGCCGCTGTCGATCCGCGAAACCCCGCAATCGGTCACCGTGGTCACCCGCCAGCAGATGGATGACCAGGGCGCGCAGAGCATCACCGACGTGCTGCGCAACACCCCCGGCGTCTCCGCCCAGGCCTACGACAGCGACCGTACCGAATTCTCCAGCCGTGGCCTGGCCATCACCAACTTCCAGTACGACGGCGTCAACACCATCTACGACGGCGTGTACGATGAAGGCACCGCGCATGTCGACATGGCGATCTACGACCACGTCGAAGTGCTCAAGGGGGCCACCGGCCTGATGACCGGCTCCGGCGACCCTTCGGCCACCGTCAACCTGATCCGCAAGAAACCCACCGCGCAGTTCCAGGCCTCGCTGTCGGGCAGCGCCGGCAGCTGGGACGACTATCGTGGCGAAGGCGATGTTTCCGGCCCGTTGAACGACAGCGGCAGCGTGCGCGGGCGCTTCGTCGGCGCGCAGCAGGACAGGAAGGGCTACCAGGACCACTACCAGCAGAAGAAAGAGGTGTACTACGGCATCCTCGAAGTCGACGTCACCCCCGACACCCTGCTGAGCGTGGGTATCGACCAGCAGACCACCACCCCGCGCGGCACCTCCTGGACCGGCAACCCGGTGTACTTCGCCGATGGCGGACGCACCGACTTTTCGCGCCGGTTCAACCCGGGGGCCGACTGGAGCCGTCGCGACTTCCAGAACCGCACCTACTTCGCCTCGCTGGAGCAGGCGCTGGCCAACGACTGGAGCCTGAAGCTAAGCGTCAACCAGCTGCAGAGCGACCACGACACGCGCCTGGCCTCGGCCAGCGGCGGTAATCCCGACCGTGCCACGGGCGAAGGCATGTTCATGTTCTGGGGCCGCTGGGAAGGTCACCGGGTGCAGAACACCGCCGACATCAACCTGTCCGGCCCCTTCACCCTGCTGGGCCGCCAGCACGACCTGGTGATGGGTTTCAACGCGGCCAACTCGCGCCAGACCGGCGCCACCTGGGACACCAGCCTGGGCGGCACACCGGGCAACATCTACGAATGGAACGGCAAGATCGGCGTGCCGGACTTCCCGAAAAACGGCAAGTACGAGCAGACCAAGCGCCAGAACGGCGCGTACATCGCCACCCGCCTGCGCCCCACCGACGACCTGTCGCTGATCCTCGGCACCCGCGTCAGCACCTTCAAGTACAACGACAACTACGATTACGACGGCCTCAACCCGGTGTACTTCAGCGACAACCAGGCCGGCTACAAGCAGCATGGTGTGGTGACCCCGTATGCCGGCGTGGTGTATGACCTGGACGACACCTACTCGGTGTATGCCAGCTACACCTCGATCTACCAGCCACAGACCTACAAGGACGCAAACCGCACCCCGCTGGATCCGGTGGAGGGCGACAGCTACGAGACAGGGCTGAAGGCGGCCTACTTCGAGGGGCGGCTCAATGCCAGCCTGGCGCTGTTCCGTATCGAGCAGGACAACGTGGCGGTGCAGACCGGCACCACCAACACCAACGAGGGGATCTACAAGGCTACCCGCGGCGCAACCACCGAGGGCGTGGAGCTGGAGATTGCCGGCGAACTGCAGGAGGGCTGGAACCTGTCGGCCGGCTATACCTATGCGCGTTCTCGCGACAAGGACCACCAGCGCATCTTCGGCTCGCCGATGAGCACCACCAAGCCTGAGCAACTGCTGCGGCTGTTCACCACCTACCGCCTGCCGGGGGCGCTGGACAAGGTCACGGTGGGTGGCGGGGTGAACTGGCAGAGCGCGTTCTACGGCCAGATCTACAGCCCTACGGTGAAGGATTACACCTTCATCAAGCAGGGTGGCTACACCCTGGTCGACCTGATGGGCCGCTACCAGTACAACGACCACCTGAGCTTCACGCTCAACGCCAACAACGTGTTCGACAAACGCTACCTGGCCGGGCTGGGCAACTTCGACACCACCTACTATGGCGAAGCGCGCAACCTGATGCTGACTACGCGCTGGGCGTTCTGATCGAGGGCCTGGGTTGATGATCCGGGCTTCTTCGCCGGCAAGGCCGGCGAAGAGGCCAGCACGGACCTACTGCAGCATCCCGTGCAACACCCCACAATCAGCCGCATGCCAATCCACCAGCTGCGGCCACGGGTTCTGCGGCACGTTCACCAGCACCGTGCGCGCACCCGCCGCACGCCCGCAGTCCAGATCGAAGCGATAGTCACCGACCATCACCATCTGCGCCGGTGCCACGTCCCACGCCTGGGCCAGTTGCAGCAGCCCGCCCGGGTGCGGCTTGGGCGGAGCCTCGTCGCGGCCGATGATGTCCTGCACCGGGAAGCAGTCGGCCAGGCCGATCGCCTCCAGCGTCACATGCGCCAGCTCGCGCGCATTACGCGTCAGGATCCCCAGCCGGCAGCCCCGCGCCGCCAGCTCGCGCACCAGCGCCACCGCCCCCGGCGCCGCCTGCGAGGCCACTGCCAGTTCGCGCTCGTGCTCCAGCAGCCAGGCATGCTTGGCCGCCGCCTCTGCCGCAGGCAGGGCCGCCAGATGGGTAAGAATGTCGTCCTGCGCCGGGATGTCCAGCGCCACGCGAATGGCCGCAAAGTCATGTACGGCAACGGTCAGGGTGCCGTCCATGTCGAACACCCAGTGGCGAATCGAGCGCAGGCTCATGCCCAGTCCTTGCGATGGCGAATCAGGCCTTCCTGGCACGACGAGGCCACCAGTTGCCCGGCGCGATTGAAGATGCTGCCACGGGCAAAGCCGCGCGCATTGCCCGCCCACGGGCTGTCCATGGCGTACAGCAGCCAGTCATCGGCGCGCAGGTTGCCGTGAAACCACAGCGCATGGTCGAGGCTGGCCAGCTGCATGTCGCGGTGCCACACCGACTTGCCATGGGGCATCAGCGAAGTGGTCAGCAGGCCGAAGTCCGAGGCGTATGCCAGCATGTACTTGTGCAGCGCCTGGGAGTCGGGCAGGTTGCCGTCGGCACGAAACCACGCGTACTTCACCGGGTCGCCAGGCTTGGGGTTGAAGGGGTCCTTCTCGGTCACCGGGCGCACTTCGATGGGCTTGGCGCACAGCAGCTTGTCGCGAATATGCTCGGGCAACTGATCGGCCATGCGCTCGGCCAGTTCCACTTCCGACGGCAGGTTCTCGGGGCCGACCACCTGGGGCATCTGGCCCTGGTGCTCGAAGCCTTCCTCGTCGTACTGGAACGAGGCGCTGCAGGTGAAGATCGGCTGGCCCTTCTGGATCGCCGTCACCCGGCGGGTGCTGAAGCTGCCGCCGTCACGCACGCGGTCCACCGAATACACCACCGGCATCGACGCATCGCCCGGACGCAGAAAATAGCCGTGCAACGAATGCACGTGGCGCGCCTCTTCGACCGTCTGACTGGCCGCCGACAGCGACTGGCCGAGTACCTGGCCCCCGTACAGCTGACGAAAGCCCAGGTCCTGGCTGCGTCCGCGGAACAGGTTTTCCTCGATCGCCTCCAGACTCAACAGGTCGACCAGATCGTCCAACACGTGGCTCATTCGAGATTCTCCAAAGCAAGGCCCAGGGCGCAAATAATACAGGGTTTGTCATTGGCGGCCTGTATGTTCTGCGATTCAGCCATGCAAGGTGGCCTGCCACTGGGCGCGGTTGATCCGGTACAGCACATGGGGGCGCAAGGGGTGGCCTGGCTCGAGGCGCGGGTGCTCGAAGTCGCCCAGCGGATCGGGCTGCATGCCGATGGCCTGCATCACCTTCTGCGACGGCAGATTGCCCTGGGTAGTGAACGACACCACTTCGTCCAGGCCCAGCTGGGCGAACGCACAGCGCAGGCAGGTCCAGGCCGCCTCGCTGGCGAAGCCCTGGCCCCAGTGGCGCCGCGCCAGGCGCCAGCCGATCTCCACCGCCGGGGTGAACGGCGCATCGAAGCTCACATTGAGCAAGCCGGTCATGCCGATGAACGCCCCGCTGTCCTGGCGCTCCAGGGCCCACAGGCCGAACCCGTACTCGGCAAAATGGCCGCGGATGCGGCCAATCAGTGCGGCGCTTTCGACCCGGCTCAGCGGCGCCGGGAAGTACTGCATCACCAGTGGGTCGGCACACAGGGCGGCGAACTCGGCGAGGTCGTCGTCCTGCCACTGGCGCAGCCGCAGCCGCGCGCTCTCCAGTTCAAGTATCGGGGTCATTGCCTGCTCCGTGATCACTGCCTTGCAGTGTACAGCGTAGGCAGGCAATGCCCGAGCGCCCAGCCTCAGAAACGGAAGTTGGCAGTCAACTCGGCTGAACGCCCCGGGGCCACCGTGGCGAACAGGCCCACGTGCGAGGCGTCGTAGATGGTTTCGTCGGTCAGGTTGAGCAGGTTGAGCTGCAGGTCGAGGTTCTTGTTGACCTTGTAGCCGACCATCGCGTCGTAGCGCCAGTAGTCGTCGACGGTGATGGTATTGGCGTCATTCATGTAGCGCTCGTCCATGTAGTTGGCGCCAGCGCCGACTGTCCAGCGTGCATCGATGTCATACGAGGTCCACAGGCTGAAGCTGTTGGGCGCGATGAACTTGGACTGGTTGCCGTCGTTGGCGCCGTTGCCACCGGCCTTCACCACTTCGGCATCCAGGTAGGTGTAGCCGGCCCACACCGCCCAGGCATCGGTGATGCGTCCGGTGGCGCCCAGCTCCAGGCCGGTGACACGCTGGTCGCCATCCAGTGCCACCAGGCCCGAGACTGGATCGGTCACGCGTGCATTGGTCTTCTCGGTACGGAACACCGCTGCGGTCAGCGACAGCTGCTCGTTGAACACGTCCCACTTGGTGCCCAGCTCCAGGCTGCGCGAGCTTTCGGGGTCGAGGTTGGCCTTGTTGCCGTTGAGGTTGCCGGCACCGGCACCATCGGCACCACCGGACTGGGTGTTTTCGCCCGACGGGTTGGACGAGGTGCCGTAGGACAGGTAGATGCTGCCGTTGGGCAATGGCTTGAAGACGATACCCACCTGGTAGTTCCACAGCTCGCTGGACGACTCGGCGCCACCGGCGACGCGGTTCTTCACGTCGTAGTCGTCGTAGCGCAGGCCCAGGTTCAGGTCCCACTGCTCATGCAGGCCGAGCGTGTCGAACACATACAGCGAGCGGGTGTCGGTCTGGTACTTGCTGGTGACCTGGCCGGTGCCCGGCAACAGGGTCCAGCCCCCGTCGTGCGGGTTGGGGTCGTAAAGGTCGCCCGGGCGTCCGTTGTTGCCCTGGTACTTGTCCTTGTCGGTGATGGTTTCGCGGCTGACTTCGATACCGGCTGCGTAAGTGTGCTTGATGGTGCCGGTGTCGAAGGTACCGAACAGGTCGGTCTGGTTGATCAGCGACGTGTTGACCACATTGCGCGGGCGAAAGCCCCGGGACACCAGCCCGCTCTCTTCCTGGCCCACATTGGCGAACACCGGACGGCTCATGACATAGTTCTGCATGGTGCGGCCACCGCGCAGGGTATTGCGCAGGCTCAGGTGTTCATTGAAGTCATGTTCAATGCTGAAGGTGGCAAGGTCGGCGGAAGTTTTCCGGAAGTCTCGATCCACCAGCCCGTAGAAGTTGTCGCGGTCGACCTTCACCGGCTTGTTGGTAATCAACGAAACCGGGTGGCCCTGATCGGGAATGTCGTCGGTTTGCAGGTGGTAGTAACTGGCGGTGACCCGGGTCGGGCCCTGCAGGCCCCAGGTGATCGTCGGCGCAATGCCCCAGCGGCTGACCTCGACATGGTCGCGCCCGGGGGTGTCGGCCTCGTGCTTCATCGCGTTGAGACGAAACGCCAGGTCCTGCTCGCCCAGGTACTGGTTGACATCGAGGGTGGTGCGACGCAGCTGGTCGGTACCCAGGGTAAAGCTGCCGCCAATGAAGTCCTCGGCCTTGGCCGCCTTGCTCACCAGGTTGATCGAGCCACCGGTGGAACCCCGGCCGCTGTAGGCCGAGCCCGGCCCCTTGACGATTTCCACGGTCTCGATGTTGAACGCCTCGTGGGAGGCGCGGCCCAGGTCGCGCAGGCCGTCGATCTGGATATCGGTACTGGCTTCGAAGCCGCGAATGAACGGGCGGTCGCCCAGTGGCGTGCCACCCTCGCCCGCGCCCAGGGTGATGCCGGGAGTGGTGCGCAGTACATCGGTCAGGGACGTGGCGCCACGCTCCTTGATCAGCGCTTCATTGATGATGGTCACGGACTTTGGCGTGTCGCGCAGCGGGGCGGTGAACTTGGGCGAGGAGGCGTTATCGACCTTGAACGTTTCATGGTGCACGCCCTTCACATCGGTGGCATCGAGTTCCACCGACGATACGGTGGACGATGCAGCCGGTGTGGAAGTTTGCGCAATACTGGCTGTCGACCAGGAGGCTACCGCCAACCCCAGTGCAGTACACAGATGACCGGATTCAGAACGACGGCTTTTTATTGAAAGTTGTGCCATTGGTAATGCCCACCATCAGAAAATGATGCGCAATACTATTTACGAGCAATTATCACTCAAAGCCGATTTACATTATTTACGCCGCGTTTCAGTTTATGTCCGAGAGTAACAACTTATTACTTCATTGAATTGAAACTGCAACGTGCTGTTGGCCCCTTGCCCCACAAGGCTTTCACATCGCCTTCACCGATTCACCACAGGCCGTTGCTTACCGTGCAGACATTCTCGCGGTAGCCGGAGCGGCCCCATGTTGCACGATGCAGTACTCGACCAGACCTTGATCCCAGCCCGTCCGGGGCGACGACGACGCCTGCCTTCGGCGACGTTCCTGCTGGGCCTGTGCACCTTGCTTGCACTGGCCGTTTCAAGCCTGTGGCTGTTCAGAGGGTTGGCGATCGTGGACCTGGGTAGCGAAAGACAGATGCGCAACAGCGGTGTGTATGCCGACTGGGCCAAAGGTGAAGTCATCGTGCTGGTGCGGCATGCCGAGCGTTGCGACCGCTCGCGCAACCCGTGCCTGGATGATCCGCAAGGTATCACCCAGGCGGGCAGCCAGGCTGCGGCGCAGGTGGGCGAAGGGCTGCAGCGCCTGGGTCTGGAGCATGCCGACATACTGGCCAGCCCCCTGACCCGCACCCAGCAAACCGCGCACTTCATGTTCGGCAAGCTGGCAGCCAGTGAGGACTGGCTGCAGCAATGCAACAAGGGCTTCGCCGACAACGCCCTGGCGCGCAAGGCCGCCGAGCGCAACCTGGTGCTGGTGACCCACAGCGGCTGCATAGACCAGCTCGAACGCCAGTTGAACGTGCCCGGTGGCGAACGCTCCAGCGCCTACGCCGAAGCCGTATTCGTCTCGGTGGGCGCCAGCGGCAAACCGAGAATCCTCGGCCGCATGAACGCCCCCGAATGGCGCAAGCTGCTGGCCAGGGCGGAGCAATGAGCATGTCGCCACGCCAGTCGTTCTACCTCACCCACCTGGGCCTGCCCCTGCTGCTGGCACTGGTCGTGTTCGTGGCCTTCGACCTCACCGGCCTCGACCGCTGGTTCAGCCAGTTGTTCATCGACCCGGCCAGCGGCCAGTTCACCCTGCTGCACGACGCCTGGTTCGAGAAAGTGACCCACAAGTGGCCCCGCATCCTGCCCAACTGGACAGGCGAAGCCGCACTGATCGGCGCCCTGCTGTCCTTCGTGTGGCCGCTTTTCGCCCGCCATCCGCAGGCCGCCGCCACCCGGCTGCTGCAACGCAGCCGCATTGCCGGCGTGCTTCGTTTCACCACCCGGCACCGGCGCGACCTGTTGTTCGTGGTGGTGGCATTCGCACTGTGCACCGCCATCATTCACTACCTCAAGAGCCACACCGGGGTGTACTGCCCGGTAGAGACCACATTCTACGGCGGTACCCATCCGCGCCTGGAGTGGTACCAACAGTTCGACCTGCTGCACAAGGCCGGTGACGGGCGCTGCTGGCCCGGCGGGCATGCCTCCAGCGGCTTCACCCTGATGGCGCTGTACTTCGTGGCCCGCCGCTGGCGCTGGGTGCACGCACGCAAGCTGCTGGGGTTCATCGTGCTGCTGGGCATGGTGTATGGCACCACCCGCGTGATGCAGGGCTGGCACTACATGTCGCACACCTTCTGGGCGGGGATCTTCGTCTGGCTGACCTGCCTGCCGACCGCGCTGTGCTTCTACGGCCGCACCGCGCTGCAGGCACCGCTGAAGGCACCGCTGGAGTTACCGGCAACACCTCTGCGCGCTAACGCCATGCCAGCATCACTACGCCCAGAGTGATCAGGCTGATGCCGCCCCACTGGCGCAGGTCGAGTCGCTCGCCCAGCAGGGTAACGCCGAGCACCGCCACCAGCACCACGCTGAGTTTGTCCACAGGCGCTACCTGCGAGGCTTGCCCCAGCTGCAGGGCGCGGAAGTAGCAGATCCACGAAGCGCCGGTGGCCAGCCCCGACAGCAGCAGGAACAGGTAGCTGCGCGGCGAGATCGACCCCAGTGACTGGTTCTGGCCGGTGGCGAACAGAATCAGCGCCAGGCTCACCAGCACCACCACCGTGCGCAGCAGGGTGGCGAAGTCCGAATTGATGCCGGTCACGCCAACCTTGGCAAATATGGCGGTCAAGGCGGCGAATATCGCCGACAGAATCGCCCAGAACGTCCAGGAAGCCAGCATGGGTGCACCCCTGTCGAGAACCTGCGCGCAGTGTAGATCGCTGGCGCTGGCTGTACAGCAACTGGCAAGATCGAGGCCTGCCCCGGTTAGAAGCTGCCATGCCCCTGCCCCTGATCTACCACGACGACTACAGCCCGGAGTTTCCTGCCGGGCACCGCTTCCCGATGGACAAGTTCCGCCTGTTGCGCGACCACCTGGTCGACAGCGGCCTGACCACCGATGCGGCCTTGCTGCGCCCCGAGCTCTGCCCCAGCGACATCCTCGCCCTGGCCCACGAGCCGGGCTACATCGAGCGCTACATGAACGGCGACCTGAGCCGCGAAGACCAGCGTCGCCTGGGCCTGCCCTGGAGCGAAGCGCTGGCACGGCGCACCGTGCGCGCGGTCGGCGGCTCGCTGCTGGCCGCCGAACAGGCCCTGCAGCATGGCATCGCCTGCCACCTGGCCGGCGGCACGCACCACGCCCACTACGATCACCCGGCCGGCTTCTGCATCTTCAACGACCTGGCGGTGATCAGCCGCTACCTGCTCGAAGCCGGGCGCGTGCACCGGGTGCTGATCTTCGACTGCGACGTGCACCAGGGCGATGGCACCGCGCGCATCCTGCACGAAACCCCGGACGCGATCACCGTGTCGCTGCACTGCGAACAGAACTTTCCGGCACGCAAGGCCCAGAGCGACTGGGACATCCCGTTGCCGCGCGGCATGGGCGACGCCGACTACCTGAAGGTGGTGCACGACGCGCTGAACTACCTGTTGCCGCTGTACCAGCCCGACCTGGTGCTGTACGACGCCGGCGTGGACGTGCACAAGGACGATGCGCTGGGCTACCTGCAACTGACCGACGCAGGCGTCGCTGCCCGCGACGAAGCCGTGCTGCGCCACTGCCTGGGGCGCGATATCCCGGTGGTCGGCCTGATCGGCGGCGGCTACAGCAAGGACCGCCACGCCCTGGCCCGACGCCACGGCATCCTGCACCACAGCGCACAACGGGTACTCGATTACCCACAATGACTGTGGAGCTGCCTGTGGATAACCTGAGCGCAAGCCCATCCGGCCCTTGTGGCACGGGGCCTGCACCGTACTGATCGTTTTTTGTACAGTTCCTGGGCGGGGCCGTGTCGGGTAGAATGCCCGCTCTTTTATCCCCAGCCTGCAGCCGCCCATGACCGATACTCCCCCAACCACCGCCCCCCACGTTGCCATTATCGGAGGCGGGCCGGCCGGGCTGATGGCCGCCGAGGTCCTCAGCCAGGCCGGTGTGCGGGTAGACCTGTACGACGCCATGCCCTCGGTGGGGCGCAAGTTCCTGCTGGCGGGCGTGGGCGGCATGAACATCACCCATTCCGAAGCCTACCCCGCGTTCATCTCGCGCTATGCAGAACGCGAACACGACATCGCGCGCCTGCTCGACGGCTTCGATGCAGACGCGCTGCGCGCATGGATCCACGGCCTGGGCATCGACACCTTCGTGGGGACATCCGGCCGGGTGTTTCCGCGCGACATGAAGGCCGCCCCGCTGCTGCGCGCCTGGCTCAAGCGCCTGCGCGATGCCGGGGTAGTTATCCACACCCGGCATCGCTGGCACGGCTGGGATGCCGACGGCGCCCTGCGGATCACTTGTCCACAGGGCGAGGTGAGCGTGCAGGCCGATGCCGTGGTGCTGGCGCTGGGCGGCGGCAGCTGGGCGCGGCTGGGCTCGGACGCTGCCTGGCTGCCCTGGCTGCAGGCGCGGGGTGTGGATATCTCGCCGTTGCAGGCAGCCAACAGCGGCTTCGAGGTAACGGGTTGGAGCGACGTGCTCAAGGGCAGGTTCGCCGGTGCACCGCTGAAGAACATCGCCCTGAGCCTGGCCGGCCAGGCGCCGCGCCTGGGCGAGTTCGTGCTGACCGAGGGCGGCGTCGAGGGCAGCCTGGTGTATGCCTGGTCGGCGCAGATTCGTGAAGCGATCAACCGCGAAGGTAGCGCGACGGTGCTGCTCGACCTGCTGCCGAACCGGCCTGTGGACAAGATCGAGGCGGCGCTGCGCAAACCCCGTGGTTCGCGCTCGATGGCCAGGCACCTGCACGGTCAGCTGGGCCTGGACGGGGTGAAGGCGGCGCTGCTGCGCGAGCTGACCGGGCCCGAGGTGTTTGCCGACCCGGCGCGCCTGGCGGCAGCGCTCAAGGCGTTGCCGATCACGCTGGTACGACCGCGCCCGCTGGACGAGGCGATCAGCAGCGCCGGCGGCGTGAAGTTCGAGGCGATGGATCGGCACCTGATGCTGACCCGGTTGCCGGGGGTGTTCTGTGCGGGCGAGATGCTCGACTGGGAGGCACCGACCGGCGGCTACCTGCTGACGGCGTGCTTTGCCAGTGGGCGAAGGGCGGGGTTGGGGGTGCTGGAGTGGCTGCGCCGGTGAGGCCGGCGCCTATAGGGTACGCACAGCCCTTGTAGGAGCCGGCCTTGCCGGCGAAAGGGCTGCAGCGCAGCCCGTGCCCAATCAAGGCTTGCGCTTGCGCGGCCCGGTATTGAACGTCGGCACCTTGCGCACCGGCTTGACCTGCGGCGCGGCTGCGGGGGTGTCCCCGCTGTCGGTCCAGCGCCCCAGGCTGCCCTTGCCGCTGCCCTGCTTGGGCTTCTTCGGTTTCTTCGGCTTCTTCACCACCTGCCCGCTGGCGTCGGTTTCCGGCACCCGGTGCTCCGGCACGAAATCCGGCTCTTCATGGCGCGGCAAGGTCTTGCGCGTGAGCATCTCGATGGCCGACAGCATGTTCACCTCGTCGGCACACACCAGCGAAATGGCTTCGCCGGTGTTGCCCGCACGCCCGGTACGCCCGATACGGTGAATGTAGTCCTCGGCCACGATCGGCAAATCGAAGTTGACCACCAGCGGCAAGTCGTCGATATCCAGCCCGCGCGCCGCCACATCGGTGGCCACCAGGATCTGGATCTCGCGCGCCTTGAAGCTGTCCAGCGCACGCTGGCGCGTGGCCTGGGGGCGATCGCCATGGATGCCGTCGGCGTTCACGCCCTGCGCCTGCAGGCGCTCCACCAGCGCATCCACACCGTTGCGGGTCTTGGCGAACACCAGCACCTGCTTCCAGCGCTGCTTGCGCAGCAGGTGCATGAACAGCTCGGGCTTGCGCTTCTTGTCCACAGGCACGACCCACTGCTTGACGCTGCTGGCCGCCACGTTGCGCGGGCTGACCTCGACGCTGAGCGGGTCATCGAGCATCTGCCCGGCCATCAGGCGGATCTCGTCGGAGAAGGTTGCGGAAAACAGCAGCGTCTGGCGCTTGACCGGCAACGCCGCGTAGATCGAGCGCAGCTCTTCGGCAAAGCCCAGGTCGAGCATGCGGTCGGCCTCGTCGAGCACCAGCGCCTGCAACTGGTTGAACTTGACCGCGTTCTGGCGGAACAGGTCGAGCAGGCGCCCGGGCGTGGCCACCAGCAGGTCGATGCCCTTGCGCAGTTTCATCATCTGCGGGTTGATGCTCACCCCGCCGTACACCGCGTAGGTGCGCAGCGGCAGGTGTTCGGCGTACTCGACGATATTGGCGTGCACCTGTTCGGCCAGCTCGCGGGTCGGCACCAGCACCAGCGCACGCACCGAGTTGCTGGCGACCTTCTCGCCTTCCATCACCAGGCGCTGCAGCAGTGGCAGGGCGAAGCCGGCAGTCTTGCCGGTGCCGGTCTGCGCCGCCGCCATCAGGTCGCGACCGGCCAGCACGGCCGGGATGGCCGCCGCCTGCACCGGTGTCGGGGTGGTGTACTTGAGGTGCTCGAGCGCGCGCAGCAAGGGTTCAATCAGGCCAAGTTTGGCGAATGTCATGGCAATACCGTCTGGGGAATTCAGCAATGGCGCAAGTTTACCCTGTTCGCGCGGGTTCACCGAGCTTCAATCCACAGGCGGCAGGTACACGTACGTCAGGCGATCCAGGCCATTGCCGACAAACAGCGACAGCGGCCTGCCCAGCTGGCTGGCGCGCGAACGGCACAGGCCGTAGATCTCGTTCAGGCTCGAATCGCGCGCCGACATCGGCGTCCAGCTGTGCATGCCCAGCGACCCCAGTTCGAAAATCATGTGGTCGCGGTCCTTCTCGCGGCTGAAGCTGACGGCTACCTGGCCGCGCGCTACCTGACTACGCAACCCGCCATCAGCGAACTCCAGGCGAACCGGCGTGCGCCTGAGCTTCTGGTCCGGGGTGCGCAGCGTCATCACGCCCTGACTGTAGTCGAGCACCTCGAAGGGCAGGTTGGCCCTGAGCCTCACCGGGACCCGGCAATCGACCTCGCCGCGCGCCGTGTTCTCGATCAGCGAGCGCATCGCTTCGCTGAGCGTAGGATGGCTCTTGATCGCGACATCGTTGGGGAAGGCCAACCGCAACGCGATCGGCTGGTCAGGTTGATCCGCGAGCGTCAGGGTGACGTTGCCGGTGACTGCCTGGCGCGCAGCCAGCACGGCGTCGACCGTTGCCTGCAGAGCCTCACGCCGCGCCGGGGTCAGTACGTCGCCTGGCATGCGCAGGTTCACCACCCAAGGGGTCTCGTCATCGGCCCACATTTCCACTCGGGCCAGGTCGATCTGCTGTTCGGCCAGCAGGTTACGGACCGCTTCGGCGTAATACCGGTCTGCATGGCCGTGGGCGTAATTGTCGATAACCGATACCTGAAACTCCAGGCCGACTTCCTGTTCATCACAACCGGACAGCATCCCAACCAACAAGCCTGCCATGGCAATACGACGCTTCACTTGGACAACTCACCCCTCAAGGCGTCAGCCGGGGTGGCCACGCTGGCCGGCACCTTGCGCCATTGCGGAACGCCGATCAACACCACCGCGCCGATGATCACCGCCATCGCCACGCACTCCTCCACGCCGATCTGCTCGCCAGCGAACAGGATGCCCAGCAGCACCGCCACCGCCGGGTTGACGTAGGCATAGCTGGTGGCCGCCGCCGGGCGCACATGCTTGAGCAGGTACATGTAGGCACTGAAGGCCAGGATCGAACCGAAGAACACCAGATAGAGCAACGCCCCCCAGCCGGCAGCGGTCGGCATCTGGGTCATGCGTTCACCGCTGAGCGCGCTGCCCAGCAGCAGCGCCGCGCCGCCCACCAGCATTTCGGCGGCACTGGCCATCGGCCCGGCCGGCAGCGGCAGGCTCTTGCTCCACACCGAACCGAAGGCCCAGGACGCTGCAGCAAACAGGATCAGCGCCGCGCCCAGCGGGCTGGCCTGCAGGTTGGAGCCCAGGTTGAGCAGGCCGATGCCGGCCAGGCCAAGGCCGATACCGGCCCATTCCAGACGCGTGTTGCGGTGCCCGAAAAATCGCCCGAACACCAGGGTGAACAGCGGCACGGTCGCCACCGCCAGGGCTGCGACCCCGGACGCCACGCCCGCATGTTCGGCCAGGGTCACGCCGCCGTTGCCGCAACTGAGCAGCAATATGCCGATGGCCCCGGCGGCCTTCCATTGCGCCCAGCTGGGCGCCGGCACCCCGCGCCAGCGCAGAAAGCCATACAGCAGGCTGCCGGCAATCAGAAAGCGCACCCCGGCCATCAGCAGCGGTGGCCACGACTCGATACCGATGCGGATCACCAGATAGGTCGACCCCCACACCAGGTACAAGGCCAGGAAGGCACCGATCAGCACCAGCGGAAAGCGACGGGAGGCAGGCATGGGAGGCTCGAAATCAGGGTTTGGGAGCTGTAGTTTAGAAAGCCAAACGGGTATTTTTAAGTTACAAACCCTGTTTATACGGCCACCAGACTTTCGAAAAAACGGATGTTTGCCCGATTCGCCATCGTTTCAACACCTGGTACCCACGCCCCATGGACAAGTACGATCGCATGCTCCTCGCCGCCTTGCTCGACAACGGCCGCGCCTCCTTCGCCGAACTGGCGCGCAAGGTCAACCTGTCGGCCCCGGCGGTGGCCGAGCGGGTGGCCAAGCTCGAGGCCAGCGGGGTCATCACCGGCTACCAGGCCAAGGTCGACATGAGCCGGATCGGCTTGCCGATCCAGTGCGTGATCGAGCTGCGCCTGGCCAGCCACGGCAACCAGCAGACCTATGAGGACCTGGCGCGTATTCCGCAGATCACCGAGTGCCACCGGGTCACCGGCGATCCGTGCGTGATCATGCAGGCGGCGGTCGGCTCGATGCCGGAACTCGAAGAGCTGATCAACCACGTGGCGCAGTTCGGGTTCAGCAAGACCTCGATCATCCTGTCCAGCGCGGTAGAGCGACGGGTGCCGCTCGGCCAGCTCGACAGCAACGGCAAGAAAGCCTAGCGGTAGCGCTTGAGGGTTTCGGCAACCTTGGCTGCCGGGACCTTCTGCAGGCTGCAGAACAGCGGGTGCGACACCTCGCTGATACCGTGGCGCTGGCGCAGTTCGCCGGCCAGGTGCTGGGCCAGGTTGGCGGCCATCTCGGCATCGGCCATGGCCCGGTGAGCGGTGCCGGTGTCGGGCAGCCCGGCCCAGCGCGTCAGGGTGCCGAGCTTGTGGTTCGGCGCAGCCGGCAGCAGGCGCCGCGAGAGCAGCATCGAACAGGCGAACGACTGCACCCGCGAGCGTCCGATCAGGCTCAGTTCGTAGTCCCAGAACTTCTGGTCGAATGAGGCGTTGTGCGCCAGCAAGGGCGTGCTGCCGACGAACTCGGCCACCTCGTTCATCACCTGCGCATTGGCCGGCGCACTGCGCAGCATGGCGGTAGTGATGCCGGTCAGCCCGGCGACAAAGGCCGGTACCGGCACGCCGGCATTCATCAGGCTCTGGTAGCGATCGACGATGCGCCCGCGTTCGAGCATCACCACCGCCACTTCGGTGGCGCGGCAGTAGGCACCCGGCGAGATGCCGGTGGTTTCAAAGTCGATGACCGCAATACGTTCCACAAAAACCTCGGGTAGCTCTCAGTGCTTGAGCAGGAGTGCGCCTTCGATGGGCACATAGCGGGTGGCGGCGCGAATCAGCGAGTTGGCGGTGAGCCCCGGTACGCCATAGGCCACCGCTTCGGCGCCATGACGGTTGATCACCCGTTCCAGCAGCAGGTCGAAATCGCCATCGCCGGAGGCCAGCACCACTTCGTCGACCCGCGAGGCGGCGTCGATCACGTCCAGGGTGATGCCCACGTCCCAGTCGCCCTTGGCCGAGCCGTCGCTGCGCTGGATATAGGGTTTGAGTTTGACCGTGAAACCGAGGTTGCGCAGGATCTGCTGAAACTGCTGCTGCTTGCTGTCGCCGCGGTCGATGGCATAGGCCACCGCCTCGACGATCTCGCCGTCCTGGCTGACGTGCGCCCAGAAGGCGGCGTAGTTGAAATGACAACCATAGGCCTGGCGCACGGTGTAGTAGAGGTTCTGGACATCGGCGAACACCGCAATCTTCTTCACCGCACTTCCTCGTCACGCCAGGGGCCGGTCCCGCATACCGGGGCCGTTTCGGCGCCCAGTATGCCAGCCTGACGGCAGTACGGGTATGTGCGCGGCTCAGACGAAGGAATCGTCGTCCGAAAAGAAGCCGCCGCCATCGTCACCGTAGTCGGTGTCCATGAAGCCGCCCTGATCATTGCCGTAGCCACCGTTGTCGGCGGTCAGGCGCTGCTCGTCGTTACCGCCCCAGCCGCTGTCGCTGGCTGGTGCCGGCGCTTCGTTGATGATCTCGGTGACTTCCTGGGGCTGCGACGAATGATGGCCGAACAGGCTGCTGATGCCCTGCGCCAGCATCACCCCACCTGCCACGCCGGCGGCGGTCTGCAGTGCACCGCCCAGAAAGCTGCTGGCGCCGCCGCGGGCCGGTGCGGCCTGGGGCGCGGCGTTGGAACCCTGCTGCTGGGGGGCCACGCCGGGCCCGCCAAAGCCGCTGGCCGGTTCACGCCAGCCACCACCACTGGTGGCAGGTGCCGGGGCCGGCTGGGCCGCGCGCTGCGGCTGCGGCTCGGGTTGCCGTGCCCCCCCGCCGAAGATGCTCGACAGGAAGCCGCCGCTGCTCGGCGCAGTGGCCGCCACCTGTGCGCGGGCCTGGTTCAGATCGGCCTGCAATTGCCTGTTCTGTTCATCGAGGCGCTTGAGCGCGGCCTCCTGCACCAGAATCGCCTGGGCCATGTAGTAAGGGGCCGACGGCTGTTGCTGCAGGTGCTCGGCAATGCGCGCCTGGGCCTGGGCATCACGCGGTGCGCCTTCGCTCTCGGCTTGCTTGAGGCGGCCGAACAGGCCGTCGATCAAGGTTTGTTCTTCGTGGTTCATGGGGCGACCTCACTGGATAGCCGGGGGATTACAGGTGAGCACTAGATGGGGTTCCAGCATGGGCGATTCAATCGGCCCGCGGCATGAAACTTTGTTCAGGTTCGACCGCTGGGCTAAAGTAGCGGCCTGCTCTGTCACTGCGATATCGACTGATGAATCCGCTTAGCGTTCTGCAAGACTCCTTGTATTTCTTCCGCCGCCACCTGCTGAGCATCGCCAAGCTGTGCCTGCCGCTGATCGTCATCGAAACGCTGCTGGCCCAGGCGATCTATGCACAGTTCGGCAGCCAGACCCGTACCCTGGCCTACGGCATGCTGCTGGGCCTGGTGTTCTACCCGCTCTACAGCGGCGCACTGATCCTCTACCTGGACGCCCGCAGCCAGGGTGAAGAGCCGCGCAAGCGCGACCTGCTGGCCATGTCGCTGCGCCTGTGGCCCTCGTTCGCGCTGCTGATGATCGTCTGCCTGCTGCTGATCGTGGCCGGCTGCGCGCTGTTCATCCTTCCGGGCATCTGGGTGATGGTCAACCTGGTGTTCGCCGAGTACCTGCTGGTGCTGCGCGGCCTGCAACCGCTGCCGGCCATGCGTCAGAGCTTCGAGCTGTGCAAGGGCCACTTCTGGCAGATCCTGGTGTGCATGATCGTGGCCATGATCCCGTTGTGGCTGATCGATGCGCTGACCCGCAGCCTGATCGGCGAAGAGCCCGAGCTGTGGCTGGAACTGCTGGTGGGCAGCTTCAACGGCTTCCTCACCCTGTTCAGCACCCTGGTGAGCTTTCGCATGTTCATGCTGGTCACCGAGCCGCCGCTGGCCCGCGACCCGAGCTGAACCAAGCAGGCGACGAACGGCTCGGGTATGCTGCGGGTTCACCTGCGACGCCAAGCCGAGCCGATGATCCGACTACTGCGCAATGCCCTGCTGACCCTGCTGCTGATACTTGCCCTGCTGTGGCTGCTGGCCAGTCACCTGAGCTGGCAACCCGAGCCGCGCGAGGCCCTGCCGGTGGCCTGCCGTGGCACGGCCACGCCGCTGGTGCCGGGCCAGATGCTCAAGGTCATGAGCTGGAACATCCAGTACCTGGCCGGCAAGGGCTACGTGTTCTGGTATGACGAAGGCCGGGGGAATGACACCCGCCCTACCGAACAGGACCTGGCGTTCAACCTCGACGAGGTGGCGCGGGTGATCCGCGCCGACAACCCCGACATCGTGCTGTTGCAGGAACTGGACACCAACGCCAAGGCCAGCGCCTACCAGGACCAGCTGGCCCTGCTGCGCGAGCGCCTGGCCGACCTCTACCCCTGTGCGGTGCAGGCCTACGACTGGAAGGCGGACTTCGTGCCCGACCGGCATGTGTTCGGCAGCGTCGGCCGCGGCCTGGCGACCCTGAGCCGCTACCCCATCCAGCAGGCCGAACGCCTGGCCCTGCCCTCGGCCCCCGACAACGCCCTGAGCCGCCTGCTGCAGCCGCAACAGGCGGTGCTGGCCAGCTACCTGCCGCTGCGTGATGGCGGCTCGCTGGCGGTGCTCAACACCCACCTGGCGCCCTTCGTTCCCGGCAGCGATATCCAGCGCCAGCAGGTGCGCCAGCTCGGCGCGCTGCTCGACAAGCTGGAAAGCCAGGGCACGCCGTGGCTGATCGGTGGCGACTTCAACCTGCTGCCGCTGGGCCAGTACCGCCGGCTCACCCCCGAGCAGCGCCAGCACTATGGCGCCGACAGCGACCTGCACTTGCTGTGGGACAAGTATCCGATGATCCCCAGCAACGCCGAAGCCGGTGGCGCCGAGCGCAGCGCCTGGCTGACCCACTACCCCAACGACCCGCGCCTGAACGGCCCGGACCGCACCCTGGACTACCTGTTCCACAGCCCCAAGCTGCAGCGCCTGAGCGCCCGGGTGCTGCAGCAGGACACCCTGCAGATTTCCGATCACCTGCCGCTGAGCGCGCGCCTGCTGTTGCCGACGCCGCCCTAGCGGCTACTTGCGCGGTTTGGCCCGCGCGGTGGCTTCGGCCACCAGCGGGTCGTCCGGCCAGTAGTGCTTGGGGTAGCGGCCCTTGAGGTCCTTCTTCACTTCGGCGTAGGTGCTGCGCCAGAAATTGGCCAGGTCCTGGGTCACCTGCACCGGGCGCCGTGCCGGTGACAGCAGGTGCAGCAACACCTGCTGGCGGCCCTGGGCGATGCGCGGGGTTTCGGCCAGGCCGAACAGTTCCTGCAAGCGCACCGCCAGAATCGGCGGCGTCTCGCTGTAGTCCAGGCGGATGTTGGAACCCGAGGGCACGCCGATGTGCACCGGCGCCCATTCGTCCAGGCGCTGCGGCAGCGGCCAGGGCAGCAGGTTGCGCAGGATGGACGACAGGTCGAGCTGGGCAAAATGACTGAGCCGGGTGACCTTGCTCAGGTAGGGTTGCAGCCAGTGCTCAAGGCTGGACAGCAAGGCCGCGTCGCTCAGGTCCGGCCATTCGCTCTGGCCTGCCGCCGCAACATCCAGCCCGCGCAACAGTGCCACCCGCGCCTGCCACTGGCGCAGTTCCGGGGTCCAGGGCAGCAGCTCCAGGCCCTTGCGCCGCACCAGGTCAAGCAGCGCCCGCGCACGCGCATCCTCACCCAGCCCGGTCAGCGGCTCGCGGCTGAGCACCAGTTCGCCGACCTTGCGCTGGCGCTCGGCACGCAGCACGTTCTCACGCTCGTCCCAATCCAGTTGATCCACGCGGCGCACCTGCTCGGCGAGCACGTCGTCGAACAGCGCCGGGTCGAATTCGGCCGCCAGGTAGATGCGCTCTTCGCGCTGCCCCTGGCGGCTGCCGAGGTCGGCGATCACCAGCCAGGGTTGCTTCATCAGCGCGTCGGCCTCACCGAACAGCGCCGCACGCCCGTTGGCCAGCCGGTACTCGGCGCCGCCGGCACGGCGCTGCTGGGCGACCCGGTCGGGATAGGCCAGCGCCAGCAGGGCACCGAGCCAGCGGGAATGTTCGGGGTCGGCCACGGCCGCGCCGGCCTTGCCGCGCAGGTAGCTGCGGTACTGGCGGGACAGTTGTCGCGCCCGCTGCACCCCGCCTTGCCCACCTCGGGCTGCACGGGTTTCGCCACTGAGCAGGGCCAGCCGGCTGTGCAGGTCGGCGCCCGCCCCGCGCAGAATGTCGCGCTCGCCCAGCAGTGCCGCCACATCGCAGGCCATCTGTGCCAGGCCAAGGTCCTGGCCCCGCAAAAGCAGGTGTGCGATGCGCGGGTGTGCCGGCAACTCGGCCATGGCCTGACCATGCTCGGTCAGCGCCAGCAACTGCCCCGGCCTGAGCGCCCCCAGGCGCACCAGCAGGTCCTGAGCCTGGGCATAGGCCGCCGCCGGTGGCAGGTCGAGCCAGCACAGCTGCGCCGGGGCCACGCCCCAGCGGGTCAATTGCAAGGCCAGTCCGGCAAGGTCGGCCTGCAGGATCTCGGCGCTGCCGTAGGCAGCCAGTTGGTCATGCTGGGCCTCGGACCACAGCCGATAGCACACGCCCGGTTCCAGGCGTCCGGCGCGCCCGGCCCGCTGGGTGGCGCTGGCGCGCGAGATGCGCTGGGTATCGAGGCGGGTCATGCCGCTGCCGGGGTCAAAACGCGGCACCCGCGCCAGCCCGGCGTCGATCACCACCCGCACGCCGTCGATGGTCAGGCTGGTTTCGGCGATGTTGGTCGCCAGCACCACCTTGCGCAGGCCCGCGGCCGGCGCCTCGATGGCGGCGCGCTGGGCCGCGAGATCGAGTTCACCGTGCAGCGGGCACAGCAGGATCTCGCGCCGCTCACCCAGGGCCTCCTGCAAGGCCTGGTGCACACGGCGGATCTCGGCCTGGCCAGGCAGGAACACCAGCAGGCTGCCCGGCTCGTCGGCCAGCGCCTGCAACACCGTGTCGACCACCCGCGGCTCGACGAACTCGCCGGGCTGGAACGGCCGCCCCCAGCGCATCTGCACCGGATACATGCGCCCCTCGCTGCTGATTACCGGGGCGTCGTCGAGCAACGCAGACAGGCGCTGCCCTTCCAGCGTGGCGGACATCAGCAGGATCTTCAGCGGCGGCTCGTCACGCAGCAGCTCGCGGCCGTTGAGGCTCAGGGCCAGGGCCAGGTCGGCATCCAGGCTGCGCTCGTGAAATTCGTCGAAGATCAACAGGCCCACCCCGTCCAGCGCCGGGTCGTCCTGCAGGCGCCGGGTGAGGATGCCTTCGGTGACCACTTCGATGCGGGTAAGCGGGCCGACCTTGCTGTCCAGGCGCATGCGGTAACCGACGGTTTCGCCCACCGCCTCGCCCAGTTCGCTGGCCAGCCGCTCGGCTGCCGCGCGGGCAGCCAGCCGGCGCGGTTCGAGCATCAGGATGCGCTGGCCGGCCAGCCACGGCTCATCGAGCAGGGCCAGTGGCACGCGGGTGGTCTTTCCGGCGCCCGGCGGTGCCTCGAGCACGGCTTCGTGGCGCTGCTGCAAGGCGGTGCGCAAGGCCGGCAGCACGGCATCGATCGGTAATGAATTCATGGTAGCCCTCGAACAATCGGCCGAGTATAACGGCGAACCGAGCCTGCCTTATCATGGTCTTAGCTGCACCCTCCGGCATTTCGCCGGTAGCGGTGCGGCCTACTTTGCGGAGATTCACATGCGTATTCCTTCACGCCTTATCGGCGGTGCCGTGGTTGCTGCCCTGCTGACCCAGCTGACGGCTTGCGGCACCCTGTTCTTCCCCGACCGTCGCGGCCAGATCGAAGGCAAGGTCGATCCGGTGATCGTGGCGCTGGATGCCATCGGTATCCTGTTCTACGTGATCCCCGGGCTGATCGCCTTCGGCGTCGACTTTGCCACCGGTGCCATCTACCTGCCCGGCGGCAAGACCGCCCAGGTCGACCCGCACACGCTGAACAAGGCCATCGCTGCCGATGGCAAGGTCGACAAGGTGCGCCTGCAGGCCATCCTGGAGAGCGAGCTGGGCCAGCGCCTGCCGCTGAACGACCCGCGCCTGATCCAGCACAAGGGCAGCGTTGAACAACTGGCGATGTACGGCCTCAAGCCCTCCGCCTGACCGCCCGCACAAGGACGACCGATGAACACCAGCGCCGAACACGCCCGCCTGCTGCGCCTGGCGACCAATGCCTCGCTCGGGGTCGCCAGCATCCTGATCGTGAGCAAGGCGGTGGCCTGGTGGCTCAGCGGCTCGGTCAGCCTGCTGGCCGGCCTGACCGACTCGATGCTCGACGGCGTGGCCTCGTTCCTCAACCTGCTCGCGGTGCGCTATGCCCTGCGCCCGGCCGATGACGATCATCGCTACGGGCACGGCAAGGCCGAGGCACTGGCCGGCATGGCCCAGGCGCTGTTCATCGGGGTGAGTGCGGTACTGATCGGCGTACAGGCGGTCGAACGCCTGAAAAATCCCACGCCGCTGGGTGATGCCACGGTGGGCATTGTCGTGATGCTGCTGTCGCTGGGGCTGACCGTCGCCTTGCTGATGGTGCAGGCCAGGGTGGTGCGCCTCACCGGCTCGACCGCCGTGCGCGCCGACTCGCTGCACTACCGCTCCGACCTGCTGCTCAATGCCAGCATCCTGGTCGCGCTGGTGCTGGCGCGGTTCGGCTGGCCACAGGTGGATGCGTACTTTGGGCTGGGCATCGCGCTGTACATTCTATGGAGTGCCTTGCAGATCGCCCGTGAAAGCTCGGCCATCCTGATGGACAAGGAGCTGCCCGGCGAGGTGAGCGAGCAGATGATGACACTGGTGTGCGCGGTGCCTGGCGTGCAGGGCGCGCATGACCTGCGCACCCGGGTGTCGGGCAACCGCTGGTTCGTGCAGGTGGACCTGGAGCTGCCAGGCACCTTGACGCTGACCGAGGCCCACGTGCTGTGCGATGCGGCAGCGGCGGCGATCCGCCGGGAGTACCCCAAAGCCGAAGTGCTGGTGCATGCCGACCCAGTGGAGTGAAACAGCAGCCCCCTTCGCCGGCAAGGCCGGCGCCTACAGGATTCACGCTGTATGTGTAGGAGCCGGCCTTGCCGGCGAAGATTTTGCGCTTCAGTTGACGCTGTAACCGCGCCCGCTCAAACACGCCCCCAGCGCCCGTCGATAGGTGTCCGTCACCTGCGCCGCAGGCGCGTAGGTCGCCGATGCCGGGTCGAACCCGGTCTGCTGCACCGCCCAGCGGTGACACTGGTAGCGGTCCTGATCGACCTGCTGTGGCGACTGCCCGTTGGCCGGGTAGGCAATCACGTCATAGCCATTGCCCGGTTGCGCCGGCGCCGCAGCCACCGGCGGGCTTACCACCACATAGTCGCGGCTGTCGTCCAGGTACTGGTAATAGGTGCCTGCAGCCAGAAAGAACAGCGCACTGCCCACCCACACCTGCCGCGCATAGTCGGGCAGGTAGTTCACCCGTACCCCGTAAGGCGGCGCCACCACCACGTAATGCGGCCCCTGCGGGCGATACCAGTAGCCACCGGAATAGTAGTAGTCACTGCCACGATACGGCACGCGCCGGTACGGTTCCGGGAAGCGGTCTATGGTGTGCCCCGGCCGATACTGAGGCCCGGGGCCCCAGCCATTGCCGTGCCCTTCGCCAGGGCGCTGCCCCGGCCCGCCGGCCTGCCAGTGCTGATTGGCGTCATTGCGCCGCGGCACGTCCTGATAGTACCCCTGGCGTGGCGGCTGGGTCTGGCGGACCTCGTCCGGGCGCGCGTTGAGCGGCGAGGACGCAGGCGGGCGCTCGCCGCCATAGGGGTCCTGCTGTGGTCCGCGACGCTCGTCCTGGGCCTGTACGCCCAGGCTCAGGCAAAGCAGACCAACACCTGCCAACTGCCAGATGCGCGACTTCATGCTGTTTCTCTCCCGCTGGCATTCATGGCCTACTCTATCAGGCCGCCTGCCACGCGCCAGCAGGCGCCAGATGAAATTGCGGACATTAAAAAAGGGTGACCCTGAGGCCACCCTTCGAGATTTTCGTCCGTGCTCGGCGCTTGTGACGCCGGCTCACCTCACGCTGTCTTGTGAACAGTGTGCAGCCCGGGGGCCGAGCACAACCCGGTGGGGTTGCTGGCCGCAGCGCCCCTGATTGGGGCCGCCGCTGTGGACATGTGTCCGGGCAGTGATTCTGTTGACCATCATAGGCAAGCGCTGCGACAGAGGATTGCGAAAATTGCTCAACAAAACATTACTTGCGCAATTTTTAACTAAGGATTGATAATCCACAGCAATCGAAACAGAAAAGGCTTCATTCATGAGCAAGCTCGACCGATACGACCTGAGCATTCTTGCCGAACTGCAGCGCGATGCGCGCATCTCCAACCAGGAACTGGCCGAACGGATCGGCCTGTCGCCCTCGCCCTGCTCGCGGCGGGTCAAGCAACTGGAGGACGATGGCTACATCTCGCGCCAGGTCGCCCTGCTCGACCGCAAGAAGCTGGGCCTGAGCCTCACCGCCTACGTGCTGATCGGCATGGACCGACACACCCCCGAGCGCTTCGAAACCTTCGAGGCCGCCATCCGCAGCCTGCCCCAGGTGCTCGAGTGTAGCCTGGTCACCGGCATGGATGCCGACTACCAGCTCAAGGTAGTGGTGCCAGACATGGACCACTACCAGAAGCTGCTGCTCGGCCACCTGACCCGCATCGAAGGCGTCACCAGCGTGCGTTCAAGCTTCGTGCTCAACCAGGTGCTGGCCAGCACCGAGCTGCCCCTTACGCACCTGCGTTAGTCAGCGCTGCGGGCCGGGCGTATAATCGCGCGCTTCAACCTGGCGGAGAAGATCGATGGATCCTGCGTTGTTCGAAGAATGGATGATGACCATCCTGGTCACCATCCTGATTGGTTTCATGGGCTTCATCGTCTGGGACCTGGCGAAAAAATCCAAGGCTGGCAAGTTCGGCACCTTCATCCTGTTTTTCGTGCTGGGCCTGGGCATTCTCGCCTTCGTCATCAAGAGCGTGGTCATCGGCTTCATCGAAGGCGTCTAGCGCCGCGCCGGCACCTCGCGCCAGCAGCCCTGGTCCAGCCCATCCAGGCTCCAGTCGCCGATCCGCACGCGCACCAGGCGCAGGGTCGGCAAGCCTACCGCCGCGGTCATGCGTCGCACCTGGCGGTTGCGCCCTTCCTTGATCACCAACTCCAGCCAGGCGGTCGGCACGCTCTTGCGAAAGCGTACCGGCGGGTTGCGCGGCCACAGTTGCGGCTCTTCCAGATGACGCGCCTGGGCCGGCAAGGTCATGCCGTCATTCAGTTGCACACCCTCGCGCAAGCGCTGCAGCTGCTCCTCGGTCGGCTCGCCCTCCACCTGTACCCAGTACGTCTTGGGCAACTTGTGCCTGGGGTCGGCAATGCGCGCCTGCAACTGGCCGTCATTGGTCAGCAGCAACAACCCTTCGCTGTCGCGATCCAGACGCCCGGCCGGGTATACGCCCGGTACATCGATGAAGTCCTTGAGGGTGGCGCGGCCCTCGCCGTCGCTGAACTGGGTCAGCACGTCGAAGGGCTTGTTGAACAGGAGCAGGCGCGGCGCGGCCGGCGGCGCCTTGGCCTGGCGACGCGGGCCGGCGGGTTTGGCCGCGGC
>NZ_QLAD01000008.1:132912-179662 GCF_024355235.1 Pseudomonas sp. S12(2018)
CGCGGCGGGCCGCGGCTTGGAACGGGGGGGTAACGGCATGGGGCCTCAGCGGAACGGCGGCTCGTCGAAACTGCGCAGTTTACGCGAGTGCAGCGAGTTCAGTTCGGTGCGCAGCAGGTCGAGCGCCGCAATACCTATCTTCAGGTGCTGGCTGACCGCCCGGTTGTAGAAGGCGTTGGCCGCCCCCGGCAGCTTGATCTCGCTGTGCAGCGGCTTGTCGGACACGCACAGCAAGGTGCCGTAGGGCACGCGCAGGCGGTAGCCCTGGGCGGCGATGGTGCCGCTTTCCATGTCCACTGCCACGGCCCGCGACAGGTTGATCAACGGGCGCTCCTGGGCCCAGCGCAGCTCCCAGTTGCGGTCGTCATAGGTCAGCACGGTGCCGGTGCGCAGGCGCTTTTTCAGCTCGTCGCCACGTTCGCCGGTCACCTGCGCCGCCGCTTCCTGCAACGCCAGCTGCACCTCGGCCAGGGCCGGGATCGGGATATTGGGCGGCAGCACGCGGTCAAGGATGCCGTCGCGGCGCATGTAGGCGTGGGCCAGCACGTAGTCGCCGATGGTCTGGGATTGGCGCAGGCCGCCGCAGTGGCCGATCATCAGCCAGCAGTGCGGGCGCAGCACCGCCAGATGGTCGGTGATGTTCTTGGCGTTGGACGGGCCCACGCCGATATTGACCAGGGTGATGCCATGGCCGTCGGCAGCAATCAGGTGATACGCCGGCATCTGGTAGCGGTGCCACACCACCCCGGCCACCAGCGCCTGTGCCTCGCCATTGTCCATGGCCTTTTCGATCACCACGTTGCCCGGCAGCACCATGCGCACGAAGCGCGGGTCTTGGCGCAGTTGCTCCAGGCCGTGGGTGATGAACTGGTCGACATAGCGGTGGTAGTTGGTGAGCAGGATCCATGGCTGCACATGCCGCCAGTCGCTGCCGGTGTAATGCACCAGCCGGCGCAGCGAGAAATCGACCCGCGCCGCGTCGAACAGCGCCAGCGGCAGCGGGTCGACGTTGGCCCAGTCATACAGCCCGTCGGCGATGCCGTCGGTGGCCGCCGACAGGTCGGTGCTGGGGAACACCCGCGCCAGCGCCGCAGCGGTGATGCCGGTGCCGGCCAGTTCATCGCCCTGCTCGACCACATAGGGGTAGGGAATGTTCTGCTCGCTCAGGCCCACTTCGACCGTCACGGTAAAGTCGCGCATCAAGGGCCCGAGCTGCTCCAGCAGGTAGCCGCGAAACGCGGCCGGCTGGGTCACGGTGATGCTGTAGGTGCCCGGCAACTGAACCTTGGCGTAGGCCCGGGTGATCACCGGTACGTCACCCTGATACTGGTAGGTCAGGCGCAGTTCGGGGTAACGAAACTGCGCGCGCTCGGCCGCATTGGGCTCAGTGCGGTCCTTGAGGTAGCGCTTGAGCGCCTGGCTCAGTGCGGCGGTGGCGGATTCGTGCAAGACGGCCAACTGGTCGACGGCTTGCTCGGCGGTTTCCACGACAACGAAGGTTTCATCGGTACGGCTCACAATGTACTTCCTGTCTGTCTGACATGCATGGGCCCATCTTGCCTATATCCGCCGGCAAAGGCACGCACGTTAGAGCGGCCAGTTCGGTGTGGCCCGCTGCACCAGCGCCGCCACGTCCGCCCCGCGCGGCAACGTGCCGTAGACCCGGCCGCTGCCGGACAGCCGGCTGCCGATGAAGGCGTCACTGACCGCCGCATTGCCGGCCTCCAGCAACAGCTTGGCCTGCACCGCCAGGGCGATGTCCTCGGTGAGCTGGCGGGCGCGGTACTGGATGTCGCCGGTATCGGCGAAGGCCGCCTTGAGGTTGCCGATGTGTGCGGCCAGACGCGGGTCGCCATGGCCATCGCCCAGCTCCGCGAACAGCGTGTCCAGTACACCGGGCTCCTTGGACAGGGCACGCAACACGTCCAGGCACTGCACGTTGCCCGAGCCTTCCCAGGTCGAGTTGACCGGGGCCTCGCGGTACAGCCGGGGCAGGATGCTCTCTTCCACATAACCGGCGCCGCCCATGCATTCGGCGGCCTCGTTGATCATGGCCGGCGCGCGCTTGCAGATCCAGTACTTGCCCACCGCCGTCATCAGCCGCGCAAAGCGCGCCTGGTGCGGGTCGTCGGGCTGGTCCAGCGCATGCCCCATGCGCAGGCTCAGGGCCAGCGCCGCCTCGCTTTCCAGGGCCAGGTCGGCGAGCACATTGTGCATCAATGGCTGCTCGGCCAGCACCCGGCCCCCGACCGTGCGGTGGGCGCAGTGGTGCGCGGCCTGGGTCAGGGCCTGGCGCATCAGCGCGCTGGAGCCGACCATGCAGTCGAAACGGGTCATGGCCACCATCTCGATGATGGTCGGCACGCCACGGCCTTCCTCGCCGATCATCCAGGCCAGGGCGCCGCGAAACTCCACCTCGCTGGACGCGTTCGAACAGTTGCCCAGCTTGTTCTTCAGGCGCTGGATATAGAACTGGTTGCGCGTGTCGTCCGGGCGATGGCGCGGCAGCAAAAAGCAGCTCAGGCCCTTGTCGGTCTGTGCCAGGGTCAGGAACGCGTCGCACATCGGTGCCGAACAGAACCACTTGTGGCCCACCAGCTCGTAGGCCTGGCCCGGCCCCGGCGCGCCCACCGGGTAGGCCCGGGTGGTATTGGCACGCACATCGGTACCGCCCTGCTTCTCGGTCATGGCCATGCCCAGCGTAACCCCCACCTTGTGCCGGTCGCCGACATTGCGCGGGTCGTAGGCGGTGGCCAGCACCTTGGGTACCCAGTACTCGGCCAGGTCCGGTTGCAGCCTGAGCGCCGGCACCGCGGCAAAGGTCATGGTCAGCGGGCAGCCGCTACCGGCTTCGGCCTGGCTGTGCAGGTAGGTCATCGAGGCACGGGCCACATGCGCGCCGGCACGCGGCTCGGCCCAAGGCAGCGAGGGCAGGCCATGCTCGATGGCAGTCCGCATCAGCTCATGGTAGGCCGGGTGAAACTCCACCAGATCGATCCGATGCCCATAACGGTCATGGCTGCTGAACTGCGGCTTGTTCTGGTTGGCCAGAAAGCCTGCGGCCATCAGCGGCCCACCGGCCAGCGCGCCGTAGGCATCGATACGTGCCTCGGCCCAGCCTGCGCCGTAATGGCGCGACCATTGCTGCAGCGGCAGGTCGAGGCGATACAGATTGGCGCCGTCGAGGCTGGGCGGCTGGTTGGTGACTTCGTGGGTTTCGGCGTACTGGTGCAGGTTCATCGGGGGCTCCTGGCAGATCCGGACGTGACCCCAGTGAATCACGCCCCGCCCCCGGCTCAAAGTGACAAAAACGCCTAATCAGCCGCGATTTGCCCCGATCTGGGCGCCCCGGAAAACCCGCTGGGCACCCGGGCCGTCAGGGTCAGTTCGAAGCAACTGCCCTCGCCCGGGCTCGACTGATGGCTCAGCTGTGCATCGATCAACAGCGCCAGCTTGCGACAGATCGACAGGCCAATGCCCAGGCCGCCGTACTCGCGGGTCATCGACCCATCGACCTGGAAGAAACGCTGGTAGGGCGCTGCCTCGTCCAGGCAGTGAAAGCCGATACCGCTGTCGCGCACACTGAAGGTCAGGCTCGCCTGATCGACGCCCATGGGCGTGGCCCGCACCTTGAGCAGCACGCCGCCGCGATGGGTGAACTTGAGCCCGTTGTCGAGCAGGTAGCTCAGGCACATGGCCAGCTTGCGCCGGTCGCCGTGGATCACATCCGGCAGATCCATGCCCGGGTCCAGGTTGAAGAACAGGCCCTTTTCCTGGGCCTTGGGCAGAAAGCGCACGCGCAGTTCGTGAAGCAATCCATGCACGCTGAACAGCTCGGTCTGCACCTGCAGGCGACCGGCCTTGAGCTCGGTGAGAATCAGGATGTCGTCGACCATGCGCATCATGTTCTGCGCGGCAGCGTTGGCGGTGTGCTGGTAGGGGGTACGCTCCTGCTCGCTGGTGGCCATCTGCATCAGTTCCAGCGAGCCGATCACACCGTTCATGGGGGTGCGCAGCTCATGGGTGACGGTGGCCAGGAACTCGTCCTTGAGGCGATTGCTGCGCGCCAGCTGCAGGTTGGCCTGCTCCAGGGTCAGCCCGGCCTCGCGCAGCGTGCGCGCCTGTTCTTCGCGCATGCTGTTGATGCGGTCGGCCAGGGCCAGCGACAACAGCCCCACCTCCAGCGCCGAACCGATCTGGCTGGCGTACATGGTCAGGAACACATTGGGCAGGTAGCCCAGCACCATCAGAGTGTTGACCAGCCCGCCGAGCAAAAAGGCCGACCAGGCGATGATGAAGTAGCGTGCCACGCGCATGCCGCGCCACCAGGCAAACAGCCCGGCGGCGAAGATGCTCACCGTGAACAGCAGCGCCAGCGCGGTAGCCAGGCGCAGGGCGATCCCGTAGTCCTGCGCCAGCGACATCACCATCACCAGCACCGAACAGGCCATCAGCCCCTGCAGGAAGCGGTCGAAGGCGCGGCTGTGGCTGGCCATCTGCAGGAAACTGCGCGCGAACTGGCAACCGAACAGGCCCGCGGCGCCGATGAACAACGGGGTGGCGGCGTTGGCCCACCACGGGTGGTCCGGCCAGAAGTACGCCACCCCGGCGCCATTGACCGAGACCTGGTACAGGCCGAACGAGGCGATGTAGAGGATGTAGTAGAGGTAGCTCCTGTCGCGCACACTGATGAAGATGAACAGGTTGTACACCAGCATCCCCAGCAGCACGCCGTAGATCAGCCCCAGCACATACAGCCGCGTGGGCTGCGCCTCCAGGTACGCATCGCTCGACCACAACGTCAGCGGCGCCTGTACCGAACCCTCGCTGTGCAGGCGCAGGTACAAAGTGGTCGCCTGGCCGGGGGCGAACGGCAGATTGAACAGGTAGTTGTTCTGGCGGATCTGGCGGCTGGCGTAGGGCAAGGCATCCCCGGTGCGCTGCGCCAGGTAGTAGTGCCCGGCGGCATCGGGCAGGTAGAGCTCCAGGTAATCGAGTGGCGGGTAGGCCAGTTCCAGCAGCCAGTGACGTGGCGCCGCCTGGGCCGTGGCGGTGTAGCGCAGGTCGAGCCTGATCCAGAAGACCGAGGTCGAATAGCCGGCGTTGAGCACGTCGGCCTGGTGCGGCTCGAAGCGGCTGGCGAAGTCCGGCGAGCTCACCTGGGCGATGCTGGCGCTGCCATCGGGGTCTTCATACACCTGCATCAGGCGGCCCAGCGGCAACTGCCGGGTGGTGTCGTCGAAATCGGCAGCGCTGGCCATCAGTGGCAAACAGCACAGCAAGAAAGTCAGCAAATTACGCATACAGCCCCGGCGTGGCATGTGCAGTCGCGTCGCGTTGGCCTCCTGTCCGTTTGAGGCGACGAAATCCGACAGTACCTGTTATCGATTGGCGAGCACTCTAGCATAGGTTCCCAGCGCTTCCAGCGGTGTTGTTTCAATTCAATTCAGAGGCTCTATCTCACGGCTTTCAGCCTATATCAGAGACGCAATCTGACCTGTCGATCAAAAACACCGCCTGCCTGGAAGACCCGCCAAAAGCGTTTGGTGGTAAGCTCGCGCACCATGAATACCTACAGCTCCCGCCCCGTTGTCCTCTGTCTCTCCGGCCACGACCCCAGTGGCGGCGCCGGCTTGCAGGCAGATATCGAAGCCCTGATCGCTCAAGGTTGTCACGCCGCCCCGGCCGTCACCGCCCTGACCGTGCAGAATACCGTCAATGTCAGTGACTTCCGCGTGCTCGACCGCGAGTGGGTGCTGGCCCAGGCCAATGCCGTGCTGACCGACTCGACCGTCGCGGCGGTGAAGCTTGGCATGCTTGGCTCGCTGGCCATGGTCGACACCATCGTCGAACTGCTCAGCGCCCACCCGCACCTGCCGCTGGTGTGCGACCCGGTGCTGCGCGCCGGTGGCGGTGGTCGCCTGGGCAAGGACGAGGTCGGCTACGCCATGCGCGAACGCCTGCTGCCGCTGGCCACCATTGCCACGCCCAACCTGCCCGAGGCCCGCATCCTGGCCGAACTGCCCGAAGGCAGTGCCGATGAATGCGCCGAAAAACTGCTGCCATTCGTCAAGCACCTGCTGATCACCGGCGGCCACGGCGACGAACACGAAATTCACAACCGCCTGTACAGCCGCGACGGCGAGCACCACACCTGGACCTGCCAGCGCCTGCCGGGCGACTACCATGGCTCGGGCTGCACCCTGGCCAGCGCCCTGGCCGGACGCCTGGCCCTGGGCGAGCAGTTGCACAGCGCGGTACGCTCGGCGCTGGACTACACCTGGCGCACCCTGCGTGACGCCGAAAAACTCGGCCAGGGCCAGTACGTGCCACGCCGCCTGCCCCTGGATTTCTGTTCCTGACCGACCGCCCCGAGGCCTGCACGATGAAGTTACGTGGTTTGTATGCCATCACCGACAGCCAACTGTTGGCTGGCCGCTTTCTTGCCTACGTCGAAGCGGCCCTCGAAGGTGGCGTGACCCTGCTGCAATACCGCGACAAGAGCCAGGACCACGCACGTCGCCTGGGCGAGGCCGAAGCGCTCAAGGCCCTGTGCGAGCGCTACAACACCCGCCTGATCATCAATGACGATGCCGAGCTGGCCGCGCGCCTGGACGTCGGCGTGCACCTGGGCCAGACCGACGGCCCGCTGACCCCGGCGCGCACCCTGCTGGGGCGCAGCGCGATCATCGGCGCCACCTGTCACGCCCAGCTCGACCTGGCCGAGCAGGCGGCCCGCGAAGGCGCCGACTATGTCGCCTTCGGCCGCTTCTTCAACTCGGTCACCAAACCCGGCGCCCCGGCCTGCAACGTGCAGCTGCTGGACGACGCCCGTGGCCGCATCAAATTGCCGATTGCCGTGATCGGCGGCATCACCCTGGACAACGCCGCACCGCTGGTCGCCCATGGCGCCGACCTGCTGGCGGTGATTCACGGCCTGTTCGGCGCCGACAGCACGGCCGAGGTCACTCGCCGCGCCCGCGCCTTCAACGCCCTGTTCGCATCTGCCTGAGAGAGCCCGACATGTCTCGTTCCGAAACCCTGTTTGCCAATGCCCAGAAGCACATCCCCGGTGGCGTGAACTCGCCCGTGCGTGCGTTCAAGAGCGTGGGCGGCACGCCGCTGTTCTTCAAGCACGCCGAAGGCGCCTATGTCACTGACGAAGACGACAAGCGCTATGTCGACTACGTCGGCTCGTGGGGCCCGATGATCCTCGGCCACAGCCACCCGGACGTGCTGGAGTCGGTGCGCAAGCAACTGGCCCACGGCCTGTCCTATGGCGCCCCGACCGCGATGGAAACCGAGATGGCCGACCTGGTCTGCTCGATCGTGCCGTCGATGGAAATGGTGCGCATGGTCAGCTCCGGCACCGAAGCGACCATGAGCGCAATCCGCCTGGCCCGTGGCTTCACCGGTCGCGACAGCATCATCAAGTTCGAAGGCTGCTACCACGGCCACTCCGACAGCCTGCTGGTCAAGGCCGGCTCCGGCCTGCTGACCCAGGGCGTACCAAGCTCGGCCGGCGTGCCGGCGGCGTTCGCCAAGCACACCCTGACCCTGCCGTTCAACGATATCGACGCGGTAGCGAAGATGCTCGGTGAAGTCGGCCAGGACGTGGCGTGCATCATCGTCGAGCCGGTGGCCGGCAACATGAACTGCGTGCCACCGGCGCCGGGCTTCCTCGAAGGCCTGCGCAGCCTGTGCGACCAGCACGGCGTGGTGCTGATCTTCGACGAAGTGATGACCGGCTTCCGCGTGGCCCTGGGCGGCGCCCAGGCGCACTACGGGGTGACCCCGGACCTGTCGACCTTCGGCAAGATCGTCGGTGGCGGCATGCCGGTGGGCTGCTTCGGCGGCAAGCGCCACATCATGGAGCAGATCGCGCCGCTGGGCCCGGTGTACCAGGCCGGCACCCTGTCGGGCAACCCGCTGGCCATGGCCGCGGGCCTGACCACCCTCAAGCTGATCAGCCGTCCGGGCTTCCATGACGAGCTGAGCGCCTTCACCAGCCGCCTGCTCGATGGCCTGCAGCAGCGGGCCGATGCGGCCAGCGTGCCGTTCGTCACCACCCAGGCCGGTGGCATGTTCGGCCTGTACTTCAGCGGCGCCGACGACATCGTCACCTTCGACGACGTGATGGCCAGCGATGCCGAGCGCTTCAAGCGCTTCTTCCACCTGATGCTCGAAGGCGGCGTGTACCTGGCGCCGAGCGCATTCGAAGCCGGCTTCACCTCCATCGCCCATGGCGAGACCGAGCTGAAGATCACCCTGGATGCTGCCGAGCGGGCCTTCGCCAAGCTGTGAAACCGCTTCGCCGGCCAGGCCGGCCCCTGCAGGTTGCATGCAATCTCATGCAAACTGCAGGGGCCGGCCTGGCCGGCAAAGACGCCAGAACAGCCACCGCAAGCCTCCCCGCCTTCCTCCCTCGGCAGAAAATCGAGTAAAGACTTTGTAAGGTGGGCGCTGCTTATCCCATAATGT
Organism: Pseudomonas sp. S12(2018); assembly: GCF_024355235.1. Taxonomy (NCBI): domain Bacteria; kingdom Pseudomonadati; phylum Pseudomonadota; class Gammaproteobacteria; order Pseudomonadales; family Pseudomonadaceae; genus Pseudomonas; species Pseudomonas sp. S12(2018). The sequence continues at coordinate 141,394 of NZ_QLAD01000008.1, forward strand.
GCCACCAGACACATTGGCCGCAGCTTTGCAGAGGTAAGTCGATCACCATGAACCGCGCCGGCCGCGCCCTCGCACTGGGCTGCCTGTTGCTACTTCAGCCCCTGCTGGCCACCGCAGGCGGTAACTCGTTGCTGATCCCGGCAGCAGGCCGCTGCACCCTCAATACGCCTGCCGACGAACTGCAACAGGCCCTGGCCAGCTGCCAGCAGGCCGCGCAGTCCGGCGACGCACAGGCGCAGTACGAGCTGGGCGAGTTCTATTACGACGGCAAGAACGCCCCGCAAGACCTGAACAAGGCACTCAACTATTTCGAGCAGGCCTCGCTGCAAGGCCACGCCGAAGCGCAATATCGCCTGGGCAGCATGTTCTTTCGCGGCGAAGGCGTCGCCGCCAACAACGTGCAGGCCTATATCGTGCTGAAGATGGCCGCGGTGAACGGCGCTGAAGACGCGCTGGACATGGCCGACGAAGTGTCGGCAAAAATGCAGCGCGACGAACTGGAGATGGCCACCCAGGTACTCGGCCAGATCTTTCGCAAGTACCTGCTGGAGCTGCAGACCGTCGACGGTCGCACCCCCTTCGCACCCCTTCCGTAACGCAGCTGTTACTTCTCGGGCATCGGCATCGGGAACGGCATCACGTTGCTGACGCCACGGGCTTCACTGACCTTCGGCGTGCCCAGGCGCTCGACCTCGTCGATGCGCACGATCGAATGCATGGGCACGAAGCTGCGCACCACACCCTCGAACTGAGCCTTGAGCTTCTCCTCGCTCGGGTCGACCACGACCTGAGTGCGCTCGCCGAACACGAATTCCTCGATCTCCAGAAAACCCCACAGGTCACTCTGGTAGATCTGTTTGGCGTACATCTCGAACACCTGGCCCTGGTTGAGAAAGATGACTTTGTAGATGGGAGCTTCGCGTTTGGTCATTGGGGGCTGGAACAGTCACAGGGGGAAATAAGCCGCAAACTATAACATAGCCGCCCGAACGACAGCGCTAGGAACCCTCGACCACGCGCCCTATAATGCGCGGTTCTTTGAATCACCTGATGATCACGCATGGCCAAGAAGCTCTATATCGAAACCCATGGCTGCCAGATGAACGAGTATGACAGCTCGCGCATGGTCGACCTGCTGGGTGAACATCAAGCGCTGGAGGTGACCGAGCGGGCCGAAGACGCCGACGTCATCCTGCTCAACACCTGCTCGATCCGCGAACGGGCCCAGGACCGCGTCTACTCCCAGCTCGGCCGCTGGCGCGAGCTCAAGGACGCCAAGCCCGACATGGTGATCGCCGTGGGCGGTTGCGTGGCCAGCCAGGAAGGTGATTCGATCCGCAAGCGCGCGCCCTATGTCGACGTGGTGTTCGGCCCGCAGACCCTGCACCGCCTGCCCGAGATGATCGACGCGGCGCGCACCACGCGCCTGCCGCAAGTCGACGTGTCGTTCCCCGAGATCGAGAAGTTCGACCACCTGCCCGAACCGCGTATCGACGGCCCCACCGCCTACGTGTCGGTGATGGAAGGCTGCAGCAAGTACTGCACCTTCTGCGTGGTGCCCTATACCCGCGGCGAAGAGGTCAGCCGCCCGTTCGACGACGTGCTGGCCGAGATCATCCACCTGGCCGAGAACGGCGTGCGTGAAGTCACCCTGCTGGGCCAGAACGTCAACGGCTACCGGGGCCAGACCCACGACGGTCGCGTGGCCGATCTCGCCGAGCTGATCCGGGTGGTGGCGGCCGTCGACGGCATCGACCGCATCCGCTACACCACCTCGCACCCGCTGGAGTTCTCCGACAGCCTGATCCAGGCACACGCCGAGGTGCCGGAGCTGGTCAAGCACCTGCACCTGCCGGTGCAGTCGGGCTCGGACCGCGTGCTGGCGGCGATGAAGCGCGGGCACACGGTGCTGGAGTACAAGTCCAAGCTGCGCAAGCTCAAGGCGGCGGTACCGGGCATCTGCATCAGTTCCGACTTCATCATCGGCTTCCCCGGCGAAACCGAGAAAGACTTCGAGAACACCATGAAGCTGGTGGCCGAGGTCGGCTTCGACTTCTCCTACTCGTTCATCTACAGCCCGCGTCCGGGCACCCCGGCCTCCGACCTGCCGGACGACACCCCCGAGGCGCTGAAGAAGGAACGCCTGGCTGCACTGCAGCACCGCCTGGACCACCAGGGCTTCGAGATCAGCCGACAGATGGTCGGCACCCTGCAGCGCATCCTGGTAACCGACTATTCGCGACGCGACCCGGGGCAGTTGCAGGGGCGCACGGAGAATAACCGTATCGTCAACTTCCGCTGCGACAATCCCACGCTGATCGGCCAGTTCGTCGACATCCACATCGACGATGCACGGCCACATTCGCTGTTCGGTTCGCTGGTGCAGTAAGGGCCTGCGCCGGGCCCGACGAGCGGCCCGGCGACCCTTGATCGTTTCAGCGCTTTCACCGTAGCGCGGGTGGGGTTATCCTTGAATTCATCCAAATTGCCGTAGGGCGGCTAAAAACGACCTTGAACGCACCCATAGAACCTCATCGCTTCATCCTCGAGCCCTTCGAGGCTCATCGCTTCGCCAACCTGTGCGGGCAGTTCGACGAGCACCTGCGCCTGATCGAACAGCGCCTGGCCATCGAGATCCGCAACCGCGGCAATCAGTTCGAACTGATCGGCGAACCCAAACTGACCTCCTCTGCCGAACAGCTGCTGCGCCGTCTCTATCGCGAGACCAAGGCCACCGAGCTGTCCCCGGAAATGGTCCACCTGTTCCTGCAGGAATCGGCCGTTGAAGCGCTGGAGAACCCGGCGGTCAACGAAGTCAGCGTTTCGCTGCGCACGCGCAAGGGCATGATTCGCCCACGCGGGCTCAACCAGCAGCGCTACGTGAAGGAAATCCTCGGCAACGACATCAACTTCGGTATCGGCCCTGCCGGTACCGGCAAGACCTACCTGGCCGTGGCCTGCGCGGTCGACGCGCTGGAGCGTGAACAGGTGCGTCGCATCCTGCTGGTACGCCCGGCAGTCGAGGCCGGCGAGAAGCTCGGCTTCCTGCCCGGCGACCTGGCCCAGAAGATCGACCCGTACCTGCGCCCGCTGTACGACGCCCTGTACGAGATGCTCGGCTTCGAACACGTGGCCAAACTGATCGAACGCCAGGTGATCGAGATCGCCCCGCTGGCCTACATGCGCGGCCGCACCCTGAACAACAGCTTCATCATCCTCGACGAGAGCCAGAACACCACCGTCGAGCAGATGAAGATGTTCCTCACCCGTATCGGCTTCGGTTCCACTGCCGTGATCACCGGTGACATCACCCAGGTCGACCTGCCGCGCGGCACCAAGTCGGGCCTGGCCCACGTCATCAGCGTGCTCAAGGACGTGCCGGGCATCAGCTTCACCCATTTCCAGCCCAAGGACGTCGTGCGCCACCCGTTGGTCCAGCGCATCGTCGAAGCCTACGAGCGCTTCGAGAATGCACAGGCGGGCCCGACCGAAGGCAAACCGCACGATGCTTGAGCTCGATCTGCAACTGGCCACCCAGGCAAGCGCCCCGAGTGAAGAACAGTTCCGCCAATGGTGCGCCCTGGCCCTGCGCCAGCGCAGTGCCGATTCTGAACTGACCATCCGCCTGGTCGACGAAGCCGAAGGTCGCGAGCTGAACCACACCTGGCGGCACAAGGACTACGCCACCAACGTGCTGTCCTTCCCGGCCGATGTGCCCGACGACCTGCTCGACATCCCGCTGCTGGGCGACCTGGTGATCTGCGTGGCGGTGGTGGAGCGCGAGGCCGCCGAGCAGGGCAAGGCCCTCGAAGCCCACTGGGCCCACCTGGTCATCCACGGTTGCCTGCACCTGCTGGGCTACGACCACATCGACGACGATGAGGCCGAGGAAATGGAAGCACTGGAACGAACGTTGCTTGCCGAACTGGGTCACCCCGACCCGTACGCCGACGACGAACACGACGCACCCCACACTGATATCTGCAAGGATCACGAGTAACCGCCATGAGCGAAGATCGATCGAGCAACGGGCAAAAGTCCTGGCTGGGCAAACTGACCCAGGCTTTTGCCCATGAGCCGAAAAACCGCCAGGAGCTCCTCGAGCTGCTGCGCGAAGCGCACCAGAACAAGCTGCTCGACAGCGAGGCCCTGACCATCGTCGAAGGTGCGATCCAGGTCGCCGACCTGCAGGTGCGCGACATCATGGTGCCGCGCTCGCAGATGATCAGCATCAAGGCGTCGCAGACCCCGCGCGAGTTCCTGCCGGCAGTGATCGACGCCGCGCATTCGCGCTACCCGGTGGTCGGCGAGAGCCACGACGACGTGCTTGGCGTATTGCTGGCCAAGGACCTGTTGCCACTGATCCTCAAGGAGAACGGAGACAGCTTCAACATCAAGGACCTGCTGCGCCCGGCCACCTTCGTGCCCGAGTCCAAGCGCCTGAACGTGCTGCTGCGCGAGTTTCGCGCCAACCACAACCACATGGCCATCGTCATCGACGAATACGGCGGCGTGGCGGGCCTGGTGACCATCGAGGACGTGCTGGAGCAGATCGTCGGCGACATCGAGGACGAGCATGACGTCGAGGAAGACAGCTACATCAAGCCGCTGCCCAGCGGCGACTTCCTGATCAAGGCCCTGACGCCGATCGAGAACTTCAATGCATTCTTCGACAGCGAGTTCTCCGACGACGAGTTCGACACCGTCGGCGGCCTGGTCATGAGCGCCTTCGGCCACCTGCCCAAGCGCAACGAAACCACCGAAATCGGCCCGTACCGCTTTCGCATCCTCAATGCCGACAGCCGCCGGATTCACCTGCTGCGCCTGACCCCCATCACCCGTTAAGGACAACCATGCGCTGGATCACCCGCCCCGGCTGGCCCGGTAACCTGCTGGCCGTGGCGGCCGGCGCCCTCACCCCGCTGAGCCTGGCCCCGTTCGATATCTGGTCGCTGTCGCTGCTGTCGCTGGCGCTGTTCTACCTCGGCCTGCGCGAGCTGAGCCCGCGCCAGGCGCTGTGGCGCGGCTGGTGCTACGGCTTCGGCCTGTTCGGTGCCGGCACCTGGTGGATCTACGTCAGCATCCACGACTACGGCGGCGCCTCGGCGCTGCTGGCCGGCGGCCTGATGCTGCTGTTCTTCGCCGCCATCGCGTGGTTTTTCGCCCTGCCGGCCTGGCTGTGGGCGCGCTGGCTGCGCCGCCCTGAAGCACCGCTGGCCGACGCCCTGTGCTTTGCCGCCCTGTGGGTGGGCCAGGAGGCGTTCCGCGGCTGGTTTCTCACCGGTTTCCCGTGGCTCTATGCCGGCTACAGTCAGCTGGACGGTCCGCTGGCGGGCCTGGCTCCGCTGGGCGGCATGTGGCTGGTGTCCTTCACCCTGGCCCTGACCGCCGCCCTGCTGTGCAACCTGCATCGCCTGCGCGAGCGCAAGGGCTTCATGGCCATCGGCGCGCTGCTGCTGTTCGCCCCGTGGATCATCGGCCTGGCGCTCAAGGGCCATGCCTGGACCGTACCTTCGGGCGAGCCGCTGAAGGTCGCGGCAATCCAGGGCAACATCGAGCAGGAACTGAAGTGGGACCCCGAGCAGCTCAACCGGCAACTGGCGCTGTACCGCGACATGAGCTTCAGTTCCCGGCCCGTGGACCTGATCGTGTGGCCCGAAACCGCAGTGCCGGTGCTCAAGGAACAGGCCCAGGGCTACCTGGACATGATGGGCAGCTTCGCCACTGACCGGCATTCGGCGCTGATCACGGGTGTGCCGGTACGTGAGGTGGTGCACCAGCAGCGGCGCTACTACAACGGCATCACCGTGGTCGGCGAGGGTGACGGCACCTACCTCAAGCAGAAGCTGGTGCCCTTTGGCGAGTACGTGCCCCTGCAGGACATGCTGCGTGGCCTGATCGCCTTCTTCGACCTGCCGATGTCGGACTTCGCCCGCGGCCCCGAAGACCAGGCCATGCTGCAGGCCAAGGGTTACCACCTGGCGCCGATGATCTGCTACGAAGTGGTCTACCCGGAACTGGCCGCCAGCCTTGCCGCCAAGAGCGACATCCTGCTGACCATCAGCAACGACACCTGGTTCGGCAAGTCGATCGGCCCCATCCAGCACCTGCAGATGGCGCAGATGCGCGCGCTGGAAGCCGGGCGCTGGATGATCCGCGCCACCAACAACGGCGTCACCGGCCTGATCGACCCGTTCGGCAAGATCACCGCGCAGATTCCGCAGTTCGAACGCGGCATCCTCTACGGTGAAGTGGTGCCGATGCAGAAACTCACGCCCTACCTGCACTGGCGCTCCTGGCCGCTGACCCTCCTGTGCCTGGGCCTGTTCGGCTGGGCCCTGCTGGCCAGCCGCATTGCCAAGACGGTCTAGTAGAACAGGCGATAACCCAGCAGGCCGACTGCTTCGTTGAGCAGTTGGCCGCTCTGCCACATGGCGCGGCTCTCGGGCATCCAGCCGCCGAACGGGCGTGCATAGGCATGCCCCAGATAGCCAACCGGCGCCGCCACCACGTCGAACCCCGCCTGTTCGAAACTCCACACCGCACGCGGCATGTGCCAGGCCTGGGTGACCACCACCACACGCTTCACGCCCTGCGGCAACAGCAGCGCGGCGCTCATCTGGGCGTTCTCCCAGGTGGTACGGCTCTGCTCTTCGAGCCAGCGTACCGGCACGTCGAAATCGCGCTGCAACGAATCGGCCATCAATCGCGCCTCGCTCGGCGGCGTACCGTAGTGCAGCCCACCGCTGGTCAACAGCGGCAGGCCGCTGGCCTTGGCCAGTTGCGCCGCGTAGCGCATGCGCTCCAGTGCCACGCCGGTGGGCTGGTCGGCGCCACCCCAGGCCGGATCACCGCGCTCGCGCCCGGCGCCCAGCACCACGATCGCGTCGGCCTGGCCGGCCAGCGCCTGCCACTGCTGCGGCGCAAGCGGCGGCACACGCTCCAGCTGGCGCGCCGCGAACTCCACCACCACCGGCAGGCTCATCAGCCACAGCCCGCCCAGGCCGGCGATGAAACACAACAGCGAGGTACGCGGCCAGGACCGGCGCAGCCACCACGCTGCCAGCAGCAGCAACAGCAGCACGCCGGGCGGCAGAATCAGTTGTTTGATGAAATAGCGAAATGGCATCAGGCACCTCCATGGATGCCCAAGGCTACAGACAAACGGCGCCTGGCAACAATGCCGCCAGGCGCCGATCAATGGGAATCATGGTGCCAGTGGCGCACTCCGCCTGCGCCTGATTGTGCCCGGCAACTGCCTATCTATTTGCAGTGCAGCTTTCCGGGCTTTGCCGTGTGGGTGGAACGCGCCGCCTGCTTGAGCCAGACGACCTTGGCCCTGGACGGCGGCTGCGCTTGCTGCATCGCTTCGGCACGACCCGGCGCCCCCTCCGGCAACGACGCCAGATAGGCCCTGATCACGTCGAATTCGGCGCGGCTCAGGCCACGCAGTTCCAGTTCGGCAGGCATTTCATCACGCAATCGAGCGGCCGTACGGGCGACATCCAGGGCAAGCCCCAGGCGATCGAGCAACCGCTCGTAAATCTCCGGCTTCAGTGGTTCCAGCTGCGACTCTCCCATCCGTTCACCTCATTGAAGATAAGATTCATCTCCCCCCACACGTCAGCTTAGCGGCACTCCCAAAACCAGCCCGTTGCCGCGACCAACGGAACGCCGGCCGATCCGGTGCAATCAGGGTTTCCCACGATGGACGGGGGTCATGTATGCTACGGCGTTCACTCTTGACACCGGATTGCCGGGCACAACGGTTTTGAACCAGCCTGGATAAGGTCTCCCATTTCTCAGCGCAAAGTAGCCATGCACGAACTCTATCAGCCCCGCGAAATCGAAGCCGCCGCCCAGTCTTACTGGAACGAGCACCACTCTTTTGACGTCAGTGAACAGCCAGGCAAGGACACCTACTACTGCCTGTCGATGTTCCCTTACCCAAGCGGCAAGCTACACATGGGGCACGTGCGCAACTACACCATCGGCGACGTGATCGCGCGCTACCAGCGCATGCTCGGCAAGAACGTCCTGCAGCCAATGGGCTGGGACGCCTTCGGCATGCCGGCGGAAAACGCCGCGATGAAGAACAACGTGGCACCGGCCAAGTGGACCTACGAAAACATCGATTACATGAAGACCCAGCTCAAGAGCCTGGGCCTGGCGATCGACTGGACCCGCGAGATCACCACCTGCAAGCCGGACTACTACCGCTGGGAGCAGTGGCTGTTCACCCGCCTGTTCGAAAAGGGCGTGATCTACCGCAAGAACGGCACCGTGAACTGGGACCCGGCCGACCAGACCGTACTGGCCAACGAGCAGGTCATCGACGGCCGTGGCTGGCGTTCCGGCGCGCTGATCGAAAAGCGCGAAATCCCGATGTACTACTTCAAGATCACCGCCTACGCCGACGAGCTGCTGGAAAGCCTCGACGAGCTGCCGGGCTGGCCTGAACAGGTCAAGACCATGCAGCGCAACTGGATCGGCAAGTCGCGCGGCATGGAAGTGCAGTTCCCCTACGACCAGGCCAGCATCGGCGAAGCGGGCACGCTGAAAGTCTTCACCACCCGCCCCGACACCCTGATGGGCGCCACCTACGTGGCAGTGGCCGCAGAGCACCCGCTGGCGACCCTCGCAGCCAAGGGCAACCCTGAGCTGCAGGCGTTCATCGACGAGTGCAAGAGCGGCAGCGTTGCCGAAGCCGACGTCGCCACCCAGGAGAAGAAGGGCCTGGCCACTTCGCTGCTGGTCGAGCACCCGCTGACCGGCGAGAAGCTCCCGGTGTGGGTCGCCAACTACGTGCTGATGCACTACGGCGACGGCGCAGTCATGGCCGTACCGGCCCACGACGAACGCGACTTCGAGTTCGCCACCAAGTACAAGCTGCCGATCAAGACCGTGGTGCGCACCAGTGCCGGCGATCAAGTGGGCAGCGAATGGCAGGCCGCCTACAACGAGCACGGCCAGCTGATCAACTCCGGCGCGTTCGACGGCCTGGACTTCCCCGGCGCCTTCGATGCCATCGAAGCCGCCCTGATCACCAAGGGCCTGGGCCAATCCCGCACCCAGTTCCGCCTGCGCGACTGGGGCATCAGCCGCCAGCGCTACTGGGGCTGCCCGATCCCGATCATCCATTGCGACGCCTGTGGCGACGTACCGGTGCCGGAAGACCAACTGCCGGTCATCCTGCCGGAGAACGTGGTTCCGGACGGCGCCGGCTCGCCGCTGGCGCGCCTGCCTGAATTCTACGAATGCAGCTGCCCGAAATGCGGCCAGCCGGCCAAGCGCGAAACCGACACCATGGACACCTTCGTCGAGTCGTCCTGGTACTTCGCCCGTTATGCCTCGCCCAACTACGACCAGGGCCTGGTCGACCCTAAGGCGGCCAACCACTGGCTGCCGGTCGATCAATACATCGGCGGTATCGAGCACGCGATCCTGCACCTGCTGTACGCGCGCTTCTTCCACAAGCTGATGCGCGACGAAGGGCTGGTCACCTCCAACGAGCCGTTCAAGAACCTGCTGACCCAGGGCATGGTCGTGGCCGACACCTACTACCGTGTCGCCAGCAACGGCGGCCAGGACTGGTTCAACCCGGCCGACGTCGAAGTCGAGCTGGATGCCAAGGGCAAGGCCATCAGTGCACGCCTGAAGACCGACGGCCTGCCGGTGATCATCGGTGGCACCGAAAAGATGTCCAAGTCCAAGAACAACGGCGTCGACCCGCAATCGATGATCGAAGCCTACGGTGCCGACACCTGCCGCCTGTTCATGATGTTCGCTTCGCCGCCCGACATGAGCCTGGAATGGTCAGACTCCGGCGTCGAGGGTGCCAACCGCTTCCTGCGCCGCGTCTGGCGCCTGGCCCAGGCCCACGTTGGCCAGGGTCTGCCGGGCAAGCTGGAGCTGGGCAACCTGAACGACGCACAGAAGCTGGTACGCCGTGCCACCCATTCGGCGATCCGCCAGGCCAGCATCGACGTGGGCCAGCACAACAAGTTCAACACCGCCATCGCCCAGGTGATGACCCTGATGAACGTGCTGGAAAAGGCCTCGCAAGCCACCGACCTGGACCGTGCACTGATCCAGGAAGGCCTGGAGACCGTGGCCCTGATACTGGCGCCGATCACCCCGCACATCAGCCACGAGCTGTGGCAGCGCCTGGGCCACACCCAGGCCATCATCGATGCCGGCTGGCCGGCGGTCGACGAAAGCGCGCTGGTGCAGGACACCCTCGAACTGGTCATCCAGGTCAACGGCAAACTGCGCGGGCACATCGAAATGCCGGCCGGCGCCAGCCGTGAAGAAATCGAGGCCGCCGCGCGCAGCAACGAGAACGTGCTGCGTTTCACCGAAGGCCTGAGCATCCGCAAGGTCATCGTGGTACCTGGCAAGCTGGTCAATATCGTCGCCAACTGAGAGCAACGGGCGCCTTGATGGCGCCCGCACCGCCTACAAGGTTCAAGGGAGCAACAAGATGATCAAACGCAATCTGCTGGTGATGGGCCTGGCGGTCCTGCTCAGCGCCTGCGGTTTCCAGCTGCGTGGCACCGGTGTCACCGAGCTGAGCCTCAAGGAAATCGACCTGAGCGCGCGCAATGCCTATGGCGAAACCGTGACCCAGCTGCGCCAGGTACTGCAAACCAGCGGCGTCAACGTGCACACAGGTGCGCCGTACAAGCTGATCCTGACCAACGAACAGGAAAACCAGCGCGCGGCCAGCTATGCCGGCGCCGGCCGTTCGGTGGAGTACGAGCTGACCACCGAGCTTAGCTACGAGATCAAGGGCCTGGACAACCTGAGCCTGCTGAACGACAAGATCGAAGTGCAGAAGGTCTACGTGCACGACAGCAACAACCTGACCGGTTCCGATCAGGAAGCCGGCCAGATCCGTGACGAGATTCGTCGCGAGCTGGTGCAGCGCATGGTGCTGCGCCTGCAGCAACTGACCCCCGAGCAGCTCGACAGCCTGCAACAGCAGGCCGATGAGCGGGCCAAGGCCGAAGCCCAGGCGCTTGAAGCTGCACGCCGTGCCCAGGATGCAACCCCCCAGCAATCGCCGCTGGAACTGCCGGCCAACTGAGCCTGAACGGGGCGCTTCGGCGCCCCGTCTATCTGTCCTATGAAGCTCACACCTGCCCAACTGCCCAAACACCTGCAAGGCAACCTCGCACCGGTCTACGTGATCAGTGGCGACGACCCGTTGCTGTGCCAGGAAGCCGCCGATGCGGTGCGCCTGGCGGCTCGCCAGCAAGGGTTCGACGAACGCCAGGTGTTCAGCGCCGACGCCAACTTCGACTGGGGCACCCTGCTGCAGGCCGGTGCCAGCCTGTCGCTGTTCGCGCAAAAGCGTGTGCTGGAGCTGCGCCTGCCATCGGGCAAGCCCGGCGACAAGGGCGCGGCGGCACTGATCGAATACTGTGCGCGCCCGGCCGACGACACCCTGCTGCTGGTCAGCCTGCCCAAGCTTGATGGCAGCGCGCAGAAGACCAAGTGGGGCAAGGCCCTGATCGAAGGCCAGCAGGTGCAGTTCGTGCAGATCTGGCCGGTCGACACCCAGCAGCTGCCGCAATGGATCAACCAGCGCCTGGCCCAGGCCGGGCTCTCGGCCCAGCGTGATGCGGTGGAGCTGATCGCCGCACGGGTCGAAGGCAACCTGCTGGCCGCAGCGCAGGAGATCGAAAAGCTCAAGCTGCTGGCCGACGGCAACACGATCACGGTGGAAACCGTGCAGGCAGCAGTGGCCGACAGTGCACGTTTCGACGTGTTTGGCCTGGTCGATGCGATCCTCAACGGCGAGGCCGCGCATGCGCTGCGCATGCTCGAGGGGCTGCGCGGCGAAGGGGTCGAGCCACCGGTGATCCTCTGGGCACTGGCGCGCGAGCTGCGTGTACTGGCCGGCCTGGCCCAGCAGTTCGCCCAGGGCGTGCCGCTGGACAAGGCGTTCAGCCAGGCTCGCCCGCCAGTGTGGGACAAGCGCAAGCCCTTGATGAGCAAGGCCCTGCAGCGTTACTCGGCGCAACGCTGGGCGCAGCTGCTGCAGGATGCCCAGCGCATCGATGCGCAGATAAAGGGCCAGGCCCAGGGCTCGCCCTGGGTGAGCCTGTCGCGGCTGTCGCTGTTGATGGCGGGTCAGCGGCTGGCATTGCCTGCCGAGTAACCCCCCTGACGGTCAGCACCGGCGAAGCTTCTGGGGGCCGCTGCGCAGCCCATCGCCGGCAATGCCGGCTCTGCCCTTGCCTGCGAGGGGTTCAGCGCCTATATTGCGCCCACACCCATCTGAGCAGGACCTCTGCCATGAGCAAAAAGCCCGCAAAGCACCGGCCCAACAAGGCCAAATCGATCATCGCCCAGCCCTTGTTCCGCAGCCGTCAGGAACCCGCCGGCAAAGGCAAAGGCAGCTACCGCCGCGAAGCCTTCCAATCGAGAGATTGGGAGGCTTCTCACTTTTTGGCCGCATGAAAGCAAGAAACCCACAGGCATGATATGGTCGTCACCTGACCTGAAATACCTGGACCCATGCATGCCCTTATGCCCCTCCCGTCGCCGGCAACTTCGCCAGCTGACCGCAGCTTCCAGCCTTATCCTGCTCGTCGCCTGTGCCGAGCAACCTACCGTCGCCGACACCCTGCCCCTGGCTCCCGCGCAACCTGCCCCGGTGGTCACCCTGCCCACCCCGAACACCGACGCCAGCCCGGAAATCCAGCCCCTGCAGACCTTTGCCCAATGGCAAGCCGGCTTTCGTCAGCAGGCCCTGCAGGCCGGCATCACCCCGGCCACCTTCGACCGCGCGTTCATCGGCATCACCCCCGACATGGACGTGATCAAGGCCGACCGCAGCCAACCCGAATTCACCCGGCCGGTGTGGGAATACCTCGAGGGCGCGCTGTCGCCCCTGCGCGTTCGCAACGGCAAGAAGCTGCTCGACCAGCATGCCGTTCTGCTCAGCCAGCTGGAGCAACGCTATGGCGTGGACCGCAGCGTACTGGTGTCGGTATGGGGCATGGAGAGCAACTTCGGCCAGTTCCAGGGCAGCAAGTCGGTGATCCGCTCCCTGGCCACCCTGGCCTATGAAGGACGCCGCCCGGCATTTGCCCAGGCGCAGCTGATCGCGGCCCTGCAGATCCTGCAGAACGGCGATATCCAGCCCGAGGCCATGCTGGGTTCGTGGGCCGGCGCAATGGGCCAGACCCAGTTCATCCCGACCACCTACAACACCCACGCCGTGGACTTCGACGGCGACGGTCGCCGCGACATCTGGAAGAGCTCGGCCGATGCGCTGGCCTCCACCGCGCACTACCTGCAAAGCTCCGGCTGGAAACGTGGCGAGCCCTGGGGCTTCGAAGTCCAGGTGCCAGGCAGCTTCGACTACTGGCTGGCCGATGGCAGCCTGCGCAAGAGCGTGGCGGAGTGGCAGCAACTGGGTGTGACCCTGCCAGCCGGTGCCCGTGCCCCGGCTGGTACCGAACAGCTGTCGGCCGCCCTGCTGCTGCCGGCGGGCGCCCGTGGCCCGGCATTCCTGGTGCTGGACAACTTCCGCGCGATCCTCAAGTACAACAACTCGTCGTCCTATGCGCTGGCCGTAAGCCTGCTGGCGGAACGCTTCGACAACTCGGGCTTCATTCGCGGGTCGTGGCCCAAGGATGACCTGCCGCTGAGCCGCAGCGAGCGGATCGAGCTGCAGCAACTGCTCAGCGCCAACAATTATGACGCGGGTACCGCAGACGGGATCATCGGCGCCAACACGCGCAAGGCCATCCGCAGTGCGCAGCAGGCGCAGGGCTGGCCGGCCGATGGCTACCCGACGCACAAGCTGCTGGAAAGCCTGCGCAAGCGCTGACAGCGCGACGGCAGGGCCGGCTCCCACAGCCTGTAGGAGCCGGCCTTGCCGGCGAAGAAGCCAGTGAAGCCATCAACAAAAAGGCCCCCGTACCATCGCTGGTACGGGGGCCTTTTTTCAGCCAGTCACACGCCGGTCACAGCTTGATCTTGGCCTCGTGCGCCTGTTGGTCGGCATGGTACGACGAACGCACCAGCGGGCCCGAGGCGACGTTCTTGAAGCCCATCTTGTAGCCTTCCTCGGCGAACCAGGCGAAGGTGTCCGGGTGCACGAAACGCTGCACCGGCAAGTGGCTGCGCGATGGCTGCAGGTACTGGCCCAGGGTCAGCATGTCGATGTTGTGCTCGCGCATGCGATGCATCACCTCGATCACTTCCTCGTCGGTCTCGCCCAGGCCCAGCATCAGGCCGGACTTGGTCGGTACGTGCGGCACCAGCTCCTTGAACTTCTGCAGCAGGGTCAGCGACCACTGGTAGTCCGAACCCGGACGCGCGGCCTTGTACAGGCGCGGCACGGTTTCCAGGTTGTGGTTGAACACATCCGGCGGCTCTTGGGCCGTGATCGCCAGTGCCACGTCCATGCGTCCGCGGTAGTCCGGCACCAGGGTTTCCAGCTGCACGCCCGGCGACAGCTTGCGGATCTCGCGCAGGCAGTCGGCAAAGTGCTGGGCACCGCCGTCACGCAGGTCGTCGCGGTCCACCGAGGTGATCACCACGTACTTCAGGCGCAGGTCGGCGATGGCCACGGCCAGGTTCATCGGCTCGTCGACATCCAGCGCTTTGGGCCGGCCGTGGCCGACGTCGCAGAACGGGCAGCGACGGGTGCAGATGTCACCCATGATCATGAAGGTGGCGGTGCCGCCCGAGAAGCACTCGCCCAGGTTCGGGCAGGAAGCCTCTTCGCACACGCTGTGCAGCTTGTGCTTGCGCAGCAACTGCTTGATGCGGTCGACTTCCGGCGACACCGGGATGCGCACGCGGATCCAGTCAGGTTTTTTCGGCAGTTCCTCGGTCGGGATGATCTTGACCGGGATACGTGCAACCTTTTCGGCGCCACGCAGCTTGACGCCAGCTTCGACCTTGGGCCGTGGGGCCGGGCGCGCGCTGACGTCCTGAGTGGGAATAAGGGTTTGCTGCGGTTCTTGCACAACAGTATTCATATTCAGTCGATTCCGCCCGCAAGGGTCGTCTGCTCAGCATAGTCGAGGTGCTTGACCAGCTGCCCGCGCAGCCTTGCCCTTACCTCGGTGAGTTCGATCGGGCCTGCCTGATCGCGCAGCTGGGTCATGGCCAGCCCCGCATACCCGCAGGGGTTAATCCGGCGGAATGGCGCAAGGTCCATGTCCACGTTCAAGGCAAGGCCATGGAAAGAACAGCCATTGCGAATGCGCAAGCCGAGGGAGGCGATCTTCGCCCCGTCGACGTAGACGCCAGGCGCGTCGGGCTTGGCCGCCGCCTCGACGCCATAACTGCCCAGCAGCTCGATCAGGCAGCGCTCCATGCGGCTGACCAGGTCACGCACGCCAAAGCCCAGGCGGCGTACATCGAGCAACAGGTAGGCCACCAGCTGACCCGGTCCATGGTAGGTCACCTGGCCACCGCGGTCGGTCTGCACCACCGGGATATCTCCCGGCAGCAGCAGGTGCTCGGCCTTGCCGGCCTGGCCCTGGGTGAACACCGGCGGGTGTTCAACCAGCCACACTTCATCGGCCGTGCCCGGGCCACGCTGGTCGGTGAACCGACGCATGGCCTCGAGCACGGCCGTGTAAGGCAGCAGGCCGAGGTCGCGAAAGCCGAGGCTGGCCGACATCAGAGCACCATTTTCACGATTCCGGTCGCGCGCAGGGCACTGTTGATGTTCTGCAACTGGTCTTCACTGGTGGCAATGATGTGCAGCTGCACCGTGGTGTACTTGCCTTCCTTGCTCTGGCGCTCGGCCAGGGTCTTGAGGTCGACCTCGGCATATTTCTTGAGAATCTCGATCACCGTGTCCCTGAAATGGACCACGGTGTCGCCGATTATCTTGATCGGGTAATCAGCGCAGGGGAATTCGATCTTGTGCGACTTGACGTCTGGTTCGGTCATGGCAGTAACGGCCTCGTAAGCCGTGGCAACAACAATGCCCCCGCGTGAGTGTGCGGGGGCATGGCAGGTCACGATATCAGTTGAACAGCCCGTAGAAGAATAGCCGAATGCTATCCCACGCACGACGCAGGAAACCACCTTCCTCCACGTCGTCCAGCGCGATCAGGTCGGCGCTGTGTACCACATTGTCATCCAGTTTGACTTCCACTTTACCGATCACGTCACCTTTGGCGATGGGCGCGGTCAGCTGCGGGTTCATGGTCATGCTTGCAGCCAGCTTCTTCAATTGGCCTTTAGGCAAAGTCATGCTCAGGTCTTCGGCAAGACCTGCCTTGACCTGGGCTGTCTTGCCCTTCCACACCGGCGCCTGGGCCAGTTCGGTGCCCTTCTGGTAGAAGGTCTGGGTCTCGAAGAAGCGGAAACCGTAGGTCAGCAGCTTCTGGGTTTCGGCAGCGCGCGATTGCTCGCTGTTGGTACCGAACACCACGGCGATCAGGCGCATGCCGTCACGTACTGCCGAGGACACCATGCAGTAGCCCGCCTCGTCGGTGTGGCCGGTCTTCAGGCCGTCGACGGTCTTGTCGCGCCACAGCAGCAGGTTGCGGTTGGGCTGCTTGATGTTGTTCCAGAAGAATTCCTTTTGCGAGTAGATCGCGTAGTGCGCCGGATCCTCGTGGATGATCGCCCGTGCCAGCACCGCCATGTCGTGCGCCGAGGAGTAGTGCTCGGGGTTCGGCAGGCCGGTGGGGTTCATGAAGTGGCTGTTGCTCATGCCCAGGTCGGTGGCAGTCTTGTTCATCATGTCGGCGAAGGCGTCTTCACTGCCGGCGATGTGCTCGGCCAGGGCGACGCTGGCGTCGTTGCCGGACTGGATGATGATGCCGTGCAGCAGGTCGCTGACGCTGACCTGGGTGCCGACCTTGATGAACATGCGCGAACCGCCGGTACGCCAGGCGTTTTCGCTGACGGTGACCGGATCGTTCTCGCCGATCTGCCCGCGACGGATGTCCAGGGTGGCGATGTAGGCGGTCATCAGCTTGGTCAGGCTCGCCGGAGGCAGGCGCTGGTCGCCATTGTTCTCGACCAGGATGTTGCCGCTGGAGGCTTCCATGAGCACGTAGGACTTGGCTGCCAGTTGCGGCGGCGACGGCATCATCTGCTCTGCCGCGAAAGCGGCAGGAGCGATCATCAGCGGTACAAGCAGGCAAAGGCGTTTGGCAAAGCTGGTTATGTTCATCCGTCTCTCGAAATGGCTATTGGGCTCATGCCCTCGCGGGCAAAACGTATTCCAGGCGCTGGGCCTGGCGAGCAAAACGGCCATTGTACATGGCTGCTCTGCCCGACTGCATGACAAACCGATCAGTCCCCCCGATCAATCTGCCGTGACGACTTTGGGTTGCCCCAGGTTGGCCAGGCGCACGCTGTCCTGCATCTGCTGGGCCTCGCCCTGGCTGTTGATCGGCCCCAGGCGCACGCGGTGCAGGGTCTGCTGGTTGCGCACGATGGAACTGATGAACACCGGCGCGCTGACCATGCCGCTGAGCTTGGAGCGCAGCAGTTCGGCCGCATCCGGGTTGGCGAACGCGCCGACCTGCAAGTAAAGACCATTGCTGGCCGGCCCGCTGCCGTTGTTGGCAACCTGCACCGGCACCACGGCCGCCGCGTGCTGCTGCGGCGGCGGGGTCCATTGCTCGACGGTGCCGGTACTGGCCGGCAGCGGCTGGGTCTGGGCCACCTGGGGCTGGTTGAGCACCATCGGCGCCTGCTGACCACGCTGGGCCCACCATTGCTGCGGGTCGATGCCCTCGACGCGCACCCGGGCGGTACCGGTTTCGGCGTAGCCGAGCTTCTTGGCCGCGGCGTAGGACAGGTCGATGATGCGGTCCGAATAGAACGGACCACGGTCGTTGACCCGCAGGATCACGCTGCGCTGGTTGTCCAGGTTGGTCACCTTGACGTAGGCCGGCAGTGGCAGGGTCTTGTGCGCCGCACTCATGCCGTACAGGTCGTACACCTCGCCATTGGCGGTGTTCTGCCCGTGGAACTTGGTGCCGTACCACGACGCCGTGCCCTCGGCGCGGTAGTTGCGCGAGTCCTGGATCGGGAAGTAGGTCTTGCCCAGCACCGTGTAGGGGTTGGCCTTGTAGTTGCCGGTGTGCACCGTTGGGGTGGCGTCGGGGATCTTCGAGACATCCACGTCCCACCACGGCGCGCCGTCCTTGTGGGCCCGGTTGATGTCCAGGCCCGGCTTGGCGCGAACCACGTTGCTGCCACCTTGCGGCGTCGGGCGGCTGGAGGAGCAGCTGACCAGCAACAGGCCCAGGGCCGCGCAACCGATCAGTTTGAGAGATGTGTCAGTAAACAGTACGCGCATTACCTGGCGCCCCTTGCCTGGACCAGCTGATCCGAGAGTTGATGTACCGCCATGGCGTACATCACGCTGCGGTTGTAGCGAGTGATCGCGTAGAAATTCTTCAGGCCCAGCCAGTATTCCGGGCCGTTGTCGCCTTCGAGCCGGAAGGCGGTGACCGGCAGATCATCGCGCAGCGCATCATGACTCGACCAGCCCAGTGCCCGCAACTGCGCGACGGTCTTGACCGCCTCGATACCCGGGCTCAGGCCCTCGTCGACACGTTCGCCACGCACCTGGGCGCGGCTGACCACGCCCTCGCCGGCCACCCAGCCATGGCGCTTGAAGTAGCTGGCCACGCTGCCGATGGCATCGTCCGGGTTGGTCCAGATATTGATGTGGCCGTCGCCGTCGAAGTCCACGGCATAGGCGCGAAAGCTGCTGGGCATGAACTGCGGCAGGCCCATGGCGCCGGCGTACGAGCCCTTGAGGGTCAGCGGGTCGACCTGCTCTTCGCGGGCCAGCAGCAGGAACTCGCGCAGCTCCTTGCGGAAGAACTCGGCCCGCGGCGGGTAATCGAAGCCCAGGGTCGACAGCGCGTCGATCACCCGGTAATTGCCGGTGTTGCGGCCAAAGAAGGTCTCCACGCCGATGATCGCCACGATCACCTGGGCAGGCACGCCGTATTCCTTTTCGGCGCGCGCCAGGGTGGCCTCGTGCTGGCGCCAGAAGTCCACACCGCGGGCGATGCGCGCGTCGGTGATGAACATCGGCCGGTATTCCTTCCACGGCTTGACCCGCTCGGCCGGGCGCGAGATCGCATCCAGGATCGACTGCTTGCGCTGCGCCTCGCGAAACACCGCCATCAGTTGCTCGCCGGCAAAGCCGTAGTCGCGGGTCATCTCGCCGACGAACTCGGCCACCTGGGGCGAGCCGTCATAATCGGCGGCACTCGCCTGCTGACCTGGGGCCAGCAGCCCCAACAGCCCGACCCAGGGGGCACAGCGAGCCACCCAGCCACGCATTGCTTGCATTGAATTGTTCACCTTATTCAAACCTGCGCGATCCATTTGCGGTGCGTGTGGATCGACATCAAAACCCCAAACGCTGACAGCAGCGTCACGAGCGAAGTTCCGCCATAGCTGATGAAGGGCAGCGGCACGCCCACCACGGGCAACAGGCCGCTCACCATACCGATATTGACGAACACGTATACGAAGAAGGTCATGGTCAGGCTGCCGGCCAGCAGCTTGCCGTACAGTGTCTGCGCCTGGGCCGTGATCACCAGGCCGCGACCGATCAGCAGCAGGTAGATCAGCAGCAGCGCGCAGATGCCCACCAGGCCGAATTCCTCGCCGAGCACGGCGATGATGAAGTCGGTGTGGCTCTCGGGCAGAAAGTCCAGGTGCGACTGGGTGCCGAGCAGCCAACCCTTGCCGAATACCCCACCCGAGCCGATCGCCGCCTTGGACTGGATGATGTTCCAGCCGGTGCCCAACGGGTCGCTTTCCGGGTCGAGGAAAGTCAGCACGCGCTGCTTCTGGTAGTCGTGCATGACGAAGAACCACATCGCCACCGCCACCGGCACTGCCGCCGCCAGCACGCTGAGGATCCAGCGCCAGCGCAGCCCGCCCATGAACAGCACGAACGCGCCCGAGGCCAGGATCAGCAACGCGGTGCCCAGGTCGGGCTGGCGCACGATGAGAATGAACGGCACACCGATCAGGATCAGGCTGATCATCACGTGCTTGAGGTGCGGCGGCAGGGTGCGCTTGGCCAGGTACCAGGCGATGGTCGCCGGCATGATGATCTTCATGAACTCCGACGGCTGGAAGCGGATCACCCCGGGGATGTTGATCCAGCGCGTGGCGCCCATGGCGTTGTGGCCCATCACGTCCACCACCACCAGCAGGATCACCCCGCCGACGTACGCCAGTGGCACCCAGCGCGCCATGAAGCGTGGCTCCAGCTGGGCGATGACGAACATCGACACCAGGCCCAGGCCGAACGAGGACGCCTGCTTGAGCAGCATGTCCCAGTTCTTGCCGCTGGCCGAATACAGCACGAACAGGCTGCCGGCGGCCAGGGTCAGCAGCAGCACCAGCAGCGGGCCGTCGACGTGGATGCGCTGCAGGAAGCTGGCGCGGCGGCGCATCACGTCCTCGCTGGAGAGCATGCGATCGAAATTACTCTTCACGGGCCGTTTCCTGCGCGGTTGTAGGGTTGGCTGGCGGGGCGGCCGGGGTGGTCACCGACACATTGGTCGGGGCGCCCGCGGGGTTGGCGTATTCAGGCTTGAGGCGACCGTTCTGGTCGAGCAGCCAGGCGTCCATCACCTGGCGCACCACGGGGGCGGCCACGCCGGAGCCGGACTCGCCGTTCTCGACCATCACCGACACCACGATCTTCGGGTTTTCGGCCGGGGCGAAGGACACGAACAGGGCGTGGTCGCGGTGACGCTCCTGCACCTTGTTGCGGTCATACTTCTCGCCCTGCTTGATCGCGACCACCTGCGCAGTACCACTCTTGCCGGCGATGCGGTACTGCGCGCCGATGGCGGCCTTGCGCGCGGTACCACGGGCACCGTGCATCACCATCTCCATGCCGTGGGTGACCCTGTTCCAGTCGGCCTTGTCACGCAGCACGATGTCTTCCATCGGGTTCTCGTCCACCGGGCGCACGCCCTCGACGGTCTTGGCCAGGTGCGGGCGGTTCCACTTGCCCTTGCTGGCGATCAGCGCGGTGGCCTGGGCCAGTTGCAGCGGCGTGGCCTGCATGTAGCCCTGGCCGATGCCGAGGATCAGTGTCTCGCCGGGGAACCAGGCCTGGCGCCGGGTCGCGCGCTTCCAGTCACGCGACGGCATCAGCCCGGAGGATTCCTCGAACATGTCCAGCGCGACCTTCTGGCCGATGCCGAAGCGGTTCATGTAGGCCGAAAGCCGGTCGATGCCGACCTTGTGCGCCAGGTCGTAGAAATAGGTGTCGTTGGAACGCATGATCGCCGTGTCGAGGTCGACCCAGCCATCACCGGTGCGGTTCCAGTTGCGGTACTTGTGGTCATAGTTGGGCAGTTGGTAGTAGCCCGGGTCGAACACCCGCGAGGTGGCCGTGACCGCGCCGGTGTCCAGGCCGACGATGGCCACTGCCGGCTTGATCGTCGACCCCGGCGGATACAGGCCGCGCAGTACGCGGTTGAACAGCGGGCGGTCGATCGAGTCGCGCAGCTCGGCATAGGCCTTGAAGCTGATGCCGGTGACGAAGGGGTTGGGGTCGAAGCTCGGCTGACTGACCATCGCCAGCACTTCACCTGTGTTCGGGTCGAGCGCCACGATCGCGCCACGACGACCGCCCAGCGCCGCTTCGGCGGCTTCCTGCAACTTGATGTCCAGGCTCAGGACGATGTCCTTGCCGGGGATCGGATCGGTACGCTTGAGCACCCGCAGCACCCGGCCACGGGCGTTGGTCTCGACCTCTTCGTAGCCGACCTGGCCATGCAGCTCGGCTTCGTAGAAGCGCTCGATACCGGTCTTGCCGATATGGTGGGTGCCACTGTAGTTGACCGGGTCGAGGGACTTGAGCTCTTTTTCGTTGATGCGCCCCACATAGCCGACCGAATGCGCAAAGTGCGCACCCTGCGGGTAATGGCGTACCAGCTGCGCCGCCACCTCCACACCCGGCAGACGGAACTGGTTCACCGCTATCCGGGCGATCTGCTCTTCGGTCAGCTCGAACAGGATCGGTACCGGCTCGAAGGGCCGACGCCCCTGGCGCATGCGTTTTTCGAACAGTGCCCGGTCGTCCTCGGTCAGCTCCAGCACCTCGACGATGGAATCGAGCACCTGCTGCCAGTCACCGGAACGCTCGCGGGTCATGGTGAGGCTGAAGCTTGGCCGGTTGTCGGCGACGATCACCCCGTTGCGGTCGAAGATCAGCCCGCGTGTCGGCGGGATCGGCTGCACATGCACCCGGTTGTTCTCCGACAGCGTGGAGTGGTAGTCGTACTGAATGACCTGCAGGTAGTACAGCCGGGCGATCAGCACGCAAATCAGCAGCACGATCGCGACTGCGCCGACCACGACGCGGCTACGCACCAGGCGGGCGTCTTTCTCGTGGTCCTTGAGGCGAATCGGCTGCGACATTGAAAAGGCTTACGACTATTTGTGGTAAGGGTGCCCGGACAACACGGTCCAGGCGCGGTACAGCTGCTCGCCGATCAGTATCCTTACCAACGGGTGCGGCAAGGTCAGCGGCGACAGCGACCAGCGCTGCTCGGCCCGCGCACAGACTTCCGGCGCCAGCCCTTCGGGGCCGCCGACCATGAAGTTGACGGTACGCGAGTCGAGGCGCCAGCGGTCCAGTTCGACCGCCAGCTGTTCGGTGCTCCACGGCTTGCCGTGCACCTCGAGGGTGACGATACGCTCGCCCGGCTGGACCTTGGCCAGCATGGCCTCGCCCTCCTGACGAATCAGGCGGGCAACGTCAGCATTCTTGCCGCGCGTGTTGAGCGGTATCTCCACCAGCTCCAGGGACAGCTCCGACGGCAGGCGCTTGGCATATTCATGCCAGCCGTCCTCGACCCATTTGGGCATGCGCGAGCCGACCGCGATCAGACGCAGACGCACGGGGCTACCTTATTCCTGGTCTTTGTTGAGCTTGGCGAAGTGCTCGTGGGTGTGCTCCGGGCTGTGGTGCTTGCCATCGGCGGCACGGCTCTGCTCGGCACCTTTCCACAGGCGCTCCAGGTCGTAGAACTGACGGGCCGAGGCGGTCATCATGTGCACGATGACGTCGTCCAGGTCCAGCAGCACCCAGTCGCTGTCGCCCTTGCCTTCTTCGCCCAGCGGACGAACGCCCTTCTCCTTGACCATCTGGCGGACCTTGTCCAGCATCGCGCTGATCTGACGGTTGGAGGTACCGGTGGCGATGATCATGTAGTCGGTGATGCTCTGCTTGTCGCGAACGTCGATGACCAGGACGTCCTGGGCCTTGACGTCTTCAAGGGCAGCTACCGCGACCTTGACCAGCTCTTCGCCTTTAATCATTTCTTGCTTGCTCATATAAAACTCATTCAACTCGTAGGTATGAGGCGCCGTTGGCGCACTCAGTTCGGCACACGGTACAGGCCGTGCGCATCGATATAGGCCAGTACTGCGTCCGGCACCAGAAACCGCACCGACTTGCCGCTGGCCAGCAGCTGTCGGATCTGCGTGGCCGACACCGACAAGGGTGTCTGCCAGACGAATGCTATGTGCCCGGCCGGCCCCTGCAGGGCTTGCGGGTCACTCACCGAACGTGCGGCCAGCAGGTTGCGCAGGGCATCCGGCGACTCGACGTCGGCATCCGGGCGCTGAAGCACCAGGATATGACAGTGTTGCAACAACTCTTCCCAGCGATGCCAGCTCGGCAGGCCGCAGAATGCGTCCCAGCCCAGCAGCAGGAACAACTGGTCGTCAGCGGCCATTTCGGCGCGCATCAGCTCCAGCGTATCGATGGTGTAGGACGGCTTGTCCCGGGCCAGCTCACGCGCATCGACGCTCAGCAGGGGCACGCCCTCGACCGCTCGTTCGACCATGGCCAGGCGATCCTGCGCCGACACCTGCGGCATGTCGCGGTGCGGCGGGCGCGCATTGGGCATCAGGCGCAGTTCGTCCAGCGTCAGCACTTCGGCCACCTCCAGCGCACTGCGCAGGTGACCGATGTGCACCGGATCGAACGTGCCGCCGAGCACGCCGATGCGCCGGGCGGGCGACGGCGTGGCAGCAACGGCGAGCGGGCTGTGCTCGGCCAAGGTCAGAACGACTCCTGACCGCGCAGCTGGCCGTCACCGATCACCACGTACTTCTCGCAGGTCAGCCCTTCCAGTCCGACCGGGCCGCGTGCATGCAGCTTGTCGGTGGAGATGCCGATCTCGGCCCCCAGGCCGTACTCGAAGCCGTCGGCAAAGCAGGTCGGGGTGTTGATCATCACCGACGAGGAGTCGACCTCGGCGGTAAAGCGCCGGGCCTGACCCTGGTGTTCGGTGACGATCGAATCGGTATGGTGCGAACCATAGTGGTTGATGTGCTCGATGGCCGCATCCAGGCCATCGACCACGCGAATCGACAGAATCGCCGCCAGGTACTCGGTGCTCCAGTCGTCTTCGCTGGCCGGCAGTGCCTCGATGATCTGCCGGGTGCGCTCGCAGCCCCGCAGCTCCACGCCCTTGTCGCGAAACTGGCTGGCCATCGCCGGCAGGAACGCCGCAGCGACCGACTGGTCGACCAGCAGGGTTTCCATGGCGCCGCAGATGCCGTAGCGATAGGTCTTGGCGTTGAAGGCGATGCGTTGGGCCTTGTCCAGCTCGGCGTGCTCGGCCACGTACACGTGGCAGATGCCGTCCAGGTGCTTGATCACCGGCACCCGTGCGTCGCGGCTGACCCGTTCGATCAGGCCCTTGCCGCCACGGGGCACGATCACGTCGACGTACTCGGGCATGCTGATCAGCGCGCCCACCGCCTCGCGGTCGGTGACCTCGACCACCTGCACCACCGCCGCGGGCAGGTCGGCCTCGGCCAGGCCGCGCTGGATGCAGGCGGCAATGGCACGGTTGGAATGAATGGCTTCGGAGCCGCCACGCAGGATGGTGGCGTTGCCCGACTTCAGGCACAGGCTGGCAGCGTCGATGGTCACGTTGGGGCGCGACTCGTAGATGATGCCGATGACGCCCAGCGGTACGCGCATCTTGCCGACCTGGATGCCGGAGGGGCGATAGCTCATGTCGCGGATGGCACCGACCGGGTCCGGCAGGCTGGCCACCTGGCGCAGGCCGACGATCATGCCGTCGATGCGGGCCGGGGTCAGCGCCAGGCGCTCGAGCATGGCCGGCTCCAGACCATTGGCGCGGCCGGCAGCCAGGTCCAGTTCGTTGGCGGCGCCCAGCTCGGCGCGGGCGGCGTCCAGGGCATTGGCGGCAGCGTGCAGGGCGCAGTTCTTCTGCGCGGTGCTGGCGCGGGCAATCACGCGCGCGGCCTCACGGGCGGCGCGACCCAGGCGGGTCATGTAGTCAAGAACGGACTCAGTCATGGGCTCAGTGTCTTGGCGGAGGGGAAAATCGGCTGATTATAACTGTCATGCAGGTATACGCCCAGCGGTGTCAGGCGGATGGTCGAAAACAGTGTATGAAGATGTACCGTAGCGCGTCCCTTCGCCGGCAAGGCCGGCTCCAGCAAAGCCCCGCCGCCGACCCGGACCATAAATTGCTATTATCGCGCCCATGACCGAATTCGCCCCCTGCCCGCCCCGGGCCCTCCCCGACAGCTTCTTCGACCGCGACGCCCAGACCCTGGCCAAGGCCCTGCTCGGCAAGGTAATCCGCCATCGTCAGGGCGAGCTGTGGCTGTCGGCGCGCATCATCGAGACCGAAGCCTATTACGTCACCGACAAGGGCAGCCACGCCTCGCTGGGCTACACCGAAAAACGCAAGGCCCTGTTCCTCGATGGCGGCCACATCTACATGTACTACGCCCGTGGCGGCGATTCGCTCAACTTCAGCGCCCACGGCCCCGGCAACGCGGTGCTGATCAAGTCGGCCTACCCCTGGGTGGATGCCGTCAGCGACCACAACAGCCTGGCGCAGATGCAGCTGAACAACCCCGACGCCAGCGGCCAGCCGCGCGCCGATCAGCGCCTGTGTGCCGGCCAGACCCTGCTATGCAAGGCCCTGGGGCTGAAAGTCCCGCACTGGGACGCCCAGCGTTTCGACCCCGAGCGGCTGTTCGTCGAAGACTGCGGCATAACCGTGAAACACATTATTCAGACCACACGCCTGGGCATTCCCCAAGGGCGCGACGAACATCTGCCCTACCGTTTCGTCGACGCCGACTTCGCCGCGCACTGCACCCGGAACCCGCTGCGCCGTGGGCAAGTCGAAGGCCGCGACTATTTCTTACTGACACAAGGAAACTGACACCATGGGCCCATGGCTCGACAGCCTGACCGGCTGGCTGACCGCGAACCCGCAATGGCTCGGCCTGGCAATCTTCATCGTGGCCTGCGTCGAATGCCTGGCCATCGCCGGGCTCATCGTGCCCGGCACCATCCTGCTGTTCGCCGTGGCGGTTCTCGCCGGCAGCGGCGCACTGGGCCTGAGCGAAACCCTGCTGCTGGGCTTTCTGGGCGGGCTGCTGGGCGATGCGATTTCCTACACCCTGGGCCGGCGCTTCCACCAGAACATCCGGCGCCTACCGCTGCTGCGCCACCACCCCGAATGGATCGGCAGCGCCGAGAGCTACTTCCAGCGCTATGGCATCGCCAGCCTGCTGGTGGGGCGCTTCATCGGCCCGCTGCGGCCGATGCTGCCGATGGTGGCGGGCATGTTCGACATGCCCTTGCCACGCTTCATCGCCGTCAGCCTGTTGGCAGGTGCCGGCTGGGCGGTGGCCTACCTGCTGCCCGGCTGGGCCACCGGCGCGGCCATGCGCCTGCCGCTGCCCGAAGGGTTCTGGACCGAAGCAGGCATCATCGCCGCCGGCCTCGCACTATTGATCGGCCTGAGCATCAGCACCAGCCTGCGCAGCAAGCGCTACGGCACACGGCTGATCGCCGGCCTGAGCCTGGTAATGCTGGCTGCGGTGTTCATCGGCTGGCCGTACCTGAACGATTTCGACCAGGGCCTGATGACGCTGGTGCAGGAACACCGCCGCGCCACGCTGGACGGCACCATCGTACTGATCACCCGCCTGGGCGACTTCCGCACGCAGTTCGTGGTGGGCGGTGTGCTCACCGGCCTGCTGCTGCTGAGCCGGCAGTGGCGCCCGGCGATCTTCGCCGCCTGCACGCTGATGGGCACGGCGCTGGCCAACGGCACACTCAAGTGGCTGTTCGCCCGCGCGCGCCCCGAAGTGCTCAGCGACCCGCTGACCTCCTACAGCATGCCCAGTGGCCACAGTTCGGCGTCATTCGCGTTCTTTCTGACGCTGGCGGTGCTGGCCGGTCGTGGCCAGCCGCCACGCATGCGCCTGACCTGGATTCTGCTGGGGTGCCTGCCGGCGATGTCGATTGCCCTGTCCAGGGTCTACCTGGGTGCACACTGGCCCACCGACATCCTCGCCGGCTCGCTGCTGGCCTGCTGCGTGTGCGCCGCCAGCCTGAGCCTGGTGCAGCACCGCGAACCGCTCGGCGCCATGCCGCTCAAGGTGTGGTGGCTGATCCTGCCGGCCTGCGCCGGCACCCTGGCGTTCTTCGCCCTGCATGCCTTGCCCCATGCCCTGCTGCGCTACCAGTACTGAGACCTAGGCGAACAACTCGCCCTGCAGCCGCTCGAGCAGCGCCTGGATCGCGTCCAGGCGCTGGCGGGGCGAATCGATGGCCAGCAGATCGAGCTTGTCTTCATCCTCGAAGGGCAGCAGGTAGGCCAGCTGGTTGGCCAGTGCCTGCTGGCCGATGACTTCGACCGGCATATCCAGTGCCGCCACCATCGGGTGCTCGCCCAGCGCGCCGAGCAATGCCAGCAGGTCGTGATCGTCCTCCTCCAGGGGGGCGTCGGGCTGTTCGCTGCGCCAGTTCACGTCGGCCAGCAGCAGTTGGTCCTTCTGCACCTCGTAGGGGCCGACATCGAAGCGCCGCACACCCTCGACGCGAATGCCCAGCAGGCCGTTGTCCTGCTGCTGGAAGTCGCGTATCAACGCCTCGCAGCCGATTGTCGCGAACCCCGACGGGGCATTGCCCACCTGCTCGCCTTCGAGGATGCACACCACGCCGAACCCGCCGCCCTGCTTCATGCAGCGGCCGATCATGTCCAGGTAACGCGCCTCGAAGATCTGCAGGTCGAGCTTGCAGCCGGGGAACAGCACGGTATTGAGTGGAAACAGGGGCAATGTCATCGAATATCCTCAGGCAACCAAGCTGACCGCCAACGGCAGGAACACCGCCGTGACCACTCCCATCAGGCTCATGCCCAGGGCCGCGAAGGCCCCGGTTTCCTCGCTTTCTTCCAACGCCACCGCCGTGCCCACCGCGTGCGCACTGATGCCCAGTGCCATGCCGCGGGCTTCCGGGCTGCTCACCCCGCAGGCCGACAGCAGGGCCGGGCCGAAGATCGCCCCGATCACCCCGGTGATCAGCACGAACACTGCCGCCAGCGCCGCCACCCCGCCGATCTGCTCGGCCACCAGCATCGCAATCGGCGAAGTCACCGACTTGGGCGCCATGGTCATCAGGATCATGTGTTCGGCACCGAACCACCAGCCCAGCAACAGGCAGGCACAGGTCGCGACCAGGCCGCCGATTACCAGCGTAGTCAAGGTCGGCCACAACAGCTGGCGAATACGCCGCAGGTTCAGGTAGAGCGGGACCGCCAGGGCCACGGTGGCCGGGCCCAGCAGGATGTTCATGATTTCGGTGCTCTTGCGGTACTCGGCATAGGACACGCCGCACGTCACCAGTACACCGATCACCACCAGCATCGATACCAGTACCGGCTGCAGGAAGATCCAGCGGGTCTTGTCGTAGGCCGCCAGCACCAGCTGATAGGCCCCCAGGGTGATACCGATGCCGAACAGCGGGTGGTGGATGACCGCATCGAGGGCGCCGTGCCAGTCCAGGCTCATGGCTTTTCCTCACGACGGGCCTGACGGGCAATCATCTTCTGCATGAGCACGCCACAGAACGCCAGGGCGATCAGCACCGACAGCACCAGCGAACCGACGATGGCCCAGAAGTCGGCAGCAATGTCGGCGGCGTACACCATCACCCCCACCGCCGGCGGCACCAGCAGCAACGGCAGGTAGCGCAGCAGGCTGCTGGCCGCCTCGCTCAACGGCGCACTGACCTCGCCGCGCAGCATCAGGTACGCCAGCAACAGCACCAGCCCGATGATCGGCCCCGGCAGCATCGACAGAAACAGGTGATTGATCGCCGTCCCCAGCAACTGGAACAGCACGAGCCACGTCAAACCACGCAACAACATTGCACTTCTCCCTCAGGCCTGGCGGCCATTATAAGCACGCTAACGACTGGTCTATACCCCGATATTCGCTGAAACAACGGTGACTTGACCGCATCCGGTCGGCGTGCTGATCTTAAGCAGTCGAACCTGTAGCAGTCACAACAAAATCAAAGACAACCAGGAGAGTCGCAATGCCCTATGTACCCGTTGCAGAGCTGGCGCAGTACGTTGGAAAGGAACTGGGACGTTCCGAGTGGCTGACCATCGACCAGGAGCGCATCAACCTGTTCGCCGAGGCTACCGGCGACTTCCAGTTCATTCATGTGGACCCGGTGAAGGCGGCAAAAACGCCATTTGGCAGCACCATTGCCCACGGTTTTCTCACCCTTTCGCTGATTCCCAAGCTGATGGAAGACATCCTCGTGCTGCCCGAGGGGCTGAAGATGGTCGTCAACTATGGCCTGGACAGCGTGCGCTTCATCCAGCCGGTGAAGGTCGGTTCGCGGGTTCGTCTCAAGGTCGACCTGAGCGAGGCCATCGAGAAGAAACCGGGCCAGTGGCTGCTCAAGGCCACCACCACCCTGGAAATCGAAGGCCAGGACAAACCCGCCTATATCGCCGAGCCGCTGTCGCTCTGCTTCGTCTGACCCGCCCAAGGTGAAACAGCTGCCAGCGGCTGTTTCACCCGCGACAAACTGCGGCATACTCGGGGCCTGACTTGCCCGGACCCCGCCATGCGCCCATTCGTACCCCTTGCCCTGACCCTGCTGCTCGCCGCCTGTGGCGACGGTGAACCGCTGTCACCGCCCGACGCCCGCCTGCCCGATGGCGGCCGCTACCGTGGCGACGTGGTCAATGGCCTGCTGCAGGGCCCGGGGCGCATCGACTACCCCAACGGCAGCTGGTATGCCGGCAACTTCCAGCAGGGCCAGTGGCAGGGCCGCGGCGAATGGCACGGCAGCAATGGCGAGGTGTACCGCGGCGAGTTCCAGCAGGGTCTGTTTCACGGCCAGGGCGAGCTGACCACCCCGGGCAGCCACTACAGCGGCGGCTTCAAGCTTGGCCGGCGTGACGGCGAAGGCACCCTCAGGGAAGGCCAGGTGCAGTATCGCGGGCAGTTCAAGGACGACCAGTACAACGGCGCCGGCGAACTGACCCTGGCCGACGGCAGCCAGTACCAGGGCCTGTTCGCCAAGGGCAAACCCCACGGCGAAGGCATCCGCAGCGATGCCAGTGGCAACCAGTTCAGCGGGCGCTTCGTCGACGGCCAGTTGCAGGGCAGCGGCACCTTCAACAGCGCCGAAGGCGACCAGTACATCGGCGAATTCAAGGACAACCACCTGCAAGGTCGCGGCCGTTACGAAAACGCCGATGGCGACGTTTGGATCGGCCAGTTCCGCGACGGCTCGCTGACCGGCAAGGGCGAGCTGTTCGGCAGCGACGGCAGCCACTACAAGGGCGAGTTTCGCGACTGGCGCTTCGCCGGCCAGGGCCGTCTGCAATTGCCCGACGGCAGCCTGTACGTCGGCGGTTTCGAAAACGACACCTACCAGGGCAAAGGCCGGCTGACGCAGGTCGACGGCAGTGTCGAAAGCGGCCACTGGGTAAACGGCCTGCGCGTGCGCGACGAACACGGGCGCCTGTTGCCCGACCCCCTGGAGCTGGCCCTGCTCAAGCAGGGCACCCTGCTCGACAAGGCGCTGGCCCAGGTACCGGCCTCCACCCCGGCCATCGAACTGTACAGCCTGGCCCTGGCCGGCGATGGCAACCAGAGCGTGTTCATGCGCGAGGCCGACTACGTCAGCGACATGCTCAAGACCCGTTTCGGTGCCACTGGCCAGGTCGCCCTGGTCAACCACCGCGACCACATGGCCGACCGCCCCCTGGCCACCCGCGAGAACCTGGCGCGGGCCGCACGCACCCTGGCCGAGCGCAGCGGCCCCGAAGACCTGGTGTTCATCTACCTGACCAGCCACGGCAGCCACGAACATGAACTGGTGCTGGATCTGCCGCGCCTGCAACTGGCCGACCTGCCCGCCGATGAACTCTCGGCCGCGCTTGCCCCACTAAAGGAACGTGACAAGATAATCGTGATCTCTGCGTGCTACTCGGGGGGTTACATCGATTCACTCAAGGACGACAAGACCTTGATCATGACCGCATCGCGTGCCGACCGGGTGTCATTCGGCTGCTCCGAAGAGGCCGACTTCACCTATTTCGGCGAAGCACTGTTCGCCCGGGCACTGAACCAGACCGACGACCTGCAGCAGGCCTTCGAACTGGCCAAGACCACGGTGCAGCAGCGCGAGCAGGCCGATGGCTTCGAGGCTTCCGAACCTCAGCTGTGGGCGCCGCAACGGGTGCTGCAGCACTGGCAGAAGCTGCGCCAGCAACAGGCACGAAAAGCACTGCAAAGTGCCGATGCGGTACAAGCAGAAAATACAAGCAGCCACTAAGCTGACTGTATCAAGGGAGAGACATCATGTACCTGACGCCTCAGCACATCCTGATTGCCGGAGCCACCGGGCTGACTGGTGAGCATTTGCTGGATCGGCTGCTCAACGAGCCAACCGTGAGCCGTGTGCTGGCCCCCACGCGCCGGCCGCTGGCCGAACACCCGCACCTGGAGAACCCGGTCGGCGACCCGGCGGTGTTCCTGCCGCAGTTGAGCGGCCGCGTGGACATCGCCTTCTGCTGCCTGGGCACCACCATCAAACAGGCAGGTTCGGAAACGGCGTTTCGCGCCGTCGACCTGGACATGGTGGTGGCGTTCAGCAAGCGAGCGCGGGAAATGGGTGCACGGCACCTGCTGGTGGTCAGCGCGATTGGTGCCGACCCCAAGTCGTCGGTGTTCTACAACCGGGTCAAGGGCGAGATGGAACAGGCACTCATGGCGCAGGACTGGCCGCAATTGACCATCGCGCGGCCGTCGGTACTGCTGGGCGAGCGTATCGAGCCTCGGCTCGGTGAACAGTTTGCCGGGCCGTTGTCGCGGCTGCTGCCGGGCAAGTACCGCGGCATCGAAGCCTGCCAACTGGCGCGGGCGCTGTGGCGCCTGGCGCTGGAAGAGCAGGACGGGGTCCGGACCGTGGAGTCCGATGAACTGCGTAGATTGGGTAAGTAATTCAAAGGCCTCATCGTGGGTCGAGCCCCTTGTGGGAGCGGGCTCGACCCGCGATGAGGCCGCTGGCTACAACCCGCCGGTAGCCTGAAACCCCACCCCCAGCACCGTCAGCACCGACAACGGCAGCAACACCGTATCGAGCAGTGCACTGCCCGGCAGGTCCAGCCCCGGGTACGCCGGTGCCGGCGCGCCAAAACGGTCTTCAGGGCAGCAACCGCCCTGCAGCGCATACAGATCCAGCCGCGTACCCGAATACACCACCGGTGCCCCCGGCTTGGCCGCATCCAGCGTGCGCACCGTGGCGCAGCCGCTGCTCAGTGCCAGCACCGCCAGGCCTGCCACCAGCAGCGCCTTCACTCCTCGCCGCCAACATGGTGCTCGCCCCAGCGCGGCAGCATGTCCTGCGGAACATCCAGCAGGTTGAGAATCCGCGCCACCACAAAGTCCACCAGGTCGTCGATGGTCTGCGGTTGGTGATAGAAGCCCGGCGAGGCCGGCAATATCACCGCGCCCATCTGCGACAGCTTGAGCATGTTCTCCAGGTGGATGGTCGAGAAAGGCGCCTCGCGCGGCACCAGAATCAACTGCCGACGCTCCTTCAGGGTCACGTCCGCGGCCCGCTCGATCAGGTTGTTGCAGGCCCCGGTGGCGATTGCCGACAGCGTGCCGGTGGAACAGGGCACCACCACCATCGCTGCCGGCGCCCCGGAGCCCGAGGCCACCGGCGACATCCAGTCCTCGCGCCCGTATACCCGGATCTGCCCGGCCGCAGCGCCGGTGTACTCGGTCAGAAACGCCTGGATCGACTGCGGCTTGGCCGGCAACACCACGTCGGTCTCGGTCGACATCACCAGTTGCGCAGCCTTGGAGATCAGAAAATGCACCTCGCGGTCTTCACGCACCAGGCAATCGAGCAGGCGCAACCCGTACTGCGCCCCGGAGGCACCGGTCATGGCCAGCGTGATGCGCTCCGGGCCGCTCATCGCAGTGCCTCGGCCAGCTTGCCGTGCAGCCCGCCAAAGCCGCCGTTGCTCATGATCACCACCTGGGTGCCCGGCGCGGCCTGGCTTTTGACCCGCTCGATGATCGCCTCGAGACTGTCGGCGACAATCGACGGCACCGTGCACTCGGCGGCGGTGGCGGCCAGGTCCCAGCCCAGATTGGGCGGTGCATACCAGATCACCTGGTCGGCATCGCACACGCTCTGGGGCAGGCCATCACGGTGGGCGCCCAGCTTCATGGAGTTGGAGCGCGGCTCGATCACCGCGATCAACGGAGCGTCGCCGATGCGCTTGCGCAGCCCATCGAGGGTGGTGGCAATGGCGGTCGGATGGTGGGCAAAGTCATCATAGATGGTCACGCCCTGGACTTCAGCGACCTTTTCCATGCGCCGCTTGACGCTCTTGAACGCGCTCAAGGCGGCAATCCCGATGGCCGGCACCACGCCCACATGGCGGGCAGCGGCCAGGGTGGCCAAGGCGTTGGCCACGTTGTGCTGGCCGGTCAGCTCCCACTCCACCACGCCCTGGGCTTGGCCTTCGAAACTGACTTCGAAGCGCGAACCGTCGGCGCTGAGCAGTTTCACCTGCCACTGGCCACCGGCGCCGGTGGTCTGCACCGGGGTCCAGCAGCCCATCTCGATCACCTTCTGCAGGGCCGGCTCGGTGGTGGGGTAAATGACCAGGCCTTCGCTCGGAATGGTGCGTACAAGATGGTGGAACTGGCGCTCGATGGCAGCTAGATCAGGGAAGATGTCTGCGTGATCGAACTCGAGGTTGTTCAAAATGGCGGTGCGCGGACGGTAGTGCACGAACTTGGAACGCTTGTCGAAGAACGCGCTGTCGTACTCGTCGGCCTCGACCACGAAGAACGGCGTGGCGCCCAGGCGCGCCGACACCGAGAAGTTCTGCGGCACACCGCCGATCAGAAAGCCGGGGCTCATCCCGGCATGCTCCAGCACCCAGGCCAGCATGCTGCTGGTGGTGGTCTTGCCGTGGGTGCCGGCCACGGCCAGTACCCAACGGCCCTGCAGCACGTGGTCAGCCAGCCACTGCGGGCCCGACACGTAGGGCAGGCCCTTGTTCAGCACGTACTCCACCGCCGGGTTGCCCCGCGACAGTGCGTTGCCGATCACCACCAGGTCGGGGGCCGGCTCCAGCTGGGCGGCGTCATAGCCTTGATGCAGCTCGATGCCCTGGGCCTGGAGCTGGGTGCTCATGGGGGGATAGACGTTGGCGTCGGAGCCGGTGACGCGGTGGCCAAGCTCCTTGGCCAGCACCGCCAGCGAGCCCATGAAAGTACCGCAGATACCGAGAATATGAATGTGCATGGTCGACCTCACGAAACGTGGAGGCAGGGTAGCTTAGGGTGGGAAAAATCGCATCCTGAGTTTGCCTAGGCGCCCCGTGCAATCCCGTGCTTGCGCAGCTTGCGGTACAGCGTATTGCGGCTGACCCCCAGTTGCGCCGCTACCTGGGTCATGTGCCAGCGCTTGTGCTCCAGCGCCTGCAGCAGCGCGGCCCGCTCGGCGTCGTCCAGCGGGTGTTCGGCCTGCGGCCTGGCAACCCTGGGCTCGAGCGCTGCCGGGGGCTGGCGCACTACCGGCGGCAGGTCGTCGAATGCGATGCGGCCATCCTCGCACAGGGCCACCAGGGTACGCAGCACATTGCGCAACTGGCGCACGTTGCCGGGCCAGGCAAATTCCAGCAGCGCCCGGCGTGCCGACGGCTCTAGCCGCACAGGTTGGCCCGCGGCTTCCTCGGCGAGGACAAAGTCGAGCAACTGCGCCTTGTCGCTGCGCTCACGCAATGCCGGCAGGGCGACCTCCAGGCCATTGAGGCGGTAATACAGGTCTTCGCGAAAGCTGCCGGCCTCGACCCGGCCCAGCAGGTCACGGTGGGTGGCACTGATGATGCGCACATCCACCGCCTGCGGCTCGCCGCCGATCGGTACCACCTGGCGCTCCTCGAGCACCCGCAGCAGGCGCGTCTGCAGGGCCAGCGGCATGTCGCCGATCTCGTCCAGCAGCAAGGTGCCGCCGTCGGCCTGTTGCAGCTTGCCGCGCATGCCCTCCTTGCGCGCCCCGGTAAAGCTGCCGCCGCGATAGCCGAACAGCTCGCTCTCGATCAGGCTCTCCGGGATCGACGCACAGTTGAGCGCGACGAACGGTTTGCCCGCGCGCTGGCTGGCCTGGTGCACGGCCTTGGCGAAGGCCTCCTTGCCGCACCCGGTTTCGCCGTTGAGCAGCAGCGGCACGTCGCGCTCGAACACCCGTAGCGCACGCCGAAAATCCTGTTGCAGTGCCGGGTCGACCAGGCAGATGCGTTGTGCCGGCATTGGCGTGCTGGTGGCCGACGGTGCAAGCGGTGGCGCCACCGCACGGGCCTGGCCGCGCAGGCTGGCGAACAGCACACGGCCATCGCGGGTACGCAGCGGCCAGCTGGTGCTGGCGGCCGCCGTGGCACGCCCGAGCAGTTCATCCAGCGCGCAGTCGAAAAACGCCTCCACTGGCTGGCCGAGCAGCCCACCGCGTGCCGTTGCCAGCAGGTTCAGCGCACTCTGGTTGACCGCACAGATACGCCCCTCGCCATCGAACGCCAGCAGCCCCTCGCTGAACAGCCCGACCGATTCGGCCTGCAGGTGAAAGCGCAACAGCCAGTGGTTTTCGAAATGGCGCAGGAAGTAGCAGCTCTCGATCATCTTGGCCGAGAGGTTGACCAGCGCCATGGTGTGGAACTGGCTCTGGCGCGACATGTCGGGGCGCGCCGACGACACGTCGAGCACTGCCAGCAGCTCGCCCTGCGGATCGAACACCGGGCTGGCCGAGCACGTCAGCCCGGTATGGCGCCCGCGAAAGTGTTCATCCTGGTGAATGGTCAGGGCCTGGCGCTCGACCAGGCAGGTGCCAATACCGTTGGTGCCTTCGCAGGCCTCGCTCCAGTCGGCGCCCAGCCAGAGCCCGGCGCGCTCGAAGATGCGCCGCTCGGTGGGTGCGGTGACGCAGTTGAGGATCACCCCGCGTGCATCGGTCAGCAGAACCGCGTGCCCGGCGCCGCAGAGTTGCTGGTGCAGGCTGTTCATCTCGTTGCCGGCGATCTGCAGCACCTGCTGCAGGCGCTCACGGCTCTCCAGCAGCCGCCCGTGCTCGAGCACGGTGGGCGCAACGCTCTGGGCCGGGTCGAGGTGGTAGTCCTCCAGGCAGCGCAGCCAGGAACGGGCGATCGACGGGTCGCTGCCCGGCCCCTGCAACAGCGCCTTGCCCTGGGTGACGGTGAGCACTTGCCGGGCGTGCCGGCTCAGATGATTGCTCTGCACTTTTTATTGTTCTCCGCACACGAGATGAACCCAGCATCCTCCTGCCGCCAGTGCATTGCAATGGTGGCGGGACCGTCGGGTCACGTTGTGTGCCACGACGGGTACAGAGTGTCACCCAGGCTGTGCCGGGGCTGGCACACAGCGCCTGCGGGGCGCCCTCCGCGCCGCGCCAAGCCCTTGATTTAACTAGGCCACCGGGCAGTGGCCCGTGCCTTGCACTACGCTTTACATCCTCCCTACAAGCACAATAGCCAGGAGACACACCATGCGTTACGCACATCCCGGTACCGACGGCGCGATCGTTTCCTTCAAGAGCCGCTACGGCAACTACATCAACGGCGAGTTCGTGCCACCGGTCAAAGGCGAGTACTTCACCAACACCTCGCCGGTCAACGGCCAGCCGATTGCCGAGTTCCCACGCTCCAGTGCCGAAGACATCGACAAGGCGCTGGACGCCGCCCATGCGGCCGCCGATGCCTGGGGCACCACCTCGGTGCAGGCGCGCTCGCTGATCCTGCTGAAAATCGCCGACCGCATCGAGCAGAACCTCGAACTGCTGGCCATCACCGAAACCTGGGACAACGGCAAGGCGGTACGCGAAACCCTCAACGCCGACATCCCGCTGGCCGCCGATCACTTTCGCTACTTCGCCGGCTGCCTGCGCGCCCAGGAAGGCAGCGCCGCTGAAATCGACGGCAACACCGTGGCCTATCACATCCACGAACCGCTGGGCGTGGTCGGGCAGATCATCCCGTGGAACTTCCCGATCCTGATGGCCGCTTGGAAGCTCGCCCCGGCCCTGGCCGCCGGCAACTGCGTGGTGCTCAAGCCGGCCGAACAGACCCCGCTGGGCATCAGCGTGCTGCTCGAAGTGATCGGCGACCTGCTGCCACCGGGCGTGCTCAACGTGGTGCAGGGCTATGGCCGTGAAGCCGGCGAAGCGCTGGCCACCAGCAAGCGCATCGCCAAGATCGCCTTCACCGGCTCCACCCCGGTGGGTTCGCACATCATGAAATGCGCTGCCGAGAACATCATCCCCAGCACAGTGGAGCTGGGCGGCAAGTCGCCGAACATCTTCTTCGAAGACATCATGCAGGCCGAGCAGAGCTTCATCGAGAAGGCCGCCGAAGGCCTGGTGCTGGCGTTCTTCAACCAGGGCGAGGTGTGCACCTGCCCGTCGCGCGCACTGGTGCAGGAATCGATCTACCCGGCGTTCATGCAGGAGGTGATGAAGAAGATCAAGCAGATCAAGCGTGGCGACCCGCTGGACACCGACACCATGGTCGGCGCCCAGGCCTCCGAGCAGCAGTTCGACAAGATTCTCTCGTACCTGGAAATCGCCGAGAAGGAAGGCGCCGAACTGCTCACGGGCGGCAAGGTGGAAAAACTCGAGGGCAACCTGTCGACCGGTTACTACATCCAGCCGACCCTGCTCAAGGGCACCAACAAGATGCGCGTGTTCCAGGAAGAGATCTTCGGCCCGGTGGTCAGCATCACCACCTTCAAGGACGAAGCCGAGGCCCTGGCCATTGCCAACGACACCGAATTCGGCCTGGGCGCCGGTGTATGGACCCGCGACATCAACCGCGCCTATCGCATGGGCCGCGGCATCAAGGCTGGCCGCGTA